>DASPZU010000048.1:0-51073 GCA_035636095.1 Thermoanaerobaculia bacterium
GTTCGGGAGCCGCGCGAATATCGCCGCTCTGGCCGGGGCCGCCGCCGGTTTTGCCTACTACCTGGTGCAACGCGTCGAGGTCGAATACGCGCCGAGTGCGGACGAGGAAAAGGGCATCAGCATGACGACGCGCAATCTCGCGCGGGTCGCGGCAGTGAAGAAAGCGCTGTCGACCGGATCCGATTCGGACATCGATCGCCTCATCGCCGTTGCCGAGCGCGAGATCGTGCAGGGCGTGAACATCTGTCCGCCGGTCGATTACAAGCCGGAGCACTCCGATCGCTACTGCGTGCGTTGTGAAGGCTTCGCCGAATGCACGGCGCGGCATCTGCGGCTGAATCGTCCCAAGCACGTAGAACCACGCACGGAGCCGGTACCGGAAGTGTAGGAAATTTCAAATTTCAAATGAAAAATTGAAAATTCTCCTCGGCAGCATTCTTCATTTTTCATTTGTAATTTGAAATTTGAAATTTCTCTACGACTTCGGCGCACCTCCTCCTCCCCCACCACCCGCACCACCCCCGCCCCCGCCCCGTCGTCTCCTACGAAATCGCCGCCGTCCTTTCGGGCGGTCGCCGTCAGGTCGCGGCGGATTCGGGGCGGGTGTGGGGCGGGAGGGTGGCGGGGGCGGAGCGCCGGTCCCCGACTGGGCGTGCGGCCGCGCGCCGCGGCGGCGCCGGCGGCGTCCGCGTCCTGGCCGCTCTTCCTGCTGCGGACGCTGCTGTCCTTGTTTCCGCTCCTGGCCGCGAGTCTCGGGACGCGGTGGTTTGCGCGCGCGACCGACCTTCTGCTCGAACTCCTGAACTTTTCGGTGCATGAACTTCTGCGAGATCGCCTGCTGCTTGAGACCGATGGCGTCGTGGCCGCAGTACGGGCAGCGCCGCCATCCTTCGGGGTAGGTCTTGTTGCAGGCAGAGCAGAGGATGCTCTTGGGCAGAGGCATGAGCGGGGGCGCATTGTACACTTCACCGCGTGGATGCCAACCGGCGCAAAACTCTGCAGGCGCTGATCATGCTGGCCGAGGCCAGCAATCCGGCCGATTGCTGGGATGATGAGCGCGCCGAGAGGCTGCTGCGCTCGCAATCGAACCCGCAGGAGCTGCGCGAGCTGGGGATGAGCGAGGTCATGATCGAGCGCGTGTTCGGAGCGGTGCCGGGACACTTCAGCGTTCGCGTCGAGGCGCGCTTCGAGGCGGCGCATTTTCTGCGCGAATACCGCGGCATCTCCGAGCCGCTGCACGGGCATTCATACAAGGTCGAAGCCGAGCTGGCCGGCGTCACCGGTGGCGTGGATTCGGATTCCATCGCGGTTGATTTCGTCAGTGCAAAACAAAAGCTGGAAACGCTTGCGAAAAAGCTGGACTACGGTTGCATCAACGAGGTGCCGCCATTCGATTCGATGAATCCTTCCGCGGAGAACATCGCGCAGTGGTTCTATCGCGAGCTCTCCGAAGCGGTGGCCGGCGAGAACGCGCTCGTTCGCGCCATCACGATCTGGGAAGGGCCCTTCAACTCCGTCACTTTCCGGCCCAGCCTATGAACAAGCTCCCGAATCACACCGCGCTCAAAGAGTGGGCGTCGGCGATCGCAGCTTTAGGCCGCGGCGACCAGGTGATTCTCATCCGCAAGGGGGGCATCGCCGATCCGAAGTTCGGCCTGGAGGCAACGCGCTTCTACCTCTTCCCCACCAACTTTCACGAGGGTGGAGCGCCGCCGCCCCCGGCGGCGACCGTCCCCATCACCCACTGGTGCGAGGCCGTCCGCACCTGGGAAGTCCGCGATCACGATGCGCTGCTCCGTCTTCAGCCGTTCGTGATTTTCGATCGCGCGACGCTCGAAACGCGATATCGATTCCGGCCCGACCAGGCGATCCACGTGATCGCCGTTCGTACTTTCGCGCTTCCGGGTCCTGCCACGATCACGATGACCGATCGGTACGAGGGCTGCCGCTCCTGGGTCAGCCTCGACCAGGAAATCGACATCGACGCGTCGCGGCCGGTGCTGAATGAGACGCAGTTGCGTTCAAAGATCGACGCGGTGGCGACAGCTCTCTCGAGATGATTCTGATCATCCTCATGCTCGCGACCGGCGTCGCGATTGCGCTTGCGGTCATGGTCGGCATTGCGGCGATCGAACGGAGCGCGGAACCGATTCCGATCGCAACATCCGCTCCCGACCGCAACCGCATCGGCGCGTCCGTCCTGTTCCAGCTTTTGCTGGCAGGCGGATCGCAGCCGGATGAAGCGTTGAGTGAATTACGCCGAGTGGGCGTCGTGGCTCCGGTCACTGCCGGAATCGACATCGCGAGTTGGAGTGAGCGCTACGCGCACGCTGCGCCGGAAGAGCAACGGACCTGGCTTCTCGAAACAGCGGTCAAGCTGATCGCGGCGCCCGCCCGCCCCGTTCCGTTACGGCAGTACGCCGCCCTTCTCGATCTCAGTTTCTCCCTCGGATTTCAGACAGACGCGCTCGCGAAACTCCGCGAGCAATACGGCTTCGACTACATCGATCATGCCAAGGACGCTCGACCGCGCGAAGCGGATCGTGGCGGTGGCGCGATGCCTCTGTTCGTTCGCGGCGCGACCGACACCACCTCCCTGCTGAAAATCCTCGGCCTCGAAGGCCATGCCGACCGGCACGCCATCATCGCTGCCTATCGGCGGCTGGCGGCGCAGCACCATCCCGACAAGGTCTACAGCCAGTCGGCGGAAGTCCAGTCCGACGCCGCCGCGCGCTTCATCGAGATCACCCGCGCCTACGAGGCTCTGATGGCCATTTACCGGGATTGATTAGCCGCTTGGGGCGTGATACTATCGCCGTGGGAATTTGAGCTGTTAACAAGCTGTTCACAATCGGTTTGCCAGCGATTTCCCTCCGTAAACCGTAGTTAAACCAGTAGAGACAATCATTTGAGGACGTTGTGTCCGGAGTGAGTGACGCCGGCACAGCACGCGATTCGGCGACGCAAGAGGGTTCAACGCTTTGCCATTGCGGGCCGTAACATCAAGAACAGCAGAGAGATCAACAGAGCCGCGTCGAAAAAATTGAGGGTGCAGTAACTAATTTATTTGGTTCTGCATCTAATGAGGAAGCGGCACAAGTTAAGCATTTTTCGATCGTCCGGGAGAGCCAATGAAGAGCGCGGAAGCGTACGAGCACGAGCAGGGATGGGACTTTGAGAAGGCAGCCATGCCTTACGTGGACTCCCTCTACAACACTGCTTATCGCATGACGCGGAACTCCGAAGATGCGGAGGACCTCGTTCAGGAGACCTATCTCAAGGCATACAAGTATTACGACAAGTTCGAGGAAGGCACGAACTTCAAGGCGTGGCTCTTCAAGATCATGAAGAACACGTTCATCAACAACTATCGGAAGAAGAAGCTCACGCCTCACAAGATCGACTTCTCGGAAATCGAAGAGTCGTACGAGCGCGTGATTCAGAAGAACGCGCCCGACCTGATCAAGGACCCCGAGAGCGAAATCTTCCAGGACATGATGGACGAGGACGTGAAGCGCGCCCTCGATTCGCTGCCCCACGACTACAAGATGGTGGTGCTGCTCGCCGATATCGAAGGCTTCTCCTACAAGGAGATCGCCGAAATCCTCGACTGCCCCGTCGGAACGGTGATGTCGCGCCTGTACCGCGGACGCAAGATGCTCGAGCGCACGCTGCTGGAGTACGCGCGCAAGTACGGTTACATCCGCGGCCAGGCCGAGCCTGCCAAGATGCGCTCGCGCAAGGACGAGGAGAAGGGCCGCAAGAAGAAGGAGCAGCCCGAAGAAGAGACCGAGGTACAGGAGCCGGAGGAGAATGAAGAGGAAGTTCTCTTCTCCGACGACGAAGACCTCGATCTGGAGCTCGAAGACGAGGACAACGAGGAATTCAATATCGAGTAAGCGAGTTGCAAACGCGTGATGATCTGCGACGAAGTCAAACGCGTTGCTTACTTTTTTCTCGACGGCACCCTCGGTCAGAACAAATGCGTAGAAGTCAGCAAGCACCTCGGGCTTTGTCCGGAGTGTGAGGCGCGCACGACCATCCATCGTCGCATCAGAATTTTCCTGCAGAAGCGTCTGGCACGCCTCACCGCTCCCAAGCGACTCAGGCAGCGCCTAACACGCTCCCTTCGCGCCTTCGCGGATTAGCACATACAATCCGTTTTTCGCGCGTGGACGACCGCGACAAGCTGATCCTGGTCTCCTCGAATCCCAACAAGGCGATCGAGGCCGAGCGCATCCTCGGAATGCCGCTCGTGCGTGCCTCCATCGCGCTGCCCGAGATTCAGGCGGCAGACGTCAAGGACATCACGCGCTACAAACTCGAAGTTGCCCGCTCCAAAGGCTACAACCGCCTGGTGGTCGAGGATGTCTCCCTCGGATTCGACGAGCTCGGCAACTTCCCCGGGCCTTACGTCAAATGGCTCCTCGAAGCGGCGGGCGGAAAGGGATTAGCGGCGATGGCATACGCACTCACAAATCCGGCTGCCAAAGCGGAGTGCTGCGTCGGCTATTGGGACGGAGCCGAGGCGCATGTGTTCTGCGGCGAATGCGCGGGCGAGGTTCTGGTGCAGCCACGCGGTGAACAACATTTCGGATGGGACGCCTGGTTTCAGCCCCGCGGATCCACAAAGACGTTTGCTGAAATGACGCCTGATGAGAAAGATCGCCTCTCCCACCGCGGCCATGCCTATCGCCAGCTGGCGGAACACCTGAAGAGCGAACAGAGTGCCCGTTCCGCCGGACGACGCTGAGTCCCAGCGAGGACGCTCCTAAAACGTCCTGCCGAATCCATCCGTACAAATTGCTGGAAGTGAGCGACTTGCGCGCTGGCACCATTGGCAGGGGCTTTGAAAACCATTACGGTAAGCCGGTGACTCCGGCCCGCAGTCAGAAAGGACGCCCTATGTGGATTTACGACGGTGAACAATGGATCGAAGAGGGCGTGATCGATAACGAATCCAAACGTGATCGAACGCCCAAGCCTGAGGAAATGCAAGTGCCGGAGCTGCAGGTCGTCGAGATCGTGCCGGTGCCCGCGAAGCCGAATTACGTTCCTTTCCCGCTGCCTTAAAACTGAATCGACCGCACACAACCAGCCGCGCGGAAACGCGCGGCTTTTTCATTTCACGCCGTTTTCGCGCAACCACTTTTCGATCGCGGCGATGGCGCGATCGTTCCGAAAATTGTACCAGGCGCGTTCGACCGCGCGATCGCGTGCGATCTCGGCACGGAAATCGCCGGATCGGAGTCTCGCTCGCGTGCCGCTATCCTCCTGCGCTTCGATGAAGGCCTGTCGATCGGCAGCTTCTGATTGCGACGGGATTCGCCGGTAACGCCCGCCGGTCAAAGCATCGCCCGTATCGATCACCTCTCCGGTTTCGATGTCGAGGTAGTGGACCATCTGACCCGAACCATCGAGATAGGCGACCGTGAGGCCATCGATGTCGATGTGGAGCGCCGGCGACCTCGCCGGCGAGGCGGCCGCCGGGGTTGGCGGCGCTCCACCCCATGCATTCTTCGCGAGAAACTCGCGCTCCTTCTCCTCGCGGCGGCGGCTCCATCCGCGAATGGCCAGGCGGATCTTCTGCATCAGGGTGGGCATGTGTAAATCCTGAGCGAAGCGAAGGATCCGCCCCGCAAGTGCGCGGAGGATCCTTCGCCGCTGCGCGGCTCAGGATGTGGATGATATATCGTGCAGACTATGAGTCAGGACCGGCTCGACGCCAGTCTCGACATCGACCGGCGTTCGACTCTCGAAATCATCCGCATCATCCAGCAGCAGGACGCGCTCGTTGCGCCGGCAGTGGCCGCAGAGGGGGAGCGCATCGCACAGGCGGTCGAGGAGATCGCGAACCGGATGTCGCACGGCGGTCGGATGTTCTACGTCGGCGCCGGTACGAGCGGGCGGATCGCCATGCTCGACGCCGCTGAGCTGCCGCCGACATTCGGAATCGATGCATCGCTCGTTCGCGTGCTGATGGCAGGAGGCGAGCGCGCGTATTTCGCGGCGGTCGAAGGCGCAGAAGACGATGAAGATGCCGCGATTGCGGCTGTCGAACGCGATGTCGTTGCCGATGATGCCGTGGTGGGCATTGCTGCGTCCGGTAGCACGCCGTACACCGTCGCGGCGATCCGCAAAGCGAACATGATCGGAGCGCTGACCGTCGGGATCGCTTCGGTCGCGAACTCGCCCCTGGCACAGGACGCCGACATCGCGATCGTCTCCGAGACCGGTCCGGAAGTGATCATGGGATCGTCGCGAATGAAGGCCGGCACCGCGCAGAAGTTGATCCTCAACGCCATCTCGACCGCAGTGATGATCAAACTCGGACACGTCTATTCGAATCTGATGATCGACATGCCGGCCACCAACGAAAAACTCCGCAGTCGCGCCGTGCGCATGGTCGAGCTGGCTGCGAACGTCACACGGCCGGTGGCGGTGCAGGCACTGCGCGACGCTGCTGGAAACGTGAAGCTCGCGACGGTAATCGCGAGGAAGCGTGTCGCGATTGATGAAGCGCGGAAAATGCTGGAAGGCCGGAAACTCCGCGAGGTGCTGGAGGCGTGAATCGCGTCGGGCGGCTGCTGCACATCGCAGTCAAAGAGTCGCGGCTGGTGGTGGGGTTGATGTCGGGAACATCGGTCGACGGCATCGATGCCGCCCTGGTCCAGATCGCGGGACACGGTGAGAATTCGCGCGTCGAGCTGCTGGCGTTCGGCAGCTACCCTTTCCCAAGCGAGTTGCGCACGAAGATTTTCCGGCTGTTCAATCCCGCCGAAGCGCGCGTGGATGCGATTTGTCAGCTCGATTTCCTCCTGGGCGAAGTCTTCGCTGCCGCTGTGCAGCGGCTGCTGGCCGACAACGGCTACTCGGCCGCCGACATCGATCTGGTCTCCAGCGCCGGCCAAACAATCTGGCACGATCCGCATCCGGTGATCGAGCAATGCGACGTCGCCTGGCTCGGACATCCGATCCGCACGCGGTCGACGTTCGCGATCGGCCAATCCGCGGTCATCGCCGAACGCACCGGAATCATGACCGTGGGCGATCTCCGCGTTCGCGACGTCGCCGCGGGCGGTCACGGCGCGCCGCTGATCGCTTATGCCGACTGGGTCTTGTTGCGCGATGAAAAACTAGGGCGCTGCGTGCAGAATATCGGCGGCATCGGCAATGTCACGTATCTGCCGCCGGGCGCGCGGCAGGAAGATGTCATCGCCTTCGACACTGGCCCGGGCAACATGGTCATCGACGCGTTGGCGGAGATCGCGACCAGCGGCGCGCTGAAATATGACAAGGACGGCGCCCTGGCAGCTAAAGGCCATGTCGATCCGCGGCTCCTCGAAGTTTGGATGGACGATCCGTATTTTCGAAAACTGCCGCCCAAGACCACCGGTCGCGAATTGTTCGGCATTCAATTCGCGCGTCGCGTCATGACGGAAGCGCACAATGTGGCCATCGAAGATCTGATTGCAACCGCGACGGCATTGACCGCCGAGAGCATCGCCCAGGCCTATCGCGACTTCATCCTGCCGCGCGGTCCGATCGATCAGGTGATCATCGGCGGCGGCGGATCGCAGAACCCGACTCTGATGAAAATGATCGCCGAGCGTTTGCACTCCTGTCCGGTTCTGTCTCACGAGGATCTGTCGATCAACGGAAAAGCGAAGGAGGCCATCGCGCTCGCCATCATCGCCAACGACGCCATCGCCGGCCTCAACACCAACATTCCCGGAGCCACCGGCGGCCGCCCAACGGTCCTCGGTAAGATCAGCGTATGACGACGCAGCGTCTGTGGGGGCGGGCCTTCGTCGGCGGATCGATCCGCGAGCGCACGCTCATCACGATCGAGGATGGTCAAATCGGCGAGATCCGCGAATTCGCTCAGGCGCCGGCTGACGCCACGCGCATCGCGGACCTGATCGTTCCGGGGCTCATCGACATTCACGTTCACGGCGGCGACGGCGCCGACTTCATGGATGGCGCAGACGAAGCCGTCGGTCGGGTTTCGTCATTCCACGCCCGCAACGGTACGACCACCATGGCCGCCACCACACTTTCCGGATCGCGCGGCGATCTCCGCAGTGCCGTCATGAGCATCACCCGCGCGTCGAGGTCAGCGCGGCAGTCGGCCGAGATCTGCGCCATCCATCTGGAGGGGCCATACATCAGCGCCAAGCGAGCCGGTGCGCAGAGCGTGGAGTCGATCCGTCCCGCCGACATCCAGGAAATCGGCGCGCTCATCAACGAAGCGTCGCATCTGCGATTCATCATCACCGTTGCGCCCGAGATCGAAGGCGTCCGCGCGTTGATCGAGCATTTCCGCAAACAGATCGTCTTCTCGATCGGCCACACCTCGGCGGATTACAGCGAAGCGGTGGCAGCGCTCGACTGGGGTGCGTCGCATTTCACGCATCTGTTCAACGCCATGACGGGCATGCACCATCGCGAGCCGGGCGTGGTCGGCGCAGCGCTGGTTTCGGCCGCCGCCACTGCAGAGTTGATCGCCGACGGGATCCATGTTCATCCGGCCGTGATGCGCATCGCGACACTCGCGATGCCGAATCGGATCGCGCTGGTCACCGACGCCGTGCGCGCCGCCGGGATGCCTCAGGGCAAGTACAAACTCTACGATCACGAATTCACGGTGACCGAGAGCGGCGGCGCACGCCTCGGCGATGGAACCCTCGCCGGCAGCACTCTGACGATGCAGCGCGCCGTGCAGAACATGGTGGAGCTGGCGGGGCTGCCCATCGAGCTCGTTCTCCCGCTGGCGACCGAGGTTCCGGCGCGAATTCTGGGAATTGGGGATCGGAAGGGTCGCATCGCCGCCGGCTACGACGCCGATCTGGTCGTCCTCACCTCGAAGTTCGAGGTGTCGCGCGTGTTTGTTCGCGGGAGAGAACTACGATGAGGGGAAGGCAGAAGGCAGCAGGCAGCAGACAGAAGTGCACTGGACCCTCCTTCTGCCTTCTGCTTTCTGCCTTCTGCCTTTCACCATGAACTGGGAAACCTTCCAACACTACGACGCTCTCTCCGAAGGTGCGGCGCGAATCTTTCTCGACGCGATCCGCGCCGATCCCAAAGTCGCTCTTGGACTACCGACCGGAAACACGCCGCTCGGAATGTATGCCCGCATCGTGGCTGACTGCTCGCGCGAGTATCGATGCTTTCGCGATGTCGTGGTGTTCAATCTCGATGAGTACGTCGGTATCCCTCGCGATCATCCGGGCAGCTATTTCACGTTCATGCAGCGCCATCTCTTTGGGCACGTCGACATCGAGGCCGCCAACACGCACATCCCGAACGGCATGGCGCCCGACCTGAAAGTCGAATGCGCGCGATACGAGCGTTCGATCGCGTCCGCCGGCGGACTCGCCATCACATTTCTGGGGCTCGGATCGAACGGCCACATCGCCTTCAACGAGCCCGGCACGCCGTTCGACTCACGCACGCACGTCGTTAACTTGAGCGAATCGACGCGCAGAGCGAATGCCGCATTTTTTGTCGATCAGCCCGTTCCGACGCACGCAATCACGATGGGAATCGCGACCATTCTCGATTCGCGCCAGATCGTCCTGATGGCCAGTGGAGCAAAGAAGCGCGATGCCATCACGCGACTGCGGTCTGGCACCCAGGGGCGCGATTTCCCAGCCTCGGCACTGTGGACGCATCCCAACGTGCACGTGCTGGTCGACGAAGCGGCATGGTCGATGGGGATGGCGCCGCGCCAGGACAAATGAAGTTCGAAGTTCGAACTTAGCTGCAAGACGTACCGCCAAAAGAGGCGCGCGCGAGTGTTGGTCCAGGCAATCCGAAGGGTGTCCTAGCTATTGCCGAGGCCACTTTTGGCACAGGGGGAATCGATCAGCTAGCATACTTGGGCGGTTCGCGGTTGTAGACCATGGTCACACTTCCGGCCGAAGGTCGCTGGTCGATTCGCTCGCTTTCCGATGATGATGCCGGGCCGGCTCTCGCCTTTCTGCGGCGCGACCCGCTGGTCAACGTCTATCTGATCTCGCGACTCCTCGAGGAGCGATTTGTCTCCGCGACCCAGACCGTCGAAGTCCGCTACAACCGCGATGTGGTGCTGGTCGCGTCGCTCGCCACGAACATCGTGATGGCCTGCGATCCGGCCGCGCCGCACGAAATCACGGACGCCGCCATCGCCGTCGTCGCAGAACGCGTGTTGACGCGCATGCTGCCGGTACGAGCGATCATCTCGCCGGCGCCGCTGGTCGACGCGCTGTGGAGACGCCTGCAATCACAGCTCGACCCGCCGACGGTGGTGCGCATGAGTCAACCGGTCTACGCCATTGCAGGGCGCCTCGATTTTCCTGATCTGAAAGACGTCCGATACAGCACCACACGCGACCTCGATCTTCTCGTTCCCGCCTGCGCCGCGATGCATACCGAGGAGGTCGGAATCGATCCGCTGGAGCGGGATGCGCCCGGGTATCGCGAACGCATCCGTGAGCTGATCGAGAAAAAGCGCTCGCTGATCCGCATCGCCGATAAGGCCATCGTCGCCAAATGCGAGTTCTCCGCGGTCACGCCGGAGGCCGTGCAGCTCATGGGCGTGTGGACGGATCCTCGCTATCGTCGTCGTGGGATCAGCAGGGCGCTCATGCGCGAGGTGTGCGGCCATCTTGCGCGAAAAGGCCGCAGCGTCACGCTGTTCGTCAATGACTTCAACCGCCCAGCCATTGCGCTGTACGAATCTCTTGGATTCAAGCGAATCGGGGTGAATCGGGCTTTGATCTGGTGACGGCCCGAACATTGCAGCGATTCAGGGGACCCACCCGAGCCGTGGGTCGGAGGAGACAATGCCTGAAGTCGGCACTGTGAAGTGGTTCAACAACGATAAGGGTTATGGATTCATCAAGCGCGAGAGCGGCGAGGACGTCTTCGTCCATCACAGCGCCATCCAAGCCGCCGGATACCGGACCTTGAACGAAGGCGAGAAGGTCGAGTTCGACGTCAAGCAGGGACCCAAAGGTTTACAGGCAGAGAACGTCCGCCGCGTGGAAGGCGGCGAGCAGCAGCGAGCCTCTTAGGGCGTCACTCGGCGCTGGGGCCGTAGCGCATCATCGCGCAGACACCCAGCGTCGCTCCCACGGCCAGAGCCGGCAGCGCGGAAGCCTGGCCTTTCAGGACGAACAGCGCGGCGGCAACTCCGCCGGCCAGCACGATGAGAGCCCGCAGCGCGAAGTTCTGGAAATCGAAACTCTTCATTTTGTCGGCTGACGCTTGGACGGCGTCTGCCCGCATTGTAACAGAGCGCCAGAGTATGATCGGCGCATGCGGCCGAGCGGTGAAGAACAGCCCATTCGGCTTCCGGCCGGCGCTTATTTCGGCCGCACCGCGTCGACTTTTTCAGCGCCCACCTTTCAGCTCAGCGAGTCGCAGTACGAGGATCGGCAGCACCTTCCGCTGCACTCGCACGAGAACGCCCATTTCTGTTTTGTGGTGCATGGCACGTACACTGAGCAGATCGACGGTCACCGCGTGGAACGGCGTTCCCGCGACCTGATGTTCTATCCGGCCGGCCAGCCGCACGCCGAGCGCCACCACGACCTCAATCGGCATTTTCTGATCGAGCTGACTCCAAAGATCGTCGCGATCGGGGCGAGCGCCTGCATCCCGCTCGATTCTGTGCGCGACCTCCGCAGCGCGGCGACACGGGTCATGGCCGGGCGTCTGTATCGCGAGTCTTCATATCCCGATGCGATATCGGGGCTGGCGGCCGAGGCACTCCTTCTGGAGCTGCTGGCGCTCTCGGGACGCGACGTCAAAATTCGCCGCGCCGGAGGTGCAGCGTGGTTGCGTCGCGTCGAGGAAGTCCTTCGAGAACGATTTGCGGAACCGATCGGCTTGGGCGAGGCCGCCGCCGTCGCGGGCGTGCATCCCGTGCATCTCGCCCGCGTCTTTCGGCGCGAGTACGGATGCTCGATCGGCGAGTTCGTGCGGAGAGTCCGAATCGACGCCGCTCGCGAGGAGCTGGTTGGGGGGGAGGCATCGATCGCCGAGATCGCGAGTCGTGTCGGCTTCGCCGACCAAAGCCACCTCCACCGCACATTCAAGCGCGCCACCGGGATGACGCCCGACCAGTTCCGGCGCAGCAGACGTTAACGCCATTCAGGTTGCAGAGGTGCAATACGACTTGCTTCGTAGAACGCATTCTGCGTGTATGCGCACCCCGATGATTCTTCTGGTTTGCGCGGCAGCGGTCGTCGCAAATGCATCTTCGCCGCCCGCCGAACGTATCGACACGCGCGTCGTCGAATACGTCGACGCCGGGCTGTTCAGCGGGGTGGTCCTGGTCTCGAAGGGCGACACGATCGTGTATCAGAAAGCGTTCGGCTATGCGGAGCGGGCATTCAAAGTTCCGAACACGATGGAGACGAAATTTCACATCGCATCGGTTTCCAAGCCCATCACCGCCGCGGCGATCCTGCTGCTCGCGGATCGCGGAAAGCTGTCGCTCGACGATCCGGTCTCGAAGTTCGTCCCCGATTTTCCGAACGGCGGTCGCATCGCTGTCGAGGAATTGCTGACGCACTATTCCGGCCTCGCTGACGCGAGTAGCCAGCCCGATTACAACGACTGGTCGCGATTTCCGCAGACGCCGTCATCGCTGGTCGAGAAACTCGCCAAGCTGCCGCCGCGGTCGGAGCCGGGAACGAAGTACGCCTACAGCAACTCGAACTATCACCTGCTGGCGCTGATCGTCGAGAAGGCCTCCGGGAAAAACTACGGCGATTTTCTCGACGCGAATCTTTTCGGTCCGCTCGCGATGACGCGTACCGCCCATCACGCCGATGACAGAACGATCATCGATCGCCTGGCTGCCGGCTACATGCCCAAAGACGCCGACGCATTCGAGAAAGCGCCGTACCTCGATTGGACGTCCAAGACCGGAAACGGATCGCTCTACACCACCGCCGGAGATCTCCTCAAATTTCACCGTGCCCTGCAGCACGGCAATCTTCTCAAGCCCGAGACGGTCGCCGCATCGTACGGATTCGGCAGGAAAGAGCGGCAGGTTGGGATGTTCTGGTTTCGGCGCGAACGCGACGGGCATCGTTCGGTCTACGTCGGCGGCAGCAGTCCGGGATTCAAAGCGCACATCGAGCGCTTCATCGACGACGATGTCGCCGTGATCGTCCTCAGTAACCTCTACCTCGCTTCCGCGACGCCGATCGCGTCGGACATCTCTGCAATTCTGTGGCAAGCAGCGCCAAAATTGCCGCCTGTGCCGAAGGCGGTGGCTCGATCGCGCGACGATCTCGCGCGCGTCGCCGGCAGCTATCAGTTCGGTCCGGACTTTTATCAGCGCAACGTCATGGCGCGGATCGAGCCACGCGAAAATTTTCTGATGATGGTGTATCCGACCTTCTCGGCTCCGCTCACGCCCATCGCCAACGATCAGTACTTCGACCGTTTCTACTGGTCATTCGTTCGATTTGAGGATGGAAAGCTGAGCTACCGCAACGGCGACGACGAATTCGTCGCGCCGCGCATCAACGCAGATTCAAATCGGTCGGGAACTGGCGCCATTCGGTGAAATCCCAATCGGTGTGATTGCGCGCTTTCTCGTCGGTGATGCTCCGCGAATTCCATGCCGTATTGAGATGGTGATAGGCGTACGTGATCGCGATTTCGAACTCTTCGCTGTCGAGTTCCTTACCCGATTCGATCTGCGCAATCACCTTCTGCAACTCGCCTGACGCTTCCTTCAAGTGGAATCCGACCCACGGCTTATTCATGACTCACATCCGCTCCGGAACCGGAATGGCCAGCAAATCCAGCGCCGATTTCATCGTCCGCCGGAAAACCTCGGCGCACACGGCGCGGCGCTGCCGCTCGGCATCGTCCTTCTCATTCATGATCGGGTACTTGTGATAGAAGGAATTGAACTTCTGCGACAGCTCGAACAGCTCGTGCGTGATCACCGATAGCTCGAGCGATTCCACCGCGCGCTGGACCGCCGCCGGAAGATCGGCACTCCGCCTGACCAGCTCCCACATCTCATCGGTGAGGCCTTCATTGAGCGTCAGGGCGTTGAGGGAGGCGTCATCGAGCCTGGCATCGACGCAGCGCTCCTTCATTTTGCGAAAAATGTTTTCGACGCGAACGGTCGAATACTGCAGATACGGGCCTGAATCGCCCTCGAAGGTCAGCGCCTCATTGAAGTCGAAGGCGATGACCTTGTTGCGTCCGAACTTCAGCATGAAATAGCGGATCGCGCCGATCGCGATCTCGCGTCCGAGCTGCTCGATCTCTGCGTCCGACAAGCCCTCGCGCTTGCTCCCCTCCCGCACCGCCTCGGTGGCCTTCGATTGCATGGCGTCGATGAGGTCGTCGATCTTCACGCCCACTCCACGCCGCCCCGACATCTCCAGGAAGGGCCGCTTGCGATCCGAATCCGACACTTCCAGCCCGAGCGCCTCGGCCGTCGCGGGCGTGAGCGCAACCATCTCGTACGAAAAGTGGATCGAGTTCTCCGCCTGGCGTCGATGGTCTAACAGACGCAGACCCTCGCGCACCACGCGCTGGAGATACGCCTGCCGAACATCGATGACGTTGAAGACGCGCTGCGCCGACCCAAACTTCGGCGCATCGGACGATCCATCGGCTGCCGTCGTCTCCCACAGAATGCGGCCATCGGAATAGGACATGAATTTATGGTAGTTGAAGGTGCGATCGAGCAATCCGAACTTCCAGAGCTGATACGCGATGTCCTTGCCGGTGTACGTGACAGTTCCGTTCGAGCGCACCAGGATCTTGTCCGGCTCGTCCATCCCTTCGAAATCCGCTGTGCCCTCGAGCTTCATCACCCAGCAGCCCTTGTGCTTGCCCTCGCGCTCGTGGATGACCGCGCCCGATTTTTTCAGCAGCTCGAACGCGCGGTCCCAGAAATGGAGCGCAATGATGTCGCTCTCTTTCGGCAGCAGGTCGTATTCGATGCCCAGGCGCAGCATCGTTGCGACATGGCGGTGCATGATGGCGCGCGCGACGATGCGGGCAATTCTGGAAGTTTTGCCCTCGCCATGCTCGATCTTCTGCAGCGCATCGCGACGCCATTCCTCCGCTTCGGGATGGTCGATGTAGTAGTTGGCCATGCTCGAATACAAATCCCAGCAGAAGTAATCGAACTTCAGGTCTGCGGCTCGATGCGCAACGGCAGCTTCGTCTTCGTTGAGGAGGTGTTCAAACGCCACGACCACGTCCGCGACCTGAACGCCGGTGTCGTCGATATAGTTCTGCGTCTCGACGTGCTCGCCGAGCCACTCGAGGCAGCGCACCAGCGTGTCGCCTAACACCGCGTTGCGAAGGTGTCCGATATGCGCAGCCTTGTTGGGATTGATGTTGGTGTGCTCGACGATCACCCGCTCGCCGGCGCGGGCGGGGGGGGACATCACGCTCTGCATGTGGGCGACCGTGAACGCGCCGCGATCGAAATGAAAATTCAGGTAGCCTGCTCCCTCCACGCTCACCGACTGCACGAACATCGGCAGCTTCAACTCTTTCGCGAGCGTTTCCGCGACCTCGCGAGGCTTGCGCTTGAGCACCTTGGCAAGCTCGAGGCAAAGCGGCGTGGCCAGATCGCCCATGGCCAGTCGCGGCGGCGATTGCAGCACCACCCGGTCGAGCGCATGGCCGAACAGCGTCAGCACGCGCGTCGTCAGAGTCTCGGTGAGCTGTTCGGTGATCTGCTCGAGGATCATGACTGGCAATGCGTCGTGTCGTTCCAGATCGTCAACACGAAACGGTCTCCGCGACGATCGAAGATGTTGATGGCCGCGTTGTCCTGCGCCAGGTGCCGTGAAACCATCAGCGGCGCGCGCAGCAGCAGAGTCGCGCCGACGCGAATCGCCGTGCCGTGCGTCACGACCACCGCGCGGGTTGGCTCGCCATTGGCCCCGGACGCGATTGTATCGAACGCTCTTTGCATTCTGCGCAATACGTCATGGTGCGATTCGCCGTCGGGACACGCAGAATCGGGATCGTCCCGCCAGCGCTTATAGTTTTCATAGTCATCGCGGCGGATGTCGAGATATGCGCGCCCCTCCCAGGCGCCCAGGCAGACTTCGCGGAGGTCGTCGAGGGTGCGGATCTCGAGTCCCGTCACGCCGGCGATCGCGCTGGCGGTCGCCACGGCGCGTCCGAGGGGCGAGCTGAAGAGCGCATTCGGCTTCAGCGCCGCGATCCGCTCCGCCAGTTTTGCGACCTGCTGCACTCCGAGATCGGAGAGCGTGCCGTCCTTCCAACCCTGCGCGATCCCAGTGACGTTCTCTACGGTCTGGCCGTGCCGTACGAGGATGAGCTGGTCGATCACCCCTCACCCGGCCCTTCGGGCCACCCTCTCCCCGCTGCCGCGGCGCGAGGGACGCTCGCGTTGGGAACGAGCAAAGACTCCGCGGTCATTTCCTTCGGCTGATCGATTCCTAGAATCGCCAGGATTGTCGGCGCGACATTTTCGAGCGCGCCGCCGCGGCGCAGCGATCCGAATCGCTTCTTCGGATCGAAAAGAATCAATGGAACGGGATTGGTGGTGTGCGCCGTGTGCGGCTGCTGCGTCTTCTCGTCGTACATCAATTCGCAATTGCCGTGATCGGCGGTGATGAGCGCGATGCCGTCGACTTTCTCGACCGCGCTCAGGATCTCATCGACAGCTTCGTCAGTCGCATGCACGGCCTTGACGGCCGCCTTCATGACCCCGGTGTGGCCGACCATGTCGGGATTCGCGATGTTGAGGATGATCACGCCGTAATTCCGCTTGCCGATCTCCTGCACCACCCGGTCGGCGAGCTCGGGCACCGACATTTCGGGTTTGAGGTCGTAAGTCGCGACCTTCGGCGACGGAATGAGCACGCGATCTTCCCCGGGCGATTGGGTGTCCGATCCGCCATTGAAGAAAAAGGTGACGTGGGCGTACTTTTCGGTCTCGGCGATGCGCAATTGTTTGAGGCCCGCATGCGACAGAACCTGGCCCAGGTGATTTTTGACTTCCAGCGGAGGGAAAAGGACGGGAAGATCAAAATCTTCATGATATTGATTCATTGTAATTAGTGATGTCTTTGGATACACAGCGCGTAGGAAGCCGTCGAACTTCTCGTCCTTGAAGGCGGTCACGATCTGACGCATCCGGTCCGCGCGAAAATTGAAGAAGATGACCGCATCGCCATCTTCGATGCGGCCGTGATGCGAACCGTCGGGGGCGACGATCGAGATCGGCTCCATGAACTCATCGGTGACGCCCTGCTCGTAGAAGCGTCGCAGCGTCTCGATGGGATGTTTTGTCTCGGTGCCCACGCCTAACGTCATCAGGTCGTAGCCGCGCTGCACACGATCCCAGCGTTTGTCGCGGTCCATGGTGTAGTAGCGGCCGATGATGGTGGCGAGATGATCTTGATTGTTGAGATAGCGCTCGGCGGATTTCGGCGGCGTATCGCGTCCGTCCAGGATGGCGTGTACATAGAACTCGGTCGCGCCGTTTGCGAGCGCGGCCTCGATCAGTCCGTGCAGATGCGACTGCAAAGAATGCACGCCGCCATCCGACAGCAGTCCCACCAAATGAATGGCGCGACTTTTCCTGACTGCATCGATGAGCACGCGATTCTTTTGCAGCTCGCCGCGCTCGATGGCCTTGCTGATGCGCACGATGTCCTGATCGACGATCCGCCCTGCACCGATGTTCAGATGTCCAACTTCGGAGTTACCCATCTGTCCCGCCGGCAATCCAACCGCCTGGCCCGACGCCTCCAGCGTCGTCCAGGGCGACTCACGAAACAGGAGATCAAATCGCGGCTTGGACGCCTGCGCGATCGCGTTCCACTCGCGATCCTTGCGGCATCCGAATCCGTCCAGAACGATGAGGATCAGTAAAGGGCGCTGGGCCACGCGCGGATCTTACTGCGTCGCTTTCTCCCGCTTGAAGACCATTCCGATGTGATCGGTCGCGCCGGTTTTGAAATTGATGGAGGTGATGCTGACCAACTCCCACCCCTCCTCCCCCAGGCGGTTGAGCTCTTCCGCGCGACGGGGATCCATCGAGTAGTTCTCCGATCGGACGTTGATGATCTTGTATTCCCAGGTCTTCATGTCCGCCCCTCCCCGCGGTGCTGTCTGGATAGGCGGGAAAGTGTAGCACGCACGGGCCTTAAGCCGATCCCGCTCTCCACCGCACCGCCTCGCCAGGATAGTCCGTGATCATGCCGTCGCACCCGATCTCCCGCAGCCTCTTCCAATCGTCGGCGCGATTCGGAGTCCATGGCACGACGTCGATCGCGGCCGCGTGCAGCGCCGCGACAAGCTCGGCGTCAACGTAATGATGATCGGGAAAACACCATCGCGCGCCGAGGCGTTGGGCGTAGTCGGGCAGATCGACGATCACCCCCGAAACGGTCAGACCCAAAGGGAAATGAACCTTGCGACGCGCGAGCTCCGCGATCAGCGAATGATCGAATGACGCCACCACGATCTTCTGCCACGATCCGATTTCTCGCATCAGCGCGTCGACCCATTTGCCGCGTTTGACCTCCAGGATCATGGTTGCCTGACCGGCAAATCGAGAGAGATCGCGGACGCGTTGTGCGGCGATGTCGCGGGAGGTAAACGTCTCGACGGGCCGGCCGTCGACTTCGTCATCGTGAAACAGGACCGCGACGCCGTCGGACAGCAGTCGCAAATCGGTCTCGAAACCATCCGCTCCCTCAGCCAACGCCCCCTCGAACGACTCCATCGTGTTCTCCCGGAACCGCCGCGGGCTCCCACGGTGCCCGAAGATCAGAAAGTGATGAAGATCACCCGGCATATGCGCTCAAATCCATTCCTTCTGCTACAGTTGCATGAAACTTAGCGGAGAGCAGAGTAATGGCCAAGCGAATCCTACTCGCGGATGACAGCATCACCATTCAGAAGGTCGTCGAGCTGACCTTCTCCGACGGCGATTACGAGGTCACGGCCGTCAATAACGGCAACAAAGCCGTCCAAAAGCTGTCGGAAATGCGTCCCGACATCATCCTTTCCGACATCATCATGCCGGAGAAAAACGGTTACGAAGTCTGCGAATATGTGAAGTCGCATCCGGAGTACCGCAGCATCCCCGTCATCCTTCTCACCGGAACGTTCGAGCCTTTCGATCCCGATCGCGCCGACAAAGCGGGATGCGACGCGGTGGTGACCAAGCCCTTCGAATCCCAAAGCCTCATTCACAAAGTCGAAGAGCTCATCGCGAATGCCAAGAGCCAGGCACCGACAGCAACAACGCCGGCCGTGGCACCCCCTCCTCCCCCACCTTCTTCATTTGAGACAGCGCCGCCATTCGCCGCGCCCGAGCCGCCGGCATCGAAGCCGAGCGAATTCGCAACCGGCACGTTCCCGTCATCGGGTGAAGTCTTCGCCGGCCGCAGCGCGGCCTCGACTCCGACGACCGAGATCCCGCTCGACCAACCGCCGACGAGCGGCGGCGAAACGCGCGCGTTCCCGAAGATGACCTTCGACGACCTACCGCCCACCCCTCCCTCCTCCGGCGTGGGTGAGACGCGTGCATTTCCGAAGCTGACCTTCGAGGACATGGCCAAGCCGCCATCGCCTCCTCCTCCATCATCGAGCCCGTGGGATGAGCCTGCGCCGACCGGTGGCGGCGAGACGCGAGCGTTCCCGAAGATGTCGTTCGAAGACTTGCAGAAACCTCCGGCGACAGTGCCGGAAGCACCGTCGTGGGATGCCAGGCCGAGCGCAAAGTTCGACGAGGACGTCGACACCATGCCACCGACGCCGTCGCCTTCGCCTGCGCCGTCGATGTGGGATGAGCAGCCCGCCGGCGAGACGCGCGCGTTCCCGAAGATGTCCTTCGAGGACCTCGACAAAAAAGCGACGATACCGGAGCCGCCGAAGTGGACGCCTCCTCCGGCCGCGGAAGAAAAGTCGTCTTCAGCTTCGACGGGTCCGGTGCCGGTACCATCGTCGTCGGCGCCGCCGGCGTCGACGAGCGGCGAGCTCACCGAAGAACAGATCGATAAGATCGCGCGTCGCGTGGTGCAGCTCCTCTCCGATCAGGTCGTGCGCAACATCGCGTGGGAAGTGATTCCTGATCTCGCCGAGACCGTCGTGAAGGAGCGCATTAGGCAGTTGGAATCCGAATAGGTTGCTGGGTTGCTCGGTTTCTTGGTTGCTGAGTAACCCAGCAACTCAGCAACCGAGCAACCTTGAAGATCTACACACGCACCGGCGACTCCGGTGAGACCTCGCTTTTCGGCGGGACGCGCGTTGCGAAAAACGATCTGCGCATCGAGGCCTACGGCACCGTCGATGAGCTGAACGCATTCATCGGTGTCGCGCGCGCGAGCTGGCCCTCATCTCCGATCGATTTGCAACTGCAGAAAGTGCAGGCCGATCTCTTCGACATCGGCGCCTACCTCGCCGCGCCAAATTCCGATCGCTTCAAGAGCGTGAGTCCATCGCGCATCGATGATCTCGAAAAAGAAATCGATGGCATGGAAGCGGAGCTGACGCCGCTTAAGACCTTCATTCTTCCGGGCGGATCGGTTGCGGCATCACACCTCCACGTTGCGCGGACGGTCTGCCGCCGCGCCGAGCGCACCGTGGTCGCCCTGGGGGATCCATCGCCGGCCCTCGCCTATCTCAATCGCCTCGCCGACTACCTATTTGTCGCCGCCCGGCTGGCGAACAAGCGCCACGGGCTCTCCGACACGCCGTGGACGCGGTCCTGAATTTCGCCACGCTGACCACCACAAATCCCGAAGCAGCGACGCGCCGGCGGCGATGCGGTCGGCAGCGAAGGCTTTCCCTTCCGCCGAAACAGGGCGGAAGAGATCGAAGGCGTGATCGCGGTCGAGGCGATAGAGCTTGTCGACCAGCGCGTTCGTCTCTTGGATCGATTCCACCGCGGTCTTGAAATAGTCCTTCCGCAACAGCGGCGGCGCCAGTCGCGGCGTCACATCCTGGAGCACGATCGCATGCGAGACGAATTCTGTCTCGAAACGCCCGTGCGTATCGCAATCGGTGGCGTAGTGATCCGGATTGGGCAGGATCCAGCCGTTGTAGTTGAAGGTGGTGTGGTGCGGATTGGAGGAATCGGCGACGAAGTGACCGAGGATTCCGGCGACATGGATGATGTCGCGCTCGATGAAGTCGCGCTCGCGCGAACGCGGCGGCGCGAATCGCCACTGCCGGAACTCGCCGGTCAGCAGCTCCGTCATTTCGGCGATCTTCCACGGCAGAAACCCGGTGGTGGAATTCGTGATGCCGTAGCGCCGCATCGTCCCGGAGGTCCGGAGAAGCTCGATGAATTTGTACCGGTCAGGCGGAAGGTCGAGACCGGCGATGTACTCGTAGTCGAGGAAGTGGTCGGGCGGATTGGCGGCATCGAGCGATGCGCCCGCTCCGCGCCACCGGTCGGGATCGTAGGCCAGAAAAATCAGCTCGGGATAGGCCTTGTAGAAAAAAGTCGGCATGTCGTTGGGCATGCCGAACGTCGCCGCCTCATTGGCGATGTAGTGGCCTTTCTCGCCCCAGCCGAAGAGCGGAACGCAGACGAAAGTGAAAATGAGCGGGCCGATTGAGCGCTTCACGGGCGCGGATTGTAGGTCATCCGCTGGTATCATTCCCCGGTCCCCACAACTCCAGGAGGATCGGATGCGCCAGGCGGCGGTCGCCATCATCTTCATTTCCTCACTGTTCGCTCCCCGGCTGCTTTGGGGGCAACAGGCCGAAAGCGGTGTTTTTCACCGCGGCGTGTCGGCGCGCGCCATCACGCCAAACAGCTCGTTCACCGTCGTTTTTCCGCTGACGGCGGTCGGCGCAACTTCGATTCAAGACTGCTACTACAACTGCTTTCTCACCGGCGGAGGAAACTGCAACTATTCCGGCACCATCACGCTCGTCAAACCGGTCGCGGCTCCGTTCAAAGTGATCAATCTGCGAAAGGCGGCCGTGGGCGACTGCGGCGGAACAGCGGCCTCGCTGCCGATCACTCTTCAGGCAGGCGAGTGGCTGCTGCAGGATTTCGTCTTTTCGCCAACCACGGCGGGATCGTTTCAGGATACCTACACCTACAACGTCACTCCTACCGGATCGCCTACCGACCAATCGATCTGGGTGCTAGCCGGTTCCACTCCCGCAGTTGCGCCTCGAATCTCGTTTGGAGCGGTTCCTCCGACGATTCGTCCCGGACAGTCGGCCACGCTCTCCTGGACAACCAGCGGCGCGACTTCGGTGATCATCGACAACGGTGTGGGAGCACAGCCGCCGTCCGGCTCGGTGAGCGTCACTCCGGCGACCACCACGACTTACACGCTCACGGCCATGAGCGGCAACGCTTCGTCGACCGCCCAGGCGACCGTCACCGTCGTCACCGCCCCCTCGCTGGTGATCTCCTCGCTCCCCCAGCCGATTCTGCAGACCCAAAACACCGGCGGCGGCACGACCACCTACACCGTATCCAACAACGGAGGGACAGCCACCACCGTCACCGTTTTTCAGAGCGGAAGCTTCTTCTCACAGAATCCGACGCTGTTTACGCTGACGGCGGGGTCGAGTCAGGTCGTCACCGTCACCGCGAACGCGCTGCCAAGCGGAGTGTTCGATGGCGCCGCTCTCCTCAGCGCGACGAACGTTCCATCCCAGTTGCAGGTTCCGCTGAAGGTGTTTTCGGCGGCACCACCGGCCGGCGCCGTGACTGCTAGGCCGAGCGCGAATCGCGTCGACCTCTCGGGACAACTCGGTACGTCGCCGACCGGTTCGATCAGCTTTACGAACAATGGCAACGCTACGCTTACCGGATTTCTGGTTGCTGACGTTCCGTGGCTGATTCCGCAGAGCGGCCTGCTCACCATCCCGGCCAGAACAACGTCAACCTTCACATTCACCGTCGATCGCACCAAGCGCACCGACGATTTTGGCTCCGCCGCGGGAAGTCTCTCCCTCTTTTTTTTGAACAGCGCATCCCCGAAGACCACGCCTCTCGACGCCACCCCTCCTCCGTCAGTTACGACGGTGACCATAGTCGATACCGTTCCGCCGTCGGTGACCACAGCTACGCCGCCCCCTCTGGCGGCAGGCGAGATCGCACTCTTCATTCCGGGAGCCGGTCACGTGACGGGCTCGGTGGGCACGTTCATCTCCGACGTCTCGGTGCTCAATCCGCCTGGCAATCCGGTGATCAACGATATTCGCTTCTTCTACTCAGCCATCGGCGGCGGCGCGGGAAGTCAGAAATCGACATCGCTGCCCGCCGTCGGGAACGCCAGCGTGGCCTTCGCGGACGTGGTGAAGAATGTTTTCGGCAATGACGGTCAGGTGGGCAGCCTCCAGATCCGCTCCGCCAGTGCGGACAAGCTGCAGGTCAGCACCAACATCTTCAACGTCAGCAATCCGGCCGGGACATACGGGACCGCCATTCCCACATTCCGCTCCGATCGGGCAGTGGCCGCAGGCGATCGGCTGGTGCTGACCGGAATTCGTCAGGATTCGGGAGCCCACACCAACTTCTTCATCCAGGAGACCGCCGGCGGGAGCGTGACGGTGCAGGCGGAATTCCTCAGCGCAGCCGGGGCAACGCTGGGGACGAGGGCGGACTCGGTCGGCCCCTTCGGGTTGTTGCAGGTCAACAACGCCGCGCCGCCGGGGACCATCTCTGCAATCTTCACCAACAGCAGCATGAGCAGCGGGAAGTTTCTGGCGTACGCCACGCCGGTCGACAACCTGAGCGGCGATAACTGGAGCGTGGTCGACTGGTCGCGCCAGTTTGGATACTCCGGCGGCGACGCCATGGTCATTCCAGTGGCCGGTGTGCTGCAGGGTGCGAACAACACTTTCTTTCGGACCGATCTCGCCATCGCCAATACCAGTTCCGGGCAGGGCAGCGGAACAATCCGATTTGTTTCGCGGACCGGCAGCATCAGCGATCGTCAGGTCACCCTCGGATCGCGCCAGTCCACGACCATCAGCGACGTGATCGGTACGCTGTTCGGGGCGCCTAACGGCAGCGTCGGATATCTGCTGTTCACACCAGTGACCGGCACATTCGTGGTCACCAGCCGCACTTACACCACCGTCGCCGGTCAGACGGCAACGTTCGGCACGGGTGTTCCGACGCTGGCGGCGAGCGCGGCGCTGAAGGCGGGCTCTCTGCGGCCGATCGGGCCCATCGACGACACCGCAACAGCGACCGTGAGCGCCGGCACGCCTGCCACATTCCGAACGAACTTCGGTCTGCTCGAAACGACCGGCAACGCCGTGCACGTACGAGCGACGCTGCGGTTCAACTATCCGGTCGGACAAAAACTCCAGGCCAGCGGCTCGGCATCGAAAGATTACTTCCTCACTCCGAATCAATTCATTCAACTGAACGGAATCGCCGCCGAAATCATCGGCGCGGGCCGGGCCACCCTAGGCGACCTGCACGGACTGGAGCTGGACGTCCAGGTGATCGACGGGAATGGAGCGGTCGTGGTCTACACCTCATCGACCGACAACGGAACGGGAGACTCGATCTTGCGGACGGAGTGAGGGATTGGTCGGGTAAAATCGCCGAATGCCGAGACGAAAGAGAAGAGTAGTCAGTCCCGCAAATGCAGTCCGCTTAGTCGAATTTCTGATCGCTGAAGGCAAGCTGGCAGCCCATCAAATCGCGCAGTTTCTCCGTATTGCCGAGTTAGAAAAGCGCCTGAAAGCACTTCGAGGCGGCGGAGAAGTTCCGGTACCCCATGGGAGAGTGAAAAGCCGCGCCAGGGGCAAAAACAGGCCAAGGCGGGCCGTCTCCGCGGAAGTCGTCGCTACTCGCAAGATCCAAGGTCGATACATTGCCTATCTGCGCAAGTTCCCGAAAACTGCACGCGCCAAGTATCAGAAGATCGCGCGCACCAGGAGTCGCGAGGAAGCTATCGCGGCTATGAATAAGGCGCTCGCAAAGCTATGAGTCCAGCGCAGAAAATATCGGGGCCCCGGCGCGGCGGTGCCTAGTACGTCGGCTGGCTCGTGTCGATGCGTGCGACCCACTGCACAATTCCACCCTTGAGATTGTGGACGCGGCGGAATCCTGCGCCTTTGAGGAATTCGACCGCGCGCGCACTGCGGCTGCCGCTCTTGCAATGCACGACGATCTCGCGCGCTGCATCGAGCTCACGCACCCGCCCCGGAAGCTCTCCCAGCGGAATGAGGATCGAGCCGGGAATTCGATTGATCTGATACTCGAGCGGCTCGCGCACATCGACGATCAGCAGCTCGTCCCCGCGGTCGAGTTTCTCCTTCAGTTCGTCCACTAACATGTCGGCGGCCGTCACGACCGGGGCTTCGTGGGCTGGCACACCACAAAACTCCTCGTAGTCGATCAACTCATGGATGGTCGGGTGCTCCCCGCAGATCGGGCAGGTCGGATCGCGACGCAGCTTCAGCTCGCGAAAGTGCATCCGCAGCGCGTCGAAGAGCAACAGTCTTCCCACCAACGTCTCTCCCGCGCCGAGGATCAGCTTGATCGCTTCGGTCGCCTGAATGGTGCCGATGATTCCCGGCAGAACCCCAAGCACTCCTCCCTCGGCGCAGCTCGGCACCAGCCCCGGCGGCGGCGGCTCAGCATACAGGCAGCGATAGCAAGGTGCGTCGGGCACCGCGAAAACGGACGCCTGTCCCTCGAAACGAAAGATGCTGCCATACACGTTGGGCTTCCGGAGGAGAACGCAGGCGTCATTGACGAGATAGCGCGTCGGGAAATTGTCCGTTCCGTCGACGATCACGTCGTAGTTCTGCAGAATCTCCAGAGCGTTCGAGGAGTTGAGCGCCGCCTCATATGTCTCGATGTGCACGCCGGGATTGATGCCGGCCAGTCTTTCCGCCGCCGATTCCAGCTTCGGCCGCCCAACGTCGGCAGTGCCGTGAAGGATCTGCCGCTGGAGATTGCTGAAGTCGACCACGTCGAAGTCGACCAGACCGATGGTCCCGACGCCAGCGGCCGCGAGATAGAGGGTCGCCGGCGAGCCGAGTCCGCCCGCCCCAATGCAGAGGACGCGAGCCGCCTTCAGCTTCCGCTGTCCTTCCAGTCCTACCTCCGGCATGATCAGGTGCCGGCTGTAGCGGCGGATTTCCTCGTTGGTCAGCGCGGGAAGTTCGGCCGCGACATCGACCGAGCCGCCCGCCACCGACGGGACGATCGCGATGGTGTCCTCCGGTTTCAGCACTGTTTCTTCCTTCTGCAGATAGCGGATGTCGGAGTCGTTCAAGTAGACGTTGACGAAGCTCCGCAGCTTGCCGTCCTCGCCGTAGAGATGGCTTCGCAGACGATCGTGCGCGCGCGTCAGATTCTCGAGCGCCTCGCCGACGGTTCGGCCCTCGACCTCGACGCTGGCGCTCTTATTCGTGTAAGGCCGCAGCGGTGTGGGAATCAAAATTGTGGTTGCCATCAGGTTCACCTCTTCGAATCTCCACCGGCTCGAACCGGGAGCGGTCGTCACTCAACAGCCAGGCGGTCAACTCGCCGGTTTGTTGTGAATCGATGGAGAGGATCACGTAGATCAGATTGGGCCAGGCATGCTCCAGGTCGTATGCCGAAGGGCGGGCCGGGTGGTCAGGATGAGAATGATAGAAGCCGAGGAGCTCGAGCTGTTCTTGCGTCGCGAGCCTCTCGGCGTGCTGGAAATCCTGGGGGCGAATTCGGAAGCGTCGCTCCTTAGGCTCATCGCTGCTGTTCGCGATCGCCAGCACCTGAGTGACCGACGCGTTCGTTCCAAGGAGTGCGCCACAACATTCGTATGGGTAAGACTCTCGCGCGAAGCGGGCAATCGACTCAGCGATCTCTTTCGGCAGAATCATGATTCGTCCCAGAAACGCTCGGAGAGATATCGGAGCCCACCGTCGCAGAGGATCGTGACCACCACTCCCACCGAGATCCGTGACGCGACGCGCCGAGCGGCGGCCACGTTTGCGCCGCTGGAGACTCCCACCAACACGCCGTCCTCCCGCGCCATCCGTCGCGCCGTTGCCTGCGCCTCCTCGGTCGAAATCGTGATCACTTCATCGACCAGCGACGGATCGTAGATTCCGGGAGTGGAGGCGGAAGCGAGATGCTTCAGTCCTTCCACGCCGTGCAACGGCGAGTCGGGTTGAACCGCAATCAGCCGCACGCGGCGATCGTGTTCGCGCAGACGCCGCCCCGTTCCGACGAGCGTGCCGCTGGTTCCGATTCCAGCCACAAAATGCGTGACGCGTCCTTCGGTCTGAGCGACGATCTCGGGTCCGGTGGTGTCATAGTGCGCGCGCCAATTCGCCGGATTGTTGTACTGGTCCGCGTAGAAGTAACGGGAAGGGTCGGCGGCCAGAATACGGCGCGCCTCGGCGACCGCCCCATCCGCCCCCTCCATAGGATCGGTGAACACCAACTCCGCGCCGTAGACTTGCAGCAATTTCTTCCGTTCGGCGCTGGCGTTGGCGGGAATGCAGAGTCGCACCCGGTAGCCGCGGGTTGCGCCGATCATGGCATACGCGATCCCGGTGTTCCCGGAAGTGGCATCGAGGATCGTCTTCCCATGACGGAGCTGGCCGCTCCGCTCTCCTTCATCGATGATGCGGGCAGCCGCCCGATCCTTGACAGAGCCGCTCGGGTTCGCCCACTCGGCCTTGCCGTAAAGCTCGACAGCTCCGGCGAGCCGGATCAGCGGAGTGTTTCCGATCAATCCAAGAATGGAGGGAGGTGAAGGAAGTGAAGTGGCTGTGATCAACGAGTCCCCTAAGAAAAAAACGACCCGCCTCGGAAGAACCGTTGCGGGTCGAGAAATCAGATTCGATAGCTGAGCGAAAAACTAAACGATCGGCAGTCTCCTACCCGCGCCGGTTCCGGCGCAAATACAGATACAAATGCGGGCAAGAGCGAAATCCATCGGCGAGAGCATACACCATCGCGTTTAGGCTGGTCGGGGCAAGTGGATTTGTATTTCTACGCCCTTTGGTGGCTCAGTAAGTTACTGAAAACAAAATACCGCTAAAACTCGAAAAGCTCCAGTTTCACAGTTCCTAACTACGTATTAGCTACGTGGCGAAGGCCGAAAATCGCGACGCCCGCCAGCACGAAAGCGAGTGCGATTAACGCACTAGGAGGCAGAGCTGGGATCGATGCGCTGACGACGAGCGGCTGCGTGGAAACGAACTGAGGCGGGCCGCCTTCGTACACTTCATAGATTTCGTAAGTGTGCGTTCCGGTGGGCAGTGGTCCGAAGAGCGAGGACACAGCTACATCGAAAGGTGGAGGCCCGATCACACAGCCTCCAACCATCACCGTGGTTCGAACGACTGTTCCAGTTATCGTTGTCGAGGAGCTAGTCCCGCAACCAGCTGAACGTAGGACGTACGTTGCGCGAATTGTATCTGTGTCGGTCGGGTTCGTTGGTAAGAAGATAGCCGGGCCAATGATCTGCTGAGAACGTGCAGTCAGCGCGACGAACAAAAAACTGAAAGTGAGCAAGAGGTTTTTCTTTCGCCGCCAAGATGTTGAGGTGATTCTCACCACAACGTGCCATCATAATTCCAAACAAAAACGACGCGCTTTCGAACGTCGTCCGGTCGAGTTGGGGTTCCGGTTGATAGCGAGTTGGCGAAGCTCCTTCGCGGGCCTTTTCGACGGCCCGCCCTCCAGCGCTGAAACTACGTATCAACTACGCGCAGGAAAAAAGGCAGAAACGATCGTTCTGCAAAGGCGAGAGTTGAAGCTGGTCGGGGCAAGTGGATTTGTATTTCTCGCCCTCTCGCGTTTCCAGTAAGTTACACAAAATACGATACTCGAAAAACTCCCGAAGCACGACAAATCCGAGTTGAAGGTACAAATTGAGTACGCGAAGAGGAAATCCCGGGGCCCATGCTCGCAGTAATTGCGGCACTCAACATTTCTCCGAATTCCGCGGCGGTCGTACGCATTTCGTACACGGAAAGACCGAGATCTTGCGTTTGAGCCCACGTAGCTCGTCACCGTCACGAACGATCGTCGATCCTTTCTCTCAGCTTCCGGAGCTGAAGATTCGCACGTTCGAATCCTGGACGTACCAACGTCCAATCCTCCCTTCGGCAACGTGAGCGGCCTGAGAGATCGCCTAAATCCTAAGTTTCTAATTTTCTGGTGGACCTCATTGGGACACGGATCGAACTTTTCCAGTCGAGGCCTTGATTTCCTCAGCTTCCGACTGGAAGCCAGAAGTGTGGACTCGTCTTCAGGATATCCTGGAGCCTGAAGTTGTCCAGGTCATGGAAGCCGCGGTGTAGAACCAAACATAGAGACACGGACCAGAAACCCGCCACCCGGCGGGTTTCTGCTTTTAGGCCCGCCAATGTCCCCAATGTCACCTGACATCCACCCCTGACCTCGTCTCCTCCGCCCGCCGACTTTCGACGCGAGCGCCTGATCGAGCTCTGACATTTTTCCGCCACTCCATTCAACCGAGAGCGTATATTTCGCGGACAAGAGAGGTGGCCCATGTTTTCCACGTGCCGCCGTATCGGTCCGTGTTTTCTTCTCCTCATCTCCATCACCGCGACGGCTGGCACTGGAATCGTCCGGCTCCGCGTCAGACCAAATAACATCGCACCTTTCACCGATGATCCGCTCGTACCTGGCACGACGCCAATCCGACTCGTTCACCTCCTCGAACTTCGGACCGCAATCGACAACATCCGGCAACAGGCTGCGGGCTTGCCGGCCTTCGCATGGACCGATCCGCAACCCACAACAATCCGTGCGATACACGTCGTAGAACTGCGCACTGCACTCACGGAGGCTTTGACGAAGCTCGGACGATCTGTCCCATCGTGGACGCCGGGTGCGGTGAGCGGCGGTGTGGTTCTCGCCGCGCACTTCCAGGGGATCCGTGACGCAGCCCGCGGCATCGTACCTACTGACGTCGGGGGAGCGATTAACGGCAACGTAACCTGGAGTGCGGCAGGATCGCCTTACGTCGTCCAGAACGACATCACAGTTATGCCATCTGCGTCGTTAACGATTGCGCCCGGTACCGTCGTCAAGTTTGCTGCCGGGAGAAGCCTTCTAGTTGCCGGCGGCGGCACTCTGATAGCGAATGGCACGACGAATCAGCCAATCTACTTCACTTCGATCAAGGATGATGCGGTCGGCGGCGACACTAATCAGGACGGAAATAGCACAACGCCCGCTTCCGGGGACTGGTTGACGCTCGGCATAGGCAGCGACGGCCAGACTGCGTACGGTAGCGTAACGAACGTGGTGGTTCGCTACGGTGCTCAACTGATGATTCGATGGTCGGCACCAACACTCCGCAATCTAACCTCCACCAACATGAGCGGCGACGGTCTCTATCTCGAAGCGCCCCCGAGCAGTCCGTATACGATCGAGAAACTGACTCTCACTGATAACGAACGGAATCTGAATCTCAAAGCCGTTCCGTCCGGCACGACGATCCGCGACTCTGTGATCCGTCGCGCCAAAACCATGGCTGTGCAAGCGACCAATGGCACCGCCGCGAATGTGTCAAACAACGCGATCGAAGACAATCACGGTGGACCGCCGATTACCCTTGACGGATCCTCGCCACTCGTCCTTCGTTATAACTCGGTAACAAACAACCGTACGACCGACGGCAATGCGCTCGGCGTGCAGGCTGCGTGTTGCGCGACAGTTGATGCCCTTTACAACTGGTGGGGCTCAACAACGGGACCGAACGTTGCCGGACAGTCAAGCACCACAACCGGCGGCGGAAGTCAGGTTAGCAGTTACGTACAGTTCGATCCGTGGCTTGGTCAACCGTGGGAATTCTCATTTAAGGTCGGCGAGCACCCTTGGACGCTCAAGGCAGGCGTCGGTACAGACGTGGCGACCGGGAACTTCCATCTAGTGGAAAGAGACATTTCAATCCCTACAATCGGGTTCCCGCTGGAAATTGTCCGTACTTACAACAACAAGAACTCCGGTCCGATTGTGAATGACTTTGGCAACGCATGGACGTGGAATTACGGCGCGTTTCTCGCTATCAATCCGCTCGATTATGGCGTGGTCTGGAACCGTGACGACGGCGCGCAAATCTATTTCAAGCAGAATCCAGACAATACCTTCTCGTCTGAGGAAGGCATCTACGAGAACCTGATTTGGGACCCATCCTCCTCCACCTACCGCATGACGCGCAAAGACCAATCAGTCTTCGTCTTTTCCTCCGGCGGCAAGCTAGTATCCGAGATCGATCCGAACGGAAATATCACATCCATAACAAGGGATTCGAGCGGGCGCGTTCTGAGAGTGACGGAACCGCTCGGGCGAGCGCTCAATTTTGAATATGACGGGCAGTACATCTCGCGCATTACCGATCCTCTCGGCCGCTCAATCAGCTACACCCGGCATTCGAACGGTGCGATCCAGACCGTCACGAAGCGAGATCAATTCGGCGCGACGTTTGCCACTGCGACCTATTCGTACGGCACCAACGGCGTTTCGGAGATGACAGGGTTTATCGATTTCGACGGAAACCAACTCTCCCAAACCTTCGACCCACTCTTTTTGCAAAACGTTGCGACACAGCAGTTCAACGGATTGGCGCAGATCACGTTCTCTTACAATGACCCCGTCCAGTATGCAACGTCCGTTCGCGACACACATGGGCGGCTCCACGTCTACTACTACAATCGGGCCAATAAAGTGTTGCTTCACCAGCACGAGCAACCTAACGGCTCGTTCAACGTCAAAGACCAATGGACCTATACGGGTTACCTGGTCTCTGCCTATACAAACCTTGACGGCACGACGACGTCGACCTATGACTGGTCGACCGGCAATCTCACTCAGCTAACCGAACCGGGCGGCCGAACCACGACCTATACCTACGATCAATTCAACAACGTCACTAGCCGGCGAGATAACCTCGGCCGCATTACACAGTACGCCTACGACACACATATGAACTTGCTTCGGGAAACTGATGTGCTGGGCGAGATTACGCAGCATGAATACTTCTCAACCGGGCTCAAGATGGCTGACACGGATGCGCTGGGCCATCGAACGTCATTTGAGTATGACAGTTACGGCTACCCGCTGACCATTACCAATGCCGCCACGGAGACCACGCGCTTCGAGTATGACGTCGCAGGCCGCAAAACGGCAGAGACGGATCCCCTGAATCATCGAACAGTTTACACTTACAACGGCCGCGACCAGGTCCTCGATGTGACGGATCCACTCGGAAATCGCACAAGCTACACGTACGACATGTACGGTCGCAAAACGAGCATGACCGACGCGGAGAGTCACACGACGACTTACACGTACAACTCCCATAATCTGTTGTGGCGTACGGTAGATGCACGGAACGGCGTCGTCGAGTTGCAATATGACGATACTATCGGCAATCTGATCAAGGTGATTGACCCAAATTATCATGCAACGACCTTTTCCTACGACGACCTCGATCGAAAAGTCACCGAGACGGATGGCCTTAATCGGACATGGCGATACGAATACGTCGGCACTAACCGGCTTTCACGTGTGATCGATGCTGCCGGCGTTTCGACCTATCGCTATTACGACGCCTTCAACCAATTAAGCCAAGTGAAGTTCTCCGACAATTCTACCGTTACTTATACCTACGACGGTGTTGGCAACACAACCAGCATGACTGACTGGACCAGCACTACCACCTGGGCGTACGACCAGTTAAATCGGATAATCAACGTCAACAAGGGAAATCCGGACACGGCCTATGGCTACGACGCGGCAGGAAATTTGAGCTGGATTCGCGCCGAGGCCCAGAAGCCGGTATCGTACACTTATGATGATGCCAATCGCCTAAAGACGGTAACCGATTGGAGCGGTCGAACCACCAGTTATTCCTACGACAAGGCTGGCCGTGTGATGGGGTGCGTCTATCCGAATGGCGTTACCGCGACGCGCACCTATGACGATGCCACACGCCTCGTCACGATCGCCTATGCGAAAGGGAGCACCGTTCTGGCGTCTGCGGATTACTCCGTTAATAGAGTAGGCAATCGGATCTGGAAACGAGATCAGCTAGGGCAATATGAATCGTACGGGTACGATGAACTGAACCGTCTCTATTGGGTGAGCTACCCAGGCAGTCAATCCGTTCTCTATGGCTACGATTCGGCGGGAAACCGAACTGCACTGACACCCTATACAAACGGTGTCCCCGGTACCACAGTTTATTACTATTATGACGCCGCGAACCAAGCGGTCAATGATGCTAGGGGCTCATGTGCGTATGACGCCGACGGCGCTTTGATAGCGTCCGGATCGCGAAGCTTGTCTTGGAACCCTCAGCATCGGCTTCAGGCACTTTCTGACTCAGGCTTGTCGGAGTCGTGGGTTTACGATGGCGAGGGTCGGCGAGTCCGGCAGACCGTTAACGGCTCGGTTACTTCCTTCGTGGTTGACTCCAGGCCGTCCCTGTCTCGCGTTCTACTCGAGACGACGAATGGTGCGACTACCGAGTATGTGTACGGTCTGGAGTTACTGTATACCGTCGAATCTGGAACACCACACTATGTTCATACCGACGGCCTCGGAAGTGTGACCCTCGGAACAGACGCGTCCGGCCAATGGGAGACCAGTGCGACTTACGACATTTTCGGATGGCTCACGGGAGTGGCGGGCAATTGGCCGCGGCGTGAATTCACCGGCGAAGAGGCAGACACGCGGACAAGTCACCAATCACTCCTATATCTACGGTCGCGATACTACGATTCAGTCACTGGTCGATTCCTGTCTCCGGACATTTTCCCCTCAGTTTCAACTGATACTCAGGCCTACAACCGGTACGCATACGCCGCCGACAATCCCGTCAATAAGATTGATCCGACGGGCGAATATGCTGTTCTCGATGACGCGTTACTTTTTGGAATCGGCGCAGCTGGCGGGGTGCTTGGCCAAGGCATCAGCGACTTAATCACGGGGCGACGGAGCAGCTTAAGTGACTATGTGGCTTCCGGGCTCGGTGCCGGCGTTGGCGTTTGGTCGACAGAATACTTAGGCCCGGGAGGTGGATTTGTTGGAGGAGCGGTATCAAGTGCTATTCGCCAGGCGGCTGACATTCACGCAGGCCGTCAACAGAGCATAAGCTGGGTTGATTTTGGGTTCGAAACGGTCATAGGCGGCGCTACAGAATTCGCAAGCCCAATGCGCATTGCGGGCGTGAGCGCAGGGCGTAACAGCTTTTTCGCGACGTACAATCAGATGGTCACGAAGCTGGAACGCGGCACTATAACGCGCGTCTCTGGCCGCACCGCGCTAAAGATGTTCAGTGGCTATACAGTTTACAATCTGCGTGGTACCGTCATAGAAAGCGCTCTCGACTCAATTTGGCGACACTACTTGACGCCACCGCGAGTTCACTGATTAAAGTCAATGCACCCAGTACAAATTTATCATGCATCTACCGGCTTATGGCTACTATTTGCCGTTGGTGCTCTGCTCTTCGTGGCGTCGGCCGCATATGTGGGTCAGACGTCGCGTCAGTGGGAATTCCTCGCGGTAGCTTGCGCGTCGTCTCTTTTCACGTTTGCTGTGGATTGGAACCTCGAGCTCGCAATCGACGACGACACGATTCGCTATCGGTCGCTGTTTAGAGGTTCGCTCGTCATTCCACGTTCGACAATACGGGAAATTCGAGTATTGCAGGGGTGGATTGGTAAGGAAGACCTAGCGCTGTGGCGCCGCGTTCGAATTATTACTGGCAGTGAAGCCTCAACCGTGACAATTCCTGTTAAGGCATTCCCGCCAGCGGCGGTCAGATATTTGTTACGGGAATACGCACCGAACGTTCGGTGACGCGCAATCAATTTCTCTCCCTGCCATCCGGATAAGAGTAGACGCAAACACGCTCTGGTTGTTCCCTCAAGGCTTGTCGCCCGCGTCTTGCCAGAGCTTTCTCACTGCTCGTTCCAACGCGGCCTACCGCGAGAGCACCCATGGAGCATAGTGTTTCAGAACCATCGCAGGCGAGTTGCCCAGAACTGCGGCGACGGTGTCAACCGGTACCCCCCGTGAGAGCAGGTCCGTCGCGAGCGTGTGCCGAAAAACGTGCGCTGATCCACGGTTCACGCCGGCCAATTTGAAGATTGTGCGAAGTGTGCGATCCCAGCCGCCACGCACGGTCTTGGACGTCGCGCAGCCCGTTTGAAAGTAGTAAGGACTCGTCCGCGGTACTTGCTCGAGCGCGGTCGTGACGAACTGCGGGATCGGCACCCAGACCGAAACTCCTGTCTTCTCAGTTCGCAGAAAGACGCGTCCGTCGCGAACGCGGGTGGTGTCGAGGCGTGCAGCGTCGGAAATTCGAAGGCCTGTGTAGCGGAGAATGTAGATGAATGCCTTCACTCGCGCGCGGTTCTCTTTCCCGTAGGTTCCGTGTGTGATGAACCGATCACACGCGCGAAGCATAGCGTCGACTTCTTCAGCGGTGAATGGCATTCTCGGTTTCGGCCGCGCAGGAGGTGCCTTCAGCGGCTTCGCCGGATTTCTGATGATCCAACCGGAATCGACGCAGAAACTGAAGAATGTTCGCAGACGATCGATGCGGCGCGCCGCCGTAACCGCCGCGCAGCTCCATGTCTCTCGATACTCGCGCAGGCGTTCCACGTCGAGGTGTGCGACGACCGCGATGTTCTGCTTTTCGCACCAAGCGACAAATTGATCGAGCAGCGTCTGTTCGTAGAGAAGGATCGTTCCCTCGCGAAGCTTGCGTGCTCGCGCGTCAGCGAGGAACTTCAGAACAGCTTCCCGCGGCGTCTTCTGGCGAACTTCATTGCCGATGCGGCCGGCGCGGTTCCATTCGTGAACGAGATTGTCGGCTGCTTCCCAGGAGGTCAGATCGAGCGCCTTGCGAATTGGCTCGCCGGCGAGCGTGCCCTCAACGTGGATCGGACAGCTGCAGCGGCGGTACCGCCGCGATTGGTGTGGGCAGCTCCTAACGTGTCGACGAAAGATCGTGAGCATCTCTGCCTCCGAAGATGCGTCGAAGCCACACGTATCGTCCACACGCCCGATTCACCAGATTCTAAACTCTTGCAGGAATTGCGTTTAGGCTGGTCGGGGCAAGTGGATTTGAACCACCGACCTCACGGTCCCGAACCGTGCGCTCTAACCAGGCTGAGCTATGCCCCGAGATGCGGCCTCAGTCAAACCCAGGCACTCTATCGTTCATTCCTCAGAAACGGTAGCCGAGGCCGAACGACACAATGGCCGGCCGCACGTGCAGATCGACGCTTGAGGCCGCGCCTGAAAACGTCGCACGCGAGGTGGTCTCGATCGGCACGTAGCGGACGTCGGCGAGCAGATTCCAGCGCCGTCCGAGGTTGAATTCGAGGCCGCCGTCGAGGACGAGGCCGGTCGGATCCTTGTAGCGCACTCCGGTCGCGGTCGGTCCGATCCGCTTGTTGATGTTTTTGAGTATGGTATGCACCACTCCGACGCCGATGTACGGGCGCACTGCCGGGCGTTCCAGAAGATGCCATTGCATGGTCGCGGAGATCGGATAAATCTGAGCCCATCCGAGATCAGCAGTCGCGATGAAATCACTGCCGACGACGCGAATGCGCGACTTCGTTCCCAGCGCCGCCACCTTGGCCTCGAATGAGAGGCGGTCGCTGACGAAAAGGTTGACGCCTCCGCCAACGCCGCCACCATTCCGGAACGACGGCTCGAATCGCGTCGTCCCCGGAGAGAACCGCGAGATCCTGCCTGTTCGCTTCACCGCCTCGGCATCTAAGAAGATATCGACACGCCGTTGTGCGAAGAGAGGAAGTGCCAGCAGGGCGACGGCGATAACAACGGCCGATTTCATCTTGGTGCCGTTTCAGCAAAAAGCGTGCTCTCCCGTTTCCACGAGGACTTCCGAGGGTTTAGAGTGCGTTTGGGGCTGAGAAAGGAACCTCCATGGTCACTCGCATCACCCTGGCAATCTTCTTCGCTGCGAGCGCAGTTTTGGCGCAGCAGCAACCTCCGCAATACGGCGAAAAAGTCGATGTCAATCTAGTCCTTCTCGATGCCGTCGTCACCGACGCGCGCGGCAATCAAATCCTCGGTCTCGACAAGAATGATTTCGTGATCAAGGAAAACGGTGTGCCGCAGGCCATCGACTCGGTCGATTACTTCACCAACCGCCGGCTGCTCAATTCACCGGAAAGCAAGGCGGCCTTCAAAGTCGAACGCGTGCACGAGCAGCGCTACTTCATCTTTTTCTTCGACAAGCCTGCCGACACCGGAATGTTCTTCAATCGCCTGGCGCTGGCCCGCAGCGCGGTGAAGGAGTTCATCCGCAAGGAGATGAAGCCGAGCGATGTCGCGGCCGTGGTGGCGCATGATGTCCGCCTCAAGGTCTACAGCGATTTCACATCGAACAGGGAGCAGCTCGAGCGCGCCGTCGATGAGACGGCGCTGTTCGGACGTGGCATCACCATCAGCGACACCGTCCCGGACGCACCTTCGATCCTGCGCGGCAGCGCCTCCACTCTGATCGACAGCACCGGCACGGTCTACGAGGCCCTGGAGCTCCTCGGCGAACGCGTTCGCGGCATTCGCGCGCGCAAGGAAATCGTCCTCTTCTCGCTGGGCATCCACGAGCCGGGCGAGGAAATCCGCGGCGGCATGATCGTGACCACCAGCCGCTATTACGAGCCCATGGTCCGTGCGCTCAATCGCTCCGACGTTGCGGTTTATCCTGTCAGCCTGCTCGAAGATCCGAATCAGCCCCCATACGTGCATCAGGCGCTGGAGCGGATCGCATCGGATACCAACGGCCAGTACTTTCGCTTCAACACCAGCTTCTCTCCGGCACTGAGACAGGTCGACAAGTTGTCGACCGGCTATTACCTCATCGGCTATTACACGAAACCGAAGAACGGCGCCGGATATCAAAAGGTCAACGTGGCGGTGAAGAATCCGGAGTTCCGCGTACGCGCCCGTCAGGGATACTCATACGGCGATTAACTTGATGCGATCGCCGGGCGCGAGCTGCGCCAGCTTCCAGCGCTCGGTCGAGATCACAGTCGCGGGCTGCAGATAGCCTCCTGTGACCGGATGATCCGGGCCTAACGCGACCACGCTGCCGTCGGCGTGCCACTGCAGCGTTCCAAATTGCGCGCCGCACGACGGCAGCTCGGTCGGCAATTTCACGGCCATCGGCGCCAGCGGACGCAGTCGGATGCCGACCCGATTCATGTGCGGCGTCACCTCCCAATCTTCCGGCAGCGGCGGCGCATCGTGGGGGCCGGGGAGGATGCGAATTTCTTTTGGATTAACCCGTGGAGCGCCGGCGACCTCGCCGGCGGCCGCCGTGGTCGGCGGCGCCCCACAGAGCACTCCTCCCTTCCGTACCTCGCCTTCAACGCCCCCTTCGATCGCCAAGTAGCCGCGCATGCCGCGAAGGCGTCCGACGTCGATGTCGTCCGATTCGAACTTGCGGACGTTCAGATCGGCGTCACAGAACGCGACGCGAAGTTTTTTTCGCATGCGCAATTTCGGTCCGACCAGCACGCATTCCAGAAGCGGCGCGCCGGCTGGATTTCCGACGGCAGCATTCGCAATCGAGGCCGCTTCGTCATCGAACGGTCCGCCTGGCGGCTCACCGTATTCGACGCGCTTCCAATCGGGCGCCGCGACGATTGTCGTCAACTGGCCGGGCGTGATGATGTCCGCAACCGGGTCACCGTGTGGGGCGCCGCCGACCGCGGCGGCGCGCGCCGCTGAGGTCAGCGGCGCTCCACTGACAACGATCGAGATCTCATCGCCGGGCGCGAAGGGATTTTCCCACAGCGGTGCGGCGGTGCGGCCGAGGATGTTCCAGCCGCCGGGCAAGTCGACGGGATAGAAGCCCGCCATCGAAGCCGCGATTGCGAAGCTGCCCCCCGGCACGACATTGCGCGAGGTCGATCGCCGCGGCATCGACCATTCGCCCGGCCAGCCCTCCAGATACGCGAATCCGGCGCGAAACCCGAGGTAGCGGACGACCAGGCGGATGCCGGGGACGCGCCGCAGAAACTCGTCGCGCGAGACGCCGACGTGGCTGAGAAACTCGTTGAGATCGAGTGCGTGCGCGTCGTGAAACGAGACTTCGATCTCATGATGCCTGGTGACTGCGGTTTGCGAAACCGGCGCGGAGTCGATCGCGCGGCGAACGGCATCGACATCGCTGGTTCCGATCACATAAACCGATTCGTGGCCAACGATGGCCGCAACGACGCCTGCGACTGTCCGAACGCCATCGGCCGCCGAGCGCACGCGCGCAGCGGACGCGCCCGGCAGCGTCACGAGAACGGCGCGGTCTCCGGCCGGCGCGATGTGCATCGAGCGAACGATGATACCTTTCGCGAATGCAGAAACATGCGGAGCTTCTCGCATCGATCGCGCATCAGGCCATGATCGATCGCGGTCTCGAACCCGACTTTTCAAAAGCTGCCGAGTCGCAGCTGGCGACCATCAAGGCGGCCGCCAACGACGGCCAGCCACCGCTTCGCGATCTTCGCAAGCTCCTGTGGTGCTCGATCGACAACGACGATTCGCGCGACCTCGATCAGCTCACCGTGGCCGACGACCTCGGCAACGGCACCACCCGAGTGTGCGTGGCGGTTGCCGACGTCGATGCGCTCGTCAATCGCGGCACGCCCATCGACGATCACGCCCGCAAGAACACCACTTCGGTTTACACCGCCGCAAAAATTTTCCCGATGCTGCCCGAAAAGCTTTCGACCGACCTCACTTCCTTGAACGAAGGGGAGGAGCGCGTCGCGATGATCGTCGATATCGTCGTCACCGCAGATGGAAACGTCAAATCGGGCGACGTCTATCGCGGCCGGGTCCACAACAAGGCCAAGCTGGCTTACAACGCGGTCGGCATGTGGCTGCAGGGGGAGTCGGGACCTCCCGACAAAGTCACAGCCCTCAAGGGTCTCGCCGAAAACTTGAAGCTGCAGGATCGCACTGCCGACAAAATGCGCGAGCTCCGCCATGAGCACGGCGCGCTCGATCTGGAGACCATCGAGGCGCGGGCGATCATCAAAGACGACCAGGTGGTCGACCTCCGCGCGGAAGCGCGCAACAACGCCAAGAATCTGATTGAAGACTTCATGATCGCCGCCAACGGCGTGACGGCGCGCTTTCTGGCCTCGAAGAAACTCCTGAGCATCCGCCGCGTGGTGCGCTCGCCCGAACGCTGGGACCGCATCGAAGCGATCGCCTCCAACCTCGGCGACCGCCTCCCGCCCGATCCCGACGCAAAGGCGCTGGAAGCATTTCTGCTGCGGCGCAAGAAAGCCGATCCGGTCAGATTTCCCGATCTCTCTCTCTCGATCGTGAAAGCGATGGGTCCGGGCGAGTACGTCGTGGAGCGCCCGGGCGAGACGCCGATCGGACATTTCGGTCTGGCGGTGAAGGACTACACGCACTCGACCGCGCCTAACAGGCGCTTCCCCGATCTCATCACCCATCGTCTGCTCAAGGCCGCCCTGTCGGGAGCAAAACAGCCGTACAGCGAGGATGAGCTGGAGCAGCTGGCGCGACACTGCACCGACGCCGAAGACGCCGCCAACAAAGTCGAGCGTCAGGTGCGGAAGTCGGCGGCCGCCATGCTGCTGTCATCCCGCATCGGCGAGCGGTTCGACGCCATCGTCACGGGCGCGTCGGACAAGGGAACATGGGTCCGCATTTTTCAGCCGCCCGTGGAGGGCAAGGTCGTGCACGGATCGGAAGGACTCGACATCGGCGATCGTCTTCGCGTCAAGCTGATCGGAGTGGATGTGGCAGCGGGACATATCGATTTTGCGCGAACACATCGATAGAGCGGGCGATCGCGAACAGCGCCGGTCCGATCATGTGCATCAGCAGCCGGTCGGCGGAAGCGTTGATGAGCTGGAGCGGCGCCCAATTCGTGACGGTGTAGGCCGCGAGGTAAACAGCGGTCATGGCCAGGAGGACCGCCGGCGCGCGCCATTCTTTCCGCAGCGCCAACACGACCAGCGCGATCAACGTTGCCATCCACAGAAGGCCCCACGAAGGAATCGCGAAGAAATGTTTCCCCGATTCGATGACCGCGGGGAAAAGCCGGCCCAATCGCGACGGCAGCGTCGGCAGAAGCCGCAGAAAATCTTCTTCGTCGGTTTTGGGGATGCCGGCTTGCCAAACGAAGAGCGCGATCGCGGCCAAAAGTGGAGCGGCGGCCGCCCTCGGCCGCCTCAACCCGATCAATGCAAGAGCAATCGCAATCGGTAAGCCTTCGTTTTTGGTGAGGATCAGAAACGACAGCCACAATCCGAAATTCAGCGGCGATCGCTTCTCGATCAGCTCGACAAACGCGCACGCCACAAACGCGGCGAACGCGATGTCGGCGTACGCGGTCAGCACGCCTCCTTCGTTGCTGACGAGAAATTGCGGCGTCCACGCCAGGATCGCCCCGCACCAGGGATCGATGCGCCGCGCGACGAAAAACACGAGCGCCGCGAAGGTGAGGACGTAAATGAAGCGGACCTGCTCATCGTCGTCGTCTCCGGCAAGCATCATCACCGCCGCCGCGTCGAGCGGTAGCAGCAGCGGATATTGATTGCGCGGATCCTCCATCACCTCGTTGTGAAAGAACGGTCCGTTGATCGTTCGCTCGTTCGCCAGCGCTTTCGCCTTGAGCAGCCAGAAACCGCGGCCGTCGAAATCGTTCAGCGGAACGATCGCCGCCGGAACGGCGATTGCGATCAGCGGTACGACCATCGCGATCTTCGCAAGGTTGCTGGGTTGCTGCGTTGCCGGGTTGCTCGGTGTCCAGTTCCTCCAGCAACCGAGCAACCCAGCAACCACCAGCAACCCGATCGTGATTACGAACGGCACGTGCAAAAGGCCGAGCACGAACATCGCCGCCCCGATAATTCCAAGTCCGAACAGGAACGCTTCGTCGAGCGAACGACGTCCGGCGATGCATCCGACGATCGGAAAGAGCACCGCCGCAATCACCGCTCCCGTCACTTCACATCCTCGGCCCACACGAATCGCGTGTCACCATTCGGCAGCTTCGTCGAGACAAAGGCGTAGACGCGGCCGGTGACGACGCCGGTCGGATTCACCCCCAGCAATGTCCGCGGCGGAACGAGAGCGTCGTGCGATCCGGAATGCGCAACCGTGAAATCATCGCCGAGGTTGAGCAGCCACAGAGTCGACTTGAGGTCGACCGGAAACGGGGCCGGCTTCGCGATCGGACCATCGATGAGGCGCAGCGGCGCAGCGGTCTTTGCCCGCCGGTTGACGAGCCAGAAGGCGGCGTGAATCGGACGGTCGCTGGTGACCTGGACCCAGGCGGCGAACTCGATGGTATCGAAACATTGGTAGACGAGGTCGTAAAACGTGACCCTTCTGTTAATAGTTAACTTCTTGACTATTTGGCCGGGCTGCAAGATCAGCGTGACATGCGCGACATCCTCCGACGCCAACCCGCCCTCGATGGTGTAGGAGTCGGCTGGCGGACCGTCGATCGACGTCACGATCGGAATCGCGAACGCAGTTCGCGTCTGCGCCGGCAATTCGGCGATCTGTACCACCCGCGTGCGCCGCAGCTCCGCGTCGCGCAGTTGCGGGTATGTGACCAGGCGCGGCACTCCCCCATCGATCTGCACGATGCGGCGCGGACGCTTTTTCGGATCGCTGTGCACGTATGCCCAGCGGTTCCAGTACGTGCGCGTGCGTTGCGGATAGAGGTAGTAGTTGACGAAGAGCGAGTCCGCGGTGGCCAGCCGAATGAGCGCCAGCCGTTCCCCGGGCGGAGTCTGGAGGCGCAATTGTTCGACTCCGCGATAGAGATCGCCGATCACGGCTTCGCGCCGCGCCTGCATCGGCATGGCGCGCACCTTCCACGCCAGTCGCAGCCAGTCGCTGAGGCGCGGAAGCGCCGGAATGACGACCGACGTCAGGAGCAGGGCGAGAATCAGTGCACGGACGGCAGATCGAGTCATTCGATGTGAGCGTGGGGAATCGCGCTCTTTCGAATGCAGATGTTATCGATCAATCGCGTTTTTCCAATGCGCACCGCGCCGACCACCAGCACGTCGTGGCGAAAATCGGCGGGCGGGCGGAAGGTGAGCGGATCGACGACCGCCAGGTAATCGACTTCGACGCCCGGCGTTTCGGCCGCCATCCTGCGCATCAACTTCTCGATGGCCGCGATGTCGTGGATGCCGTGGCTGATCGCGTCTGCGCCGGCCCGCAAGGCGCGATGCAGCGCCGGCGCGAGCGCGCGCTGCTCCGGCGACAGATAGCTGTTGCGCGATGAGAGAGCCAGGCCGTCGTGTTCGCGGATGGTTTCCCCGAAAACGAGCCGCACCGGAATGTCGAGATCGCGGACCATCTGATCGATCACCGCGCATTGCTGCGCGTCCTTGCGGCCGAAAACCGCGACATCGGGTTGCACGATGTTGAACAACTTCATCACCACCGTCGCGACGCCGGCGAAGTGGCCCGGGCGTCGATCTCCCTCCAGCGGATCGGCGACTTCGTTGACCATCACCCTGGTGGTTGCGCCCGGCGGAACCATCGCTTCGACCGGCGGAAGGAAGAGCAAATCGACGCCTTCCGCTTTCAGCGCTTTGCGATCGCGCTTTTCGTCGCGCGGATACTTTTCAAAGTCTTCGTTGGGGCCGAATTGCAGCGGATTCACGAAGATCGAGACGACGATGAAGTCGGCGCCATCCTCCCGCGCGACGCGAATCAGCGAGAGATGACCTTCATGCAGGAAGCCCATCGTAGGAACGAAGCCGATCGTCCCTCCGGCCACGCGGGCGCTGCGAATCGCGGTGCGCGTTTCTTCGATTGAGCGAGCAGTGATCACCGGCAACCGGCCACCGGCAACCTCAATTCACTTTCGGCATCGGCACGACCACCGAGTCTCCGTAGAGTTTCTTCAGCTCCTCGGTGCTGGCCATGTGGAACGATTCCTTGGCGCCGTCGGGGAAGCGGCCGCTGCGCACGTCGTCGAGATAGCGCGCGATCGCGCTGCGCATCTCCTCGCCGGCGTTGGCATAACGGCGTACGAACTTCGGGGTGTGCCCGTCGTAGAGGCCGAGGAGATCGTGGAAGACCAGGACTTGACCGTCGCACGACGGACCGGCGCCGATGCCGATGGTCGGAATCGAGATGCGCTCCGTGATCAACGCGGCCAGCTCTTCGGGAACGCACTCCAGCACGAGCGAGAAACATCCGGCCTGATCCAGCGCCACCGCCTCATCGATGAGACGCTTCGCATCGTGCGCGTTCTTGCCTTGCAATTTGAAGCCACCGACAACGTTGACCGATTGCGGGGTCAGCCCGATGTGACCCATCACCGGGATCTCGGCGTCGAGGATCGCTTCGACAGCCTTGATGCGCGCCGGCTTGCCCCCTTCGATCTTTACGGCGCGCGCTCCGGCGCGGATGAATTCACCGGCATTGCGAACCGACTCCTCGATCGAGACGTGGTACGACAGATAGGGCATGTCGCCGACCACCAGCGCGCGCTGCGTGCCTCGCGCGACGGCGCGAGTGTGATGCACCATCTCCGCGACCGTGACGCTGAGCGTGTCGGGATATCCGAGAACGACCATCCCCAACGAATCGCCCACCAGGATGATGTCGGTGCCGGCGGCGTCGGCGATTTTCGCGGTCGGGTAGTCGTAAGCCGTGAGCATGCCGATGCGCTGCACGCGCTTCATCGCCTTGATGGCGGGGACGGTTACGGGTTTCTGATCCATTGCCCCTCCTCGAGGACCGAGGAGGATCAGCAAGTCCTGAGTCCTGAGTCCCGAGTCCTGAGAAGTTTCTTTCACTCAGGACTCAGCACTCAGGACTCAGCACTGCGTTTTCCGTCTCGGTCCGCTGACTTCAGGATCCAAGCGGTACGTAGTACTGCGTTCCCTTTTGCGCATTTCGAATCTGCCCAACCAGCTGATCGAAATGCCCCGGCTTCTCCACGAAGTCGATCTCGTTGGTATTCACAACCAGCAATGGCGTTTCGTCGTACCTGTAAAAGTAATGCGAATACGCCTCGCTGAGCTCCTGCAAATACTGAGGCGAGATCGATTTTTCGTAGGCTCGCCCGCGCTTTTTAATGCGCCTGAGTAGTGTATCAATTCCGGCCTGCAGGTAGATGACCAGGTCGGGCTTGGGGACGGTCTCCCTGAGCAGCTCGTACAGACGGTTGTAAATCATCAGTTCCGAATCGTCGAGCGTCAGATACGCGAAGATCTTGTCCTTCGGGAAGGTGTAGTCCGCGAGAATCAGCTCGGTAAACAGATCGCCCTGGGCGATTCCGCGCTGCTGGTCGTACCGCGAGAGCAGGAAGAACAGTTGACAGCGAAAGGCGGCGCCGCGCTTGTCTTTGTAGAAGTCATCGAGGAAGGGGTTGTCGACGTCCTCGAGGATCTTTGTTCCTTTGAATCGCTTGGCGAGAAGCGTGACCAGCGACGTCTTCCCGACTCCGATCGGACCCTCGACGGCGATGTGTCGCCAGGGAAGCTGATCCATGCCGCGCAAGGATAAGGGATGAGGGCGGAGGGATGAGGGATGAATTTTCGCGATCCGCCCTCATCCCTCAGCCCTCATCCCTGTGATACAACGCGCAGCCCATGCTCTCTCTCGAAAGCTACACGCTCGCCAACGGTCTCCAGGTCGTCCTCAATGAGGACCACTCCGCGCCTCTGGTTGCCGTCAATCTCTGGTACCACGTCGGATCGAAAAATGAGCGGGCCGGCCGCACCGGTTTCGCGCATCTGTTCGAGCACATGTTGTTCTCCGGCTCGCTGCACGTCGGCAACAATGAACACTTCCGATACGTGCAGTCGGTCGGCGGCGTCCTCAACGGGACGACGTTTTTTGATCGTACAAATTACTTTGAAACATTACCATCACAATATTTAGCGCTCGGCCTGTGGCTGGAATCCGATCGCCTGGGATTTTTTCTTCCTGCCCTGACGCAGGAGAAGCTCGACATTCAGCGCGAAGTAGTGAAAGAGGAGCGGCGGCAGCGCTACGACAACGTTCCATACGGCACGGCCTTCGAGCGACTGCTCCATCTGGCCTTCGATCCCGACTACCCCTACCACTGGCCCACCATCGGCTCCATGGAAGACCTCGGCGCCGCCTCGCTCGACGACATTCGCGATTTCTTTGCGACCTGGTACCGCCCCAACAACTGCGTGCTGACGCTGGTCGGAGATTTCGCAGCCGCCGAGGCCAAGGGGCTGGTCGAAAAATACTTCGGCGACATCGCGCCTGGAAAATCGTTTCCACTGTTCGACCACATCCGCAAAGAGACTCGCAGCGAGCGGCGCGAGACCTACCCATCGCGCGTGCCGCTTCCCCGTCTCTACCGCCTGTATCACCTGCCTCACATGGGCGATCGCGATTGGGTCTTCGGCGACCTCCTTTCCACCGTGCTGACATCAGACAAAGCGAGCCGCCTCGAAAAGGCGCTCGTCTACGACAAGAAGATAGCCACCGATGTGGCGGCGTATGTGCTACCGACCGAGGCGACGGGGATGATGCTGCTGCAGGCGACGGCCAACGCGGGCGTGCCGGTGGAAGAGATCGAGGGGGCCATCGATCAGGAGATCGAGCGGATTGTCGTGAAGGGAATCACGAACGACGAGCTGACGCGCGCGCAAAATCGTGCCGAGGTTGATCATGCCCATCAGCTCGAGAATTACGACGCGCGCGCCGATCTGATCGGAATGTTCACGACCTTCTTCGAAGATCCGACCATGGTCAGCACGTGGCTCGATCCCTATCGCGCCGCGAAGGTGGATGACCTCGTGAATGTCACGCGAACCTATCTCGTTCCGGAGAATCGCGTCACCAGCATCTTCACGCCGGAGGCGGCGTGAGCGACGACTTTCGGGCCTCCGCCCCCCCACCGGGAGCGCCGCGTCCCTATCACTTCCCGCAGGTCACCCGCGAGACCCTCGGCAACGGACTGGAGATCCTGGTGGCCGAGAATCACAATGCGCCGCTGGTGGCGGTTCGGGCGCTGATCTGTTCGGGCGCCGATCGCGACACCGCCGCGCTGGCCGGCCTGGCATCGATGACGACCGAGCTGCTCGACGAAGGCGCGGGCGCCCGCGACGCCATCCGACTCGCCGAAGACCTCGGCCTCCTCGGGGCATCGCTGGTCACCGGCACCGACTGGGATGCCTCGTACGTCTCGATCGACGTCCTCAGCAGGAATTTCGCGCCGAGCATGGACATCTTCGCCGACGTGGCGCGACGCCCGATGCTGCCGGAGTCGGCGCTGGAGCGCGTCCGCAGCGAGCGGCTGATGGAACTGCTGCAGCAGCGCGAAGAGCCGTCGGCGATCGCCGGAAAAAGATTTTCCAATTTGCTCTACGGCAGTGGGACCTACGGCAATTCGGTCCTGGGGAATCCGGAGTCGGTCACGCGATTCAAGATTGCCGATGTCAGACGGTTCTACAACGAAAATTTCATTCCTAACAATACCGCCATCGTGATCGCGGGCGACATCCAAGCGCGCAACGCCATCGCGGGCGTCAGGCGGCTTTTCGAGGATTGGACACGCGGGCCGGAGCCGCCCCGGCCGTCCATCTCGCCGAAAGCGATCGAAGCATCGCGCGTTTATCTCATCGACCGGCCTAACGCGGTGCAATCGGAGATTCGAGTCGGGCACATCGGCGTCGCGCGGAGCACTGAGGACTACTTCCCGCTCACCGTGATGAACGCCCTCCTCGGCGGCGTTTTCAATTCGCGAATCAATCTCAATCTGCGCGAGCAGCACGGATACACCTACGGCGCGCGTTCGGCTTTCGCCTTTCGCCGTCAGGCCGGGCCGTTTGTGGTGAGCGCACCGGTGCGAAACGAGGTAACGCTCGAGTCAGTGACCGAGGTCCTCAACGAGCTGCGGCGCATTCGGACCGGCGACATCGAAGAGCGCGAGCTCGAGGATACCAAGAACTACCTGGCGGGGGTCTTTCCGGCCACGGTGCAAAGCGCGAGCGATATCGCGGGGCGACTTCTCGACATGGAGTTGTACGATCTGCCGCGCGACTACTTCGATCGTTACCGAGAGAACATCGGCGCGGTGTCAGCCGCCGACGTTGCGCGCGTGGCCAACAAATACATCGACCCCGATCGCGCGCTGATCGTGATCGTCGGCAACGCCTCGCAGATTCGCGAGCCTCTCGGCACGCTCGGGTATCCGATCCACGATCTGGACGTGGACGGCAATCTGCTGCCGGTGGCATAGCGATGGCACCGACGATCGTTCCGCGAATCTTCCTCAGCGACGCAAAAGGACTGGTCGCGTTCATCAAGAAAGTGTTCGGTGCGACCGGCGATTATCAGAGCGATCGTCCGACCTGGTTGACGATCGACTCCGCCATCATGGTCAGCGACGTCGCCTTTCGCAAACCCATGGCGGCGTTCCTCTACGTGTACGTCGACGATGCCGAGGCAACCTACCGCGTCGCGATGCAAGCATGTGCGCGCTCGCTCGAGGAGCCGCTCGATACACCGTACGGCGACCGGCGCTGCATGATCGAAGACAGGTGGGGTAACACCTGGCAGATCGCGACGCGCCATTAGCATGCCGTTCGTCATTGAGCCCGAAACGGGCGAAAACATCATTCTGGAAGCCGAATACGCGGCGTCCGAAAAGTCGGAGCCGTTCGCTTTCGGCATTACGAATCGAGCGATTTTCCTGCCCGCCAAAAAAGCGTTTGCGATGCAGGATCCGTTTTATTTTCGCCGCGTCCCGTTGAGCGAGGTGCGCGAGATCCGGATTCGGCGCCTAAAGCCGCACGCGCTCACGGTTCTCGGCATGTGCATGGTGATCGTCGGGCTCTATACGGGCATCGGCATGCTCAACCCGGACTACTTGCGATCGGGCGGCAAAATCTACGGCTGGCCAATCGCGATCTTTGTGGGCGGGTTGATCCTTCCCTTCATTGCGCGGGGCCGTTTCGGCCTGGTGGTTACGCTCGCGAAGGGAAAGTTTCGCTGGAAACCGCCTCTGGTCGTCGATCGCGCGTCCAGAAATAACGTCGCAGCGGTCATCGATTCGATCGTCCAGGGCTCGCGCGCGGCGGGCATCCACGTTTTGGACGAGCGCTCCGCGCCGAGCTGACGGCGTATAGAATCGACCAGTGGTCCCGCTAATCATCATCCTGATCATCGCGATCGTCGTTCTAACGCAAGCCATCAAGATCGTTCCGCCCGACCACATCTACATTCGAACGCGCCTCGGGCAGCTCCAGGGACCGATGAAGCCCGGCCTCAACTTCGTCGCTCCGTTCATCGACACCGTCGCCGCGCGTTACCCGCGCACGAAGACGGTCACGCTCTCGGGCACCTTCGTTTCCTCCGACAAGGAGAACGTGGCCGTCGAGCTGGAGGCGCGTTACTCCATTCTCGACGCGGTGAAAGCGTTCCGGAACATTCCCGACATCGATCAGGCCGTCCGCACGCTGCTCGAGACCGTCGTCAGGAACGAAGCAGCGCGCCGCAAGGGAGATGACTTTCGCTTCGAGCGCCAATCTATGGAGGCGGATGTCATGCGCGCCTTCAATGACGCCGGTGCACAATTCGGAGTCCAGTTGACGGAAGTCACCTCTGGATCGCGTACGAGATTTTGAAGAAGAGCGAACGATCGAGCTTCGCCAGATCGTTGTTCGCGGTCAGGATGCGGTCGTCGCCGTAGCCGACGAACAGCACGGTCTGCCAGTTGAGCTTGTAGCTGTAGAGAATCGATCCGAGGAACGCGCTGTCGTGCGCGTCGATGCGAAACGTGTACAGCCCGGGATTGCGATCGGTCGACACATATTGTCCGATGATGCGCAGGAGCGACTTCGCGGAGAAGCTGTAGGTCGCTTTCAAGCGCTCGACCGAAGCGGTGTACAAGCGTCCGCCGTGAATGTCGAGCCATTCGCGATTGAGATTGGCATCCAGTGTCAGCTTGTCGATGGGCCGGACCGTCGACGTCAGCGCCAGCGTCGCGCCGTTTCCGACACGGCCGTTCGCGAAATCGATGCGCTGTCCCGCGAAGCCGTTGAATCCGACGCGCGTGAAACGCCGCGACGGATCGATCTGAAAAAACCAATCGAGGTAGTTTTCGTCGAGTAAAGCCTTCCCGACGCGATACTGCTCGCTGAGATGCACGACCGCACCCGCTCCGAGGTTCTTGGCGCCCAGAACATTGATTCCCGGCGAAGTGCGGCGATAGATCGTGTTGCCGTCAGTGTCGAATTGCTGGGTCGCAAAAAACGATGTTCTGACGAAGCGAAAAAGACCCTCGGGGTAAAAACGAAGTCCGACGAATCCGCCGACGTCGCGATAGCCCACCTGCGGGAGGAATCCGAGGTCGGCGCGGAAGCCGTCGCCGAGATCGTTGACGGCCGCGCCGTAGTCGTATTTCCGCTGCGAATGGTTCCAATCGGCATGGAAAGCATGCGAGCTCGATCGCGCACCGTTCCAGGCCGGCGAGAGTCCCGGTAGTTTCGGATTCTCGGTGCTGCTGTACAAAAACTCGGCGGTCACAGCGTCGTTCTGATTCGGTCGCCACTGAAAATCGGGCCCGATGACGCGGTTGTATCCGCCGCCGCGGATCTCACGGTCGGTGAACACTGCGCCGACGAAGGACTGCCCCAGGTCGTGGCGAATCCGGCCGATCGTGTCGGTCGATTTGAAATCCTGCAGCGCGAAGGATGATCCGACCGCTCCGGGAATGATTGTCAGCCCGCCGCCGCGATCGCCGGTGACCAGCACCGTGTACGCGGAGCCGGCGACGCGGCCGGTGCTGCGCAGTCCCCAGCGCGGCGAGGTGATCGTGCGCGTGTAGACGACCTGCAGAGGCATGTCGAAGAGATCGAAGCCCTCCAGAAAAAACGGCCTCTTCTCCGGGAAGAAAACTGCGAAGCGCTGATTGACCGTGATCTGCGCGACGTCGGACTCGACCTGCGAGAAGTCGGGATTGACCGTCATGTCGAGGGCGTTGTTGGTGGTGGGCGTCCATTTCACGTCCAGGCCCGCGTCTTTGTGCAACGGCTCGCGATGCAGCGGCGAGCCGAGACCGTCGCGCGGCACTTCGTT
>DASPZU010000049.1:0-30101 GCA_035636095.1 Thermoanaerobaculia bacterium
TGGCCTCCCACATCCTGATCACCACGCAGGAGAAGCAGCAGCTCCTGGAGACCTTCTCTCCCTACGAGCGCCTGCAGCGGCTGCAGGATTTCCTCGAGATCGAGATCGAGAAGATCAACATCGACAAGCGCATCAACTCCAAAGTCAAAAAGCAGATGGAGCGCGCGCAGAAGGAGTACTACCTCAACGAGAAGATCAAGGCGATCCACCACGAGCTGGGCCGCAAAGACGATCGCTCGGACGAGATCGAGGAGCTCCGCCAGAAGATCGAAGAAGCGGGCATGCCGAAGGACACCAAGGAGAAAGCGATCCAGGAGCTGAAGCGCCTGGAAGCGATGCCCGGTGTCTCCGCCGAGGCAACTGTCTCGCGCAACTACATCGAGTGGCTGGTCTCGGTTCCCTGGAAGAAAGCTTCCAAGGAAATCAAGGACATCGATGCCGCCGAGAAGATCCTCAACGAAGATCATTACGGTCTCGAAAAAATCAAAGAGCGCATCCTCGAGTTTCTCGCCGTTCGCCAGCTGGTGAAGGGACCGAAGGGCACGATCCTCTGCTTCGTCGGACCTCCGGGCGTCGGCAAGACCTCCCTCGCGAAGTCGATCGCGCGCGCCACCGGCCGTAAATTCGTCCGCCTCTCGTTAGGCGGAGTGCGCGATGAGGCCGAAATCCGCGGACATCGCAGAACGTACATCGGCGCGTTCCCGGGACAGATCATTCAGCGGATGAAGAAGGCCGGCACGATCAACCCGGTCTTCCTCCTCGACGAAGTCGACAAGATGTCGATGGATTTCCGCGGCGATCCGTCGGCGGCGCTGCTGGAAGTGCTCGATCCCGAGCAGAACAACACCTTCACCGATCACTACCTCGATGTCGAGTACGACCTCTCCAAGGTGATGTTCATCGCCACCGCCAACGTGACCCATACCATTCCGGCGCCGCTCAAGGATCGCATGGAGATCATCTCGCTCTCCGGCTACACCCACCTCGAGAAACTCGCGATCGGAAGGCAGTTCCTCGTTCCGAAACAGATTGCGGAGCAGGGTCTGGAACAGACGAAGATCACGTTCGACAGCAGTGCGCTGGAAGAGTTGATCGACTCGTACACGCGCGAAGCGGGCGTGCGCAACCTGGAGCGCGAGATCGGCTCGGTGCTGCGCAAGATCGCGCGTCAGGTTTTGAAGCAAGACGGCGCGTTCGAAATGGCTGTCGAGCGGAAAAAAGTGCGGGAATTGTTAGGCAAGCCGAAGTTCCGCTCGCAGCAGATCCACGACAAGGCGGAAATCGGACTGGCCACCGGTCTGGCGTGGACAGAAGTCGGCGGCGAGATTCTGTCGACCGAAGTCGCGTTGTCCCGCGGCAAAGGAAATCTGACGCTGACCGGCAAGCTGGGCGACGTCATGCAGGAATCGGCGCGGGCCGCGTTGTCGTATGTCCGCTCACGTGCAGAGTTGTTCGGACTCGATCCCGACTTCCACTCCTCGCTCGACATCCACATTCACGTTCCGGAGGGAGCGATCCCCAAGGATGGACCGTCGGCAGGCATCACCATGGCAACCGCGCTGCTGTCGGCGGTCACCAAGATTCCGGTGCATCGCGACTTCGCCATGACCGGCGAGATCACGCTGCGCGGCAAAGTACTGCCGGTCGGCGGCGTGAAGGACAAGATCCTGGCCGCCACCCGCGCCGGGATTACCAAGATCATTCTGCCCGCCGAGAACGAGCGCGATCTCGAGGACATCCCGCCCGACGTGCGCGAGAAGATGGAGTTCCATCTCGTTGAGTCGATGGACGAAGTGGTAACGCTGGCGCTCGATGGCACGATTGTTCCATTAGCTGCCAAAGCGAAACTAACCGAACCAAAGGTCATCGGCGACGAGCCGCCCGTAACACACTAGTTGGCATGTTAGGACGTTAGGATGTTGGGCGGGTTGGACATCCCAACTGCCCAACGTCCCAACCCGATTTGACAAGTGCCGTCCGCATCAGCAGAATCACTAGCGATACCTGCAAAACTTCAGTAGCGCCTCTGCTTCGCTTGCCGAAGCGTGAAATCAATTGGAAATCCGATCAGTCGAGTTTTTCAGGGCGGCGTATCAGGCCGCTGATTTTCCAACCGATCAACGACCGCAATTCGCAATGGTAGGACGCTCCAACGTCGGAAAGTCGAGCCTGATCAACGCCGTCCTCAAACGGAAAGCAGTCGCACGCGTGAGTCAGACACCCGGTAAGACACAAGCCATTCACTTTTATCTGGTCAACGAAAAGTTTCACATCGTTGACCTGCCCGGCTACGGCTACGCCAAAGTTCCGAAACCGACCATGGCGTCCTGGCGTCAACTGGTGAATGCCTACCTCCAGGAAGCGGACATGCTCCGCCTGATGTTTCTGCTCCTCGATGTGCGCCGCACTCCCAGCGAGCAGGACACGCTGATGCACGACTGGACGGTCGGTGCCGGCATCGACGAGCGCATCGTGCTGACGAAGTCCGACAAGCTTTCCAACAGTGCACTCGCAAAAAACAAGACTTCCATCGCACGCGACCTGGGCGTCGATCCGACCGCCCTGATCCCGTGCTCGGTAGTGTCAAAAAAAGGAATTGAAGAAGTACGACGTGAAATCGTCACGAGGTTGAAATGAGCGAAACAGAATTCGAAAACGAAGCGGCAGCTGCAGCGGTAGAGACTCCACCGGAGGAGAAGGCCGAAAAGCCCGCGCGCAAGCCGCGAAAGGCCAAAGCCGAAAAGGCAGCGGAAGAACCGGTCGCGGAAGCGAAGCCGGATGGCGAGGGCGAAGCGGCGGAAGTCGCCGTAGTCGAAGCCACCCCGGTCGAGGCGCCGCCGGCGCCAGTCACGGAGGAGCAGCGCCCGCCGCGCCGTCCCGAGCAGACCCAGGCTGCCGAGACGATCGACATCCGCGTGCTGAAGGAGATGAAGCTCCCCGATCTCTCCAAGCTCGCCAAGGACCTCGGCGTCGAAAACGCGACCGGCATGCGAAAGCAGGATCTGATCTTTTCGATCCTGCAGGCGCAGACCGAAAAGAGCGGTCTCATCTTCTCGGAGGGCGTGCTGGAGTGCCTGCCCGACGGATTCGGATTCCTGCGCGCCCCGGAATATAACTATTTACCAGGACCAGATGATATATATGTTTCTCCTTCACAAATTCGGCGATTCGATCTGCGCACCGGCGACACAGTCTCGGGCCAGGTGCGTCCGCCCAAGGAAGGGGAGCGCTACTTCGCGTTGATCAAGGTCGAGGCGGTCAACTTCGAGCATCCCGACATCGCTCGCGAGAAGACCCTGTTCGACAACCTCACGCCGTTGTATCCGGACAAGCGCGTCAAGCTCGAGACGCAGACCAACATGTCGTCGCGCGTCCTCGATCTGATCGCGCCGGTCGGCAAGGGGCAGCGCGGACTCATCGTGGCGGCGCCCAAGACCGGCAAGACCATGCTGCTGCAGGCGATCGCCAACGCCGTCACCGCCAATCATCCCGAGATCACACTGATCGTGCTGCTCATCGACGAGCGGCCCGAAGAAGTCACCGACATGCAGCGCTCGGTGAAGGCCGAAGTCATCTCGTCGACGTTCGACGAACCGGCATCGCGTCACGTGCAGGTCGCGGAAATGGTCATCGAGAAGGCCAAGCGCCTGGTCGAGCACAGGCGCGACGTGGTGATCCTGCTCGACTCCATCACGCGTCTGGCTCGCGCCTACAACACCGTCGTTCCGCCGTCGGGCAAGGTGCTGTCAGGGGGCGTCGACTCCAACGCCTTGCAGCGGCCGAAGCGTTTCTTCGGATCGGCGCGCAACGTCGAGGAGGGCGGCTCGCTGACCATCATCGCCACGGCGCTGATCGACACCGGCTCGCGCATGGACGACGTGATCTTCGAAGAGTTCAAGGGCACCGGCAACATGGAAGTGCACCTCGACCGCAAGCTGATGGAGAAGCGCGTCTTTCCGGCGCTCGACATCAACAAGTCGGGCACGCGAAAGGAAGAGCTGCTGCTGGAGCGCAACGAGCTCAATCGCATCTGGGTGCTGCGCAAAGTCTTCTCGCCGCTGTCGACGGTCGAGTCGATGGAGCTGCTGGTCGAGAAACTCGAGAAGACGCGGACCAACGCCGAGTTCCTGAACGCCATGTCAAGCATGTGAAGTACCGGCTTCTCGCGCGGCTTCGCATCCTCGACGACAACCAGACCATCATCCTCGGTCCCGGCAAAGCCGATCTTCTGGAAGCGCTGGCGCGCAGCGGATCGATCCGCGACGCGGCCGCGGAGCTGGGCATGTCGTACATGCGAGCGTGGAGCCTCATCCGCATCATGAACGCGCGTTTCCGCGAGCCGCTGGTGGAGGCCGTCCGCGGAGGTTCGAAACGCGGCGGGGCGACGCTAACGCCCGCGGGCAAGGCGGTGCTGCGTCTCTACCGCCGCATGTCGAAACAGAGCGAGCGCGCGTCGGCATCCGACTTCCGTGAGCTCCGGCGCAAGCTGCGACCGTAAAAGCGGTGCCAAGGCACCGCACTCCAAAGGCCGATATACTTGACCGTAGATATCGGCCTGTGCTCTGCTTGAGGCGTGCGCCGGATCCTGATCCTTCTCGCTCTCGCTTCCTCCCTGCGCGCCGACACGATCGAAGACCGCCTCAAGAAGCTCGAGGACGAAGTCGTCGCGCTGAAAGCCGAGAACGAGCAGCTCCGCCGCGACCTCGGCCTGGAGGTCGTGGCGCGGCAGGTGGATGTCAGGACGAACGGCGCCGCCGAGAACATGCAGATCGGCGGCCTGATCCAGGTGCAGGGTGAAACCGGAGATCGCGGCGACTCGCGATTCAGCAGCTCGAACTCCCGCCTCTTTCTCCGGCGTGCGCGCGTGAACATCGGCGGCCGTTTTGTCGAAGAGTTCAACTTCCGCGCCGAGCTCGAGCTGGCCGGCAGTCTCGCCGACACCTCCGGCCTTCGCGCGCAGCTCACCGATGCGTATTTGAATTGGAATCGATTCGACTCCGCCAACATCCGGCTCGGCCAGTTCAAGACGCCATTCGGGTTCGAGCAGCTGGCTCCTGATCCGCGCCAGTACACCATTGAACGATCGCAGGTCAGCGACCGCCTGACGCCGGGACGTCAGATCGGAGCGCAGGTCGGCGGGCAATGGTGGGTCGACCGGATCAACTACGCGATCGGAATGTTCAATGGCAACGGAACGAATTCCAACTTCAACGACAACGATCGCTTCATGACCGCCGGCCGTTTCTCGATCGTTCCGTTCAGCGGACGCCTGCGCGACACTACCGCACGCTGGTCGGTCGGCGCGGACGCATTCCGGACTGTCGATGCAAACGCGACGTTCACCGGGCGGCGCAGAGCGTTCGGAATCGACAGCCAGATCGAGATCGGTCGCCTCGAGCTGTGGGGCGAATCGCTGCGAGAGAATTTTGATCCGCGCGGCGGCGTGGCCACCCGTTCCAGCGGCCGCTATGGCCAGGCGGCGTATTACGTTGTGCCGGACAAGCTGCAAGTGGTCGGGCGCTACGAGACGCTCGATTCGAATCGCGAGTCGACGCTGGGCATGAACTACTACTTCAAGCAACATGATGTGAAACTGCAGCTCGATTTCATGCACGCCCCGAACGATCAGAAAAAATTCCTGGCGCGGCTGTAGACGGCATTCTGATGGGCGCCGCTTTTTTCCTCGCCGCAATCCTGCACGTGTCGGCTGCCGCCAGCCTCACCGACGCGCTGCGTGAAATCGGCGGCAATTATCAAAAGCAAACCGGCGACACGGTGCTGTTCAATCTGGGCGCGTCGAGCCTTCTGGCGCGGCAGATCATGGAGGGGGCGCCGGCCGACGTCTTCATCTCCGCTGACGAGCTCAGAATGGATCAGCTCCAGCAGCGCGGCTTCATCGTCAACAGAAGCCGGCGCAGCATCCTGTCGAACACGCTGGTGATCGTGGTTCCCAGCGACAGTCCGTTGAAGATCAAGTCGGCAAAAGATCTCGCCGATCCGGCCATTCGCAATGTCGCGGTCGCGGAGCCACAGACTGTGCCGGCCGGAATTTATGCCAAGGAGTACCTCCGCAAGCTGAGGGTCTGGGACCGCATCACTTACAAGATCATCCCGACCGACAACGTCCGTTCGGCGCTGGCGGCTGTCGAATCGGGCAACGTTGAAGCCGGAATCGTATACAAGACCGACGCTCTGATCTCGCCGTCAGTGAAGGTCGCGTTTGAAGTGCCGGTTGCCGAGGGGCCGAAGATTTCGTATCCCGCTGCGGTGGTCGCGGATTCACGCGACAAGGCGGCCGCGCAGCGATTCCTCGACTACCTGCAGCGCCCATCTGCCCGCGAAACGTTCAAGAAATTTGGTTTTCTTTTGCCGTGATCGAGACGTCGGACAGCGCCATCGTTCTGTTCACGCTGCAGTCCGCGCTGATCAGCACCGCCATCGTCGTTCCGATCGGACTTGCGATCTCGTGGGCGCTGGCGCGGCTGGAGTGGCCCGGCAAATCGATCGTCGAGACGATGGTGGCGCTGCCGTTGGTGATGCCACCTGTCGCGACAGGGTTGATCCTGCTGAAATTGTTTGGGAGAAGAGGACCCTTCGATGGCTTTTTCGACATCGTCTTCACCTGGCGCGCGGTCGTGATCGCGATGATCGTGATGTCGATGCCGCTCTTTGTGCGATCCGCGCGCGTCGCCCTCGAGGAGGTCAACGTCCGCTACGAGCACGTCGCGCGCACCCTGGGAGCCTCCGAGCCCCGCGTCTTCTTCGCCATCACGCTGCCGCTGGCCTTGCGCGGCATCGTGGCCGGAACCGTGCTGGCGCTGGTGCGCGCGATCGGCGAATTCGGCGCGACCATCGTTGTAGCCGGTAACATTCCCGGACGCACGACCACGATCTCGCTGGCGATTTTCAATCGCATTGAGCTTGGAAAGGATGCCGAGGCCTACAGGCTGCTGGTGGTTTCGGTGATCATTGCCTTCGCGGCCTTGTGGATCAACGAAGCAGTCGTACGCCGGCGACCCCATGCTCGCGCTTGATCACGTCCGGTTGCCGCTCGCGCATTTCGAGCTCGACGTCACGTTCGAAACGAAGACGCCTGCCACCGGAATCTTTGGACCATCCGGCTCCGGCAAGACCACGATTCTCGAGCTGATCGCGGGCATTCGACAGCCGCGAGGCGGCCGCATCGTGATCGATGACGTCGTCGTCAACGAAGTTCCGGCACGCAAGCGGGCGGTCGGATACGTGCCCCAGGGCGAATCGCTCTTTCCGCACATGACGGTCGAGCGAAACATTCGATTCGGTGTCCGCGACCATCAAGCCGAGACCTTCATTCAGCGCGTCGTGGAAGTGCTCGAAATCGCGCCGCTGATGCGTCGCGGCGTGGGCGCGCTGTCAGGCGGCGAGGCCAAGCGCGTCGCTCTCGCACGCGCCCTGGTCACATCGCCGCGGCTTCTTCTCCTAGACGAGCCTCTGGCGGGCCTCGATCGCCCGCTGCATGCCCGGGTGATCGAGTTTCTGATCCGCGTGCGCGACGAGCTCAGTGTGCCCATGCTGTACGTCTCCCATGACCCGGCTGAGCTGCAACAGGCGGTTTTCGAGACCATTGTGATCGAGCGCGGTACTGTCGTTCGCTAGGCATTCGCGCGACAATTGAGTTGTTCTAGTTGCCTGAGCTCGGATGGCAAAGCGATCCCGCATCAAAGACTTCCTGTGGCGCCACTCGGCCGGCATCGCCTTCACGGTGATGGTGGTCTTCGTCGCGGTGATCGGATACGTGGGCTACACCTACGCCGTCATCACAAAGAAGTTCGAGTCCAGCCGGCGTTGGGATCTTCCCAGCCGCATTTACTCCGACGCCACGCCCATCGTTCCGGGCGTGAATTATCCTCGCGCGCTTCTCGAGCCGAAGCTCAATCACGTCGGCTATCACGAAGTTCGGATGCGCGTTTCCAATCCGGGCGAATACCGATACGTTGGCGGCGATCTCGAGATCTACCTTCAAAATTTCGAGTATCCCGACATCGAGTTCCGCGCCTTGCCGGTCATCATCGATTTCGACGGCCCGACCGTGCGCTCGGTCAAGCGCCTCGACGACGGCGTCACCCTGCGCGGCATTCGCATCGAGCCGGAGCTCATCACGTCGATCTACAACAACGAGATGGAGGACCGCGTCCCGGTCTCGCTGAGCTCCGTTCCGAAGTCGGTTGCCGACGCCATCATCGCCACCGAAGACAAGAACTTCTACCACCACGAAGGAATCTCGATCCGCGGAACAGTCGGCGCGCTGATCACCGATATACGGCAAAAAGCGCTGACGCACGGCGGTTCGACGCTCACCCAGCAGCTGGTGAAGAATCTCTTCCTCAATCCTGAGCGCACCTGGCGCCGCAAGGGCACCGAGGCGCTGATGGCGATCCTGCTCGAGCTGCGCTATCGCAAGAACGAAATCCTCGAGGCCTACCTCAACGAGATCTATCTCGGCCAGAACGGTGCCGTGCAGATCGCGGGCGTGGAGCAGGCGTCGCAGGTCTACTTCGGCAAACACGTCACGTATTTGACGTTGCCGGAAGCGGCGACTCTGGCCGGGATGATCAAGTCGCCCAACGTGCTGTCGCCGTTGAAATATCCCGATCGGGCAAAGTCGCGGCGCGATCTCGTGCTGAAGCTCATGCTCGATCAGGGAAGGATCGAGCAGGCCGAATATGAGAGGGCAGTGGCGTCTCCGCTGACGACAGCACGATTCCCGAAAACGTCGCGCAGCGCGCCCTTCTTCGTCGATCTCGTGCTCAAGCAATTGCGCGAGACGTATCCCGAGACGCAGCTCAAGACCGAAGGTCTGCGGATTTTCACGACGCTCGACACGATCATGCAACGCTCCGCCGAGCAGGCGCTGGAGAGCGGGATCGTCGATCTCGACAAACGCTATCCCTATCTGAGGAAATCGCCGACGCCGCTCGAGGGCGTGATCCTCACCATTCAGCCTGGAACGGGATACGTGAAGGCGCTGGTGGGCGGAAGGAATTACTCGAAGACGCAATTCAATCGCGCCATCCAGGCCCGCCGTCAGCCCGGCTCGCTGTTCAAGCCGTTCGTTTACGTCACCGCCATGGATCCCGCTCGTGGCCAGCAGGCGCTGAGCGCCGCCACGGTTCTCGATGATTCGCCGATCACCGTGCGCACCGGCAATGCCGTGTGGCAGCCGCAGAACTACGATCTCCGCTTTCACGGACACGTCAGCGTTCGCGAGGCGCTGGCGCACTCCTACAACATTCCTGCGGTTCGCGCGGCCATCGACGCCGGCGTCGGAAACGTGATCAAGGAAGCGTCGGCGATCGGAATCGAGAGCCGACTGGAGCCATATCCGTCAGTGTCTCTCGGCGCATTCGAGGTCACGCCGCTCGAAATCGCCTACGCCTACTCCGCCTTCGCCAATCTCGGCGTGAAAGCCGAGCCGATCTCGATCCTGGCCGTTTCGACGCGCCAGGGAAAACTTCTCGAAAGCCGCGAAGTGAAAATGAAGCGCGTCGCCCCCGCCAGCGTCTGTTACGTGATGGATGACATCCTCCAGGACGTGTTCAGCTACGGCACCGCCGCGCGCGCGCGCTCGCTGGGATTTGAGCGCAAGTTCGCCGGCAAGACCGGGACCACCAGCAACTATCGCGACGCCTGGTTCATCGGCTACTCGCCCCGGATTCTGAGCCTGGTGTGGATCGGGTTCGATGACGGACACAGCGTGCGGCTCGCCGGCGGCGATGCCTGCGTGCCGATCTGGACCACGCACATGAATCGCATCGTCGGAATGGTCCCGGACGTCGACTGGAAACGTCCCGATGATGTGATTTCTCGCGAAATCGATCCCGAATCAGGCTTCCTTGCGACGCCCTATTGCCCGCAAACGCACGGCGAGATCTTCGTGGCCGGCACTGAGCCGACGCAGCTCTGTCCGCTTCACGCCGGCAGCGGCGAGCCGAGTCCGTTGTGGCGCGACAACGACAATTTCCCGGGCGAGCAGCCTTCCACGACGCCGGGTCAGCGGCGCGATGACAAAAAAGAGCGCGATAAGGGAATCCGGCGGCTGCTCCGCATCCTTTTCGGGAACGGACAATGAGCACCATTGCCGAGACCCCCGTTGAAGTCCCGTCGATTCCGAATCTTTTTCAGCGCGCCAAAGACCGCGGCGAGCGTGCCCTCCTCTATGCCGGCGGGATCACCGACCTCGGAATCCAGACCGTGCGCGAGATTCTTCGCGGATCGCTGGAAACCAATCTGCTGATCGCGCAATTCGAGCAGATCGGCGTTCGCTCGCTTTCCATTGTCGCGATCACGTCCCTGTTCATCGGAATGGTCCTGGCGCTGCAGACCGCGTATTCGCTCGAGCAATTCGGCGTGAAGCTTTTCATCGGCAAGGTCGTGTCGCTTTCGCTGGTGCGCGAGCTCGCGCCGGTCATCATGTCGTTCATGGTGGGGGGGCGGGCCGGAGCGGGCATCGCCGCCGAGCTCGGAACGATGAAAGTCACCGAGCAGATTGACGCCTTGCGCGCGCTTGCCACCAGTCCGGTCAGGAAACTCGTCGTCCCCAGGGTATTGGCGAGCACCATCATGTTCCCGGTCCTGACCGTCGTCTCGAATGCAGTCGGCATCTTCGGTGGCTTGATCATCGCGGTCGCGAACCTTCACCTGACGGCGAACTTCTACATGCGCAGCGTGATCGATACTGTGAAATACAACGACCTGGCCTCGGGCATCGGCAAGACGGTGTTCTTCGGATTCGCCGTCGGCTTGATCTCCTGCTACAACGGCCTCCGCACCACCGGCGGCGCCGACGGCGTGGGCCGCGCCACGACCCAAACCGTCGTCATGGCCGCCATTACGGTTTTGATCATGGACTTTTTCCTCACCAAGCTGTTCCTGCTCGCTTTCTGATGACCGACCTGACCACAGACCGGCGCGGCGAACCTCGCGGCATTTCCGATCGGCGGCGCTCGACGCGCGAGCCGTTCGTGGAATTCCACGACGTCTACAAGGCGTACGGACCGAAGCAGGTGTTGCGCGGCGCGAACATGACCGTCAATCGCGGGGAAGTGATGGTCATCCTGGGCGGATCGGGCTCTGGAAAATCGGTCACGCTGCGGCACATGCTCGGTCTCGAGCTTCCCGACTCCGGAAGAATCATCGTCGAGGAAGAGGACATCACCGATCTGCCGGAGGAGGAGCTGTATCGGGTGCGAAAGAAATTCGGGATGCTCTTCCAGAGCGGCGCGCTTTTCGACTCCATGACGGTTTTCGAGAACGTCGCCTTTCCTCTGCGCGAGCACACCGAGATGAGTGAGGAGGAGATCCAGCGCGCCGTGCGCGAGAAACTCGAGCTGGTCAATCTGCCCGGCACCGCGCATTTGATGCCGGTCGATCTTTCGGGCGGCATGAAGAAGCGCGTCGGCCTGGCGCGCTCGATCGTGCTCGATCCCAAAATGATCCTTTACGACGAGCCCACCACCGGTCTCGATCCGATCACGGCCCAGAAGATCAACGAGCTGATCATTGACCTCCAGTCGAAGCTCAACGTGACGTCGGTGGTCGTCACGCACGACATCCAATCGGCCTTTTCGGTCGGCGACCGGATCGCCTTCTTGAATCACGGCGTTTTCGAGTGGGTCGGCCCGATGGAAGAGGCCCGCAACGCCGAGCATCCCGGCCTGCGTGATTTCTTTAAAGCGAGTATGGTATCCGCCGCCCAACCCACCGAGTCCTGAGTCCTGGGTCCTGAGTCCTGAGTGGGTGGTGGCTCAGGACTCAGCATTCAGGACTCAGGACTGAAATGTCGTAGACCACACGAGGGTTCGTAAGTTACAGATGGTCACCAAACAGAAAGAGAGCACTATCCGCGTCGGCGCCCTGGTGACGGCCGCGGCCGTTGTGTTGATGGTGTTCCTGTTCTTCATCGGATCGCAGCAGAAGATCTTCTCGCGCAAGAACGAATACAAAGTGCGCCTCGACACCGTGGCCGGACTCGCTGAAGGCAATCCGGTCAAGATTTCCGGCGTGACGGTGGGGGTGGTCAAGGACATTTACCTCCCCCCCGATCCGAAGCAGAAGGATGTCGACATCACCTTGATGGTCGATCGCAAGTACGCCGATCGCATCCGCACCGACTCCCGCGCGCGCATGAAAAAACTCGGATTGCTCGCCGGCGACAGCTACATCGACATCAGCCCGGGCAATCCACGCTTCGATCCGCTCGAGCCGGGCTCTCAAATTCCGGCCGCGCGACAAACGAACGTCGATCAGCTCATCTCTTCAGGTGAGGACCTGGTCGACAACTTCGTGCAGATCTCCTACTCGCTGAAGAACATCCTCTCCCGCGTCGACCGCGGCGAAGGACTGCTGGGCGAGTTGACCAGTCAGCCCGAAACGAAGCAGCGAATCACCGACACGTTCCTGGCCACGCTCAACAAGACCAATGCCATCCTGTCCCATGTCGAAAGCGGCAAGGGTCTGGTGGGCCGGTTGGTGTACGACGACAAGTACGCCGATCAGTTGACGGGCTCGCTGGCCTCGTCAGCCGCGTCGCTGCAGTCTGTCACGGCGAATCTGCAAAAGAGCTTCGAGACCGGGCAGGGCACGATTCCGGCGCTGTTGACGGATCCGGATGGGAAGAAAAAGGTCATCGAGCTGGTGGAAAACCTTCGAGTCACTTCTACGAACCTCGCGGAATTCAGCACGGCCATGAAGAGCGGACAGGGACTGGTTCCGCGCCTTCTCAATGACAAACAGTACGGCGACCAGGCGCTCAACGAATTCACCCGTCTGGTGCATCAGCTCAACGAAGCAGTCACGAAGCTCAACAACGGGCAGGGAACCGCGGGACGCATCATCAGCGACCCATCGGTCTACGAATCGATCAACGATATCCTCATCGGCATCAACGAATCCAAGCTGCTGCGGTGGCTGATCCGCAATCGGCAGGAACGCGGCATCGAGAAGCGCGTTGAAACGCAGCAGAAGATGTCTCCGCCGCCCGTCACACCCGCCAGTGTTCCTCTGAGCTCGAACGGCAACACGCAGACGACCAGCACCAGCCCGCCGCCGAAGCCCTAATGGTTGTCGGTTCTCGGTTGTCAGTTGTCCTGAGGTCCGACAACCGACAACAGACAACCGAAAACCAATGTTAGGATTTCTGCCTTGAACATCGCAGTCATTGGGACGGGCTACGTCGGCCTGGTCACCGGCGCGGGCCTGGCCGACTTCGGCAACGACGTCATCTGCGTCGACATCGACGCCAAAAAGATCGAGGCGCTGAAACTGGGGAAGATCCCGATCTACGAGCCGGGCCTCGACAAGATCGTCAGCCGCAACGTCAGCGAAGGACGCTTGCAGTTCAGCACCGATCTTCCTGAAGCGATTCAATCGAGCCGCGCGATTTTCATTGCGGTCGGAACTCCGCCCAAGCCGGACGGCTCTGCCGACTTGCAGTATGTCGAAGAGGTCGCGCGGACCATCGCGAAACACATGAACGGTCCCAAGCTGGTGATTACGAAGTCGACGGTGCCGATCGGTACCGGCCGTATGATCGAGAGAATTCTCGGCGAAGCCGGCAATGGATTCCGCGCCTCGGTGGCCTCCAACCCCGAGTTTCTGCGCGAAGGCTCCGCCATCGAAGACTTCATGAGGCCCGATCGGATGGTCATCGGCACATCCGATCGCGAATCGATTTCGCTGATGAAAGAAATTTACGCGCCGCTGCATTCGCTCGAGATTCCGTTCGTCGTCACCAACGTGGAGTCGGCGGAGCTGATCAAATACGCCGCCAACGGTTTCCTGGCCACGAAAATCTCGTTCATCAACGAGATCGCGGTGTTGTGCGAGCTCCTCGGCGGCGATGTCCAGGATGTCGCGCGCGGGATGGGTCTCGATTCGCGCATCGGCTCCAAATTTCTTCAGGCCGGCCCCGGCTTCGGCGGCTCCTGTTTCCCCAAGGACACCTCGGCAGTGGCGGACATCGCGCGCCAGTTCGGCTACGAATTCGAGATCATCGAAGCGGTCCTGCGAGTCAACGACAACATCAAGCAGCGCATGGTAGGAAAAGTGATCAAGGCGCTTTGCGGGTCGGTGAGGGGCAAAACAATCTCCATTCTCGGACTGGCGTTCAAGCCCGAGACCGACGACATGCGCGACTCGCCGACCATTCCGCTGATCGCGGGCCTGCAGAAAGAGGGGGCGACCATTCGCGCCTACGATCCGCAGGCCATGGACAACGCCGCCCGCATTTTCAGCAACGTGAAATTCTGCCGCGATGCCTACGAGACCGCCGAAGGCGCCGACGCTCTGGTGATCGCGACGGAGTGGAACGAGTTCCGCGCTTTGAAGCTGGAGCGCATTCGCACGCTGCTCAAGCAGCCCGTCATCATCGATCTCCGCAATGTCTACGATCCGCACCGCATGAAGAGCGAAGGCTTCACCTACGTTTCCGTCGGCCGCGGGGACAAGCCCTGATGTCGCGTGCCTTGATCACGGGTGGGGCGGGCTTCCTCGGATCGCATCTGTGCGAGCTCTTTCTCGATCGCGGTCACGAAGTGATCTGCATGGACAACCTGATCACCGGCAACACTGCCAACATCCAGCATCTCTTCGGGCGCAACGGATTCACGTTCGTGAAATACGACGTCACGAATTTCGTCCATTGCGAAGGTGCGCTCGACTACGTCCTGCACTTCGCCTCGCCGGCGAGTCCCATCGACTATCTCGAAAAGCCGATCCAGACCCTCAAGGTCGGCTCGCTCGGTACGCACAAGACGCTCGGACTGGCCAAGGACAAGAAAGCGCGATATCTCCTCGCGTCGACATCCGAGGTCTATGGGGATCCGCTGGTGCATCCGCAGAAGGAAGACTACTGGGGCAACGTCAATCCCGTCGGTCCGCGCGGCGTTTATGACGAAGCGAAGCGGTTCGCCGAAGCGATGACCATGGCCTATCACCGGTTCCACCGCGTCGACACTCGCATCGTCAGGATCTTCAACACCTACGGCGAGCGCATGCGCGTCAACGACGGTCGTGTCGTGCCGGCCTTCATTTCGCAGGCCCTCCGCAATGAGCCGCTGACGGTTTTCGGCGATGGTTCGCAGACGCGCTCATTCTGCTACGTTTCCGACCTCGTCGAAGGCATCTACAAATTGCTCATGTCGGACGAGACCACGCCCGTCAACATCGGCAATCCGTCCGAGATGACGGTGTTGCAATTCGCCAAGGAGATCAAGCGCCTGACCGGCACGAAAGCACCGATCGAATTTCGTCCCCTTCCTGAAGACGACCCGAAGATCCGCCGCCCCGACATCACCAAAGCCAAAAAGCTCCTGGGCTGGGAGCCGAAAGTGCCGTTGGAAGTAGGTTTGCAACGCACGATCAACTACTTCAGGCAGGTGCTTTTATGATGCGAAAAATCCTCCTGGCCTTCATCGCCGGTTTTCTTGCCACCATCATCTTTCACCAAATCGCGCTCGAGCTTCTGCATCTCGCGGGCATCGCACCGCACGCAGCGTGGTCGACGCAGCCCACCAGGCCATTCGGAGTGCCGTCCGTCATTTCGCTTTCATTCTGGGGCGGAGTGTGGGGGATCATCATGATTCCCATCATCGATCGCTTCCGCGGCGCGGCTTACTGGATTTGGGCGATCGTCTTCGGCGCGATCGCGCCCACGTTGGTGGCAGCGTTCGTGGTCGCACCTCTCAAGCACCAGCCCATCCCGCACACGCCGAAGATGGCGGTCATCGGGTTGACCGTCAACGGCGTCTGGGGACTCGGCACCGCGCTCTTCTATAAACTTTTTGCACGCAAGTGACCTACCGCTTCGCCATCAATCCGCGGTGGGCGGATCTGCCGCATTGTTCGGCATTGCTCAACGCCCGTCCGCGCGACTACACCGTTTCCGATTACAAGACTACCTTGTCGATCAAGTGGGTTCGTCGCGGAGAGGCGTGGTACGAGACGCCGCAAGGTCGCTATCGCGTCACGCCCGATGCGTTTCTCATCGTGAATGAAGGACAGCAGTACTCGATGGAGGTCGACGCCGCGTCGAACACCGAGACCTTTTGCCCGTTTTTCCAGCCCGGATTCGTCACGGGCGAATTTTACGAACGGCTTTATCCCATGGCGGGACGCTTCGCGCAGGCGATGCGCGGCTTCGGCAGCGTTCCGGTTGAAGACTCCTTCTTCGATCTCGCCGAAGCGCTGCATGCGCTGCGGGGCGACACCGAACGCGAGGCCTGGACGTTTCCCGGATTGCGCGCCTCGACGCGGGAGGAAATGTATCGCCGGCTGTATCGCGCCCGCGATTTTCTCCACTCCTGCTATGCCGATTCGGTCAGCGTCTCCGATGCCGCGAATGTCGCCGCGATCTCGACCTTTCATTTTCAGCGCACGTTCAAGTCGGCCTTCGGCGTCTCGCCGATGCAATTCCTGCAGCGGCGCAGACTCGAGGTCGCGCGCGAGCTTCTCACGCGAACCGACGACGATGTGACGTCGATCTGCCTGGCGGTCGGCTTCGAGAGCCTGGGCTCCTTCAGCGCGCTCTTCAAACGGACGTTCGGAGTATCGCCGACACGCTGGCGCTCGTCATCCTGACCCCGCGAAGCGGGGGAAGGATCTCAAATCGCGGAGCTCGAGATCCTTCGGCGTCTGTGCGCCTCAGGATGGCGGTTTCACCGCTGAATCGTCTCTTCCCGCCGCGGCCCGGTCGAGATGATGCTGATCGGGCACCCGGTCTCGTCCTCGATGAAGCGGACGTAGTCCTTGGCCGCCTGCGGGAGCTTGTTGAAATCGGTGATGCCGACGGTCGACTGCTTCCAGCCTTTCATCACGCGATAGTCCGGTTTGTAGTCGTGATGCGCGACGGCGAAGGCCGGGAACGTCCTCCAGCGGTCGCCATGGACGTGATAGCTGGTGCAGACGGGGATCTCTTCGAATTCGTCGAGAACGTCGAGCTTCGTCAACGCGAAAGTATCGACGCCGTTCAGCATCACTGACGTGCGGAGGACCGCCAGATCGAGCCATCCCGTGCGGCGCGGGCGGCCGGTCACTGTGCCGAATTCGTTGCCGCGTTTTCGGAGATGCTCACCGGTCGGGTCATTGAGCTCAGTCGGGAACGCCCCGCCGCCCACCCGCGTCGTGTAGGCCTTCACCACGCCCATCACGCGGTTGATGTGTTTCGGCGCGATGCCCAGTCCTGTGGAAACGCCGCCGACGACGGTGCTGGAGGACGTCACGAACGGGTACGTACCATGATCGATGTCGAGCATCGTTCCCTGCGCCCCCTCGAACATCACGCGCTTGCCATTGCGAATGAGACCATCGAGGAGGACGGGGCCGTTGGTAATGCGATCGGCGAGCACTTCGCCGTAACGCGTATAGTCGTTGAAGAGTTTGCGCGGATCGAAGGTCGCCTTGCCGTACACCGTCTGCAGCACCGGATTTTTTTCGGCGCACGCGAAGTCAATCTTTTCGCGGAGCACTTCAGGGTCGCGCAGATCGGCGATACGGATTCCATAGCGGCTGACTTTCGTTTCGTAGGCCGGTCCGATGCCGCGGCCGGTCGTCCCGATCTTGGCCGCCCCCGCCGCTTCCTCCCGCGCCAGATCGAGCGCCTTGTGATACGGAAGAATGCAGTGCGCCGAGTCGCTGATCTTGAGGTTCGAGTCGATCTGGACGCCGAGTCCGCGAAGGCTTTCGATCTCTTCGAGCAGCGCCGCCGGATCGATCACCATGCCGTTGCCCAAAAGACAGAGCTTGCCGGGATGGAGGATGCCTGACGGGATCAGCCGCAGCGAATAGTGTTTGTCGCCGAAACGAACGGTGTGGCCGGCGTTGTGGCCGCCCTGATAGCGGGCCACCACATCGAACGACTCGCACAGCAGGTCGACGATCTTCCCTTTGCCTTCGTCGCCCCACTGCACACCGATGACCGCGAGATTCTGCTTCTCTGGGGCCATAAAAAGACGGCGGAGCCTAACACACTCACTTCAGCGCGGCAGTGACCATGCGCGAAAGATCGGGACGGTATACCACCGTTCGACGATCGAATCGGCGCGTGATCGCCATGGCGCGCGCCTGCAGCGGCAGCACGTCCGAACCAAGGATTGAGTTCACGCGCTCCTCGGCGGCCGACTGGTCAGACGCACTTTTTGCCGGAATCCCTGCCACCAGCAGTGGCAGGTCATTTCCGGTCACATCCATGTAGATCGTAAACGGCTCGGTGATGTTCTTCGCCTTGAACAGCGCGATGTAATCCTTCGCGATGGCCTCGGCCTCGGCCTGTTTTCCAGGTACGAGGTAGTAAAAGTCGAGGCGCACGAATTTCTGTTCTTCCGCTTTGAGTCTCGGATTCGCTGGAACGTAGGAGAGGTCAGGCCGGCGCATGGTGACGAATTCGTTGTAGGAGACGGTGGCATCCGCCCCACGTCGCTCCAGCGCGGCCCAGCGGTCGGCGCCGATGGCCGCCTTTGCCTTATCCCATTCGATTTGCGAGCTGTCGAGCGCCGCCAGATTCGCAATCGAGAAGATGTAGTAGTAATGGAAGTCGTCCCGCATGTACGCATTCCAATTCAGAGCAGATGACATCAGCTTCTTTTCGGCGAGGGCCGCAATGAAGTCCTTGCTGGCGGCCTCGTAGGCCATGACCGCGCCCGGCTTGACGATCTCTTCATGAATCAGGAACAGATCCGGTTTTGGCATGTCTGCTGCGAAGCCAGCAGAGGCGAGCAGCGAAACGAGCAGAATCATCCGCTTCATAAAGGCTCCTTTTTCGTTGAATGTCTCGGGAGTGCGCGACAGTCTACAATACAAACGCCATGGAAATGCCGAAGCAAGCCACTGCAGTCGCAGCTCCGACTCCGGTTCCGGTTGAGAAGTTCATCGACGGTCTCCGCGAGATGGCTGCCGGCGTCATCACCAAGCAGAAGATGTACGACTATCTGGTGGGGTACGAGATTCGGTCGAAAGATCTGGAGCGCTACAAACTTTGGCTTCCCGATCGGCACACGCGCAACAAGATCTTCCGCAACGACATGCTGGAATGCATGTTGATCTGCTGGCCGGTCGGCTCCATCACGCCGCTGCACACGCACAACGGACAGCTGGGCTGGATGACGATGATCGAAGGGAAGCTGCTGGTCGAAAACTTCCGCAAGATCGACTGCAATCGCCCCGAGAATCAGCAGGTCGTCGGCATGGACTGTCTGGCCGGGGCGACGCGCATCGAGATGCAGCAGCTTGGCACCGAGCTGTGCGTGCCCGGCGGTCCGCTCAACACCGTCGACAAGAAGCAGACCATCCATCGCATCAAGAATCTGACGGAGTGGAACGAGCGCGCCGTCAGCCTGCATGTCTACTCGCGTCCGATCGATTCGTGCGTGGTGTTCGATCTCGATGCCCAGAGCTGTTTTCGGCGGGACCTCAAATACGACAACGAGGGATGAGGGCGGAGGGATGAGGGCTGAACCGTCCACTCACTTCATCCCTCAGCCCTCATCCCTCATCCCTTTCACGCGATGTCGCTGCTGACCACACTTTCTGCCGAAATTGAAGAGATGCGCCGCGCCGGCACGCTGAAGCGCGAGCTCGAGATGAAGTCTCCGCAAGGTCCGGTGGTGGAGGTCGAGGGGAAAGGCGAAGTCATCATGCTGACTTCCAACAACTACCTCGGCCTTGCCGATCACCCCGCCATCATCGAGGCGGCCGAGAAAGCGGAGCGCGATTTCGGATACGGGCTGGCGTCGGTGCGGTTCATCTGCGGCACGCAGACGATCCATCACCGGCTCGAGCAGCGCATCTCGAAATTTTTCGGCACCGAGGACACCATCCTCTACGGCTCGTGCTGGAACGCCAATGAAGGATTGTTCCAGACCATCGCGCTCGAGCAGGACGCCATCATCTCCGATGAGCTGAATCACGCCTCGATCATCGACGGCGTCCGATTGTCGAAGGCGAAAAAAGAGCGATTCAAGAATCGCGACATGAACGATCTCCGCCGCGCGCTGGAGGCCACCAAAGACGCGCGGAACAAAGTCGTCGTCACCGACGGCGTCTTCTCGATGGAGGGCTCGCTCGCGCCCCTGCCCGAAGAGATCGGGCTATGCCAACAGTACGGCGCATTTTTCGTGGTCGACGATTCGCACGCCACCGGCGTGATCGGAAAGACAGGACGCGGCACGGGGGAAGAGCTGGGCGTCTTCGGAAAGATCGACGCCTACACCTCGACGCTCGGCAAGGCGCTGGGCGGCTCGCATGGCGGCTTCACGACCGGCCCGAAAACCCTCGTCGAATACCTCCGTCAGAAATCGCGGCCGTATCTGTTCTCCAACAGCCTCCCCCCCGCGGTGGTGATGGGATCGCTGGCGGCCTTCGATCTGCTCGAGCAGGACAGCAGCATCGTGGCGCGCCTCCGCGAAAACACAACGTATTTTCGTAAACAATTAACATCTAAGAATATTCGTGTCCGCGAAGGGGTCCATCCCATCGTGCCCATCATCATCGGCGACACCGCCAAGGCCATCGCCATGTCGGCGCAACTGCTCGATCGCGGCGTCTACGTCTCGGGATTCGGATATCCGGTCGTTCCGCAGGGTCAGGCGCGCCTCCGCTGCCAGATCAGCGCTGCCCACACCCGCGAGCATCTCGATCGCGCCGTCGCGGCGATCGTCGACGTCGCGCAGCAGAACGGCGTGCTCGCGGCCTAGAAATGTGGGACGGGCTTCAGCCCGTGCGGTCGGGCTAAAGCCCGACCCACATCGCTCTCGGAGTGAAAAAAAACTGAATTCGGCTTGATGTGTTGAGTAGGAACGAGCTCAGCTGCTCCACCGGAGATCCTTCGCTCCCACCCATAGACCCACCCTCGCTCAGGATAAACTTATCGACACAAAGGTGCGGCCTCCATCGACATCGGAAGCGGGCGTGGCGCGCGGGTTTGTCCACCTGCGGGAGGGGATCGATTCCTTCCTCCGCTTCGCGCGCGGCAAACTGTGGAACGAGGCTTCGCCGCGCGAAAAGCTCGAGGCGCTCTCGGTCGCTGTCCGCCGCCCGGCCCTCGACGCCATGCGCGAGAGCGAGCGACGCTACGTCGAGCAGGATGCCAAGCGGCTCTACTACCTCTCCATGGAATTCCTCATGGGCCGCACCCTCGGCAACAATCTCGCGAACCTCGGCCTCTACGACGACACCAAAGCGATCATGGGCGAGCTGGGCGCCGATCTCGAAGAGCTCGAAGCCCTCGAGTCCGATGCTGCCTTAGGCAACGGCGGACTCGGACGCCTGGCGGCGTGCTTTCTCGATTCGCTGGCCACGCTCGACTATCCCGGATTCGGCTACGGCATCAACTACGAGTTCGGACTCTTCAAGCAGGCATTCTTGAGCGGCTTTCAGCACGAGAAGCCCGATCACTGGCTGGAAGGCGGATCGCCGTGGCTGATCGAGCGGCCTGACGAAATCGTCTCCGTGCCGCTGTACGGAAGTCTCGCCGACACAAAGTGGGTCGATCCGAAGGTCATCATCGGCGTACCGCACGACATGCCCATCGTCGGTTACGGGGGAAAAACGGTGAACGTGCTGCGGCTTTTCTCGGCGCGCTCATCGGCGGAATTCGACATCGGTATCTTCAACGCCGGCGACTACATTTCGGCTGTGCAGCACAAGATCAGCACCGAAGCGATCTCGAAGATTTTGTATCCATCCGACATGGTCGCGTCGGGACGCGAGCTGCGTCTGCTGCAGGAATACTTCCTGGTCGCGTGCGCCGTGCGCGACATCTTCAAGCGCTACCGCGAGGGCCACGACGGCTTCGACGACTTCGCATCGAAGGTCGCCATTCATTTGAACGACACGCATCCTGCGCTCACCGTTGCGGAGCTGATGCGCACATTCATCGACGAGCATGCGCTGCCGTGGGAGGCCGCATGGGCGCTGACAGTGCAGACGTGCGCGTTCACGAACCACACCCTCCTTCCGGAAGCGCTGGAGCGATGGCCGGTCGAAATGCTCGAGCGCATGCTGCCGCGGCATGTGCAGATCATCCACGAGATCAATCGCCGCGTGATTGCGGAAGTCGAGCGACGCTTCCCCGGCGACATGGCCATGCAGCATCGCGTCTCGCTCTTCGAGGACGGCCGCGTGCGCATGGCCAGCCTGGCCATGGCCGGCAGCCACTCCGTCAACGGCGTCGCGGAACTGCATTCGGAGCTGGTCAGGAAAACTCTCGCGCCCGATCTCTACAAACTGTGGCCGGAGCGCTTTAACAACAAGACAAACGGCGTGACGCCGCGGCGATGGCTGCTGCACGCCAATCGTCCGCTCGCGTCGTTGATCACCAAGGCGATCGGCGATCGCTGGGTGCGCGATCTGCGCGAACTGAAGCGCCTCGAGCTCTTCGCCGACGATAGCGGCCTGTTAGACCGGCTCGATGCTGTCAAGAGCCGCAACAAACTCGCGCTCGCGAAACTGACCAGGGACCTCACCGGTATCGTGGTTGATCCCGAATCGCTGTTCGACGTGCAGGTCAAGCGCATTCACGAATACAAGCGGCAGCTTCTCAACATCCTGCACGTGATCCACCGATACTGGGCGATCGTCGAGGATGGCGCGACGCCGATTCAGGCGCGGACGTTCTTCTTCGCGGGGAAAGCCGCTCCCGGCTATTTCGCCGCCAAATTGATCATCAAGTTGATCCATTCGGTCGGCGAGGTGATCAACGCCGATCCGCGCACGCGCGACTGGCTACGGGTGGTCTTCCTGCCCGACTATCGCGTCACGCTGGCCGAGGCCATCATGCCGGCCGCGGAGTTGAGCGAGCAGATCTCGACGGCGGGGAAGGAGGCGTCGGGGACCGGCAACATGAAGCTGGCTCTCAACGGCGCGCTGACGATCGGCACGCTCGACGGCGCCAACATCGAGATTCGCGACGAAGTCGGCGCCGAGAACATCTTCATCTTCGGTCTGAAGGCCGACGAGGTCGTGCAACTGCTCGCCGACGGTTACCATCCGCGGTCGAACCGCGTGGTCGACTCGATCGCCTCGGGCCATTTCTCGCGCGGCGACAAAGACATCTTCCGTCCCATCGTCGCGAAGCTCCTCAGCTCGCGCGACGAGTACGTGCACCTCGCCGATTTTGATTCGTACGTCGAGACCCAGCAGCAGGTCGACATCGAGTACAAGGACCGCGCGACCTGGAACCGCAAGGCCCTGCTCAACATCGCGCGCATGGGCAAGTTCTCCTCCGACCGCACGATTACGGAATACGCGCGCGAGATCTGGAAGATCAAGCCGGCCGTGATCGGCGCCTTCGCGCACGCTGCGATCGACGAGTAGGCGAGCTCATCAATAGACTTTCTTTCGAGATGGGGTAGCAGTTTGCCCGCCTCGGTCACTCCTCCTTAGACAACTTTTGATTCGCGGCGATGCACCCACAAGGAGGAATCATGCGCACCCGTCCGATTTTGTCTTACCTGCGCTATCTCGTCGTCGTTCTCATAGCTCTTTTTGCGTTAGACGTTCACGCACAATGGCTAAACAACTTGAACCCGGACGTCTACACCTATGGAAACGTGGCGATCGGATACACACCGGCTGCCGGTACCCCGTTCTTCATCGGGAAGGATGGTGTTGCGTTGTACGGCACCGCGAAATACAACGCACGAATAGCACCAGCTTCGGGAGATCGCGGCGTGCTTCTCGGATACGACACATCAGTGCCGGGAGGGATCATTGCCGGGAGTGGTGTTCCATCCAATTTGATATTTGCAACAAACAACGGCAGCAGCTTTGCCGAACGTATGCGGATCGACCCAGCTGGGAATGTCGGCATCGGCACCGCACCCTCCGCCGCGGTTCGTTTGCGGGTGAGCGGGGCATCGCAAACGAGCGCGGATTATTCGTTCGCCGCACAGGACAGCGGGCTTAACAATCTTCTAGTTGTACGAAATGATGGCAGCGTCGGCATCGGGACCTCGGCTCCGGGATCAACCCTCGACGTGTTTGATCAAACCGCTCCAAGCGCAGGCGGTCAACGCATCCTTACGCTCGAGTCCGCCTACCTTGGTACAACGGTCGGAAGCGGCGGACGGTTGGTTTTCAAGTACAACGCCGGTCCTCAAGAGGTGGGAGATATTCGAGGCTACACATTTGGGCCCGCTGCGACCGGCCTTGCGTTTGGAACCGGTTTCGGCAATGTCCAACCTCGGATGGTGATCGATAACGCCGGAAATGTCGGCATTGGAACTGTAGCCCCAAACCAGGCATACAAACTCGACGTTGCGGGCAACGCGCATTTCAGCGGCACTGTCACCGGCGGAAACATTCAGGCTAACTACCAGGACGTCGCTGAATGGGTTCCATCCGATGAAGAGCTATTACCTGGGACTGTGGTTGTTCTTCAAACCGGCCAAACAAACCGAGTGATTAGCTGTCACGAGCCCTATGACACAAAAGTGGCCGGAGTCGTGTCTGCTCAACCTGGGATTCTGCTTGGCGAGGGTGGAATCGGGAAAACCAAGATCGCAACGACCGGTCGGGTGCGCGTCCGCGTCGACGCTACACAATCGACGATTCATATTGGCGACCTCCTGGTCACAAGCGACAAGTCAGGCATGGCGATGAAATCCGAGCCGATGGAAGTCAATGGCCGGCATTTTCATCAACCGGGGACGATTCTAGGCAAGGCGCTGGAGCCGCTCGATCATGGCTTTGGCGAGATTCTGGTTCTGCTTTCATTGCAATAAGAGGGCTTGCAGATGCGCAAATTATTGCTCCCTCTTCTTCTCAATTCATTGGTCGCGACGACGAGTGTTGCCGCTCCTTCGCAATTGTCGATCTCGCTCTCAACGGCCACAGTCAGAATTGACGGTGCCACTCCTGGGACGTCCCTGCTCCTTTTCAGCGTCGCCAACGAGCCGGCCGGCTACTACAACGCTGTCGTAAGGCGTGAAGAACTAATCACGGCGGATCGGTCTGGCGCCGCCGAGGTCCAGCTTCAAGAACCTCTCCCGAGGCGATCGGTATGGTTTGCTGTGAACGTCCGGACTGGTGAGTACGCAGTCGCGACCCCTTCACGCTTCCCACGTCTCGCCACTCTCGTTGCGCCACACGCGCTTCCAGACGCGATGGGCATAGAGCGGCTCGCCATCGTACGGGACTATGTTGAGGTCGCGGTCATCCGTCCTGGCACTGGTGTGTGGGTGGACTCTCTTTCGAAGGGCGGCCCCAAGGATACGAACAAGGGAGGAGGCCCGCTCCACGCGACGATAAGCTCGTTCAAATCGCTCGACAAATCGACCAGAGGTCCCGACCACCTGACACCGGCCGACCTTCTGATCATTGTCGATCCTCACACACTGCAGTACTACGTTGGCAGTGCGTTAACGCGATAGAAAGGCGTGGCCATGTCTATGATGAACATCGCGCGCCGAATTCGCATCGTGATTGCGATCTGCACCGTTGCATTCCCGGCGCTCGCGCAACACCCCAACCTTGACCGCGGTATTTCGGCGGATAAGATGTACCAGTTCGGCAACATCGACCAGATCAACATTTTCAACGGAAATCTCTCGCTGTCGATCCCGATTGGCGGCGATCGCCCGGTCAGCGATCGTCTGTCTTACGGTCTGACGCTAAGCTATAACAGCAAAGTATGGGAAACAGAGGTCGTTTTCCCGCTTCTTCCGGATGATCCGACACCCTATTATCGAAAAAAGCCGCTAACGCTTCCGAACGTGGGGCTGGGCTGGATGCTTTCGTTAGGCCAACTCCTCGATCCTCAACAGAGCTTTGACAATTCTGCAAATACAGTACAGGGCTGGAGATACGCGGGCTTTGACGGAAGTGTTCACGACTTCTTCGGAACGCTTCATGACACCGACGCTGTTACAAGCTCGCTATACAGTAGAGACAACACTTACCTTCGTCTGACGCCGTCGGTATCGAGCAATACCGATTGCATTACGCCAAGCGCCGTGAACTGCCTTCTCGAGTTTCCAAATGGTCTGGTCCATGAGTTCGAGCCGTACGACACGCTATCGGGCAGACGCTGGCGTGTCCACCAGCTTCGTGATCGATTCGGAAACCATGTTGACGTTAGCTACAGCGCTAGCCAGTGGCAACTCACGGATCAGTACAACAGAGTCACAACTGTTCATCTTCGCACACTCTCGGACGATCCGAACTTTTCGGAAATTCAGGCTAACTATCAGACTGTAGTGGACTCCGTCGACGTACCGGCCTTTCACGGCGTCGACGGACAGGTCGCCCCTTCAACGATCGCGCATTATGCATTTAATTACGCGGTGAAGTGGATTCCTCGTGGCTTTTGCTCCGAGATTGATTTCGCAGCTCCTGACTCGACCTTCGTTCGCGTTCCCGTCCTTGTGTCGGTCACGCTTCCCGACGGAACGTCCTATGCGATGGACTACAGCGCTCTCTACGACACAAACAACGGCATACCCAACGGAGATATCTGTCTCGCGGGCGAGATCACGAAACTGACGCTTCCAACGGTTGGTGAAGTGAGGTGGACCTACCAGGAGTATCAGTTGCCGGCACGTGGCTGTGATCCGGTGAATGTCAGCTCGGGAGTCATGACACGCACCCTTCACGACCAGGTCGCCGGTGATGCGACTTGGACCTATACGCCGAGACCGAGCAACGAGCCCAGTACGCAGTGGCAGTGTGCACCGCATCAAATCACGTTTGGTCCTCTTCCGTCCGAAGAACTTCAAAATCTGGTCACAGCGCCGTCTGGCGATCAGACGATTCACTACTTTTCCGTGTGGCCGTTGACAACTCTGCCACCGGACAGCGGATTTACGCGATTGGAATATGGCCTCCCGCTTACACACAAGGTCGCCGCCAACAATGGAAAGTATCTTTCCACGCAGATCTGTTCGGGCCAGTGTTCTACTGGCAGCCCGAAACGAACGTCCTACCTTCGCTACGAACGAGACTTCGTACAGTTTGGGGCTCCATCGACGCAGTTTGACGCGAATCGCCGTCTTGTCGCCACTCGGACCGTCTTCAATGATGACACCGACAATGCTATCGACTCCGACTCGACGGATTTTGATGGGGTCGGCCATTATCGAACGACCACTCAAAGCGGCACCTTCACCGGGACGGGCGGTTCACGGGCGACGACTGTGCCGTACAACACACGCGACACCGCAATCAACAACGACGCCTCAGTAGTTACGACCGGCACATATGCGCCGGAGAATGGCGCAAATAACGCGACGACATTCCAAATTCCCCTCACAACCACGCCATGGGTGCTCGATCTGTTTCCTCGGCGAACGGTCACGGAGAGCGGTCTCTCGGCGACGCAGCAATTCTGTTTTACGCCTGCGAACGGATTTCTTCGAGGAACTCGAATCCTGGCAGCGTCAGCTCCTTGCGACCAGACGACAACTTCGCCGCCATGCGGTGATTTGGTAGCCTCTTATTCTTCTTCAACAGATTCGTCAATCAACGGCGGTGCTCTGGGAAACGTTACAACGGAGCAGTTTTTCGGAGGGGATGCCACGCCGCTTTCGAATCAGGGAACGACCCTCTGCGGCATTGTCGATAACCCAGGTACCGCGACGTACGACCTTCGGAATACCTACGGCTACGGCGTCAAGAAAACAAGTCAGTATTACTCCGGCGGTATTGCCATGAGCTTCAAGATATTCGACGCCGACATCGACGGAAACACTGGCCTGGCTTTTCGTTCTCGCGATACTGCCGGTGTGCAGACCACATATGCCTATGACACATCTCGCCGGCTGACTTCTCAAGAAAGGCCGGGGATGACGACGATTGCGTATTCATATACAAACGCGACAAACGCGACTCAGCCAACACCGGCAAAGGTCAAAGCGGAACAAATCTCGTCGACCGCGGGCACGGCACGTTACGAGGTGGAATTTGACTTCCTGGGGCGCAAGTCTCTCGAGAAACGGCTGATGCCCTACAACGACAACTGCCCGGCAGATTGCATCAGCTCGCGCCGCACTTCGTACAACGGGATGGGATGGGTCACGTCCGTATCCGAATGGCAAACCGGGACGATCGGTTATCCGTCTTCGATCAACTGCAGCTCATCGAGTCCGTCGCCTGCCAACGCGACAGTATTCTGCGGGTTCGATCCGTTTGGCAGAGCAAGCACAGTGCTCAAAGCCGACGCGAAACAAATGACGAATAGCTTCAAGGGAGCTCGTGAAATCACTCGTACTGTCGGAGTTCGCACGAGTCTTTCCACTCCGGTCGAAACCGACGCCACAACGACCGAACACTACGACATTCACGGCCGGCTTTTCGAAGTCATCGAACCCGATCAGAACAGCACGGCAACATACACCTACGATGTCGCGAACAGGCTCGCTCGCGTCGACGTCTCGTCTTCCGGCCTGACAACGCAGACGCGATTGTTCGCATACGACCAGCGTGGCTTTCTTCTCAGCGAAACCCATCCTGAAACCGGCACGACGACTTATGGAAGCTACGATGCGCGCGGTCACGTAGGCACGCGAAGACTGCCCACGAACGACATCTTCGATCTGAACTACTTCTATGACTCTGCCGAGCGATTAACGACCGTTAAGTCACGGCACGATCCGACCTCGGCGACCTTTCGCGACTCGAAGGCCTTTCACTTCGCAGAAGACAATGACTATTCGACCTCTCCAAACAACCTGAAGCGGGGAAAGCTCGACACGGCGACTCGCTACAACTACAACAACATTTCAAGCGGTACGACGAAGGTGACCGAGACATTCAGCTACAAGGACGTCGCCGGCCGGCTCACCGACAAGAATACTCAAATCATCGATATGCCGTGGACGAACATGTCCCTGTCTCTATCGTATACGTACAACGATCTCGACCTACTCTCCAAGATCACGTATCCAACATGCGACGCAGATCCAGGCTGTGGACAGCCGACCTGGGGCGACGTACAACCGGCATATAGAAACGGAGCCCTCTACACAATTCCAGGATTCGCGACGGCAATCACCTATGCGCCCAGCGGAACGGTCAACGTCGTTACGCACGCCAAAAATGGCGGGACCGCCGACGGCATAAAAGACACCTATGAACCCGATCTGAATGCACTTGCCCGCCCGCGATCGATCGCATTCAGCCCCTACACCGCTTGCACGCCGCCGTTGTCGCCCTCGATCACAGTCACTCCGTCGAATCAGATTCTCTATGGCGGCTCGGCTTCATTGTCGGCGACGGCAGGAGGCACTGCGCCGTTTACATATTTCTGGTTTCAGGGCTCGGCTACGACGCCATTTCAGACAGCAGTGTCCCCCAGCATTACGGTTTTCCCTACACAGACGACGTCTTACTGGGTGCGGGTGTCGAATGCGTGCGGCTCAAAAGATAGCGCGACAGTCACCGTCACGGTGAAACCTGATCCGCCTGCGGGCCTCGTTGCGACGAAGGCAGGCACGTCGGTCTCAGTAAGCTGGAGTTCAAGCAGCGGCGCGGATCATTACGAACTTCAACGGCTGTCGAACAACGCATGGCTACCATCGCCGATCATTTGCCCGACTCAGAACGTGTGCTCGGCGACAGCCTATCTGGACAACGGTGTCGCCGCGAATACGACTTATGTTTATCAGGTGCGCGCGGTGGCCGGTGACGGGACACCTTCCGATCCGAGTAATCGAGACCTCGCGACCATGATGACCTTCGCTAGTGTCGGCACGGGTACTGCCATCGCAAGCGACCCGTTGAACGAGGTTCTCGCAGCTATTAACACGATCCGCGCGGCATCGGGAACCCTACCGCCGATCGATGCATCGTACTTTCAGGGCGGCGCAAGCTTCGCCCCGGATCACGGTCGCATCGTTTACGCGAACCACATCATGACATTGCGGTTTTACATGGACGACGCGCTCAGTCGTGTCGGCATAACGCCGTGGGGTTATACCGATCCGAATCTTGTGGCGGGCGCGACACCGCGAGCGGTCCATGTGACGGACTTGCAGGGGCGTGCGCAATGAAGACGAGAACTTTCGTCACGCTCGTGTTCGCAATGGCCTTCGTAGCTCAGGCTCACGCGGCCGCCACGAATACGCATCAGCACATTT
>DASPZU010000050.1:0-2046 GCA_035636095.1 Thermoanaerobaculia bacterium
TATCTCGCGTACATCGCGATATATAACAAATGATCGTCTATCGTCTGACGACAAGCGCCGATCGGGTGGAGTGTCGATCAGGTGGGGGTGTCTATAAGGTGAGTTCTGTCAGGTGACCCATGGCGAAAGAAAAAGAAAAAGAAACGGCAGGCCGCGCCGCCGCGAAGTTGGCGCGTGACGGCGACATCGTCGGATTAGGCACGGGCTCAACCGCCTACTTCGCGGTCGTCGCTCTGGGCGAGCGCGTGAAGGCGGGACTGAAAATAATCGGAATTCCAACTTCCGTGCATACCGCCGATCTGGCGCGCGCAGTCGGCATTCCGCTGACCACGCTGGACGAACATCCGGAAATCGACATCACCATCGACGGCGCCGACGAAGTCGATCCCAACCTGAACCTGATCAAAGGCGGAGGCGGCGCGTTGCTGCGAGAGAAGATCGTCGCGTCCGCGTCCAAGAAGATGGTCGTGGTCGCGGACTCGACAAAGATCGTTCCCGTGCTGGGGAAATTTCCATTGCCGGTCGAGGTCATCGACTTCGCGCGACCCGTCATCGAGAAAAAGATCGCCGCCCTCGGCGCGACAACAAAGCTCCGCACGAAGTCCGACGGCCAGCCATTCTTGACCGACAACGGCCATCACATCCTCGATTGCAGCTTCGGAAAGATCGACGATCCTCCAGCGCTGGCGCGCTCGCTGAGCGACATGCCCGGAGTAGTCGAACACGGCCTATTCATAGGAGTGGCAAAGCTGGCGCTGGTAGGAAGGGGAACGTCGGTAGAGGAACTCCGCCAGAAACATCTCGCGTAGGGACAGCCGCCCCCGGCTGTCCAGTCGGGCGAAGCCCGACAGCTTTCGTCAGTTCAGCCCCACAATCTCCCGCAGCGCCGCCAGTAGCCTCTCCACTTCCTCCATGGTGTTGTAGTGCACCAGCCCGATGCGCAGAAGTCCTCCCAGCCGCTCAACGTCCAGTTGCTCGGTAACATTCAGCGCATAGTAATTCCCGTCCCATGTGAAGAAGCCGCGCTCGCCGAGCTTCGTTGCCAGTTCCAGCGGCGTGCGCCCTTCGATGCGGACTGCGATCGTCGCGCAACGATTCTCGAAGCGCCGAGGATCGCTGATGCCGTAGAGCCTTAATCCCGGAATTGCAAGCAAGCCTGCGATCATCGTCTCCATCATCGCCCGCTCGTGCTGATGAATCGCTTTGTGCGCGGCCAGGATCGCAGCGCGCCGGGTCGTGACCGCAGGCTTCACACGACTTTTCTGTAGAGACGCGGCTTGCCGCGTCTCAGACGGGGTAAGCCCCGTCTCTACTCGGCGGCCCAGCTCCTCCCAGTAATCCACGCAGGCTTTTATTCCCGCGATGCATTCATGGTTCAGCGTGCCCCATTCCCAGCAGTTCGGAATGTTGTCCGTGTTGGGGCGGACTTTATAGGAACGCAGCCGCTTCAGGTGCTCGCGCTTGCCGTAGAGCACTCCCATGTGCGGACCGAAAAATTTGTAAGTCGAGCAGACCAGAAAATCGCAGTCGAGCGCGCGCACATCAATCGGCCCGTGTGGAGCGTAATGGACGGCATCGATGTAACTCAGAGCCCCTGTTTGCCGCGCCAGCCGCACCACATCGGCGACGTCGTTGATCGTGCCTACCGCATTCGACGCATACCCGACGGCGACGAGCCGCGTGCGCTTACCGATTTTCGCGGCAAGATCTTGCATGTCGAGCGTGCAATCGTCTTCGTTAAATTTCACCGCGCGGATGACCACGCCTTTTTCTTCCAGCGCTTTCCACGGCGAGAAGTTCGCGTCGTGGTCGAGCAGCGTGAGCACGATTTCGTCGCCGGGTGCAAGTTCGCGCCCGAGCGCGCGGCTCATGGCGAACGTCAGCGTGGTCATGTTCGCGCCGATCACGATTTCATCCGCATCGCAATTCAAAAAGTCGCCCATCGCCGAGCGCGCTTCCGCGATCATGCGGTCGGTATTTCGGCTGGTGAGATAAGCGCCGCCCGTGTTGGCGTTGTTGCGCGCCAGATAGTCCGCGATGGCGTCA
>DASPZU010000051.1:0-98437 GCA_035636095.1 Thermoanaerobaculia bacterium
GTCCGTAATTCTCCAAAATGTTAGGCGAGGGAGCCGGACGCCAGTCCGGCTCTTTTTCTTTTCACGGTAACTCGGCGAAGAAGGCGCAATCTCTGCCGGCGTGCTTGCCGTCGTAGAGCGCGCGATCGGCGGAGGCGAAAAGATCGTCATTTTCTTTGACGCGCATTGCCGTCGAGGCTCCGATGGTCACGGACACCCCCAATTGCTGTCCCGAATCGAGAGTCACTGCTGCGGCGCGAACGCGGGCCAGGACGTTGTTGGCGACCCGGCGTGCCGCGCTCGAATCACCGCCGGCGAGCAGAATCGCGAATTCGTCGCCACCCCAGCGCGCGGCGGCATCGTCCTCGCGCTTAGCGACGCGCAAGGCGTTCGCGATGTGAACCAGCGCTTCGTTCCCGGCCGCATGTCCGTAGCGATCGTTGATCTTCTTGAGATGATCGACGTCAATCAGCAGGAGTGAAAGTGGCTGCCCGGTCAGCGCCGCGCGATCGACCGCGCGCGCGTATTTATTGCGAAAGGCCCGATGGTTGAACAGACCGGTGAGCGGATCGTGCTCGGAGAGCGTCTGGTAAAAAGCTTCCGCGCGCACAAGACGTGCGGCGCGACCTCCGGCAAAAAACCCCGCGATCGCGAAGGCACCGCACGAGCCGACTAGTTGGTAGACATAGAAAAATGTGTTGGCACGGAGGTCCTCCATCGGCGCCTGACGCACGGATGCAAACGCGACCAGTCGCACCGCAAACGCTCCCACCGGCGCGCCGAGGCCGAGGAGAAGACCGATCAGCACATAGGTCAAACGCGGCGACCTGCGAGTCACATCAGAATGTTAGCCTCACCCCGAGCCGTGTCGACCGCGGCGGCGTGCGCAGCAGCGGCTTGAGGTAACGCGGCTCGTTGTTGGGACCCGGCGCCGGAGTCGCTAAATCGTTGTCGGACTCAGTGAATCCCCATCGTTCATCGAGAAGGACAGGCCTTTGGGCGTCGAGCAGATTGAAAACGTCGAGCAGGATGTTGACCTTGGTCCTGCCCAGTGCGATCGGATAGCCGAGGTGGACATCGGCATCGTAGTTGCTGGGCGTGCGTCCTTCCGCGCCGCGCTGGGTCAGGAAAAATTCGTAGCGGCCGTAGGCGTCGGAGTATCCGTAACGCGTCAGCGGCGTTCCGCTGCGCCAGTACGCCGACCATCCCACTGAGAGTTGGAAGGGCGTGAAGTAGACGCCCGAGAATTTCAGTTGATTGCGGCGGTCATTCGAGAGCGGGCCGCGATTGGTGATCTTGCTGAGATTTTTTCCGTTGGTGAAGAAGTCGTAGTAGTCGTAGGCGGCCGAGATATTCGGATCGGCGCCGACATTCGTGAAGGGCGCGTACTCGCCGTCGTAATTGCCGTCCAGCTTCGACCAGAGATAGGAGGCCATCCACTGCCAGTTGTTCGAGAAACGCCGGGTAGCGTCGAACTGCAGTCCTTTGAAAGTCCGCTTCGGCTTGGGGGCGGGATAGGTGGTCGAGTAATCGAGCGTGAAGATTTCCTTCATGATTCCCTGGCCCGGATTGCCGATGCAGTAAGTCCCGTCGTCGGAACAGAGAAAGTCCTCCACCACCCGGCCGTAACTGCGATAGATGCCTTTCACTCCCACCGAGAAATTCGGCGCCAGCTCGCGTTCGCCGCCCAGGATGTATTCAGTCATGTACTGGTTCTTGATGTTCGGATCGGACGGCTCGGTGAAGCCGCCCAGGATCGCGGACGGCGTTTTCAAATCGCGCTCCGCGTTGGCGTCGGGAGTGGTGCTGGTCGGACTGTAGTTAATGATGCGCGGCTGCCGCTCGTAGGAAAAGGAGCGGATCACCAGGTCCATCGGGATTTCTTCGTAGAAACGGCCCGCCGAGCCGAACACCCGCATGTGGTGCGTTCCGTTCGGGTCCCACACGAATCCAAATCGCGGCGCGAAATCCTTTTTCATGTCGATCTGCGTCGTGCCCGACGCGTCGATGATCTGCTGACGGTCCCAGCGGATTCCGAAGTTCATGACCACGTTCCATGGAAGCTGTTCGCGGCTCTGGATGTAGGCCGTGGTGATCTTGTGCTCGGGCGAAGCGATCAGCGCCGAGACGGGCGCATTCGCCACTGTGGCATCGGGAGTCGTCCAGTAGAAGTGGCGATAGATCTTCTTGGCGGGATTGGCGGTGTTGGCAATCACGTCAACCTGTTGACCGCCTGACATCCGCTTCACGACCTGCGCTTTTTCGGTCTCGAACTCCAGGCCACCTTTGAGCTCGAAAGAGCCGATGAGATGCGTTGCCGATCCGGCGTAATGTTTGCGATCGAAGCTCTTGTCCTGAATCAGGCCGAAGCCGCCGGTCTGCGCAAAATCGTTTCCGGCGTCGCGATATTGAATGGCATCGCCGGCCGCCGTCGCCGGTCCCACCGAATTGCTTTCGCGATGACGGGCGGCCTGGGCTCCAAATACCCAATTGGAGGTAAACGCACCTTCGTAGCGCAGTGCGTAATCGCGTCCGCCGAAATCCTGACGGCCGAGGTACGTGCTCGGATCGCCGTTGAGGGTGTGGTTGTTGTCATTGATTGCGCCGGTGTCGACGCGTGGATCCTGAAGGAAGGTTCCTACCAGCGACTGTCCCGATGTGAGGTTGTAGGTCAGCTTGGCGGAACCGAGGTTGCGGCGGCTCTTGGAAGTCACGACCTCGCCGGCACGCAAGGCGCCGGGGGGAAGCGTGTTATCGATCGAGTTGTCGACGCGATCGAATGCCCCGAAGAACCACAGCTTGTCCTTCATGACGTAGCCGCCGACGTCCACGCCATAGTCTTTGCGCGTGAAGCCCTTCACTGTCCCGGCCGTGGAGACCACGCTCTTGGTGCTGGACTGCAACGAGTCGCTGTCGTAGTAGCTGAAGACATCACCGGTGTAGCTGTTGCCGCCGGACTTCGTGATGACGTTGACGATGCCGCCGGTCGAGCGGCCGTATTCCGCTTCATAGCCGCCGGTCTTCACATCGACCTCGCTGATGAATTCGAAATTCAGCTCCTTCCCCTGGAAGCCGTATTCGACGTTGGTGGTGTTCACGCCGTCGATGAAGAACGAGTTCTCCGCGCCCGACGAGCCGTACACGCTGATCGTCGATTGCGATGCATTTCCGGGATTGGCATCGGACGAAACGCCGGGCGCTACTTGAACGATCGAGGCGTAATTGCGGCCGCTCGGCAGCGTTTCGATGGCGCGGGTGTTGAGATTCGTGCCGAGAGTGGTGGAGGTGGTGTCGAGGACGGGCGCGTTGGCGGTCACCACGATTTCCGCGCTGACGGCGGCGGGCTTCATCACGATGTCGAGCGTCGTGTCTTTGCCGAGTGAGACCGTCACGTTCTTTCGCGCCACCGGCGCGAGCCCTTCCAGGTGGAACGTCGCTTCATATTCACCGGGCGGTAGAAGGGCGAGGCGATACGTGCCGTCGCCCTGGCTATTCGTCGATCGGATTCCCTGCAGCGCAGGGCTCTTCACTTCGACCGTGACGCCGGGAAGGGGGCCGCCATTGGCATCGGCGATTTTTCCGGCGAGGTTGCCGGTGGTTTGTGCGAAAAGACCGGAAGTGATGAGAAGGAGGACGAGAGATAGCAGGGAACGAAGGCGAGGCATGCAGACCTCCTGCGGACGATTTTTCGTAAGCATACGACGAAGTGAGACACCTCACTAGCTGCCGATCCGAGTCCCGGCAATAATGTGCGAATGGTCCGCAGGTGCCTTGTCGCGCTCGCTTTTGTCGCGTGCGGAACGGCTTTCGGCGCAACGCAGGGCGGCCCGATCCCGGTTCCGCTGCCGCTCTTTCCGGCCAACAACTGGTGGAACACCGATGTCAGCGCGGCGCCGGTGGACTCCAGTTCCGCCGCCTTCATTACCTTCATCGGCAGTGCAACAAAACTTCATCCCGATTGGGGTGGTGACAACGGCGACGGGACCACCTTTGGTTTTCCTTACATCATCGTCGACGGTTCACAGGCCAAGAAGACCGTGACGTTTACTGTCCCCGAGGAGAGCGACGGCGTCACTCACGGACCGGAGACTCCTTTTCCGTTTTATCCGATTCCCGATGAAGCGATCACAACGTTCGGGTGGATCGAAGGCGGGCCGGCGGGAAACGTACCCACCGCCGGCGACCGCCACATGCTGATCGTCGACAAGACCAACAACACCCTCTATGAGATGGGCAACGCTTTTTACAACGGCACGAATTGGACAGCCTACTCCGGCGCGTTTTTCGACATGAACACCAACAGTCGCCGGCCCGACACGTGGACTTCCGCCGATGCGGCCGGCCTCGCGATTCTTCCCGGCCTGGTGCGCTACGACGAAGTGTATGGGCCGAACGAGATCACGCACGCCTTTCGGTTCACGGTGATCCCGACCAATGGTTACGTCTATCCAGCGTCGCATTCGGGTGGGTCAACCATGGGTGCGCTGCCGATGGGGGCGCGTCTTCGGCTGAAGGCGACCAAGGACACTGCTCCGATTACTGTCGATCCGAATATTCAGAAAATTTTCCGCGCGTTCAAGAAGTACGGATTGATCGTGGCCGATAACGGGTCAAACATGTTCATCCAGGGCAATTTCGACAACAACTGGAACATGGGCCCGCTCAACACCGCCTTCAACATGTTGACGGCGAACGATTTCGAAGTCGTTCAGCGCGGCTGGCAACCTTCAAACTCCTTCATCCTGGCGCTCCCTGCGACGATGGGCGCCAACGATGCCGCCACCGCCACGCTGACCGCTTACGACGCGAGCTACAACGTCGCCGCCGGCTACACCGGAACGGTTCACTTCAACAGCACCGATGGCGCGGCCACGCTTCCGGTCAACTACACCTTTACCGTGGGTGACGCCGGCTCGCACACGTTTCCGGCCGCGTTCACCTTGAGGACGGCCGGTGGACAGACCGTTTACGCCACCGATATCGCTGATGCGACGATCACGACATCGCGCAACGTCGTCGTGGGGCCGAGCACGCCGACCGGACTGGTCGCCACTGCGTCATCGGGATCGAATGTGAATCTTTCCTGGAACGCGTCCGGGACAGCGGCACAGTACGAGATCCTCCGTGCTTCTGCCGGCGTCGGCTACACCTCTCTCGCGACCATTCCGGCCATGTCGACAACCTATCCCGACGCCAGCGTCACCGCGCTCAAGACTTACGTTTACAAAGTGCGCGCGATCGACAGCGCTGCGCGTCCATCTCCGCTGAGCAATCCCGACGCGGCCACGACGATGTTCTTCAGCGATGATCCTCTGATCGCGAACACGACGGTGGTGCAGGAGGTCCACATCACACAGCTCCGACAAGCTGTCAATCTCATGCGCGCCGCCGCGGGCCTCGGCAGCGCGTCATTCACGGATCCGAACATGGTGGGCCTTGCGGTAAAGGCAATTCACATCACGGAGATTCGGACAGCCCTCACCCCCGCACGCTCTCTCCTGGGGCTCCCGACCATCGGCTACACCGACGCTCCACTCGACGGTATCGCCATCAAAGCGATCCATGTTCAGGAGTTGCGCAACGGCGTGAAGTGAGGATTTGATAGGGGATTCCAACCCGTCAGTCCGCGCGCACCCGCGATGTCGCGATATGATCCGCCGCAAAAAAGTTGCGGTTGAAGGAGGCCCACATGCGTCGTCGAGGCCTGATTGCAGCCGCGGCCCTGATCAGCAGTGCCGCCGTCAATTTGCTCGTAGCCCGCGACGTTGACACGTCCCGACCGCATGCTGCAGCCGCAAAGCTCGATGCTGTTTTTGGCAAGCTGCCTTTGAGCTTTGAGCCCAATCGAGGCCAGTTCGATGCGCGCGTCCGTTTTGTAGCGCGCGGACCCGGCTACTCCGTTTTTTTGACACCGGCTGAATCGGTGCTCGATTTGCGTCGCGCCGTCGTTCGCATGCGCCTCGCGGGCGCGAACAAAAATCCATCCATCGCCGGCGCTGAGCAGCTCCCCGGTCGATCGAACTATTACCAAACGGACCTGACGCGCGCACGTGCAGCTTGTCGAGCCGGCGTGTGCGGGCTGTTAGAAGGAGCAACCGGTAGGCGATTCGAGAACATCCCGAGTTATGCGAGCGTTCGTTACGCGAACGTCTATAGCGGCGTCGACCTGATCTACCGCGGTAACCAGCAGCAGCTCGAATACGACCTGGTGGTCGCACCTGGCGCCGACCCCGGCGTCATCCGCCTGGCCTTCGAAGGCGTCGAGCGCATGAAAGTATCTACCGAGGGTGAGCTAGTACTACAGGTCGCCGGCGGTGAGATCCGACAGCACAAGCCGATCCTCTATCAGGAAGTGGATGGCGTCAGAAAGAGCGTCGACGGAAGCTATGTCATTGCCGGATCGCGACAGGTGAGGTTCTCTGTGGGAGCCTATGATCGGGGCCGGCCGCTGATTCTCGATCCAGTGGTCAGTTGGGGAACATACATGGGCGGCAGCGCTTCCGACTTCGCGACAGCGATCGCCATCGACACGTCAGGCAACACCTACATCACAGGCCAGACTCAGTCGACTGATTTTCCGCTCCTGCTCAATCCTCCCGATCCCAACCCCATTCTATCGGGGCATTACGTGCTGTTTGTCGCGAAGATCAATGCCGCCGGCACCACCTTGATGTATTCCACGTATTGGGAAGAGAACCCTGCCGTGATTTCCTATAACGTCGGCAAAGGCATCAAGGTCGACGCCGCCAACAACGCTTACATCACCGGGCAGTATGGACCAGGGTCCGCGGCGCTGATTCTGCGCCTCAATGCGTCAGGTATCGGAACCTATGCAGTTTCTCTTGGCACCAGCGGAGACAATCGGGGAAACGGTATCGCGATCGACGGCGCCGGATACGCTTACGTGACCGGCCTCGCCTCGTCCACCGGCTTTCCGATCACGATGGGCGCCTACCAAACCACCTCGGGAGGCGGCGCTGACGCCTTCATCGCCAAGCTCAATACGAATGGTGCGTCGAACAACACCTCGATCGTGTACAGCACGTACCTGGGAGGATCTACGGACGACGAGGGCAACGCGATCGCGATCGACGGGTCCGGCAAAGCGTACGTCACCGGTCAGACGTTCGGTTCCAGTTTTCCCGTCACGGCGGGCGCCTTCCAATCCACAGCCGGAGGCGGTCTGTCGGATGCCTTCGTTTCGAAGTTGAGCGCGGACGGCACGACGCTCCTCTACTCGACGCTTCTCGGCGGCGGATATTTCGAGGCCGGCTACGCCATCGCGGTCGATGCATCCGGCTACGCATCCATCGCGGGCTACGCCGAATCCAGCGGCCTGCCCACGACTGCCGGCGCATATCAGACGACGTGGACTTACGGCGATTGTCGCGTGCTGGTCGGCGATCCCCCCAAGCCATGTGGTGACGCGTTCGTCGCGAAATTCAACCCATCCGCCTCGGGCGCCGCGTCGCTCGTTTACTCCACATACCTCGGCAGCAGCGGAAGAGACATCGCGTACGCACTGGCGATTGATGGTGCAGGCAACGCGTATGTGTCTGGATTAGCGCAGGGCGCCCCTTACACGCCGCCCGGGCCTTTTCCGGCCGTCAATCCGATTGCGGGCTTCAACTCCTCCAACAGCCAGGGCTTCGTCGCCAGGCTCAACGCCGCGGGCTCGGCGCTACTGTTCTCCACGTACTACACGAGCGAGCCCGACGGTCTTGTGCTCGACGGGTCCGGCGGTGTCTATATTGCCGGCGGGACCACCTCAACCACTGGCATCGCGACTGGCGGCGCGTACCAGACGACCAATCATGGTTCCGGGGATGCCTACATCGCGAAGTTGAGTGGCTTTCCGGTGCCGCCCACAATTACGTCGCACCCCCAGAGTCAGACCATCGCCTTCGGTCAGATGGCGACGATGAGCGTATCCGCCACCGGGCCGGGGCCGATCAGCTATCAGTGGTACGTCGGTGCGAGCGGCACGACGTCGAATCCAATCGGGGGAGCGACCTCCAGTTCGTATACGACCCCGGCGCTTACGAACACGACGCGGTATTGGGTCCGCGTATCGAACGCCGCTGACAGCGCCGACTCGTATACCGCCACAATCTCGGTCTCCTTTACCGACGATCCGCTGACCTCAGGCGTGAGCATGGTACGCGTGGTTCACATCACGGAGTTGCGTGCGCGCGTCGCAGGTTTACGCGCCCGCTACGGACTCCCGGTCTTCATGTGGAGCTATCCGACGCTGACCGCCGGCGTGACGCCGGTTCGCGCCCCGGACATCCTCGATCTGAGGACGGCGTTGGGGGATGTGTATGTGGCGGCCAGTCGGACCGCCCCGAGTTATACCGACCCTGGCCTCGCGATCGGAACGACCATATAAAAACCGCACGTTGTGGACCTGCGAGCCGCAGTGATCGCGGTTGAGTGAGAGCCGTCCAGCAGCGTGATCTGGAGTTGATTCCGCGGTAGTTGCGGGAGATCGACAGCCTCAAACGTGACGGTCACCCACCTCCAAGCCAGACGGCAAGAGTTTCCGACTGTCGAACAGCCGCTTTCTCGTTCGACGAGTGAGTGGAGGTAACAAACGTGAACTCACTCAACCAAACCAAACGGGTCACCTGGGCCGGACGCATCATCAGCGCCTTGCCCATCCTCTTTTTTCTCTTCGACAGCGCGATCAAATTCACGAGAATCCAACCGGTGGTGGACTCATTCACGCAGCTCGGCTATCGACCGAGCATCTCCGTCGGCATCGGTCTCCTCGAGCTCGCGTGTATGGTTGTCTACTTGATCCCGCGGACTTCGATTTTCGGCGCGATTCTTCTGACCGGCTACCTCGGAGGCGCCATTGCGTCGCATCTCCGCGTCGGCGATCCGCTGTTCAGCCATGTTCTGTTTCCGATCTACGTCGCGGCGCCGTTGTGGGGAGGACTGCTGCTGCGCGATGCGCGGCTGCGCTCAATGCTGTTTCTACGGACTTCGCCGGCGTATTGAGAGGAGATGACAAATGAGATTCATGAGCATGCACAAAGCCACGCCAGACATGGAGAGGGGAGCGCCGCCGAGCGCCGAGCTGCTGGCTGGAATGGGTCCATTGATGGAGGACATGACCAAGGCTGGCATCTTCGTCACGGGAGAGGGACTCCGGGAAAGCGCGCACGGCGTCCGCCTGAGTTTCTCGGGAGGTCGGCGCACCGTCACCAAAGGGCCGCTCACCGGATCGAATGAGCTGATCGACCGTTACCTCATCGTTCGCGCGAAGTCGATCGACGAAGCCGTCGAGTGGGCGTCGCGTTTCGCCGGACCTGATTCTGAAATTGACGTTCGGCCGGTGTGCGAGCCGTGGGACCTCGGCTTTTTTCCGAAGCCGCCTAACGAGACGACCACGCGTTTCATGATCCTGCACAAATCGGATTCCAAAGCCGAAGCCGGTGCTCGCCCGACGCCGCAGCGCCTTGCCGCGATGAAGAAACTCGCGGACGACCTGCGGGTGGAAGGTGTCCTTCTATCGAGCGAAGCGCTCCAACCGAGCTCGAAAGGCGCGCGGCTCCGGTTTCGTGACGGCAAACGGACCGTCATCGACGGACCGTTTACCGAATCGAAAGAGTTGATCGCCGGTTTCTCGATCATGCAGTCCGTGTCGAGAGACGAGGTGATCGAATGGGCATCGCGCTTCGCGCACCTGATTGGCGACGTCGAGATCGACGTCCGTCCTCTGTACGAACCGTCAGATCTGAAATAGATCAGGAAGGGCCGCGGCGGAGGACAAATCCGCCGCGTCCTATTTCTCGGCGGAACGAATCGTTTTAGCAGTGCTGGTAGGCCAAACAGTTCCGAGTTGGAACCAAATCTTGGATGCTCTCAGGGAAGTGGACACCATCCGGCAAGGCGCGGCGTGACGACGAGTAGAACGATTCGTCATGGAAGGCAACGGCCACCGGTTGACCGTGGCAGATCCCAACGCAGTGCTTCCTGCACTGGCATTTGACCTGCACCCCTCGATTCGTGCCGTCGTGCACGGACGTTTTCCATGTGCGGGTTCGGAGAATCTTCATGTGCCGCACTCCTGTCATCTTTCTGAGCGCGATCCTTTTCCTTGCCGGCTTTACTGCCGCGGCACCTCCCGCGCGAAAGGCAGGACCTGAGAAATTTATGGCCTCCGCGTATTCAATCGAAGGAAAAGCGGCCAGCGGATCGAAATCGTGCAAGGGAACTGTGAGCGCCGATCCGAAAGTTCTGCCACTCGGCTCGAAGATCCGCGTCAGGAATGCCGGGATTTACTCCGGCGAGTACACAGTCGTCGACACCGGACGAAAGGTCAAAGGGCAGGCGATCGATATCTACGTCTCCTCCCTTCGCGAAGCAAGGGAGTTCGGAAAGAAGCAGGTCGATGTAGAAATCCTCGAGTCTCCCGCACACGAATAAATTTGCGGCGAGCATGATCGGTTTCGCGGATCAGCGAGATGATCATTCTCGAGTATCGCTGGCTCTGCAAGGCGATAGTTATTCAAGCCTGCCTCAGTTTTGCAAGGACGCCGCTTAAACGGAGGAGCCCATGCAGACAACGACCGTCGTGCAACCGACTTGGTGGCAGAGCTTTGTTGCCTCGCTGTACGGCATTCTCGGGATGATGCTGCGCGGACTGGTGAAGTTGATCGCATTTCTGCTCATCATCGTCATCGGCTGGTTCATTTCGTCGCTTGTGGCGAAAGCAGTCGCCGCCGTGCTACGAAAACTGAAAATCGATCAACTCCTTGACCGAATGGGCTTCGCTGTTCTGACCCGGAGGATGGGATCCCAAAGCGATTCGGCACAAATAATCGCTGAGGTGGTGAAGTGGCTAATTCGGGTGGTGGTGCTCGTGGTGGCCTTCGCCGCGCTCGGCATTCCGGCGTTCTCGGTCCTGCTGACGCAACTTCTGCTGTGGTTGCCAAACCTCGCGGTTGCGATCGTCGTGCTGATTGTCGGAGGACTGCTGGCGAACGCTCTCGCACAGATCGTGCGCGGAGCGACGGCGGAAGCGGCGTTCAAGAATCCTGACGTTCTGGCGAACGTCGCACGCGCCGCGATTTGGGTGTTTGCGATCGTCATCGCGGTCAATCAAGTTGGAATTGCCAGCACGTTGGTGAACACGCTATTCATGGGTTTTGTTGGAGCCGTTGCTCTCGCTGCCGGCCTCGCCTTCGGAATCGGAGGCAAAGAGCTGGCTGGACAACTTCTGGAGAAGTGGTACGGCAAGGGCAAGAAGCTTTCGCAAGCGAGAAGCGCGGCGGAAGGGGCGGGCCGGCAAGCGTGATCGACATGGATCGTGGCCGTCGCGACGTGGAGTGAGCTCCGACCGGCGTTGGTCGAATGAGTGCTAACTGCTGTCCGCGACCAAACGGTCGGTCTGTTGGTAGCGCATACGGGATTCGAACCCGTGTTACCGCCGTGAGAGGGCGGCGTCCTGGACCCCTAGACGAATGCGCCACACTCGGAAAAAAAGGGGCGAAGAAGACTAGCGACTTAACTTCCGGACGGTCAAGATTATTCTTCCCGCTTGGGGATAGAATCCACCCCGACGCATATCCGGAAATCAGGGGGTCCGGCAGCGCCAATGAATCGATCGGAGGATTCAATGGCTCGCAAACTCTCGCTCCTGGCACTCGCTCTCCTCATCACGCTCTCCATCAACGCTCAACCCACCAACCACAACGAGGAAACGGTCGCTCAGCTTCAGGCCGAGATGGCGTCCGGCACGCTGACTTCCGTGCAACTCACGCAGTACTACGTCGACCGGATCCTGGCCATCGACCAGGGAGGACCCAACGTCAACAGCGTCATCGAGCTGAACCCCGACGCGCTCGTGATGGCGCAAGTCGCCGACACGCTGCGCGCTCACGGCACGATCCTCGGGCCGCTGCATGGCATTCCGGTCCTGCTGAAGGACAACATTGATACCGGCGACAAGATGCAAACCACGGCCGGTTCACTGGCGCTCCTCGGCAAGCCGGCCATTCACGACTCCACCGTGGCGGCGAAACTGCGCGCCGGCGGTGCGGTCATCCTCGGAAAGACGAATCTCTCCGAATGGGCAAACTTCCGCTCGTTCTTCTCCACCAGCGGATGGTCAGGACGCGGAGGTCTGACGCACAACCCGTACTCGATCGACCGCAATCCGTGCGGCTCGAGCTCCGGATCGGCCGCGGCGGTGGCCGCGAACTTCGCCGCCGTCAGCCTCGGCTCCGAGACCGACGGCAGCATCGTCTGTCCCGCGAATGTCAACAGCGTCGTCGGGATCAAGCCGACGGTCGGACTCACCAGTCGCGTGGGAGTCGTTCCGATCTCGCACACGCAGGACACGATCGGGCCGCACGCGCGCACGGTTGCCGATGCGGCCGCCGCGCTCAACGTCATCGTCAGCCGTACGCCCGACTCGAACGATCCGGCAACCTCCGGCGTGCCGCTCGGCTGGCAGGGCACCGGCCGCTCCCGTCCAGCTCTTCCCGCCGACTACAGCGCGTTCGTCAACGCCAATGGCCTCAGCGGAGCGCGTCTCGGCGTCACACGCCAGGGCATCGACAACGCTCCGCCGCAAGTCGTCGCGGCGTTCGACAACGCGATCGCGGCGATGCAGGCTGCCGGCGCGACGATCGTGGACCTCGATGGTTCGGGCTTCACGTTCGCGTCGGCGGACGGCGAGTTCGTCGTCCTGCTCTTCGATTTCAAAATCGATGTGCAGAAGTACTTCGCAACGCGCGTTGGCGTGCCGATGGCGAAGAAGACGCTGACGGATTTGATCGCATTCGACAATGCGAACGCCGCCGCGGAGATGCCGTACTTTTTCCAGGAGATCTTCGATATCGCGAATCTGTTCAGCACTGACCCGAACGCGCCCCAGCCGTTCTTCGGGATCAGCTACAACCAGGCGCTGGCCATCGATCACAATGCCGGAGTCAACGGCATCGACTTGGCGCTCTCGCAGTTCAATCTCGACGCGGTCGTCGCGCCGACGGACAGCCCCGGCTGGACCACCGATCTGATCCTTTCCGATCACTTCATCTTTGCCAGCTCGGGTCTGGCGGGCGGGCCGGGATATCCGATCATTCAAGTGCCCGCCGGAAATGTTCTCGGAATGCCGGTCGGCGTCAGCTTTCTGGGCACCGCATTCAGCGAGCCGACTCTGATCAAACTCGCGTCGGGCTTTGAAGCGGCGACGCACGCGCGCTTCCTGCCCACGTTCACGGGCAACGTGACGACCCCGAACACGGCCGGCACGACGCTGACACCGCCGCCTCCTCCGAAGAAGGACAGCGGCAAGCGGCCTCACAGGATGTAGGCGAATTCAGGTTCCGACCACGACGCCGCCGTCGACCGATAAAACGGCGCCGGTGACGAACTTGGCCGCGTCGGAGGCGAGCCAGACGTACGCGTTGGCGATGTCGTCCGGCTCGCCCACGGTTCCGAGGGGCGTGTGAGCGACCATGGAATTGAGGATGTTAGGCGGCATGGCCTTCACCATGTCGGTGCCGATGTAACCGGGCGCGACGGCGTTGACGCGGATCCCATATCGGCCTAACTCGCGCGACCACGTCCTGGTGAAGCTGATCACGCCCGCCTTGGTGGCCACGTAGTTGGTCTGCCCGAAGTTGCCATAGAGGCCGACCACCGATGAGGCGTTGAGGATCACGCCACGGCCCGCCTTGATCATGTGCGGGACCACTGCGCGCGTGACCAGGAATACGCCGCGCAGATTGACGTTGATCACGGCGTCAAACGTCGCGTCATCCATGACCGAGACCACCGCGCCGTCTTTCCACTTGACGAGCTGCGCATCGCGAAGAATGCCGGCGTTGTTCACCAGCACGTCGATGCGGCCGTGTTGCTGGATGACGGCATCGACGGCGCGCTCGATCGATTCGCGGTTGGTGACGTCGACCGCCGCCGAGGGCGGCGGCGCTCCACTGATATCCCACGGGATTGCGATCGCTCCTTCGGCGCGGAATCTCTCGACAGTCGCGCGGCCGATGCCGGCGGCCCCGCCGGTGACGACCACGACTTTTCCCTTCAGTCCCAGGTCCATCTGTCTGCGATACTTTGACGAAAGTGCGATTGAGCCGCAACTTCATCTGTACGCTCTTCGGCGTGGCGATGACGATCTTCAGTTGGTATTCGGGTCCCTGGGCCTGGCCCGCCTGGCCGGCCCTCGGCATGATCGCGCTGCTCAAGACCAGCTTTGCGGATCTGTCGTACGGCGGAAAGGTCGCACTGCAGGTCGTGCTGATCACGATCAACATCGCGGCATGGGCCATCGCGGCGCGGATCGTTTGGGCAATCGCTCAGCGCCTGACAGCGCGCCGACGTCCGCCCGCGGTCTGAACCGACACCGTTCCGTTCGCGAAGATCACGTGCCTCCCGTCGCTGAGCGCGAGATCGCCGTTGGCGTAGCTCGTCGCGGTGAGCGTCTCCGAAAAGACGGTCACCAGCTCGAGCGGTGCCGTCGATGACGCAAAATTGAGCTGCATCAGCGTTCCGATTTTGTTTCCCCCGCCATCCTTGTCATCAGTCATGGTGACGATCACGCCGGCGGGATAGAAGCGGCTGATCTTGAGCGAATCGACGCCGAGGTGAAAGCGGGCGTTGAGGGTGTCGGAGGGGTGGCGGCGCCGGTGCAGATCGCGAACGATCAGCGTTCCGGGATGCAGATGCACTGCTTCGCGAATGATGTAATCGAGCGGATTGGCGGGATCGACGATGTTCTCGTCGTAGCGCGAGCTCGCCCACGACGACTCGAATCGCATGCCGATGGCATCGAAGGTCGCATTGTTGATCGTAAAGAGGTTCTGGTTGTTGCGGCCTAACACGAGACCTTGATCGCGTCCGTTGACCATGTACGTCGAAAATGCCGGCGTGACGGCTTCGCCATCGAAGCTCGGACCGCGGTATGCCGACGGGCACACCAGACACGTTGTGCCGTTGTACAGACGCACGTCGCCGTTCGCGTAGCCGTAGTGATCGAAGGAGTAGCTCGTATTTTCGGCGGTGACGGTGTAAGAATCGAACCTCGAGAAAAAACGTCCAGTGCCGCTGTTGAAGTACAAAGACATGAATGCCAGCGGCGGAGGCGCCGACGGTTTTGCGAAGATCATTTCGTAGAACGTGTCCGCGGGAATGTCGGTGAAATCATTGTTGGGATTCGCATTCATCGCGCTGTACAGATATCCGGCGATCGCGCTTGTCGGCGACAACACTGCCAGAGTCGCCGGCGAAGTGCGATCCGGATAGTTGCCCGAGTAGCCGCCGAAGGAAAACGTCTGGCTGAAATCGGGTGAGGTCATGAACAAAAGGCTCGTCGGCAGCCCGTTAAGCCAGTCGAAGTCGCTGCTCCAGTCTTCGCCGAGGTCTTTGAGCAACGTGTTGACGAGCGAAAACTCCAGCGTGCTGTACCACCCGTAATTCCACCCCTCGGCCCAATCGCCGCCGGCGAGGCGCTGGTCCATGATGGGGACTTCGTTCGCAAGTTTGGTTCGCAACAATGCGAAGATGCGATCGGCGTCGGGATTGTCGCCCGCAGTCGCGACCGCGACGAGCGCGATTCCCTGCAGATATCCGGCGTAGTAGTTCTCCACCGGCCAGCTCTCCACGTAGCCCGGCGTGTTGTGATACCAGTCGATCCACTTCGTGGCGACGCGCACGATCACGGCGCGCTCGGCCGGCGTGAACGTGTCGTAAAGCCAGTCATACGCCAGCATCAGATCGCGGAGCTGGAAGCGGATGTCGTATCCGGTGTCGCGACCGAAATCGCGAACGCCGGTGTCATAGTCGTTGGCGATCCGCATCGCGAGTGTGTGCCCGGCTTGCGCGAGGGAAGAGTCCGCTGCCAACTGATTCTGCAGGCCGAGGAGCGGGATGTAGTCTTCGGGATCGTAGATGCGGTCGCTGAATTGGGTTGAGGTCACATCGGGGATTGCGGCGAGCGCGCTGCGAAAGGATCCGACGGCAGCATTGAATCGCTGCGACGCGATGTCATTGCGCGCTCGCGCCGCCGCCAGGCGCGTGGTCGTCAAGTAGATCCGCGGATGTCGCATCGCCGCGATGGTCGCCGTCGGGACCGGCGTCGGCGGAGCGACCACGGTCAGATTCGGGATCGAGGCGGATGCGACCTGCGCGTGCGCCGCATCGAATGCGCGAATCTCGAGCGTTCCGTTGCCGGGCGCGATTCCCGCGAGCGAGAAGAGCGGCTTGAAAAACGGAATCATTGGGCCGAACGAGTGCGCTTCCTCGGTGAGCAGTGTTCCGCGCGGATCGATCAGCCGCAACGGCGCGCCGTTCCAGAACGCCTCGATTTGTCGGATGCTCGAGTTGTAAGGAATCGCGATGGCCGGACTGATGATGTTCATCAGCCGCGGCGCCTGCGCATTTGGCGCCGCCACGTGAAAGGCAGGCGTCAGAGCTTCCGCGGGCTCGATTGCGTCCGGGGGAATTGCCATGATGGGCGGACTGTCGCCTGAGTCCGTCAACTTTGCGGTGAACTGTGTGGTGACGACTTGCGCCAGGAGCACCAGCGAAGCGAGCATGTTTCCGTGATCTTATCCTCGCGGATCGTCTTCGTCTCGCTCTTCCTGGGTATCGCGGCAGGATTGCAGTCGATCGATGTGCAGACCGATCCGGCGGTGAGGTCGGTGCGCATGTTTCTGTCGGGACGCGAGGTCGCGGCGCTGACCCAGCCCCCCTGGCATGCTGCCATCGACCTCGGACGCGAGCTCGATCCGCGCGCGCTCGAAGCGATCGGCTACGACGAGAAGGGAAACGAGGTCGGCCGCGCGACGCAGATCCTCAATCTGCCGCGCGGGGAGGCCGAAATCGAAATCGTCCTGCAATCGGGACCAATCGGACCGGTGGCCGCCGATCTGCGGTGGGAGCACGTGCAATTCAAGTCGCCGAGGAAGGCCGTGATCTTTTTCGACGGAAAGCGGCTTAAAATTGATACTAATTATCATGCACAATTTCCGCAGGTGGAGTGGTCCCGTCCGCATCTGATCGCGGCCGAGATGCAATTCGGCGACGGTGTGGTCGCGCGCCGGGAGATCGTCGTGGGCGGCGCGGTCGCGGATACCGCCAAGTCCGAGCTCACGCCTATTCTTCTGACGGTGAGCTCGTCGCAGCAGTCGGCGTCATTTGAGAATTGTCTGCTGTCGGACGGTCAAGCGGTCCGCACCGCGGCGGTCGAGAAACCGACCGCAGTGGTGATCTTCGTCCGCGATCCCGATGCATCGGAGGCCATCCACGCGCTCGACCCGACCCGTCAGTTGCGCAGCGGTTACTTCTCGCAAAGTTCAGCTTTGCGAACCATTGCGCTCGACAACGGGACCTCGATGCGGATGCTTTGGCCGATTCCGAGGAAGTACGTGGAGCCGGGGAGGCAGCGGACGGCACTCCTATTCGACTCCTCGTGGGATGTCAGCGGGTCTACCCTCGGCATTCCGTGGTTCGTGACGCGGGAGTACAGCGGGCGCACCTTCGACGAGCCGCGGATGTTCGCCGATGCCGTGGCGGTGGCCGGATTGCGGGCGATGTCGGAATCGCGTCGGCGCGCGGTCGTCTTCATTCTGAGCAGCAATCGCGACAGCAGCGCCAACGACCCGGCCGCGGTGCGACGCTATCTGGACGACATCGGCGTGCCGCTGTTCGTCTGGTCGCTCAGCGGACCGCGTCCTGAGCTCGCCGATTCATGGGGACCAGTCGATGATGTTTCGACCATTGCCGGTTTGCATGCCGCATCCGACCGACTGCGGAGGACTCTGAGCGCACAGCGGATCGCGTGGGTCGACGTCGATCCGCTTACCGCACTCCGCCTGCGCGCCGACCCGCGGTGCGGGCTGGCGACCGTTGCGCGACTCGGGATGTGACTTTTTCACGCGCCGCGACGGCGTTGACGAACTTGACGAACCGCTTGAACAGTTGCTCGCTTGTGTCGGCCGGCTTGATGACTCCCGACAACTCCTCGACGTAGCGGTTGGCGGCCAGCTCCAGGCGGGAATCTCGCGTGAGCATTTGCACCATCATGTCGGAGACCGCGAACTGGGTTGGCGGCGTGATGCGCAACGCGCGCGCGGAGGCCAGGATCGCATTGCGCGTCTTCGGAGCGAGCTCGCTGACCGAGCCGACCAGCGTCGTCTCGATGTGCGAGGACATCGGCGTGATGATGGTGATGGCGTCGCGCGTCGGATCGTAGCGATCGGATGCGTTGATGATGCCGCACGTCGCCGGCAGGAACAGGCGGTCGCCGTTGTACGGGTCGAGGTCGCTGTAGATGTAGGGCCGCAGCAAACGGCCCGAATTGCACGCGCTGATGATGATGTAGAAGATTCCTTCCGGCTCCAGGCGCTCCTGCAGCGCGCCGACTGAAATGTAAGAGCGGTCGGCAGTGGGCGCGTAGCTCTTCTGCAGTTTCAAACCGTTGCCGTTCGTGCCGTGGGTCTCGAGAACGAGCGTGTAGACGCGGCGATCGGGGTGCAGCAGATTGTGCTGATGGATTTGATCGATGACGCGCGACCAGTCAGCGTCCTGGAAACACGCAAAGCCGAGCGACTGATAGAAGCGGCAGTTCCCGGATACGCTGAGATCGGGACTGAAGACGACGCCCACGCCGCGCCCGATCTCGCTGATTTTCGCGGCCGTGGCGTCGGGCCACGCCGTCCCGAGGAGCCGGAGGCCTTCGTGGTCGGCGGACGCCGGCTGCGTCGCGAGAACGAGCAGAACTGTAAGAACCGAGACCCTTCGCATTTGCCCGCTTTCCTGCAAATGGTGAGCCTCTTGCAGTCGCGCCCGGCAATCTGGAGGTTTAGATGTTTACAGTCATTGGGCGCTTTTCTGCTCACACTTTCGCAATCATGCGGTTCGTGGTCGGTATTCTTTTCGCCCTCCACGGTTCCGCAATTCTCTGGGGATGGCCCAAACTGCCCGGCCCCGGCGGTCCAACGCCGCCACTGATCTTCGCCGGCGGCATCATCGAAACTGTTACCGGCCTGCTGGTCGCCGTCGGTTTACTCACCGGATTGGCGGCATTTCTCGCTTCCGGCACGATGGCGGTGGCGTTTTTCAAATTTCACTTTCCCCACGGTTGGAATCCGCTCGAGAACATGGGGGAGCTATCGGTGGTCTACTGCTTCGTATTTTTGTTCATCGCGGCGCATGGCGCGGGAATCTGGAGCATCGACTCGCTCCTGCGGCGCAGGACGCCGGTCGTTACGACTTCGTGAGCTGACGCAGGGACGCCTTGAGCAGGGGAGAAAACTCGGCGTCGGACCCGAGCTGCTTTCGCGCCGCTTCGATCGCGGCCTCGGCGTCGCGGGGGCGATAACCGAGGTTGACCAGAGCGGAGTGGACGTCATCGTCGACGGAAAGACGCGATGGTGAGGCCGCTTCCGCGCTTGCAGCCTCCGGGAAGACGAGTTTGTCGCGGAGCTCGAGGCAGATGCGTTCAGAAGTTTTCTTTCCGACGCCCGGGATCGAGGAGAGCTTGCGCGTGTCGTTGTGCGCAATGGCGTCGGCCAGATCCGCCGCTTCGATGCCGGACAGGATCTTCTGCGCGAGTGTCGGTCCGATTCCCGAGATCGAAATCAATTTCTCGAACGCGAATTTTTCCTGGCTGGTGGCAAAACCGTACAGGGCCAGCACATCCTCGCGGACATGCGTGTAAATCTCGAGCGCCGCGTCGCGCTGCCCCTCGAGTTTGTAGTAGGTCTGCAGCGAGATGCGTACGTCATAGCCGACGCCATCGGTGACGATGAGCGCCGTCGCGGCGTCGAGATGCTTGAGGGTGCCTTGCAGATAGCCGATCATGGTTGCTGGGTTCCTGAGTTGCTCGGTTGCTGAGTCGAGCAACCCGGCAACCGAGCAACCGAGCAACCTACTTTCGCCGCCATCGCGTGCCTCCGAGTGTGTCCTCCAGGATGATTCCGCGCGAGAGCAGCTGGTCCCGAATGCGGTCCGACTCCGAAAAATTGCGCGAGCTTCGGGCCGCGTTGCGCGCCTCGATCAGTCTCTCGATGCTCGAGTCCAGCGGGTCATCGCGCTTGGGAAAGATGTCGAGAACCGGATCGATCTTCATCAAGGCAGCCTTCAGGCCCTCGGCGTCGCCGGAGGTGATCCTGCGGGCGTCGATGGCGCTGTTTGCGTCGCGGATCAGAACGAACATTGCGCTGAGTGCCGCGGCGGTATTCAAATCATCATCCATCGCTTCCCGAAAATCGGTCAGGAAACGTCCGATGAGCTCATCGGCGTGCCCGTCGGAATGTTTCGCGTCGTGCGGTGCCGATCGGGAGACTTCGTCGAGACGCAGCAGGAAGGACTCGATGCGTCCGAGCGCATTCCGTGCGTCGTCGAGCGATTGCTCCGTGAAGTTCAGCTTCGTTCGGTGCGGGACGGAGAGCAGCGCATAGCGCAACACCAGCGGGTCGAAGCCCATCTCTCTGATTTCCGAGAGCGTGAAGATATTGCCGAGGGACTTCGACATCTTCTGCTGGTCGACGTTGAGGTGCTCGCCATGGACCCAGTAGCGCACGAACCGCTTTCCGGTCGCGCCTTCGCTCTGCGCGATTTCATTTTCATGATGTGGAAAGATCAGATCGACCGCGCCGGTGTGGATGTCGAACGATTCGCCCAGGAGCTCCATCGACATGGCCGAGCACTCCAGATGCCATCCCGGCCGCCCTTCGCCCAACTGCGTGGGCCACGATGGCTCCGATTCCTTCTTGGCCTTCCAGAGAACGAAATCGCGGACGCTTTCCTTGTCGTAGTGATCGCCGTCGATGCGGCTGTACCCGCTCGACGCGTCGACCTCGACCTTCGAGAGCTTGCCGTAGTTCGGGAACGACGCCACCCGAAAGTAGGTCGAGCGGTCCGCGACGTAGGTGTGCCCGGTGGCGTTGAGCCGCTCGACCAGGCGCACCATCTGCGGGACATATCCCGTCGCGCGCGGATAAGCGTCGGCAGGTCGAATGCGAAGCTCGCAAAGCGACTCGTGAAAGGAGGTCATGAACGGCGCGGTGTAGGTGTAGATGTCCTGTCCGGCGGCGTTGGCGTTCTGAATGATGCGGTCGTCGACGTCGGTGATGTTCATGATCTGAGTGACTTTGTAGCCGCGCCACTCGAGATACCGGCGTAACAAGTCGCTCCACAGAAAGGTCCGCATGTTGCCGATGTGCGGGTGGCTGTAGACCGTCGGTCCACACGAGTACATGCGTACATGCCCCGGCACCAGCGGGACGAATGTCTCCTTCTCGCGCGTGAGCGTGTTGAAAAGCTTCAGCTCGGACACTGATCGGGCATTATAGAGTCCTGAGTTCTGAGTCCTGAGTTCTGAGTCCTGAGTGCTGAGTAGAACCGAGTTCGCAGAACGTTTTGGCCGACAGGCGATTTTCGGCATGGTCCACTTACGCCCGTTGCCGGGTGCGCCGATGTTCGGGGGCTCGCTCGATGCGGTCATCGCGACGGCCATTGCCGATGCGCACGCCCTGGCGGCCGGCGGCTGCGACGGCGTCGTGTTCGAGAATTTTGGTGACCGCCCGTTTCGAAAGCGCGTCGATGCCGAGACGATTGCTGCCATGACACGCGTGATCACCGAAGCTGCCCGCGAGATTTCGATTCCGCACGGCGTGAACGTCCTGCGCAACGACGCCCGCGCCGCCCTCGGCATCGCCGCGGCCACCGGCGCCGCGTTCATCCGCATCAATATTCATATCGGCGTCATGGTCGCCGACCAGGGCATCATCGAAGGAGAGGCGGCGGAAACGCTGCGGCATCGAGCGCACTTCGCGCCAAAGGCGATGATCTTCGCCGACCACATGGTGAAGCACGCCGCGCCGATCGGATTGGTCGACGCAGTGCAGATGGCGAGAGATCTGCGTGAACGCGGGATGGCCGACGCCGTCATCATCACCGGCCGTGAAACCGGCGCACCTGCCGATGTCGCGCGCCTGATGCAGACGCGAGCAGCGATCGAGGCACCCATTCTCATCGGAAGCGGATTGACGTCCGAAAACGCGGGTGCTTACGCCGACGCCGATGGCGCGATCGTCGGCACGAGCGTCAAGCGCGACGGTAACGTCGAGTTGCCTGTCGATCCCGTCAGGGTTGAGCGCGTGGTCCGCGCCTTCAAACAGCTCGTCGTCCGGTAATGGGGAAAACAGAAACGCATGTCGTTCACATCCCCAGGTGGATCACAGTATTTCTGTGGTTGGGCGTGTCGGCGGCCATGGCGCTGACGATCTACTTTCTCTCCGGCCACGCCTATCACCGCGACTCGTCGCTTGCCGACATTCTCGCGATCCCTGCCACCAGCAGCGCGGTTCTCGCGGTCATCGCGCCGGCAGTAGCCGACATTCTGTTTTTCCTCCCCTGGGGCGCCCTTGCCTTTCTGTCGGTCGATCAGGCAAACAGCGCGCGAAGATCGATCTACGGCGTCGTGATCCTGCTAGGCGTGGCATTTGCGTTGGGATTGATCGCATGGCAAATAACGCTTCCGACGCGTGTGACAAGCGTGGTCGACTGTCTCTGGAATGCGGTGGGATGCGCAGTGGGAGCGGCGCTGGGGCATGCGCGAAAACGTGTTCGAGTCCGGTTTGAATGAGGCGAGGAATTTGTGATTTTGATCGTAGAAGATGATCCGCAGGTCGCCCGCCTCATCGCGCTGGTTTTGCAGCGCAGCGGCCGGAAGTGCGAGATCATTGCCGACGGGCAGACGGCACTGCGGCGCACCAAAGAGTTGAAACCCTCGATGATCTTCGCCGACCTGACCATCAAAGGCATGGGGGGCGAACAGCTTTGCAGCGCTCTCAAATCGCAGGAAGAGACGCGACATATTCCGTACGTGGTTCTCTCCGGCGACCGCGATCTGGCTCAGAAAGCGAGACAATGTGGCGCTGACGACTACATGGGCAAACCTTTTGAATTCCCCGACCTGATTCGTCTGGTCGACAAATATGCAGGAGCTGAAAGCCGAAAAGCCGATTGAGTCTCCGGAAGGGACCGATCCGGTCACGCGCCTGATGTCGCGTCTCTCCGAAGAGGGCTTCAAGACGGACCAGAGCCTGGACGAGTGGACCAGGTTCGGCGAGGTCATTTACGCGCGTCCGGAAAAAATCTCGGTCGCCCACGGCGAGACGATTTTCATCTTCACGCGCGTTCCGGAGCTGAATGAGCGCATTCTGCGCCAGACGTCGGAGAGCGTCGTCAACACCTATCGCGCGCGACGCCCGCTGCAGAAGGCGCTGTCGGTGCTGCAGTCGACGACTGTCTATCATTGTCTGGTTGCCGAGGGCGATCAGCCGCACAACGACTCCCTCACCAACTACGTCACGCGCAGCGGAGGGGCGACGTTCATTCCGGTGATCTTCGTGCCCGACATCAACCAGGTGATCTATCCCGACGTCGAGGAGAAAGTCGCCTCGGTGCGCCCCCGCATCGAGTACCTCCAATACCTGCTTGGCGAACGCCGCAAAAACGTCGACATGCACAGGATGACGGTGCAGGCGTTTTACATCTCGCTGGCGGTGGTCGTCCTCTTGTTGATCGCGGTCGGGTTCTCGTTCATCCGGTAGACTTGCGCGCGTGAGTCAAGTCCCCGACGACATCAATCTTGATCTCGGATTCGGCTCGGTCGTCGTTCGCGAGAGCCGGCAACGGTTTCTCAATCGCGACGGAAGCTTCAACGTTCGTCGCGAGGGTCTGAGCTTCTGGCAGGAGCTGTCGCCCTATCACTATTTCCTCACCATCAGTTGGCCGAAATTTCTCTCATTGCTGGCGTTGGCATACCTGCTCTCCAATACCGTATTCGCGTTTGCCTACCTCGCGTGCGGCCACGACGCCCTCACGGACTTCAGCAGGGCGTCCGTCTTAGGCCGCTTCGGCATCGCGTTTTTCTTCAGCGTCGAGACCATCGCGACCATCGGCTACGGCAACATCGTTCCGATGACACTTGCGGCCAACGTGATGATGACCATCGAGTCGCTCTTCGGGATCCTGGCCTTCGCGGTGATCGCGGGCGTGGTCTTCGCGCGATTTGCGCGTCCGACCGCGCTGATCCTCTTCAGCCACCAGGCGGTCATCGCCCCCTATCGGAACATCAAGGCGTTCATGTTCCGCATCGTCAATCAGCGGCGCAGTCAGATCGTCGATCTCGAAGCGAGAGTCCTGCTGGCCAGGCGGAAGAAGGGCAGGGGCGACCAGCGCGAGTTCATCCCGCTCAAGCTCGAGCGCGAGGGCGTGTCGTTTTTTCCGTTGGCGTGGACGGTCGTCCATCCCATCGATTCCGACAGCCCCCTTCACGACTACGCCGGCCCCGATGATTTGAGATCATGCGATTCCGAGTTTCTGGTGCTGCTGAACGGATTCGACGAGACCTTTTCGCAGACCGTCCATACGCGATCGTCGTACAAAGGCGATGAGGTCGTGTGGGGAGCGCGCTTCCGGAATCTTTTCAACCCTCCCGCCCCCGACGGGACGATCAGCATCGACATCGGCAAGCTGCACGAAACCGACCCCGCGTGAGATGGGGTCAGACCTTTACTTTTGCTTTTCTCTTCGTCTTGTAGAAAACGAGCACCCTGTAGGCGTGACGCGGATCACGTCTCTACTTGACTCGGGTCACGTCTCTACTCCGTGTAGGAAAAGGAAAAAGTAAAGGTCTGACCCCATCTTGTAAACGGCGGCGGTGACGGAGCCGTCCAACCTGCCATGAAGCACAAATCGTGGGTCGCCCTCCTGGCCGTCGGCCCGGCCCTCCTCCTCGGCGACCAAAAAGCGACTTGCCCTCTCGGTCCGACAGTTGTGCCCTCACCGCAGGCTCTTTATCACCAGCTATCCGTGACGACCGAGGCGGTGGCCCCGAGCCGGCATCGGGTGGTTGAGCCCCCCAAGAGCGTCTTCCCGACGGCCGTCAACTTCATTGACACCGAAGTCTTCAACAAGATGCGGCAGGACGGCGTCGTTCCGACCACCATCGCCGGTGACGAGGAGTTCCTCCGCCGCGTGACGCTCGATCTCACCGGCCAGATCCCCGATACCCCCACCGTGCAGTCGTTTGTCGCTGACACCGCGACCGACAAGCGCGCGAAAAAGATCGATCAGCTCCTCGCCTCCGACGCCTTCGTCGATCGCTGGACGATGTGGTTCGGCGACCTGGTGCAGAACGTACAGGTCTCGACGAACATCCGCGAGTACTACGTGGGCCGCAACGCCTACTACAACTACATCCACGATTCCGTCAAAAACGGAAAACCCTACGATCAGATGGTCCGCGAGATCATCTCCGGCAAAGGCGACAGCTTCACCAACGGACCTTCCGACTTCTGGGTGCGCCAGATTCAGACGAACGGTCCGGTTCAGGACACCTACGACAACCTTGCCGCTCAGTCAGGCGAGAAGTTTCTCGGCGTTCCGCTGCTCTGCCTCTCCTGCCACAACGGGCTGGGGCATCTCGACCTCGTCAACACGTATTTGAAATCGAAAACGCGATACGACTTCTGGGGAGAGGCGGCATTCTTCACGCGCACGCGTGCACAGCGACAGCCCTACACCGATCCCGCGAACCCGAACGCCAATCTCTTCAAGTACGACGTCCAGGACAGCCTCCCCAATGGCGCGTATCTGCTCAACACGACCTCCGGGAACAAGACGCCGCGGCAGCCTGTCAATGGTCAGAGCGCGGTGCCGCCGGCGTTTTTTCTCACGGGCGAAGGTCCGCGTCCCGGCGAGCCGTATCGCGACGCGTTAGGCCGCACACTGACGGCCCATCAGCAGTTTTCGAGAGCGGCGGTCAACTATCTCTGGAAAGAGATGTTCGGGATGGGACTGGTCGAGCCCGTGAACAACATCGACCTCAACAAGCTCGACTCGCAGCCGACGCATCCGAATCTGTTCACGCAGCTCTCCAACGAATTCAGCGCCGATAAGTACGATCTGCGCGCGATCCTGAAGACGATCGCGATGTCGAGCACCTATCAGCTCTCGACGCAATACACGCCCGGCAACTGGAACGAGTCGTGGACTCCGTACTTTGCGCGCCATCTGTCCCATCGGCTGCCCGCGGAACAAATGCTCGACGCGATCGTGCGCGCGACCGCTGTTCCGGTGACTTTCACCGTCAATGGCATCGGTCAGGTCACATCAGCGATGAAGCTTCCCGACACGACGGAGTCCGCGCGCAACACGTACGGTCGTTTTCTCGACGAATTCGGCCGGGGAAATCGCGACGACAGCCCGCGCACGAACGACACGTCGATCGCGCAGGCGCTGTCGCTGATGAATGATCAGCAGGTGGTCGTCAGTCGCGTGCATCGCAACACTGCGAATTCGACAGTTGCGAAAGTGCTGGCAGCGACGACCGATCCGGGATCGATCGCCGATCAGATCTACCTGGCAACGCTGTCACGGCGGCCGACCACCGCCGAGCGGCAACAGGCGATCGGGTATCTCACCAGCGGTGTTCTTGCTCAGAAGACCGAGGATTTGCAGTGGGTGCTGTTGAACTCACTGGAATTCCTCTTCGATTGAAGGCGGCCATGCGAAAACCGAAACTTCCCAAAAGCACCATCGAGTGCCCTGACTGCAAAAAGGCCAGCGGCTTTCCGCTGGGAGACGCCAAAGGATTTTCGCGTCGCCGCTTTCTGCAGGTCGGCGCGACGGGCATCGTCGCTTCGTATTTCCTCGACGTGCTGAACCCGCGCGTCCTCTACGGCAAGAGCGTTGCGCCCAACGCCGCGCTTCACAACAGCGCGTCCAATGCCATCTTCATCTTCCTCGCCGGCGCACCGAGCAACATCGACACATGGGACTTGAAAGAAGGCGCGTGGACGCCATCCGACTTCGCTCCGACAACGTACAACGGCGGCAATCTGCGATTCCCGCAGGGTCTGATGCCGAAGACCGCCGAACATCTCGACAAACTGAGCCTGGTGCGCAGCGGACTGGCGTGGGCTGCGGTCCATCAGCTCGGCCAGACCTGGGCGCAGATCGCGCGCAATCCGACCGGAGCAACCGGCGCCATCGCTCCGCACATCGGGTCGGTGGTATCGCTCGAGGAGCAGGTAGCGAGGAAAACCGGCGACGTTCTTCCGGGTTTCATCGCGCTCAACTCGACCGGCATGCCCTCGGCAGGGTATTTCCCCGCCACCTACGCACCGTTCCAGGTCGTGCCGGCGTCCACCGGGCTTCCGACCATCGCGCATCCGGACGGAGCCACGCGCTTCAGCGATCGCTGGAATTTCCTCCATCAGCTCGACGCCAATCGCACTTCCGGCGCGCTCGGCAAAGTGACCTCCGACATGAACGCATTTTACGACCAATCGAAGGCGCTGATGGACGCGCCTAACATCAATGCGCTGTTCAGTTTTTCCACCGACGAGCACACCAAGTACGGCGGCTCCGCCTTCGGCGACTCGCTGGTCATCGCACGCAATCTCGTCGCGGCGCGGAAGGGAACCCGATTCGTTCAGGCAACGCTCAACGGGTGGGATCATCACAGCGGCATTTACGACAAACCGGCCAACGGCGTGAACTCGCTGTACACGCAGTGCGCGCAATTCGATCCGGCATTCGGCGCGCTGATGACCGACCTGCAGTCGATGCCGGGATCGGCCAGCGGCAAGACGCTCCTCGATGAAACGCTGGTCGTGGTTGTCGCCGAGTTCGGGCGGACGGTCGGTGCGCTCAACAATCAGGCGGGCCGCGATCACAATCTGCGGATGTCGACGGTGTGGGCGGGCGGCGGAATTCGCGGCGGCCTGGTGATCGGAAAGACAGATGCCACCGGCAACGACGTCGCGGACTACGGTTGGAGCCAGAATCGCGACGTGCGTCCCGAAGACGTCACCTGCACGATCTACTCGGCCCTTGGCATCGACTACACCACCGTCCGGCACGACGATCCGCTCAATCGCGGATTCGAGTACGTTCCGTTCGCGAAGGACGGCACCTACAAGCCGGTGGAAGAGTTGTTCTAGGAAGGGCGCGCGCTGGGCGCCCCTACGTCGCTCTCGTGAAGAGCTGTCGCTGCGAAACCTGATAGGCGTTCGCGCGAATGAGCTCGCGCACGCCCCGCGGATCGCGAATTCCTCGCATTGCATACGTCGGCAAGGTCTTGTCGGACGAAATGATCGTCACGTTGCCGATGCCCAGGACGCGCTCGATGAAGGTCTGGTGGAATTGCGAGTCGTCGATGTAGCGAAGGTCGATGTCCTCAACCGATTTGGTCGTCAGGCCGGTCTCGATGATCACGCGCTGGTTGGTCACGGTGTAGAGCGTGGTGCGAATTCGCGCCAGCGCGATGATGACGGCAACGATCTGCCACACCACGATGGCGGCGATCACGATCCACACGATGGTTCCGTACGGCGCGAGAAATTGATAACCAAAATAGTATATAAGAATTAGTACGATCGCGACGACGAACGCCAGCACGACTTTGCCAAACAGCAGCAGCCACGACGGCGTGCCGTGCCACAGCGTCTCTTCCTTCACCGGCGGTGCCGTCTGCGGAGTGGGAGCGGCCATCGCGGCCATCGGCCGCCCGCAATTCGGACACGCGCTGGCCGCGGTGGAGACGTCGTGTCCGCAATCAGGACATTTGACTAGCGCCATGGATGCAAATTGTAAGCGTTCTCAGAATCCGAGACGCCGGCGGATGACCTGATATTCGGGATCGTCGACCATTCCGCTGCTTCGGCCCATCCGGCTGATGCGCCCCGAAATGTCGTTGATCCGGTCCTGCGTGCCGGGATGGTCCTGGAAGAAGCGTGCGACCGTGCCGGGCCTGCTCCGCTCGAGACTGAGGAGCTTCTCAAACATATCGAGCATGCCGTGGGGGTCGTATCCGGCCTGGGCCATGAAGTCGAGGCCCATGTCGTCGGCCTGCTTTTCGTCGGCGCGACTGAATCGCGCCATCGCGCCGCCGGCGAGAATCTGCGCCGCGATCTGCGCCAGCGCATTTTGATTCTGCCCGAGGAGGATGCTGCCGATGACGTTGATCTCCTGTGCCTGCTGCACCTGTTTGATGGCGTGCCGCGCAACGACGTGGCTGATCTCGTGCGCCAAAACGCCCGCCAGCATGTCGACTTTGTCGGCTTGCTGAATCAGCCCGGCGTTGATGTAGACATGACCGCCCGGAAGGCTGAAGGCGTTGACAGTCGAATCATCGATGATCTTGAAATCGAACGGACGATTCGCGAGCGGCGTTACGGCGTGAATCCGCTCCCCGACCATGCGGACATAGGCGTTCGCCTGCGCATCGTTGACGAGTCGGACCTGCTGGTCGACCTGCGCAGCGGCCTGATTGCCGAGCTGCCATTCCTCGTCCAGCGAAATGCCGCCGCCCAGGCCCCCCGAACCACATGCGGCGACGAAAAGAAGAAGTGGAAAAAGAACGACCGACGTCTTTCTGAACATCGACAACCCTCCGCGCGCTGCCTGTGCAATTCGTGGTCCGTCAGGGGATGACGCCGTGCTTGCGGAGGATGCCACTGGTCGCGTCGATGGGGAGTGCCTCAGCCGTATGGCCGTTGCCGGTCACGGTCGTGGCGCGCAAGAGCGAATTGATGATTGCTTCCTCGGTGGCCTCGATGGCGGCGAGAAAAAGAGGTGACATGGCGTCGTTTGCAATCGCTGCAGCGCCGCGCGAGGTTGAGAAGGCGATGGCGTAGTCGCCGCTGCCGTTCGATCCGGCAGCTCCGGTGCGGGCCATCCCCATGATCGCTCGCGCCGCAATGCGCTTGAGATTGCGCGCATCGACCGGCGCATCGGTCGCGATGACGATCACGCACGAGCCTGCGCCGTGGGGCGCCGCCGACCCCGGCGGCGCGAGCTCGCGTCCTACCGGCGCGCCCGCGATCGTGAGCGATCCGCCGAAATTGGTCTGCACCAGAACGCCGACGGTATGACCGCTCTGCAATCGACGCGAGGCAGTCCCGATGCCGCCTTTGAATCCGAATGCGATGGTCCCGGTGCCCGCGCCGACCGAGCCTTCTTCGACCGGTCCGCTGCTCGAGGACTTGATCGCCTGAAAAACTTCGTCGCGTCCGACCGGCCGCGATCGAATGTCGTTGAGCGCACCGTCGTTCGTCTCCGCGACGACAGCGTTGATCGATCGCACCTGCTCATTGCCCGGAAGTGCGAGCATGTAGTCGAGCAGCGCATCGGCGACCCGCGACACGTTGAGCGTGGACGTCAGAAGAATCGGCGTCTCGATTTCGCCCAGCTCTTCGATCTGCGTCGTTCCCATGATCTTGCCGAATCCGTTGCCGACGAAAACGGCGGCCGGCACTTTCTCCTGGAAGAGATTTCCGCCGTGCGGGAGGATGGCGGTCGCTCCGGTGCGGATGTTGTCGCCGCGGATGAGCGTCGCATGTCCGACCCGCACGCCGGCGACATCGGTGATCGCGTTGAGCGGTCCGGTCGGCAACGTGCCGATGACCACACCGAGGTCGCGGGCACGTGGTCGCGTCATCGCCATGGCGAGAAGCAGCGCAAGCGTATGCATCAGCCAAGACTACTCGGTGACGCCGAGGTAGGCGAGGAACATGCGCGTGAGCTCTTCCTCGAATTGGTCGGGAGGGCGAATGCCGGCTGATGGCTCTTCCTCGAGAATCAACAAGTGCAGCACTGACGACACCGCGAGTAGACCGAATTCGATGGCGACCTCCGGATTCGGATGCCTGATCTCATCGCGGTGGCGCAGCAGCAGCGCGACGACACTGAACAGCGTCGCGCGATTCATTTTTCGGGCGAGCTCGCGGAATTCGGGATCGTGATGCGTGCGGGCGTACCGCGTCAGAGCGCGCAGCAGATTGCGCTTGCGCCGATAACCCTCGGCGATCCCCTTCACCATTCCTCGCACCAGAGCCGGAAGCGGGAGGTCGATGGTGGCCACTTGCTGCAGCTTCGAAACATTCTGCTGCGCGATGTTCTGGAACGCGCGCTCGTAGACCGCGCGCAGCAGCATGTCTTTGTCGGGGAAACGGCGATAGACGACTCCCACCGAGACGCCCGCCGCCCGCGCGATCGCAGGAACCGTGGCCGCCTCCAGCCCGCCGTGGTCGAGAAGAGCCTCCGCCGCCGAGAGGAGGCGATGCAGGGTGAGCCGGCTTCGGGCCTGCTTCGGGAGGCGAGCGATGTCCATCGCATTCATGTTGACATGAGACTAATGTGAATGTAAATTCACGTTCGCATGTCAGAAGCTGTCATCATGAAGTCGCTGCGCAAAGTCTATGGAGCCGCCACGGTCGCCGCACTCGACTCCCTCGATCTCACGGTCGCGGAAGGGGAGTTTTTCGGCATGCTGGGCCCCAATGGCGCGGGGAAGACGACCACCATCGGCATCCTCACCACGCGCGTGCGCGCGACCTCCGGCGACGCGATCGTCGCAGGCGTGAAAGTAGCGACCGATCCTTCGGCGGTGCGCCAGCGGATCGGCGTTGTTCCGCAGCGGCCGAATCCGGACCGCGGTCTGAGCGTGATTGAGAATCTGGTCTTTCACGCGGCGTATTTCGGTGTCCCGCGTGCGGAGGCGCATCGTCGATCGCTGCAACTGCTCGATCTCCTCGGCATCGCCGACAAGAAGGATGGGAAAGTCGATCAGCTCTCCGGCGGCCAGCAGCAGCGCCTGATGATTGCGCGGGCGTTGACGCACGAGCCGCGCGTTCTGTTCCTCGACGAACCGACGGTCGGACTCGACCCGCAGGCGCGCCACGCGCTGTGGGAGATTCTGCGCGAGCTGCATCGGCAGGGGCGGACAATCATCATGACGACGCACTACATGGAGGAAGCCGATCAGTTGTGCGATCGCCTCGCGATTCTCGATCGGGGGAAGCTGCTGGCCCTCGATACGCCGGCGAAACTGAAGGCGCAGGCGCCGGGCGATACGCTGATCGATGTTTCATTTGATGGCGATGCTTCCAAGGTCGCTCTCGACATTGATGGAATTTCAAAATGGGAGGCTCGTGGTTCGTTGCTCCGGGTTTTCAGCCGGCGCGGCGGCGAGATCATTCCGGCGCTGATCGTGGCGGGTGAGGCGCAGGGCCTGACGGTCACAGACATTCACATTTCGCGTCCGAGCCTCGAGACGCTGTTCATCTCGCTGACAGGAAGGAAACTGGCATGAGCGCCACCGTTTCACCCGCCCGCGTGTTCTCTGCGATTCTGCTGCGCGACGTCACGGTTGCGCGGCGCGAGCTCCCGTTCTTCCTGATCCGCACAACGCTCCAGCCGATTCTGATCGTGACCGTTTTTGGATTTCTCCTTCCGCGCATGGGCCTCGTCCCGAGAGTCTTCACGACCATGATGATTCCCGGTGTTCTGGCTCTGAGCCTGGCAATGTCGGCGATTCAGTCAGTGGCCCTTCCGATGGTTGCCGACTTCGGATACACCAAAGAGATCGAGGACCGATTACTCGCGCCCATTCCGACGTATCTGGTGGCCGTCGAGAAAATCGTAGCGGGCGTTCTACAGGGGATGATCGCGGCATTGTTTGTGTTGCCGGTCGCGCGCATCATCATGGGCCCGATTCCCGGCCTGACATTCGCGAATTTCGGATTGTTGATCGTCGTCACCATTCTTTCCGGCGCGGCGTTTTCTGCGATGGGACTGTTTCTCGGTACCGCCATTCCACCCCAGCAGATCGGATTGATGTTCAGCGTGATCCTTGCGCCGATGATCATGTTCGGCTGCACGTACTATCCGTGGATTGGACTCGGACACGTGCGCGCGATGAAGTACATCGTGCTGATCGACCCGCTGGTTTACGTTTCGGAAGGCATGCGGGCCGCGCTGACACCGACCGTGCCCCACATGTCGGTGGTGGCGGTCCTGGGAGCGCTGGTCGCGATTTGTGGCGTCTTCCTATGGCTGGGGCTCCGCGCCTTCGGCCGGCGGGCCATCAGCTAACTTCTAGCAGCCGTTCCACTTGGCGCTATAAAAGGCCTTCGTTATCTATTTACGGATGGACTTGAGCCCATCCGTGGGCGTAGACTCTGCCGGTTCCCGGCAATGGATAAATACCCCCCGCGACTAATTCAGAAGAGAGGAGAAAGTGTGAGTCCAGGACCAACGACGAAACCCAATCGTGGGCGTCCGATCGTGCACACGGAACCGTGGGCAAAGATCACGGTAGTGTTGCTCGATCGGCATGTGGCTTACCTCGATCGTCTGGCGATCGACATCCGTCTGAAGCATGGACGAGCGATCAGCCGCGCGGAGATCATCCGCGGACTTATTGAGGCAGCCTTCCAGAGCGGCATCGACCTGTCCCAGGCAGATTCGATCGATACTCTCGTCGAACTGCTGACGGGTTCGATGCCGAAGCGCAAGGCGCTTCGTTAGAGCGCAGCTGCGCCGCTGCTAGTCGCGCGATTTCTTCCTCACTGCTCGCCGCAGTGAGATCGATCCCGCTCTGCTCGAAACGATCGAGGATCGTACGGATCGCATGCGACCAGCCGAAGGCGGGGTTCAACTCGGGCGATATCCGTTCGAGATACTCGATGTGTGCCCCCGAAAGAACGACGGTCTCAGTAGCGGGATTCGTCATCTGTTCGTTCTCTTCGGTCGGCACGACGAGCTTTAGAGACATGATTCCCTATTAGGAGTGACGCTCAGAGCCGTTTCCCTACCCTTAGTTTTCGACTTATCTCGCGCGCTGGAACGGATAGGCGAGCTGCGCGACGAAAGTGGTGGGTATTGGCTCGTGATGGAGGCCGAATCTTTGTGGCTCCCGCTGCACCGGCATGTAGAACGTGCCGAAAAGGATGTCGATCCACGGAAAGAGTCCGGCGAAATTGCGATCGAGGCCTTCCTCCTCCGATGTGTGATGCCAGCGGTGAAAACGCGGGCTCGCGATGACGGTGCGCAGCGGGCCGAAATCCCATCGCAGATTCGCGTGCAGGAAGATGGTGTAGAAGGTGAGGAAGGGAATGGCGGCCGCGACGACGCGGGGATCAAATCCGAGAAGGAAAAACGGAATGAGCTGCAGCACGCGGCTGATCGCTTCGTTCAGGGGATGCACCCGGGCCGCGGCCAGCCAGTCCAGCGATTCGGAGCTGTGATGGATGGCGTGAAATCGCCACAGCGGGCGGCGATGAAAGAGTCGATGGGTGAGATATCCCGTCAAGTCGCCGCCGATGAGGACTTCGATCCACTGCAGCGCCAGCGGCTGCGATGCAAACCATGACGATCCGAAACCGCGTCCGGTGACTCGCGCCAGAAGGAGGAACGTTGCTCCGGCGAGGACGGCGGAAATCGCGCGCGTGACCAGTGGCGTGAAAAACCAGTAGAGAAAATCGATCCGACGGGCGCGGCGCCAGATCGAGCGGGGCGGCAGCGCGCCGAACCATCGCTCCAGCAAGCCGAAAAACAGCGAGAGGACGACCAGCGCGATGACAACGCCCATACAAAAGATACGCGCGACGGGCCGGTTCGTTTACTTCGCCGGGACGATCATGACGGGCGTCGAGATGTGACGGATGATCTCCTGCTTGACCGCGCCGATTTCGCGCTGCGCGTTCACGAAGACGGCGTCGGCGCCGGATTCGCTGACGTAACGGATGACTTCACGCTCCACGTTGTCGCCGGCGATGACGACCTTTTTCGCGGAGATGCCCAGGCGTGAGGCGACGGCCTCCACTTTGGAGTCGGCGGCGCTGCGCTCGGCCTCGCTGCACACGATCAGGAAGTGCACCTCGCCCCCCTCGCGCTTGGCGATCGTGGCTGCCAGCTCGGCGGCGGCGTCGGATGCCTGCTGCAGATGGACCGGAACGACGACGCGCCTCAGTCCCGATCGCTTGCGAATGCCATATCGAACCGCCAGAACCGGCGCGGGAGGATCGGTGATGACGCGCCAGGTCGTCGCCCCGATGATCAAGTGCGCGACGTGGTGCCGCGCGTGCGTCGCGATGATGATGAGATCCGCGTTTTCACTGCGCGCTGTATTGCTGATCTCGTCGCCGGGATCGGGCGCGCGCCGCACGATGAGACGCGTCGCGATATTGGAGTTCGCCCGCCGCACGTGCTCGCGCAGGTTCTCGAGCTCCTGCTTTTCAGCGTATTCGTAAACGGCATCGCCGGCGGGGAACCGCAATTGCTCCGGAGCAGAGATGCGCGTCATTCGAATGTGAAGGATCAACAGCTCAGCGTTCGATGACGCGGCAATGCGCACCGCGTCGTCAAACGCCCATTCCGAAGCTGTTGAGAAGTCCGTCGGAATGAGGATGCGACGCCAGGGGTACACGACCTACTTCGCGGCCACCTGCTGCCCGCCTGTCGCGGGCAGGATGATGTAGCGGATCACGATCTTCGGCGCGGCTTCCGTCTCCGCAACCTGCAGCGTGATCTGCCGATCGCCCGGCTTGAGCGTGTCGCCGGGAATGAAGGGGTCCTGCATGGCCTGATTCAATTGCACTTCCAGGGTCCGCCAGTTCTGCTGCGGCGGAAACGGCGGTTGCGGCGGATAGGCGCGGAACTGCGCCAGGTAGGTCGTGTAGTAGTGATAGACCTGCGGAAACGAATCGTCCGTCGCCAGCGTGTAGACCTCGGCACCCGATCCGTACTGGTTCTTGATCATGACCGAGTCGCGGCGCGTCAGATCGTCGCGATATTTCGCACCGGCGTAAACAGGGATTGCCTGGCTGATGGATTTCAGCTCTTTTTTCACATCGACCTGCGGCTGTGCCGCGGCGATCGTTCCGTTCGCAATCGGATTCTTTTTCGGGACCTGTTCCTCGGCGGCGCTCCCCTCTTGCCCGCCGGTGCAACCGCTAAGGGCAGCCGTCAAAACAAAAATAGCGCCAACCATCGCCTCTCCCCAGATCCGCATGCTGTCTTCAAACAGCAAGGGATATGCCGCTCACTCCCTACATTTTATCCTGAGCGCGGGCCGGTCTCGTGGTCTCGCGGATACGCGGTCTCGTAGTGAGAGCACAGCGAGACTTCGCGACCCCGAGACCGCGCAACCCATCCACCCCCGCTCAGGATCAATTGACTCTCAGTTCTGTTCCGCCTTTTGCGAGATTCCCGGCCGCGGTTTTCCGCTCCGCATCCGCTCCAGTGCCGTCTCGCCGCCGTACTGCGCGACCAGCTTGTCGTCGTACTCATCCGAGATGTTGGCCACGCTGTCGAGCGAGGCGATGAATTGCTCCGGCCGCAGACGGCGACCGAGAAACGAATGCGAAAAGAAAACATCGCTCCCCACCATGCTGAAGGCGCCGAGGGGAACGTCGGAGTTGAGGCGGAGGAGCTCGCGCATCATCGCGAATGAGGGCTCGACGCCCTGCACGCAAAATGCGAGGACCTCCACCACGGCATCATCTTCTTCGTAGGGCTCGATCGAGATCTCCAGCACGGTCGTTCCATACTTCAGGTAGAAATCGCAGTGCTCAGCATCGTCGAAGTGCTCGTCGACGAGCTCGTCGAGATACGACTTCACCTGCCGGTACACTTCTTCCTGGCAACGGGTCAGAAACCGTTTCTCGCGAGAGGCTGGCATTTGCACTCATTATAAGAGCTATCGATGGACGAAATTTTTCTTCCTGACAACCGGAGGCGACTGACCCTCAAGCGCGGCAAGGAGCGGGTCATCGCCAATCGGCATCCGTGGATTTTTACCGGGGCCATCGCCGCCGAGAGCGGGCCGGCCGGCGCCGCCATCGCCGATCTGTACGACGGCGCCGGCGTGCGGGTCGCGTCCGGCTTTTATTCGCCGCGATCGGAAATCCTCCTCCGCGCTGTCACTTTCGGCAATGAGGAGCTGACCGAAGAGCTCATCGGAAATCGAGTGGCGGCGGCAATCGAGCGGCGCCGGCCGCTGCTCACGAAGGAGACCAACGCCGTCCGGGTCGTGAACGCGGAAGGTGACGAGCTGAGCGGTTTGGTGATCGATCTCTACAACGACGTCGTGGTCGCCGAGGTCGCCAATGCCGGGTTGGAGCGCATCAAGAAGCTGGTCGTGGACATCATCGGCCGCGACCTGCGTCCGCGGCTCATCTACCTCAACAACGATCTGCCGGCACGGCAGCTCGAGCAGCTTTCGACGGAGCCGGAAGTCATCGGCGACGGATCGCCCGCCACCACCATCGTCGAAAACGGATTGCGCTTCGAAGTCGATCCGGCGGCTGGACAGAAGACCGGATTCTTTCTCGACCAGCGCGAGAACCGGGCGCTGGTGCGGCAGCTCGCGCCGGGGAAAGCGGTCCTCAATCTCTTCTCGTACACCGGTGCCTTCGGCGTCTATGCGGCGGCGGGTGGAGCAACGTCAGTCGAGAACGTCGACGGTTCGGATGTCGCGATCGAACAGGCACGCAAAAATCATGACATTAATCAGTCATCAAATAGTGTACGATTTACAGTGGCGGACGCGTTCGCACACGTCCGCAAGCTGGCCGCCGCGAAACAGCGATTCGGTTTGATCGTCTGCGATCCGCCGGCGTTCGCGAAGCGCCGCGTGGAAGTCGATCGAGCGGCGCGCGGCTACAAGGACATCAATTTGTACGCTATGCGGCTTCTCGAATCGCGTGGCATGATGCTCACGTTTTCCTGCTCCGGCCACATGTCGCTCGACCTCTTTCAGAAGGTCATCTTTGCGGCCGCGCTCGACGCCGGCAGGCGAATTTCGATCCTTCGCCGTCTCACCGCGGGGCCCGATCATCCGGTGTCGATCTATTGTCCGGAGGGAGAGTACCTGAAGGGATTTCTGCTGGAAGTGCGGGAGTAGAATGATGGAAAGTCGGGTTTTTTAGCGCACGCATGACTGTCACTCCGATTGCCTCGCATCGCAAGTCGCGCGAGATCACGATTTCCTACCTGGGGGGCCTTCTCTTCAACGCCGGCTTCATCGACGAGAAGCAGCGCGCTGAGGTCGAGAATCTCGACAAGCAGTTCCGCACACAGTCGCGCTCGTCGAAGTCGCGCGCCGAGGACGAGGCCAGCCCCTTCAAGGCGTTGATGGGGATGAACCTCACCGACGCCAGCGGCAGCGGCACCCGCATCGACGACTTCCTCCTGGCGCGCCTGATCGCCGAGGATGCCCATCTTCACTTTTTCAAGATCGATCCGCTCAAGCTCGACGTGGAGATGATCGAGGCCAAGATCTCGCGCCCGTTCGCGCGCAAACACAAGATGGTCCCGGTGGCTGTGCGCGACGGAAAGCTGATCGTGTCGATCGTCAATCCGTTCGACACCAGCGCCGTCGACACCTTCCACCAGATGGTGCAGCAGGAAATCGAGCTGGTGGTCTCTTCCGAGAGCGACGTGATGGGCGTGATCACAGAGCAGTACGGCTTCCGCGCCTCAGTCACCAAAGCGCAACGCGACCTCGGACGCGGCGCGATTGATCTGAGCAACCTCGAGCAATACGTCAAGCTCAAATCGGGCGCCGAGATCGAGACCAGCGATGCCCACATCGTCAACGCCGTCGATTTCCTGCTCCAGCATGCTTACGACTCACGCGCGTCGGACATTCACATCGAGCCGAAGCGCGAGCACGCCATCATCCGGTTCCGCATCGATGGCGTGTTGCACGAGATCCAGCGCGTCCCCAAGCTGGTGAATCTCGCGATCACCTCGCGGCTCAAGACGATGTGCCGGATGGACATCGCCGAGAAGCGACGCCCGCAGGACGGCCGCATCAAGACCGACCACGAAGGAAAAGAAATCGAGCTGCGCGTCTCCACCCTGCCGATCGCCTTCGGCGAAAAAGTCGTCATGCGCATCTTCGATCCCGACGTTCTCCTCCGGACGCTGTCGGGGCTCGGCTTCTACGAAGACGAGCTGAAGACGTTCAACGAATGGATCCAGCGGCCGCACGGGATCATCCTGGTGACCGGCCCGACCGGTTCGGGAAAGACCGTGACGCTCTATTCCGCTCTGAAGACACTGGCGTCGCCGGAGATCAACATCACCACCATCGAAGATCCGATCGAAATGGTGCACGAGGAGTTCAATCAAACCTCGGTGCAGACGAAGATCGGAATCACTTTTGGCGCCGCTCTACGGACGATACTGCGCCAGGACCCCGACATCATCATGGTCGGCGAGATCCGCGATGAGGAGACCGCCGAGAACGCGGTGCAGTCGGCGCTGACCGGACATCTCGTCTTCTCCACGCTGCACACCAATGACGCCGCCACCTCCGTCACGCGCCTGATCGACCTCGGCATCCAGCCGTTCCTGATCTCGTCGACGCTCATCGGAACGATGGCGCAGCGACTGGTGCGAAAGATCTGTGAGGACTGTAAAAGCAACCGCCCGCTGACCGTTGAAGAAGCGGGGATGCTCAATCTGCAGGCGCCGGCTGGCAAGCGCATCATCGTGAAGGAAGGTGCGGGTTGCATTCGCTGCCGCAACACCGGCTATTTCGGCCGCTCGGGGATTTTCGAGATCCTGCCCATCGACAACGCCATTCGCGATCTCATCGATCGCTCCGAGGACTTCCTCAAGATCAAAGACATGGCCATCAAGCGCGGCATGCGCACCCTCCGCCAATCCGCATTGCGCAAGCTGGCGGAAGGCATCACGACATTTGAAGAAGTGATTCGCGTGACGGGGATCTGACCCCATCTACTTCCCGCTGTTGTCCTTCGGCACGCTCACCGTCGCGCTCTTCTGCGATGCGTTGCCGAAACGATCCCTGCAATCGCTGAGCACCGTGTAGATCCGGCCGTTGCCTTTCGCGGCCCGCTCTGCGCGCAACTGGATGTGATGCCAATCGATCACGTTCCAATCCGGAGTCTGGTCCCCGTCGCCGAGGCCGTTGACCGGCTCGTTGCTGGTCACGGACAGAACACAACCAGGATTCGGATCGCCGAGGTCGAAGACGGTGTAGTCGACCGTGACATTGACCATCTGATGATTCGGTGGCCACAGCCGCGTCTCACTAAACGTCAATGCCGACATCACCGGCGGCGTCTTGTCGACGACGTTGACGGTGACGGGAACCGGCGTCGATGCCACCCCGTCGCTGGCGATGACATCGAAGGTGAAAGTCAGTCCGGCCTGATCTCCGGTGGGCGTCCACGCAAACGCGCCCGTTGCCGGGTCGATCGAGGAGCCCGGCGGAGCGGTTGCGTCGAGGCTGTACGAAATCGTCTGGACCGGAATGTCGACGTCGGATGCCACGGCTTTGAAGTTGAGAGTGTCGCCCAGGAAGACGGTTTTGCTATCGATAGGCGCGAGATCGGGCGGTTGATTGACCTCCGTCACGCCGATGGAGATCGAGGCGTCGGCGTTGAGAGAGCCGTCCGAGACGCGTACCGTAAACGTGAACGGGCCTTGTGTGCCGCCCTGCGCTTCGGTGGGCGTCCATGAGAACTTACCGGTTGCGGCGTCGATGGCCGCGCCGTCGGGCGCGTTGATCAGCGAAAACGTCAGCGTCGGCGAATCGATGTCCGCCGCATGTGCTGTAAACGTGTAGGCCGCCAACTCCGGAATGGTTGCGATCGACGGCACGTCAGTCAGCACAGGCGGATCGTTGACGGGAATCACGTTGACGTTGACCGTTCCGTTGGCGGACTTCGGATCGGACAAGCCGGCCGTGAATCCGTTGTCCTGGATCGTGTAGGTGAAGCTGGCCAGGCCGTTGTAATCGGGTGCAGGCGTGTACGTGATTTGACCGCCGGTGAGCTGCACTGCGCCGTGCGTGTCAGGCGTTGCGCTCACGTTCATCACCGTCAACGTCTGATTGCTCTCGTTTGCCGGTCCAGCCGAATCGTTTGCCAACAGATCCGATGCCGAAAACGTCAGCGGCGTATCTTCATTTGTGCTCTTCTGATCGGCGTTTGCGGTGGGCGCATCGTTGACCTCGAGGACGCTGATATTCACGGTGGCAGTGTTCGACAATGCATGTCCGTCATTCACGCGCCACGTGAACGTGTCGTTGCCGTTGAAATCCGGCGCCGGCGTGTATGTCAACGCCGGAGCTGCTCCGGACAGCGTGCCGTGCGAAGGCGGCGTCGCGATGATGTAGGTGAAGGTCGCGTTCGGATCAGGACTCGCCGGATCATGCAAATTGAGGGCGGCAGCAACGTCCTCGTTGAAGCTCTGGCTCTGACCCTCGACGCCCGGCGGATTCGCGCCGTTCGTTCCGGCCTCGATGCTGTTCTGGATCGCCTGCGGAACGTTCGAGTAGAGATCGCAGACGCACAACTGCTCGATGGCGTCGACGGTCGTCAGATAGTTCTGCCAATCGCTCGGATTGTTGGGTGAGGATCGGATGCCCTGAATGTTGGGCATGATGACCGCGATGGTGCGCGTGGCGGCCGTCACGCGCGCGACGTCGCTGTCACTGTGAGGATTCGGAAGGACCAGCGCTGCTTTCCACGTGTACGCTGGAACTGTGACGTGGCCGTTGGCGATGGTGTTCATGAAGCCACTGCTGCCCGTGCCACCCATACCCGCGGGGCCGGCGACGATGTAGATCTCCTGACCAGCGTTGGTAAGAGTCCGGAGATAGTTTTCGAGGTTTGCCCACGGCCCCTGATTGTTGTCGGGCGATTGCGCGACCATGTTCGACATCAGGTAGGTTTCCTGATTGATCGGGACGCGGTTTGGATTGTCGCGATCGGCGTTGGGCGTCATGTGGCCGCGATCGAAACCGGTCGTGAAGAAATCGAATGCCTGCACCCGATACCAATCGGGCAGAACGGACGGATCGGGGCGGAACGTGTCGTTGCGTGCGAGTGAGCCGTACCATGAATTGTCCAGATGCCAGCTCACCCAGTTGGGCCGGCCGAGGGTCTTGTTGTACGAGAGCGAGTAGGTCGGCTTCTCCATCAGATAGTTGTTAGGCGTGGCGAGGCTGGCCATCGCATTGGTCGGATTGCCCATCAGCAGATGGACGCTCGAAGCGTACGGTGCACTCAGACCAGCGCCGACCACGGTGAACGACCAGACGTAGTCGGAAGGAAGGGTGTCGGTGTTGGGCGCGCTGTCGTCGAGGTCCTGATCGTGCACGGCGTTCTGGAAAATTCTCACGCTGCATGTCTCGCCGAAGTTGAAAATCGTATTGGGGGTGATGACCCAGGTTTTGAAATCGTTGGTGTGCGCGGTGGTGGCGTCGTTATGTGAGCCCGACCCGCATGTGATGTCGTACCACTGCCCGACCGCGTCGACGGCCTCGCTGAAATTCACGGTGATGCTGGTGTCGTGCGGGTTGCCGCTGTCGTTGAAGCCGGGATCGGTGCTGACCACGAACGGACCGACCTCCACGATCGGCGCCGTGCGCCGTGGATTCGGCGCCGACACGAAGAAGTCGTTGTGGTTGTTGTTGGTGTCCGTTTTGCCGCCGTCTTTTCGGAAGATCGCGGAGCTGTTGCTCGGCGCGGCGGTGTTGTCGCCGGCGTTGGCACCTTCGCGGCAATTCGCCGACGTCCCGTAGCCCACGAAATCGACGATGTCGGCATCGCTGCATGTCGTCAGCGGCGTTCCGCGATGGACCAGCGCCACTTTTCCCGCGGTTGCGCTCATGTTGATGCTTCCGATGATGTTTGCCTGCACCGGCAGCGGCGAGCCAACGGAGCCGCCCGACGCCAGCGAGATCAGGAAATACTCGCCCGCTCCGATGATGCCGGCCAGAGGTTGATTGTTGGTCCAGCTCGTTCCGGTCGCCGATGCGTATTGAATCGTCCAGCCGGCCAGGTCCTGCGGATTGGCGGTGGGGTTGTACAGCTCGACAAAGTCGTTGGTGAACGTCGCGCCGCTGTTGCCGCCGCCTCCGTAGATCTGACTGATCACGATGTGGTTGGCGGGCGCGGGCGGCGTCTGCACCGTGACTGAGATCGACGTCGTGCTCGATCGCGTCTGCGAATCGGAGATGGTGATGCCAAGCGTCTTCACGCCTGCGGTCGTGTCGGGAGTAACCTGCGCGTCAAACGTGAACGTGTTGCCGCTCCCGTTGAACGCCTGGGTCGGCGAGCCGCCGATGGGCGAAAGGTTGCCGGTGACGGTGATGCCGGTGCTGGTCGGTTTCGTTCCCGGAACAACGGTGACACTGAGCGTGGTCGTGTCCCCTGCCGAAAGTGAAGCTGGCGTCGCTATGCCCATGCCTGTCGGAGGTGTGGATGTGTCGTCATTGACGATCGTCCCGGTTCCCTTACTCTTCGCGACGATCACACCGGTCGTCACGTTCGTGACGTTGACGAAGAAAGTCTCGTTGGGCTCGATGTTGTTGTCGCCGTTGACCGACACCGGAAAGGTGAAGGAAGTCCCGCCCTGTGGGATGGTGACATTGGCCGAGCTCTGAACGTAGTCGCTGTCGGCGACGGTCGCGGTGCCATCCTGCGTGGCGATCGAGAAGCTGACTCCGCCCGCCGGCGCCGCTGACGACAGCGAAACGACGAAGTTGAAGAGCTGACTGCCGCTATCGCCTTCCTGCGCCGAGACGTCATTGATGCTGAGGGTCGGGAATGCGGGTCCTGCGATCGCTTGCACCGACACGTTGTCGATCGCCAGCGCCTGCGAGTTTGTGACGGTCGTCCCGGTCGCGACCGAGTAGTTCCATGCCAGATAGAAATTGCTGCTGGCCGGGATGTTGACCGTCAGCGTCTGCGCCGTGACCGGCTGGGTCACGCCGGGCGATGGAGTGAAACCGTTGTTGTTCGCATCGGCGCCGAAAGCGGTGTTGAAAGCGGAAGGAGCGGCGGTCCACGCCGTCCCATCAAACGAATAAAAAAGTTGAACGCGGAAACCGGCCGTGTTCGAGCCATTGCGGTACTTCTCGATGTCGTAGGAAATCGTCAGGCCGGAAAACGCCGCGCCGGTGTTGTTGGCGTAAAACGCGTAGAGATTTCCGCTTGTTGTTCCACCCGATGATGAGAGAAAGCCAATCGCCCGATCTGTCGCCGTCGTCGGATCGCCGGAACCGAAGTTGTAAATCCCGTTCGAGGCTGAGGTCGAGAGATTGTCGCCGCCGCGGAGAGCGGTTGCGGTCGCTGCTGCTGCGAAGGTGCCGACCGTTCGAACTTGCGTCACCTTGTCGGCTCGGAAGTTTGCCGGCAGCGCCGCGGTCGCCGAAGTTCCGATCGAATTGAAGTTTTCTGTCGTGGGACTCGTCGTGGAGAGCGCAATTTGCGCGTGTGCAGCCGGGACAATAATGGCCACACATGTGGCAAGCACAGGAATCAGGCGGCGCAAATGCATTGAGAACAGTCCTTTTCTTGCTGGAGTTGCGACAGGATAGACGGTGCCGAGGCTCATCGCAACAGCCGCGCGACCTCTGAAGATTTCGCGAGCCGCGAAACGACCGTCCGTCGCGAGAGGCCACGGTGGAGGTCGGCGCTGAACTTCCGCACCTCGGCGTCGCTGATGTCGCGATGGAGCAGCGAAAGGATCATCTTGCGCAAGAACCGCTCGTCACTCATGCACACCGACTCGTCGGCCAGCGATAAGGGCGCGGGCTCGAGCTCGACGTCTGCCAATCGAACGGGGTGATCCATGTCGCGGCCGATGTTGTCGCCGATCGCGATCTCAAAAACGCGAGCCGCCAGCGGACGATGGTCGGACGAATGCCGATCGACCTCGGCCGGAGCGACCGCTCGATCGAATTCGAGGCGTAAGACATTGATGCCCGCCCGCCACCTGCCCGGCACTCGATATCGATGCCGACCGTCACGAAGCGCCGCATTTTGTATATAGTTATCATTAATGTATATTGCAACTAATTGTTTCTGAACCGCTGGCGCGATGTCGAGAATCAGCGGGGCGTCGGATATGGCGGGCATCGGAATCGCGACGAAGGCGCGCTTTCCGATGGCCCATCGCGCGTACCGCCCTTCCTCGGGCTCAGCGCCGCTCCAGCCTTCGCCGAGGAGGTCGTCGTCCTGCGGACCGAATTGCAGAATCGGATCTCCGCCCGCGAACGATGCCATCAATGCGCGATGCTCTGCGGGCATGCTTCGGTCGGTGAGCAAGTAATACCCGGACGGCGAATAATGAAGTCGAAAATTCTCGGTCGCCAGCACGATGGGAAATCGACACGCCCAGTTCGCAAATTCACTCGGCCCCGCCACGGCGAGCCAGGACGTGGTGTTCTGGTACGCGAAGACTTCCCCCATTTTTTGCGACCCGCGCGCATCGAAGACGCGAAGATGCGGCGACGCGGGCCGGGCATAAAAACCGATGCAGATCGCGGAAGACTCGCTGTCCGCGATGATGGGATCGTTCGCGTGCGAATGCCGCGCGATTGCCGCGACGATCGCGCGCCAATCGAGCTTGTTGAACGGTTCGGTCATCGCTGCATTCCAGCCTTCGCGTGCGAGAAGACCAGCTGCCACGATCGCGACCACGATCGCGAATCGACGCAGCGGCGCGACGATCGTCGCGATTCCGACCGATACCAGCAGCAGGAACGCAGGCAAGGCGGCGATCACGTAACGGATCGCGAAGAAATGCTGCGTGGCAGCCGTCGCCGTAATCACGATGCCGATCGGCACCACCAAAAAGCACACCGCGATCATGCCCTGAGCGCGATTTTTTCGGATGAGATCGATCGCACCGATCACCGCCAACGCCGCGAAGGCATACGCTCCTCCATGGTGCGCCGACGTGTCGAGTGCAACTACAGAGAACGATTCGAGCACGTCGCGGGCAACTGACCAACGGACGGCGCCGCCGGCGTGCGATGCGGGGTGATAGCACGCCATCACGAGAGATGCCGAGATCGCGGCTGCACCGGCCAGTCGCCACCGTCGTGTAATCAACGCCGCAATTCCCGCGGCGATGATCAGCGGCGCGACGGTCGCGGTCGCGTAGAAGCCGATCACCATCAGCCCTGCCATCACCGCAAATCTGCCCTCGTTGAGAAAAGAGGCCAGCAGCGCGGTGCTGATCAGCGCCACCAGCGCGTACGGACGCGCCTCGCGGCTGTAGTAGACGTGGAGCGGCGATACGGCCAGCAGCAGCGTGAAGACATACGGCGTTGCGGGGTGACCGCGGATCGCTCGCGCGGCAAACCACGCCATTGGGATCGTCGCAATTCCGATCAGCGCCGGAGAGAGTCGTCCTGACGCTTCGATGTCGGTGAGAAAACGCCCGCCAAGCTCGGCGGCGTAGTAGAGCGGGCCATGTTCGAGATCGAAAATCGTGAGCCAGCGCCACAGCGGCTGATTCGCGGCCGCGCTCGCGATGTCATAGCCGAGGACCTCGTCGAGCCAGAAGCTGGGAAGGCCGAGCTGGCGCAGCCGAAGCCAGGCGCCGAGGAGAGTCAGGGCAACGACGTAGCCAGCCCGAAATGTTATTCTTTCCGGATACTCCAATCGGGAGACACTACATGACTGTGCAAGCGTCCGCGAACTCTCTCGAGCGCGAGCTCGAGTACAGAAAGAAACTCACCGGGATTACGAACCAGCTCAACTCTGCGGATTCGATTCCGCACATCCTGCTGTCGCTGAAAGACAAAATCCTGGAGCTGCTCGACGCCGAGCGCCTGACCATCTACGCCGTCGACACCAAGAACCAGGAACTCTATTCGATGCAGAAGATCGGCGACGTGCCCAAGGAAATTCGCGTCCCGAAATCGTTTGCATCGATCACAGGATTCACGGCGCTGGCGCGCAAGACCATCAATATCAAGGATGCCTACGACGCCGCGGAGCTGACGAAGTTCCATCCGAATCTTCGGTTCGACCAGCGGTGGGACAAGCAGAGCGGCTTCCGCACCAAGTCGGTGCTGGCGGTGCCGATCGCGTTCGAAAAATATCTCCTGGGCGTCCTCCAGCTCATCAACAAGCGTCATGGCCCCATCTTCACGGCGCTCGACGAAGATGGCGCCGAAGAGATCGCGCGCATTCTGGGCATCGCGTTCTACAACCAGCACCGCGCGGCGCGGCAGTCGAAGCCCTCGAAATTCGGTGCACTCATCGACAAGGGAATCATTTCCGAGAAAGACATCGAGTCGGCGGTCAGCAGCGCGCGCGTCAACAACGTCACGGTCGAGAAGGTTCTGGTCGACGATCACAACGTCCCGAAGGACGAGCTCGGGAAATCGCTGGCACAGTTCTACGGCACCCAATTCTTCAACTACGACGGCGCGCAGACGATCCCGAGCGATCTCAAAGAGCGCGTGCCTTCCGACATGTGGAAAAAGTACATCTGCGCGCCGGTCGAACGGCGGCCGGGCGTGCTGGTGCTGGCGGTCGATGATCCACAGGACCTGACGCGCCTCGACGGCATTCGCGCCATGAATCTTTCGCCGCGATATGACTTCTGGGTCGGCCTCAAGCACGACATCCTGGCCTACATCGCGGCGACGTACGGCGAATCGCTCGATGTCTCGACCGACAGCGGCGACCTCGCCAAGATCATCGACGAGCTCGGCGAAGGCGAAGGTGAAGCGGTCGATGAAGAAAAAAAATCCGATGAGCCCGAAATCGACGAAACCGATTCCGGCATCGTTCGCCTCGCCAATCAACTGATCCTGGAGGCCGCCCAGCGCGGGGCCTCCGATATCCACATTGAGCCGGACGGCCCGAAGAATCCGTGCGGCATCCGTCTGCGCATCGACGGCGACTGCCAGAAGTTCATGGAAGTTCCCGGCCCGCATCGGAACGCGCTGGTGCAGCGCTTGAAGATCATGGCCAGGCTGGACATCTCCGAGCGACGCAAGCCGCAGGACGGCAAGATTCGCTTCAAGCATTCAAGAGGCGTCATCGAGCTGCGCGTGGCGACCATCCCGACCGCGAATCAGAACGAAGACGTTGTCATGCGTATCCTCGCCGGTTCAAAGCCGCTGCCGCTCGACAAGATGGGCTTCAGCGAACGCAACCTGACGCGATTCAAGGAAATCGTGCAGAAACCGTACGGCATTTGCCTGGTGGTCGGACCGACCGGCTCAGGCAAGACCACCACGCTCCACTCGGCCCTCGGATTCATCAATACCGAGGACATGAAGATCTGGACAGCCGAGGATCCCGTCGAAATCACGCAGAAGGGGTTGCGTCAGGTGCAGGTGCAGCCGAAGATCGAATTCACTTTCGCCGCGGCGATGCGATCGTTCCTGCGCGCCGATCCCGACGTCATCATGGTCGGCGAAATGCGCGATCACGAGACGGCGGCCATCGGCATCGAAGCGTCGCTCACCGGCCACCTGGTCTTCTCGACGCTGCACACAAACTCGGCGCCCGAAACGATCACGCGTCTTCTGGACATGGAGATCGATCCCTTCAACTTTGCCGACGCGCTCCTCGGCATCATGGCGCAGCGTCTCATCCGGACGCTCTGCCCGAAATGCAAAGAGGGCTACCACCCCAGCGAGGAAGAGTGGGACGAGATCATGGAGGTCTATGGCCGCGAATGGTTCGGCGAGCTGGGCATCAAGTATTCGCCGGATTACACGCTGTACAAGCCGAATCCGAAGGGCTGCACCAACTGCAACAACACCGGCTACAAAGGCCGCATGGGGGTGCACGAGCTCCTGACCGGCACTGACGAAATCAAGAGAGCGGTGCAGCGTCGCGCGCCCATCGACGAGCTCCGCGCGCTGGCGTTGAAGCAGGGAATGCGGACGCTGTTGCAGGACGCGGTGGAAAAGGCTCTGCGCGGCGTCACCGATATCAAGCAGGCGAGATCGATCGCGGTGAAGTGACCGAGCGCGGAAGCGCGAGGTCATCCTGAGCGAGCCCGGCGCCGTCTTCGCGGCTCATGAACAATTCGTTACAGAACCAACTTTCGGCCGGCTCCAGCGTCTTAACCTACAAGATGAGACGGCCCGCTGCGGTTCTGATTCTTCTGCTGCTGACGAGCTGCCGCTTCTACGACACCGGAAAACGCGCTGCGGCCGCCGCCGTGATTCACTCGTTTCAACAAATGCAGGCGAACGCGCCCCTCACGCAGAGCGTGGCGCGACCCGTGGCCGCGACGCCGGACCGCGCGAGCCGTCTCATCGCTCCTGTGCGGCATCCCTCTAGCTGCGAGCTCACCGCCGCCACAGCTTCTGGGAAGGGATCCGCAGCGCGCGGTTGAACTTGGCCGAGGCGTTTTCCCATGCGATGACTTCGGTGAGCTCGACGATGGCATCCTCGCCGAAATGTTTTCCGAGGCGAGAAAAAAGCTCGTCGGATACCTCGCGTCCGGTGATCGTCATACCGTCGGCGTATTCCAGCGCCGCGCGCTCGAGGTCCGAAAAGTGCGGCGAGGTGGAGTAGTCGTTCAGCGCGAGTATTTTTTCATCCGGGACACCGAGCTGGCTGCCGACCGCAGCGTTCAGGTCCTGTCAGAACTCGCAGCCATTCAGATAGGCGACGCGCCGGTTGACGAGCGCCTTCAGCTTCTCATCGATCAGCCCCGATTGATCGATGCCGCTCCACATGCCGCGGACCGCGTGAAAGATGGACGGGCGGCGCGCGTAGATCAGATGATTCAGCAGCGGCGCGCCCCATCTCTTCCGCTGCGCGTCGAGCACCGCACGGATCCGCGGTTCCAGGGCATTGGCATCGACTTCCGGAATTCTTGCCATGAAAGAATGATCGCATGCCGGAACTTCCGGAGGTGGAGATGTACGCGCGCTACTTCGCGCGTCATGCACTCGAGCAGACGATCGCGCATATCCGCGTCCTTGACACGCGGATCCTCGGCACGCGATCGCTGAAACCGCTGGTCGGCCGGGCCTTTCATGGGGTTCGCCGACACGGGAAGCATCTCTTCGCTGACGCCGGCGATCTCTGGCTGCGGCTTCACTTCGGCATGACGGGCGATCTGGCGTATTTCCGCGACGACCCGCCGCGGTTCGCGCGCGTCATTTTCGATTTCGAGAACGGAATGCATCTGGCATATGAGGATGCGCGACTCTTCGGCGTCGTCGACATTGCTCGCACTCCCGAGAATTTCGTTCGCGAATATGGACTCGGCCCGGACCCGCTGGAGCCGAAATTCACACTACCAGCTTTTCGGAAAATCCTGCACAAACGGCGAGGCCGGGTCAAGTCTCTTCTCCTCTCGCAGGACATCATCGCGGGCATCGGGAATCTCTATGCCGACGAGGCACTCTTTCGGGCCGCGGTCGATCCTCGAAAAACGATCGATCGAATGACGGACGATGCGGTGAAGGCCCTTTACCTCGCGATTCGTAGCGTTTTGAAAGAGGCAATCGCCTTCAAATCGCGCGGCGCCGACTATCCGGCGCGGTTTCTCGTGCCGCATCGCGAGGAGGGTGACCGTTGCCCTCGATGCGGCGGTACGATCCGGCGCACGGTTGTTGCAACACGCACAACGTACTACTGCGCGAAACACCAGAGGTAATGCATGGCATCGAGAGAAATTATCAACGCGATCGCGAATCAGAAATGGATCGAGTCTTCCGCCAAGCCGCTGCAGGAGGCCGTTCGCGGCGCCTTCGTGGGGGACGCCGGCCGCGACCTCAAAAATTTTCTGCACGGTACATGGCTCGGACATCCGCTCCACCCGGCCTTGACCGACATTCCGATCGGCGCGTGGACGGCGGCGCTGGCGCTCGACGCGCTGGAGGGAATGAGCGGGCGGAAGGAATGCGGATCGGCGGCCGATCTCGCCATCGGTGTCGGCCTGGTTGGCGCCGTTGGCTCCGCAATCACCGGCATCACCGATTGGTCTGAAGCGGATGGATCCGCGCGGCGGGTGGGCATGCTCCACGGTTTGCTCAATGTGACCGCCGCGGCGCTCTACACGGCATCGCTTTTCATGCGCCGACGCAAAAAGTCGCGGCAAAGCGGCATTGCAGTCTCGATGCTCGGCTTCGCCGTTGCGGGCACCGCCGCATACCTCGGCGGCAATCTCGTGTTCGGCGAGCAGATGGGCGTCGATCACACCGCGACCGCCGACGCCGGCAAGCCCGAAAAGTTCACGCGGGTATTGGCCGAGGACGCCCTAAAGGAGAACAAGCCTACGCGGGTGCTCGCCAACGGCGTCGCGGTCCTTCTGGTGCGGCGAAAAGGCGAGATCTACGCGCTCACCGAAACGTGTCCGCACCTGGGTGGCCCTCTGTCAGAAGGAAAATTAGTCGGCGACGCGATTCAGTGTCCCTGGCACATGTCTGAGCTCGCGCTGGAAGACGGACACGTCGTGAACGGTCCGACCGTCTATCCCGCGCGCTGCTTCGATGTCCGCATTCGCGGCGGGTACATCGAGGTTCGGGCGCAGCAAGAGTAGTTCGCGTATCATCACCGCATGCCGGCATGGTTGAAGATCGTTTTGGCGGTCATCGGTGTGTTCATCCTGATCGTGGTCGGGTTTGGCGTGGTCGGATTCGTTTACGTCAGCAAGCACAAAGCGGAGTGGATGAAGGCCGGGGACGCTGCAAGGCAAGAAGGGGAGACTTTCGCAGCCGGCAAAGATGCCAGCCAGTGTGTCGACGAAGCATTGCGGCGCCTCGGCTCGTGTCAGGGATTGCAGTGCGAAGTCACGAGCCGCATCTTCCTCGAGCGCTGCATGAAGAAAGCCGCTCCATCGCCGCAACTGTGCACGAACGTCCCGCGACGCTCCGAGATCCTCGCCTCGGCGCGATGGGCTCTTGAGGAATGCGGACGGCGGGGGATGCCCAACAATCAACCGTGCGGGCGATTGCTGCAGGAAGTGCAGCGCTACTGCGGCACGCGCTGAGCGTCAACTGGCGATGTTTGAGATGACGTCCTGCGCAATGGCGTGGAGCATCTTGACGATTCTCGAGAGGACCTGCATCAACTGTTGCTGCTTCTGCGTATTGGCTTGAAAATCCACCCTCTCGCTCTGGCGGTCGGCGCCGAGGGACTCCTGCTTCTCGTCCAATTTGGCGATCTCCTTCGCAAGCTCATTGCAGGTCATCGCTTGCGTCGGACCTGGGCGCGCAACCGGGTTCGCGCCGCCGATTGGTTCCTGGATCGACAGCGTCGGAACCTTGATGGTTGGAGTCTGTCCAGGCTTGCATGTGCGCGCGAAGTCGTGCAGCTTGGCATCGTGGTCGCGAATGGCCTTGATGAGGTCAAGGCGCGGTCGAACGATGCCTTCGTTCACGACGGAGTCGAGCTTGGCGCGGTTCGTCGAATTCGCGAAATACGAAGAGACGAACTCCCGCCACGGCCGCTCGGCGTCACGTCCGGCGCGAATCTCTGCGATGACCTCGTCTAATTTCGCTTTCTGCTGCAGGGCCAGGCCGGATGGCAACGCTGCACGGGTGATCACATCGATCCGCTGCGGCGTCAACGCGGGCGCCTCACCGATCGCCGATTGACACAAAGCGACCAGCGCGACGCTTGCCAAACTGATTTTACGCATGCTGCGGAGTTTAGTGCGAGGCTGCGGCACCTGAAAGCGATCGTGCCCGATTCGGCGTGCGCAGCAGCGACATCTGGAACTGCTCGGCCGCTTCTTTCCTGCGTCCAACCTTGAGCAGCAACTCGCCGTACAGCTCGTGAGCGGGTTTGAAATCATCGGGCGGGCCGGACGGAACTCCGAGTTTCTCTTCCGATTTGATGGCCGCTTCGGCGTACTTCAAGGCCTCGTCCATCCGGCCGCGCGCGGAAGCGAGCAGTGCGCGGAGCTCATCGGTCTCCGTTTGGTCGGACTTTTTTGGCTGGTCGTCGATCGCTTTTTGTGCGTCGTCGAATCGCTTTTCAGCGATCGCCCGCAATGCCTTGCCGACTCGCTCTGTGAAATCGAACGCGTAGTCTCCGGTTTCGACTCCATAACGGACTCGCATGGTCTCGCGTACGCCGGCTGCGTGATGGTCGCTGCCGCTGGCTTCGTCGAGAAGGCGCCTGGCATCGGCGTATCGGTGCTCTTGAAGATAGACATACTGCAACCACGAAAGACTGTGCAGATCGGGCTCGCCCCATTTCTTGGAGAGAGCGTAGGCCGCTTCGTTCGATCGCGCGGCGTCGTCCCACATTCCGAGCTGCAGAAAAATGTGCGACGGCATGTGGAGCGCGTGCGGTGCCGATGATGCCACCCTGGCATACAGACGCGCGGCCCGCAGCCCAAGCGGGGCGTGCACCGGATCGTCGTAGGCATGAATGAGATAGTGCAGAACTCCCGGGTGCTCGCCATGCGCCGGGAAAAGGGGCTCCAGGATCGCGGCTGCTGCGATGGAACGACGCTCGTCGAGCTGATGCCACTCGCGAGATCCAAGAATTGACAAGGCCCAGAAAACCTGAGCTTCGATGTCGTCGGGATTAGCATTCGCGACGCGCTGCATCGCTTTTTCGTACGCGTAATCACGCGTCGTCTTGTCTCCCTCGCCGTACAACGCCTCCAGCGCTTCGATGTAGCCGCGCTCGCGCGGTGAAGCGTTGAGCGATTTGACTCGCTCCAGTACGCCGCGACCTTTGTCGACATCCACCTGATTCCAGATCGGATGGTTGTACGTCATCGCTTCGCCCCAGTAGGCGAGCGCGAAATTCGGATCGATCTTCTGCGCCTCCACGAATGCGCTCTTCGCCTGCGGATACGCAAAGTTGTGCAGCAGCAACACGCCCCGCAGAAAGGCAGCCTGCGCTTCCGGCTTTCCGGAGTTTGCAAACACGATCGTGCCGAGTTGCTCTTGCTGTGGCACAGACACTCCTGTCTGTGCTGCGCAGACAAGAGTGTCTGCGCCACATGTGCATAGCATCACTGCCAGCAGGAGTTTGCGCATCCCGCGATTATAGTGACGCCGTGCGCATCCGCGTCGGGACGAGCGGCTACAGCTACAAGGAGTGGAAGGGAAGTTTCTATCCCGAAGATCTTCCGGCTGCGAAAATGCTGGAGTTTTATGCCGGTCGGTTCGACACCGTCGAAATCAACAACACTTTCTATCGCATGCCCGAAGCGAAGATGCTCGACAAATGGGCCACCCAGGTGCCGGAGACGTTTACGTTCGTGCTCAAGGCGCCGCAACGCATCACGCATCGACAGAAGCTGACGCATTCCGAGGAGGATGTGCGTTACCTGTTCGATGTGGCGGCGACGCTGGGTGCGAAGCTAGGCCCGGTGCTCTTTCAGTTGCCGCCGTTTTTTCGAAAAGAATCCGAGAAGCTGCGGACGTTTCTCCAGATCTTGCCGCCCAAGTGCCAGGTGGCGTTCGAATTCCGCCATGACTCATGGTGCAACGACGAGATCTATTCGATTCTGCGCCAGCGCGACGTGCCGATCTGCTTGTCCGACACCGACGCAGTGACCGATCCGAATTCGCTCGTCATTCCGACCGCGTCGTGGGGTTATCTTCGCTTGCGCAGGACCGAATATTCCGCCGACGCGATCGGGGAGTGGGCAGGGCGAATCGCGAAGCAGCCGTGGCGCGAGGCCTACATCTTTTTCAAGCACGAGGATGAGGCGCGCGGTCCGCTGTTTGCCGAACAGTTTCGCGCTGCGTGGTACGCTTCCAGCTCGTGACGTTCCTCCGCAGCGTCGCCGTTTTTTCCATCCTGACCTTCCTCAAATATCTGAGCAGGATCTTCTACAAACAGGATTTCGCGTTCCTCGGCGATCCTCCGCGCGATCCATGGGCCAACGTCCGCCTGGTCGTGTTCCTCAATCACACCAGCCTGTTCGAGCCCGTATTTCTCGGAGCCGTGCCCGGTCGATTCATCTGGCGCCTGGCCGCTCACGGCGTCATTCCGGCCGCCGATAAGACCACCGGCCGTCCGCTGGTCGGATTGGTTTTCAAGTTCGTCGCGCATCACGTCATCCCCATCACGCGACAGCGCGATCACACCTGGTTCGCGGTCCTGAACAAAATTGATCCGAAGTCCATGGTCGTCATCGCACCGGAAGGTCGGATGAAACGCGCGACCGGCCTCGATATGCACGGCAATCCGATGACCGTGCGCGGCGGCGTGGCCGACATTCTTCAGGCTGCCGAACAAGGTCGCATGCTGGTCGCGTACAGCGGCGGCCTGCATCATGTCCAGGTGCCCGGCCACATCCCGAACGTCTTCACGACGGTGCGGTTGCGGGTGGAGAATCTCGATATCGCGGGTTACATCTCGGAGCAGATGGCAAAAGGCGGCGCCGAGCAATTCAAACGGAATGTCATCCGCGACCTGGAACAGCGGCGCGACACTCACTGCCCGGCGGAATCGAAGCTGCAGAAAACCGCCTGAGCCGCGCCGGTCGTCATCCTGGCCCCGCCGAGCGGGGGAAGGATCCCTGCTGAGGAGATGCTTCGCTTTCGCGCAGCATGACGGTTTCTCTTGACTTTTTGCTACTACAGACGTAGTTTATCCAACGTCGAATGAAGAAGACGCTTCGCCTGAGCCGCTTCGAGCTCGAGGTCCTGGAAATCCTGTGGCGCCTTGGTGAGTCCTCGGTCCGCGAGCTGCAGGAAGCGATTCCCGCGCACGAGCGGCCGGCATATACGACTGTGCAGACGATCGTGCAGCGTTTGGAGCAAAAAGGGGCCGTGCGAAGGACGCGCAAGATTGGCAACGCGCTGCTGTTCGAGCCGGCCGTCAGCCGGAAATCGGCCTATCGCCGCATGATCGACGAGCTGGTGGAGCTTTTCGGCGGATCGGCACAACCGCTGGTCGCGCACCTTCTCGACACCGGCAGGCTGACGCTCGACGATCTGAAAGCGCTGGAAAAGAAGAGGCGACCGCGATGATCACGCATCTGTGGATCTCGACGATTGTTCTACTGCTGGCCATGCTGGCCGCGCGATTTCTGCCGTTGACGGCCCGCACGCGATACGCGGTGCTCCTGTGTGGCTTGTTCAAGTTCGCGATTCCGGCGGTGACGCTGACTTATAAGTCACCGGTCGCCTTGCCGATCCGCGTGCTCAATGGAACCGTGCCTCTTGGCCCGCTCATGCCAGTCCCGGTCAGTCGCTGGCCGCTTGTTCTGCAGATCGCGTGGATCGTCCCAGCGGCGGCGATTGCGGTGGCATGGCTGATCGCGCACCGTCGAATGGTCGCCTCGGCGCTCAAAGGAAGTCGGCCCGCGTCGCCGCGCGAGCAAAGCGCGCTCGCCGCAGTACGCCGGCAACTGGATCTGCGCCGCAGCGTCGAGCTCGTGCGCTCGTCGGTCTGCGAAGCGCCCGCGGTCGTGCGCATCATTCGTCCGATCATCATCCTTCCGGATGGCGGTTGCGACGGCCTCGACCAAGGTGAGCTGGAGTCTCTGCTCCGACACGAATGCGCACACATCGCGCGCGCCGACAATGCCATCGCTCTTGCCGAGTCGGCGATCCGCGCGGCTTTCTGGTTTCATCCGCTGGTGTGGATCGCGCAGCGCAGCATCGCTTCCGCACGCGAGCAGGCTTGCGACGAGACCGCGGCTGGAACGCCGGACGCGATCGAGACCTACATCTCCGCTCTCTCCAAAATCTGCCGCGCCATGCTGGCGCCGCGACTCGCCGGCGTTTCCTGTATGGCCAGCGTGCCTCTCGAAGAAAGGTTGGACCATCTCATGCGCTATGAATCCCTTCGCAAACGCGCTTTATCGCATCGCTGGATATTGGTCTTTGCTGTGCTTCTCATCCTCGGCGCGACCTTGGGAAGCGGATTGAAGGCCATCGCGCCCGATTCGACCACTCAGACGCCGTTCACGCTCAAATTCAATGTCCGTCCCGGTGACGATGCCGGCGCGCTCGTCTTTTCCGGCCGCATCATCGAGAACGCAACCGGCCGCGTCTTCGGACAACCGAACGTGCGATTCGCGCGCGGCTCGACGGCCTCCGTCCGCATCAACACCGATGATTGGGATATCCAGGTCGAGATCCGGGATCGCGGCGATTCCATAGCTGCCGTGCTGCGCGCTTCGAAGAACGGCGTTGCGGCGCAGGAGTCGCGATACGAGGCTGTTCCGCAGACCCGGACGGAAAAAAGCCAGAATTCGCAATATACAGGCGCACCGATTTCGCTCAACCTCAAGGACGTCGACATCAAGGATGTTCTGCGAATGTTCCGACAGGCCACCGGCACTCAGATCGAGTATCCCGAAACGCTGGACGGCAGGATCACAATCGACGTCCGCGACATGCCGTGGGACGAAGCATTCGAGGCCGTCCTCCGAATGCAGCACCTCAGCTACGAGATGAAGGGAAAGACGATCGTCGTCAAGGAGAGTCAGTGACGGAGCAGGCGCCAGGTCGCGAACGCGATTCCGGCCAGCGCCAGCACGATCGTCCATTTGTTCTGCTTGACGACCGACCAGAATGACGCTTCCTGCCGCAGCCTCTCCGCGTCGAGAGTGTCCATCCGAATCTTCTGCTCGCGCAGAGCGCGCAGCGTGTCGCCGACCTGGCGCTCGAATTGCGGAAGCGGGCGAGGAGCATCGTTAGGCGCAACCGCCATGCCCCGCTGCGTATCGATCTTCACGAGATTCGACAGCACCGGCGACACGATTTTCTCGCCGCGATCGTCGGTCGTGACGTCGTAGGCCCCCTGCTCGAAATAGAGAACGGTCGGACCGAGGCTCGAGTCCTTGACGAAGATGACGTTCTCGGAGCCGGGATGAAACTCCGGAACCCCGATGGTGTCCTGATGCACCGACCCCACCTGTCCGCCCGGCGTCACGACCGTCATCTCGGGCAGCGCGTTCCCTTTCATCGTCTTTTCGATCTGAAACGTCGAATAGGTCACGATCCAGCGTCCGGTCGGATCGAAACGCGAATCCTGCCGCACGCACTTGCCGAAGATGATGGCGGTGGCGTGGGCGACTTTGTCCTCGAACGTCGCAGCCACCGCCATGCTCGCGTGCGCGGCTGGCGTACTCAGCAGCACGGCGATGGCGAGGGCTGGTAAGCGGTTATTTGAAGTCATCCGCCGAAGGAAAAAGCAAGCCGTGAGCCATCTCATTCCAGGCAGCGGCGCAGGAACGTACCGACGACGGCCATCGATTCCGGCGTCACATAGTGTCCCATCGGAAATTCGTGGTACTCGACCTTCACGCCGTACTCCTCGAGCACCCGGCGGGCGCGTCGGGCGGCCAGCACGGGGATCATGTCGTCGTCCGTGCCGTGCACCATCAGCACGGGAATGTCCGGCGTGAAAGGCGGCAAATCCTGCTCGTAAAGGGCGCCGCTCATCACGACGATGCCAGCGAGCACCTGTTTCGTGCGGAAGCCGACATCCAGCGACATCATGCCGCCCTGCGAGAATCCGCTGAGGACGACCTTTCCGGGCGGCGTCGGGAAACGGTCGGCGGCTTCGTCGATGAAACGCAGCAACAGCTCGCGCGATCGGACGAAGGATCCGCGCTCGGCGGGCCATCCGTCGAACCAGGTGTACCCGAATGTGAACCCTGGCGCAGGCTCGAAGGGCTCGGGCGCATTGGGAAATATGAAACGATAATCATTATCGATTAATGGTGCGATATCGACGAGGTCGTCAGCGTCCGCCCCCCGCCCGTGCAGGATGAAGACGAGCGGCAGCGCTGCGTCCTCCGGTTGACCGCTGGGGACGCTAAGTGCGTAACGGAGCGAGAGTTCGGCGGCCATCGGAGCGTCCGATTCTAAAACGCTATACAATGATTTGTTCCCAAAAGAGGTGAACCCGTGCATATCAACGACTTGCTGAAGATTGCTGCGGAGCGGCGAGCGTCAGACCTCCACATCAAGGTCGGCTCGCATCCGGTCATCCGCGTCGACGGTGACCTGGTCCCGCTGGTCGAGCTCAAGCGCCTGATGCAGGAAGACACGATCGCGATGGCATTTTCGATCATGTCGTCGCGCCAGAAAGAGAAATTCAAAAATAACTACGAAATCGACATCGCCTACTCCGTCCCGGGGCTGGGCCGATTCCGCTGCAACATCTTCCAGCAGCGCGGCACAGTCGGCATGGTGCTCCGCGTCATTCCGGTCAAGATCCTCTCGATCCGCGAGCTGATGCTTCCGACGGTCCTCGAAAAGATCGCCGAGGAGCGCCGCGGACTGATTCTGTGCACGGGAACAACAGGCTCGGGAAAATCGACCACACTGGCTGCGATGGTCGATTACATCAACACGCATCGCACCGAGCACATCATGACGGTCGAGGACCCGATCGAGTTCCTCCATCGCGACAAGAAGTCGATCGTCAATCAGCGCGAGGTCGAGGTCGACACGAAGTCGTTCTCGCAGGCGCTGCGATCGGCACTGCGTCAGGATCCCGACGTCATCCTGGTCGGCGAAATGCGCGACTACGAGACCATCGAGACCGCGCTGACGGCCGCCGAAACCGGCCATCTGGTGTTCTCGACGCTGCACACCATGGACGCGACCGAGACCGTCAACCGCATCATCTCGGTCTTTCCGCCGCACCAGCAGAAGCAGATTCGCTTGCAACTCGCGGCCGTGCTCAAAGCAGTCGTCTCGCTACGACTTCTCCCGCGAGCCGACGGACTCGGACGCGTTCCGGCAGCCGAAGTCTTGATCTCGACGGCCTATATTCGGGACTGCATCGAGAACAAGGAAAAGACCAAGCTGATCAAAGACGCGATCGCGCAGGGCACGTCGCAGTACGGCATGCAGACCTTCGATCAGTCGCTGTACTTGCTCTACAAGAACGGACTCATCTCGCTCGACGAGGCGCTGCGGCGCGCGTCGAACCCCGACGAGTTCCGCCTCAAGCTGCAGGGCATTCAGTCGACTGCCGACATCTCGAAGGAAGAGATGGAGTCGAAGCTGTCGGTCGCCAGCGATCAGGACCCGTTCTCAGAAGACTCGCCGTTCGACTTCTCGAACAACGTCTGATTGCCGGCAGCTCTGTCGGTCATCTTTTTTCTGTCGGGCGCAGCGTCCCTGCTGTTTGAAACCCTATGGTTTCGAGACTGCGGGCTGGTGTTCGGCAACAGCGCGTGGGCGTCGGCGATCGTGCTGGCGAGTTTCATGGCCGGTCTCGCGATCGGCAACGTGCTGTCGGGGCGCCTTCTTCGCAGAGTGAGACAGCCGCTGCGACTCTACGGCGTGCTCGAAATCACGATCGCGATCTGCGGACTGCTCCTGGTTCTGGCGCTTCCGCAACTGCCCACGGTACTGGCGCCGCTTTTCCGCCTCCTTCTCGATTCGCCGCTGCTCAACGCCGCGCGCCTCATCTTCGCGTTCGTGCTGCTGCTGATTCCCGCGACCGTGATGGGCGCGACGCTGCCCACGGTCGTCAGCGCGCTCTCCCACCACGACTCCAACTTCGGCCGCGTTCTCGGTCTGCTCTACGGCTGCAACACCATCGGCGCCGTCGTGGGCGCGCTGGCGGGCGAGTTGTTTCTGATCCGCGCCTTGGGCGTGCGGGGGGCGGGCGTGGTGGCGGCCTGCTGTTCGCTAACGGCAGGACTTGCGGCACTTACGTTGCGTGGAGCCCCGCCGACCTCGGCGGGGCCCGCCGGCGAGGTCGCCGGCGCTCCACGTCGTTTGCTCCTCGCTGCCGGCCTCTCCGGCTTCGCGCTGCTGGCGCTGGAGGTGATCTGGTTTCGCTTCGTGATTTTCTTCGTGGCGTCGACCAGCATCGCATTTGCCGTGATGCTGGCCGTCGTTCTGGCGGGCATCGGCATCGGCGCGTTGATCGCGTCCGCGATCTGGACGCGATTTCCCGCTGCCGATCGCGCAACGCCGGTCGTGGCGTGTGCATCCGCGGTCGCCCTGGTCCTCAGCTACAGCGGCTTCGTCGCCGAGCCCGCTCGCTACCAGACCATGTCGGTCCTCATCGATTCTCTCCGCTTGATGCTGCCGGTCAGCGTTCTGTCCGGGATCTTCTTCACGGTCATTGGGCGTGCGGTCGAGCGCGAGTTAGGCGAGCAGTCGCGTGCCGCAGCGCTGGTCACGTTCGCAAATACAGTCGGTGCCGCCATTGGCCCAATCATGGCTGGATTCGTGCTCATTCCGGCGATCGGCGTCGAGGGCTCGTTCTTCGCGATGGCGGTGGTGTACCTCGTCATCGCGCTGCTCGCGATCCAAAATCGGATTTCTCTGATCGCCATTGCCATCGCCGCTTTGACGCTGGTCTTCTTCCCGTTTCATCTATGGAAGAACTATTTCCTTCCCAACGCCACGCGCGAGTATCGCGACTCACGCATCGTCGCGGTGCATGAGGGTCCGATCGAGACTGCGGTCTATCTGCGCACCGACATCGCCAATGAACCGTACGTCTACAAGCTCTTCACCAACGGTTTCTCGATGTCGGGGACCGCTTTTCCGTCGAAACGCTACATGAGCGCGTTCGTCTATCTGCCGCTGGCATTGCGTCCGCACACAAAAAACGCGCTTCTCATCAGCTACGGCGTCGGCGTGACGGCCAAGCGCCTGACTGAGTCAAAGCAGCTCGAGTCGATCGAGATCGTGGACATCTCGAAGTCGATTATCGATTTGAGCAGGATGGTATGGCCCGGCCGGTCGTATCCGCCGGCGGATGGTCGCGTGCGAACGCACATCGAAGATGGCCGCTTTTTCCTCCTCACCACGCCGAAGCGTTTCGACCTCATCACCGCCGAGCCTCCGCCGCCCAAGACCGCCGGAATCGTGAACCTTTACACGCGCGAATACTTCGAGCTGATGCGCAACCGTCTGAGCGATCACGGCATGGCATCCTACTGGCTGCCGATCTACCAGTTGTCGGACTCGGATGCCAAAGCGATCATCGGCGCATTCTGCGGCGCGTTTTCAGACTGCAGCGTGTGGAGCGGCGCCGGCGCGGAATGGATTCTGGTGGGCAGCCGCGGCTTTATCGCGCCGCCGACCTACGAGGAGTTTTCAAGGCAGTGGCGCGATCCGATCTCGGCTGCCATGCTGCAGCGGATCGGAATCGAAACTCCGGAGCAGCTGGCGGCGACTTTCATTGCCGATGCTCCGATCCTCCGGGGTGTGACGGGGTCGTTCCCGCCGCTGACCGACAACTTTCCGCTGCGACTCGATCCGAATCTTGCGCGCGGGTTCGCCGAACCGATTTTCCCATTGATGCAAGGCGCGCCGGACGCGTTCTCGAAAAGCGATTTCATTCGCCGCACGCTCCCTCCCGAAGTCGTGGCCGCGGCTCCGGCGTATTTCGGCCCGCAACAACTCATCGATCGCACCATGCTCGTTCTCCTCGGCCTGCCCTCGCCGCGATCGCCCGAAGTTCTCCGCCGGGTTCTGACCACCACGAAATTGCGCACGCTGCCGCGGCTCCTGCTGGGAACCGATCCCTGGCTCGAGGACATCGCGATACGAGAGCGATCGCGCGGAAATCAGCATCCGTTCCTGGCCTACGTCGTGGCAGTCGGTGCGCTGGCGGACCGCGATTACGCTCGCGCTCGCGATCTCTTTGCGGAGGCGCGTCGGGGATTGCCGCGGTCGCGGGAGTTGCCGGGTTACGAGGCCCTGGCCCAGTCGCTGGCGCGCTAAACTGCAAGTGTGGATGACCTCGACCGGTGCTACCTTTCCGCGCTGCGGATTCTGAAATATCGATTCAACAGCGCCGGCGAATTGCGCCGCAAGCTTCGCGCGAAGGGTTTCGAGCGCGATGTCATCGACGCCACAGTAATGCGGCTGGCCAGCGAAAAGTGGCTCGATGACGAACGCTTCGCAGCCGCTTACGTCCGGACGCGATCGCAAAAACGAAAAGGACGGTTGCGGATCCGCCGTGAATTGATCGGCGCGGGCGTATCGGACGACATCATTCAGCGCGCGGTGAGCGAGAACGTGGACGTGGAGGACGAGCACGCCCGCGCGCTGGCTTTGGCTCAAAAGAGGCTCGCGAATCTTTCCCGTCGGTACGCACCGGAGGTGGTGCGAAACAAATTGACGGTGTATCTGTTGAATCAAGGTTACGATGCCGCGCTCGTTCGGGGCATCCTCAAGGAGATCAAGGTTGCTCACCACTGACAAGATCCGTCGGCAGTTTCTCGACTACTTCGCTGAGCGAGGCCATCGCGAAGTCGCGAGCTCGTCTCTCGTGCCGGCAGGCGATCCGACCTTGCTGTTCACCAACGCCGGGATGAATCAATTCAAGGACGTCTTCCTCGGCCGCGAACAGCGCGATTACCGGCGCGCCGCGACCTCGCAGAAGTGCGTGCGGGCGGGGGGGAAACATAACGATCTCGAAAACGTCGGCCGCACCGCACGCCACCTGACCTTCTTTGAGATGCTCGGCAATTTCTCATTCGGCGATTACTTCAAGAAAGAGGCGATCGAGTACGCCTGGGAGCTGCTCACGAAAGTCTGGAAGCTCGATGTCAACCGGCTGTGGTTCACGGTTTTCGAAGGGGGCGACGGGGTTCCGGCCGACGACCAAGCGGCCAGGCTGTGGGTGAAGGTCGGCGCAGCGCCCGACCGCGTTCTGCGCTTCGGCAAGAAGGACAACTTCTGGTCGATGGGCGATACCGGTCCGTGCGGCCCGTGCTCCGAGATCCACTACTTCCGCGGCAACGATCTTTCGAAGAACACCGTTGCACTCGTGAACGGTCCGGGCGACGACACGATGGAGATCTGGAATCTGGTCTTCATGCAGTACGACCGCGACTCGAGCGGCACGCTCACGCCGCTTCCTGCACCGTCGGTCGACACTGGAATGGGTCTCGAGCGCATCGCCAGCGTGCTGCAGAAAGTCGACACCGTCTACGACATCGATGCCTTTAGGACGATTGTCGGCAAGATCGAGGAGATCGGCACGCATCGCTACGGCGGTGACATGGACAGCGACCTCGACACAGCGGTTCGTGTGCTGTGCGACCATGCGCGCTCCACGGCGTTTCTGATCTCGGACGGCGTGATTCCGTCGAACGAGGGCCGCGGTTACGTTTTGCGACGCATCATTCGTCGCGCAATTCGATTCGGACGCAAGCTGCCAACGGCCGTTGTCTTGTCGGCGCTTGTCGACTCGGTCATCAAAGCGATGGGTAGCGCTTATCCCGAGCTGAAAACGCGACGTGAAGCAATTGTCGCGACGCTGAACGCCGAAGAAGAGCGGTTCTCGCGCACGCTTACCGTGGGCATCGAGCGAGTTGGTCAACTACTTGACGAAATTCGAGCGCGGGGCGCGCGGACTGTCTCGGGCGAGGAAGTGTTCCGCCTTTACGACACGTACGGCATTCCGGTCGATTTGATCGCCGAGCTGGGAGAGGAGGAGGGTGTCACGCTCGATCGGGAAGGCTTCGAGACGATGATGGAGGCTGCGCGCGCGAAGGCGAAGGCCTCGTCGAAGTTTCAAACTTCCACCGACGCCGCCACCTTTGCCCAGATCGCGGAAAAAGTCGGACCGATCGAGTTCGTCGGCTACGAAAACTACGTCAACGTTCCGTCGGTCGTGGTGAAGGCGATCGTGGTCGACGGCAAGGAGCGCGACGCTTTGCATCACGGCAGCGAGGGCGATGTGGTTCTTTCGCCGACGCCGTTCTACGCCGAGTCGGGCGGTCAAATCGGCGATGCCGGAACACTCGAGTGGCAGGGTGGGCGCGCAACCGTGCTCGACACCCACAAGCCGGTCGGCGAGTTGATCGTGTCCCGCGTGCGCGTCGACGAAGGCCACCTTGCTCGCGCTGCCACCGTGCGGGCATCCGTTCCGGCGGCGACTCGGCTCGACACGACTGCCAATCACACCGCCACGCACCTGCTGCACAAGGCGTTGAAGGATGTCCTGGGCGACACCGTGCAACAGGCGGGATCGCTGGTCGCGCCCGATCGTTTGCGATTCGACTACACCTATCACCAGCCGCTGACCGAGGAGCAGGTGAAGGCCATCGAGGATCTGGTCAATACAAAAGTTCGCGAGAACGTCGAGGTGACCAAGACCATCATGCCCATCGCCGACGCGAAAAAGAGCGGCGCCGTGGCGATGTTCGGCGAGAAGTACGGCGACCGCGTTCGCATCGTCGCGGCCGGCGACTGGTCGAGAGAATTCTGCGGCGGCTGCCACGTCAATCGCACCGGCGACATCGGCGTGTTCAAGATCGTCTCAGACCGATCGCTGGCCGCCGGGGTTCGCAGGATGGAAGCGCTGACCGGCCGCGGCGCGCTGGCGTACTACCAGAATCTCGACGACTCCGCGCACGCGCTGCAGCAGCAATTGAACACGCGGCTCGAAGACGTTCCGGCGTACGTGCAAACGCTTCAGGAAAAGCAGAAGCAGCTCGAAAAAGAATTGAAGCAACTGCGCATGAAGCTCGCCAGTGGAGCGTCGGCCCCGCTGGGCGGGGCCATCGACGCCACGGTGGAAGTCGGCGGCGTGAAGCTGATTGCGCGTCGCGCCGATGACATCAGCGGCGGCGATCTGCGCAACCTTGCCGACGAGCTGCGCTCCAAAATCAAGAGTGGCGTGGTCGTCCTGGGAAGCGCGACCGACGGGAAGGTGACCCTCCTCACGGCGGTGACCAAGGATCTCGTCGATCGCATCCCGGCCACCTCACTCATCCAGAAGCTCGCGCCGATTGTGGGCGGCAAGGGTGGGGGAAAGGCCGATCTCGCTCAGGCGGGCGGGAAGGACGCGGACAAACTCGACGATGCGCTCGACAGCGCAAGGGAAGCGCTGCGGGAGCTCCTGAGCGCTTAAACGCGCATCAGGAGCTCCGAGTTTGTCGAAATTACCGCGTGGTGATCGTGGCCGCCTGCGAATCGGTGGCGCCGCACGCGTTGCTGACTCGAACCCAGAACAAGCTCGTATCATTGATCGCCGACGTCGTGAGCGTCTGCTTGTTTGCCCCCGAGATCGGGAAGTTCGTCGATCCGGGAATGCCGGCGTACCACTGATACGTGAACGGGCCGGTGCCGGCGGACTTCACCTGCAGGTTCGCGGTCGATCCGCGATTGATGGTGCTGCTCTTCGGCTGATCGATGCCGAGGATCATCGGAGGCGAGCAATCGATGACAAACTGGAATGTCGTCGCCCCACTCGTATCGCCGCTGGTTGCGATCACAGTGATGAAATATGTTCCGGGAAGCGTTCGCGGACCAGGGGTGATGGTCAAGGTCGTGGTGCCATTGCCTGGACTCGGGAAGAATGACTTATCGAACTTGGCGGTAGCGTCGTCTGGGAGTCCTTCCACGCTCAGCGAGATGTCTCCCGCAAACGAACTGGTAGCGACCTGAACCGGCACAGTTGTCGTGTCGCCGCTGTTGACGAGAACGGGGTTGTCCGGCACACCGACTTGAATCGACGACGGCGGTGGGGCCGGCGGCCCCGTGACCGCGCCGCACGCCGCTCGCGCATTGCCGCCCGTCATTGTCAGAGTGTAGTTGCCTCCGTTCTCGCCGAGCCACGTGGACACCCACACTGTTGCGGCGCCATCGAAGTCGGGAGTGAAGTTGAACACCACGTCGGGATCGCTTGAATTTCCGGTCTCGCCCACGACGGTCAGAGACCCGCGCGGATCGCCGTCTTTCGCGACGAGTCCCTTGAGAACGCCGATGTTCAGCTTGATGTCGCCGGCGGTACGCTTGGCGCCCAAAGTGACCTTGCGCCCCTTTGTCACATCCATGCAATACCAGTCGTAACCGTCGACAGGATCCTTCCAGCCGATGGAGCCCTTGACGCCCGTTCCGGGCGTAAGGGGACCGTCATACTCGACTTTTTCTGAGCTGCCTGGAACGTGGGTCGCGAAAGCGGCCGCCGGTGCAATGGCGAGCGCGAGCGCCAAAATCGTCCGCTTCGTCGTTGTCATGTGAACCCTCCACCTCACCACCATTATTTGTTGGGACAGACAATGATAAGTTGCGGCGAACGTTGAAGCAAATGCACACCCACCAATGGGGCACACAGCCCGAGATGTTCGGGCCCCGCCACGAACACCGGCTCTCGATCATTCTCACAGAAACCAAACGGCTTACACGCGGTTCGCGCGTTCTGGATGCCGCGGTGGGACTCGGCCAGCTCGCCCAGCGACTGCAGCAACAGGGCCTTCGACCGTTTGGGATCGACGCGGCATTTGAGGCCGTGCTCCACGTGAAGCGAACTACCGGCGTTCCGGTCGTCCTGGGCGACCTCACAAAAATGCCTTTTCGCGCTGGTGCCTTCGATGGCGTCACGACCGGCGAGACGCTCGAGCACCTCGACAACGACGCCGGCGCCGCTCGCGAGATCGGCCGGATCTTGAAAGAGGGTGGCCTCTGCGTCGCGACCGTGCCCGCGCTTCAAAGTCTGTGGTCCGCCAGCGACGCCTACTACCAGCATCGCCGCCGCTATGCACGGGACGAGCTCACGGCGCTCTTTCGGGATGGCGGAATGTCGATCGAAATTGCGCGCTATTGGGGATTTCCGGTCGTTCTCGCTTACGACACGCTGTTTCTTCTGCCGATGAACAGGCGGCGCGCTCGGGCGGATGTGGAGCGTGACCCCGCCTTGCAATCTGTGGCGCGGGCAGGAAGATCGCAAACATTGATCAAAATCGTGCGGGCGGCCTTTGCGATCGATCGCTTGTTCAGTTTCGTCCCGTTCGGGCCGGGACTATTGCTGGTCGGGCGGAAGTTGCACGTAGAATGAGGCGACATGAAACGCGAAGCTGAACCGCAGAAGACGGCGGTGCTTCCACCACCCGGAGAGGACCAGCAGCTTTCGCTATTCTCGCCCGACGCGCTCCGCGCGATTCGCAACGACGCGGCCCGATGGCGCCGCGAGGTCTATGACCCCGTCGTCGCCAAACGCGGACCGTGGAAGAAAGACTTCACCACTGTCAGCAGCATGGAAGTGAATCCGCTGGCCACGCCCACCGACATCGCGGATGTCGAGTTTCAGCGCGATCTTTCGTTTCCCGGACAATTTCCGTTCACGCGAGGCATCCATCCGAGCGGGTACCGAGGAAAGCTGTGGACGATGCGGCAGTTCGCGGGCTTCGGAACGCCGAAGCAGACCAACGAGCGGTTCCACTATCTGATGGAGCACGGCCAGACCGGACTTTCGACGGCGTTCCATCTGCCCACGCTCTACGGCTACGATTCCGATCACGCGCACAGCGCCGGCGAGGTCGGCAAATGCGGCGTGGCGGTCGACACACTGGCCGACATGGAGACCATCTTCGACGGCATCAACCTCGAGGACGTCACGGTCTCGATGACGATCAACTCCACCGCGCCGATTCTGCTGGCGATGTATCTCGCCGTGGCGGAGAAGCAAGGGGCGGACTGGAAAAAAATCTCGGGCACGCTGCAGAACGACATCCTCAAGGAGTACATCGCGCAGAAGGAGTACATCTTTCCGCCGCGCCCCTCGATGCGGCTCATCACCGACATCTTCAAGTTCTGCGCTGACAACGTCCCGAAGTACAACACCATCTCCATCAGCGGCTATCACATTCGCGAGGCCGGCTCGACGGCCATGCAGGAGCTGGCGTTCACTCTGCGGGACGGATTGGAGTACGTCGAATACGGAATTCGCGCAGGTCTGGAGGTCGACGATTTCGCGCCGCGACTGTCGTTCTTTTTCAACTCGCACAACGATCTGTTCGAAGAAGTCGCCAAGTTCCGCGCCGCCCGCCGGGTGTGGGCGAAGGTCATGCGCGATCGGGTGGGCGCGAAGGATCCGCGGTCCTGGATGCTGCGCTTTCACACCCAGACCGCCGGCTGCTCGCTGACGGCCCAGCAGCCTTACAACAACATCGTCCGCGTTGCCATTCAGGCGTTGGCGGCCGTGTTAGGCGGAACGCAGTCGCTGCACACGAACTCGCTCGATGAGACGCTCGCGCTGCCGACCGAAAAGGCCGCCCGTATTGCTCTGCGCACGCAGCAGATCCTGGCGAACGAATCCGGCGTCATCAACACCGTCGACCCTCTGGGAGGCTCATTTTTCATCGAAGAGCTCACTGATCGGATGGAGCAAGGCTGCTTCGACTATTTCGAGAAGATCGATCGCTTCGGCGGAATGGTCGAAGCGATCGAAGCCGGGTTTCCACAGCGCGAAATCTGGGATGCGGCATACCAGTATCAGCGCGCGATCGATTCGGGCGAGAAAGTTGTGGTCGGAGTCAATGCCTTCCAGATGGATCACGATGACCGGTACGAGGTACTCTACATCGACGAATCGGTGACCGGTGAGCAGTTGGCGTCGCTGGATCGCGTGAAAAAGTCGCGTGATCCTCGCGCCGTCGAGCAATCGCTGGAGCGGCTTCGCAACGCCGCCGCCGATCCGAAGGCCAACACCATGCCGCTGATCATCGATGCCGTCAGAGCCTACGCGACCGTGGGCGAAATCTCCGACGCCTTCCGCGCGGTGTTCGGGACGTACCAGGAACCGGCGCTCTTCTGAATCATGAAGGCTCTATTCATTCTCGGCGTCATTCTGATCGTAATGGGCGTGGCATCTCTGTTCGTCCCATTTCCAGTGCGCGAGAAACACAGCATGAAGGCCGGCCCGCTCTCCGTCGGCGTCGAAACGACGGATCAGAAAAAAGTCGATCCGATCATCAGTGTCGTCCTGATTGGCGGGGGAGTCCTGCTGACGCTCGCTTCGCGGGGCCGGCGAGCTGCTCGTTGAAGGTTTTTTTCGGATGACGGACACGGCCATCGCAGAGCCGCTTCGCTCACGGTCAGGATGACGAGGTATAATCGCCGCCGCATGGTTCACCGCTCGCTCCGATTTTTCTCGTTTTTTAGCTCGACCAGAGCGGGCTCGGTGACCGTGTAAGCGACGATCCCATAAAAAAGCAAGGCCCGCTCCTGAAAGGGACGCGGGTCTTTTTGTTTTCAGGAGGAAACGATGCGAGTTGCTTATCAAGGTGAAGCGGGAGCATTCAGCGAAAACGCCGCCCGACGGCTCCTCGGCGCCGACATCATCGGAGTTCCATGCCGGTCGTTTGAGGACATGTTCGCCTCGGTTGGCGCGGGAAACGCCGACTGCTGCATCGCACCGATCGAGAACAGCCTCGCCGGCTCGATTCACCGGAACTACGATTTGTTGCTGCAATCAGAGCTGGCAATCGCGGGGGAGACCAGCATGCGCATCGTGCACAATCTCATCGCGCCGCCCGCCGTCACGCTTCAGGACATCCGGCGCGTCTATTCGCATCCGGTTGCGCTGGCGCAATGCACGCGTTTCTTCACAGCGAATCCGCATCTCGAGCCGATCGCGGTCCACGACACTGCCGGCGCAGTCCGGCTCGTGATGGACCGTGGCCGCGCCGACGAGGGCGCAATCGCGTCGGCGGCAGCTGCCGAGATCTATCTCGGACGCGTCCTTCTCGAAAGCATCGAAGACAACGCGCAGAACTACACGCGATTCTTCCTGCTCACGCCGCAAGGCACCTCGGAGACAATCACGCCGCGCGAAACCGCCCGCCGATGGAAAACCTCGATCGTGTTTCGTGTCGCCAACAAACCCGGCGCGCTGTTCCGGGCGCTGGGCGCATTTGCGATCTTCGAGATCGATCTCGCCAAGATCGAGTCGCGACCGATCGAAGGGAAACCGTGGGAGTACGCCTTCTATCTCGATTTCATTGGAAAGCGCGACGAGCCGAACGTCGCGCGGGCGCTCGACAGTCTTCATGAGCTCGCCGAGATGGTCCGGGTGCTCGGTTCCTACCCGACACGGTGGTGATGACATTTCCGAAAGTGTGATCCACGTCACACACCGGGTGGCACGCCGAGGACCATTCTTCGCGGGTCAGGGAGGGTTACCCATGCGTTCGCGGCATGCGCTTTTGGTCTTTTTATTTGCTTTTGCAACTTCCGCCTTTGCAAAGGACGTTTATCTCAGCATTGGAGGAAGCGTCGGCGTGTTCCGGACGGACATGCGCATCTTCAATCCGTCGACGACGAAAGACATCCAGATCCAGGCGTATCTGCTGCCCCTCAACAACGTCGACAACTCGAATGTCCAGGCCAAAACCATCACCGTGCCGAAGAGGTCGATGGCCGTGTACGACGATGTCGTGACCTCGCTGTTCGGTGCAACCGGTCTCGGTGGAATTCGATTGAGCTCTCCTGATGATTTCGTCGCGACGCAGCGCGTCTATGCGACGGCTTCCGATGGCAGCACGACCGGACAGTTCGTGGCCGGCGTCGATCAGACTGCCGCGATGAAGCAGGGCGTCATCGTGCAGATGAAGGCGAACGGCACGCAGGGACAGGCGCGAACGTTTCGCACGAACGTCGGTGTGGTGAATCCGAACAATGTGGCCGCCAACGTCACGTGGCGCATTTACGACAAGAACAACAATCTCGTCGGACAGCCGTTCAACCAGGTGCTGCAGCCTTTCGGTGTGATTGGACCCTCGGGCATGGCGGCGTTCGGGCTCGGCTCGACGGCCGACCTGAGCGACACGTGGATGACGTTCTCCTCCGATCAGCCGATCCTCGCGTATGGATCGGTGATCGACAATCTCAACAACGCCGGAACGTACATCGCCGGCGCGGCCGACAGCGGAGGCCCTCCGTTCACTCCGGCCACGCCAAACAGCAAGACCTACAACGTCTCTCTGGCGAGCTTCGTCATCACGATCACACCGGAGATCAAGTTGCTCGATCTCAACGTGGGCGACACGGTCACGTTTCACATCACGGTGCGTGACTCGACTCATGGATTCGAGCTCATCGATCCAATCGGCGCAGTTGTCATACCGCCGGCGATTTTCAATCCCGGCGATGTCATCGACAAGACGTGGACTGTGACCAAGAAAGGCACGTATCAGTATTTCTGCGTCAATTCGTCGTGCGGAACGGGACACAACTCCATGACCGGTGACTTTTCGATCCAGGTCGCGACTGCTCCGCCGGACACCGGCCCCCGCTACTAGCTTCGTTTTTTCTGCTAAGCTGTTGACTGCGCACAACGTGGCGGGTGTGATGGAGATCCTGCATTTCGCGAAAAGCAGGCGCGGCGGAGAGCTGATCGGGATTGTCATCCTGGCAGCGGGCCTCAGTCTCGGCGCCGCTTTGATCACCTATCACCCCGAGGACTCTTCGGCGTTCTACACCTCTACCAATAACGCGATTTCGAACGCCATCGGATATTACGGCGCGACTGGCGCGTGGATCTTCGTCGGATTCTTTGGCTTCGCGAGCCTTCTTTTTCCGCTCGGGATGCTGGTCATCGGCTGGCAGCGCTTCTGGGGGAGCGAGGTCGAGTACGTTCAGACGAAAGCCTTCGGCTGGGTCACGTTGCTGATCTCAGTTCCGCCACTTCTCGATTTGACGTTCGGCAAAGTGTGGCTCCGCGGTGCGCTCATTGCCTCCGGCGGTTACCTCGGACAGGAAATCGATCAAGCCGCGACAACGAATCTCAATGGTGGGGGCGCGGCGATTCTGTTCGGAACGATGCTGCTGGTTGGAATTCTTCTTTCGACGCGCATCAGCCTGGCCGCGATCTTCATGGCAATCAAAGAGAATCTCGTCGGCCTCAGTCGCACGCTCTCGCTGCAGTGGGCCCGGCTGACCGAGCGCCGGCGCAAGGAAAAGATGAAGGAAGCCATCGTCCGCAAGCACGCGCTGCGGCTTGTCGAAATCGATGAAACACCACATCGGGAAGACTCCGGCCCACTCGTGCGCGAGGTGAAGGGGGCGGGACGTTTTCAAATCCGCAAAGTGACAAAGGCCGATCTTCGCAAGGCGGCCGAGGCGCTGGCGCAACAAGAGAGGCCGGATCCGTTTGAGCTTTATGCGCACGAAGAACCCCCAGATTTCGAGGAACCCGAACCGCGGCCTAAAGTCCTCATTTCACGTCCGGCCACGAGGCTCACCAAGCCTGCCAGGCGCGATGTCCGTCTGGGCAACGAAGAATTACCGCCCGTGAACCTGCTGGCTGTGGGCGCAAAACAGGATCAGATCAACGATGAGGTTCACAAGAAATATCTCGAGATCGGCCGCCTGATCGAAGAGCGATGCCGCGAGTTCGCGGTCGAAGGCGAAGTGACCGCGTACCATCCTGGTCCGGTCGTCACGACCTTCGAGTTCAAGCCGTCCGCCGGCGTGAAGTACGCACGCGTCGTGAACCTCGGCGACGATCTGGCGCTGGCATTGAAGGCGGAGTCCATCCGCATCGAGCGCATCTCGGGATCGTCCACGGTCGGGATCGAAGTTCCGAATCGCAAGCGCGATCTCATCACGCTGCGCGACGTCGTCGACACCGAGACATTCTCGCAATCGTCGTCGCTTCTGACGCTGGCCCTCGGAAAAGACATTCATGGTGAACCGACCGTCACGGACCTCGGCCGCATGCCGCATCTTCTGGTCGCCGGCGCGACCGGCGCGGGCAAATCCGTCGGCCTCAACTCGATGATCGTGTCGCTGCTTTATAAAGCGCTGCCGCGACAGCTGCGCATGCTGATGATCGATCCCAAGATGGTCGAGCTGAAAATTTACGAAGACATCCCGCATCTGCTGCATCCGATCGTCACCGATCCGAAGCTGGCCTCCAACGCGCTGATCTGGGCAGTGGCGGAGATGGAGAATCGCTATCGCACGCTCGCCGAGTGCGGGGTGCGCAACATCGATCAATACAACGCGCTGCTGAAGGATCCGGAAGCGCACCGCCGCGCGCGAAAGGCGGGACCTGACGACCACACGCCCACGCCGGAGGCCATGCATTACATCGTCATCATCATCGACGAATTCGCGGACCTGATGATGATCGCGCCAAAAGACGTCGAAGATTCCGTGACGCGACTGGCGCAAAAAGCGCGCGCGGTCGGGATTCACCTCATCGTCGCGACGCAGCGTCCATCGGTCGATGTCATCACCGGAGTCATCAAAGCGAATTTCCCCTCGCGCATCGCGTATCAGGTGGCCTCGCGGGTCGACTCGCGCACCATCCTCGACACCCAGGGCGCCGAAAAACTCCTCGGATCGGGCGACATGCTGTTCCTCCCGCCCGGAACGGCGCGCCTCCGCCGCATTCATGGCGCCTACGTTTCGGAAGGCGAGATCAACGAGGTCGTCGACTTCGTGAAGAAGAATCAGGGCGAGCCGAAATTCCTCGAGGAGATCACCAAGGTCCTGGAACAGAAAACGGCCGCCGATGGCATCGAGTATCTCGACGATCCGAAGTACGACGACGCCGTTCGGGTGGTGTTGTCGACCGGGCAGGCATCGGCCTCGTATCTGCAGCGCCGCCTGAAGCTCGGATATTCGCGCGCGGCGCGCCTCATCGAGATCATGGAAGCGCACGGAGTCGTCGGTCCCTCGCAGGGGAGCAAGCCGCGCGACATCCTCATTCGCGCTGAAGACTATCCGTCCGCGAGCGGCGAGATCTGATGTGGGGCGCCGCCGCCCTCGGCGGCCGGAGCGCCGTCGAACGCCTTTGCGCGTTGGCGACCGCCGCCGCACTCGTTCCGATCTGGTTGTTCCGATTTTTTCCGACGCAGGACGGGCCGAGCCATCTCTACAACGCGTTCGTCCTGGCGCACTACTTCGATCGCGCGAACATTGTTATACGAGAATATTTAATATTAAATACACATCTTTTTCCAAACTGGACCACCTATGTCGCGATGGCGGCCCTGATGCGGATCTTTCCGCCGCTGATCGTCCAGCAGATCGTGCTCTCGATTTGCGTGATCTGCATTCCGGCAGCGGTCATCTATCTTCAAAAATCCTTCAAGGCCGCCGCTGACGCCACCGCGCTCCTGGGCGTGCTGCTGGCGTTCAGCTACATCCTGTTCATGGGCTTCTTCAACTTCATCGTCGGCGCGGCGCTGTTCATCTTCACCATCGGATTCTGGTGGCGGCGGCGCAAGGCGCGCTATCTGTATGCGCTGTATGCGCTGCTCATCGCGATTTATCTCAGCCATGGACTCGCGTTCGCCGCGACGCTGATGGCGATTGCCATCCTTGCGGCGACCGAGCGTCGATGGCGCGTCCTGGGGGAGCTCGCGCCGGCGGTCGTGCTGTTCATCCTCGACGCAGTTGCGCGGACCGGAGGGCAGCCGTTGTTTCGCTCCCTTCTGTGGCACCTCCGTCAACTGCCGTCATTTTTCGCGGCCGGGCACATCGCGATTTCGTACCTCGTACTCGCGCTGGTAGCGCTGGGAGTGGTGTGGGGACGGGCTTCAGCCCGTCCAATGGTACTGGTCTCTGCCGCGCTCTTCATCGCCTACTTCGTGATGCCGTGGGGCTACTCGGCGGGCGGGCAGCAACTGCAGGCGGGTTGGATCAACGAGAGACTTCTGTTCCTCGCGATTCTCACGCTGCCGGCGTGGATCGCGTTGCCGCGGCCCGCGATCGCGACGGCGCTGTTTCTCATCGCGATCGCCGCCCATATCGGCATGACGTCGATTCAAATCGCGAAGCTCAATCGCTACATCGGCGAGATCGTGAAATGTGCGCCGCTGATCCGGCCCCACAGCACCATTCAGACTCTTTTCCCACCGTCGAACCAGACACCGCAGGTCACGCCGACGCTGCATCTCACCGGCTATTTCGGTCTGCAAACGGATGTCGTCGATCTCGACGACTACGAGGCGCGCCTTCCCGATTTTCCCCTCGCCTACCGTCCCGCCCTCCCGCCCCGCCCCCCCGACGCGGTCGTGATCTGGCGGGGCGCGCAGGTGCGGCGCGTCATCGGATACCGGGTCGTGTGCAGCAACAGCGAGATCCGCCTGCTGCAGAAAGTGCAGTAAGATTTGGGCGAATCATGAAGGCCAAAGCGCTGTTAGGTGAGTTCCGTGACGCGGAGTTCATCGGCCAGGTGCCCGGCCTCCGTCGCACCTATATCGTCCTCGGAACTAAGAAGCACTTCATCCTCATCACGCAATCGGGCCCGCTGGCCGGCAATTTCAATCTCGTGACGCGAAGGGCCGTGGAATCGGTACAGCGCCGGTTCGGCGGCAAGAGGGGTTTGACGTCCGCGGAGATTCTCAAACGATCGAGCGCGGTCAATGATCGCTTCGATGTCCTCCGCATTCTGTATGTGCTCGAGGCCATGAAGCAGGCCACCAAGCGCATTGCCAAACCGCCCGCCCGCGGCTTCGTGTTCGATCTGCGCAAGCCGCGCTGAAATTGGCGTCGAACGTGCTTCGTTTGCCGCCATGCGCTGGACCCCCGGCGGTGAAAGTTCCGACATTGAGGATCGCCGCGGCGGTGGCGGATTCGGATTCGGCGGCATGCCCATCGGGATCGGCGGGGCGATTGTTCTCCTCGTTCTGAGCCTCATCTTCGGAAAGAACTTTTTCGCGATTTTCGAGAGTGCACCATCGGCGACGACAGAGAGCCGTCCCGTCGAACAAACCCCGGAGGAGAGCCGCGAAGTGCAATTCGTGTCGTTCGTCCTCGACGACGCGCAAGCGACCTGGGAAAGGATTCTGGGGGATCGATACCGCCACGCGAAGCTGGTTCTTTTTCGCGATGCGACCAGCTCTGGCTGCGGATTTGCGCAGTCGGCATCGGGGCCGTTTTACTGCCCCGTCGACGAAAAGGTGTATGTCGACCTTGCGTTCTTCGATGAAATGCGCGATCGGTTTGCCGCCACCGGCGACTTCGCGCAGGCCTACGTGATCACGCACGAGATCGGCCATCACGTCCAGAAACTCCTCGGCATCGTGCGGCGGTCGCGCGCCGATTCGGTGGCCCTCGAGCTGCAGGCGGACTGCTTCGCGGGAATCTGGGGTCATTCGACCGCCCAGCGCAACATTCTCGAGAGCGGCGACATTGAAGAAGGTCTGAACGCCGCGGCATCCGTCGGCGACGATCGCATGCAGCGCATGGCCGGCAAGCGAGTCAACCCCGATTCGTTCACGCACGGCTCATCGCGTCAGCGCGCGATGTGGTTCCGCCGCGGGCTCGAGTCCGGCCGCATCGAGGACTGCGATACATTCGGCGCCCAAGTGCGTGATTAGGCCGACCTTCATTCTCGCCGTTTACGTCTGTTTGGCGGCCGTTTCTGCACTGGCGGCACGAGCGCCGCGCACGGTCCTCGACTTCTACTTTCTTCTTCCGGATGACTACTTCGACGCTCCCCGCAAAGATCTGCTCGATCCTAACCGCGGTGCGATCGTCGACAACGAACATGGCTACCTTCACGTCGTCGGTGACGGCTCGCAGTTCAGCATTTGGCTGGCCTTGTACAAAAAAGCCGACGCTGGGAGGATTGTCGTCCTTTTTCAGGAAGACGAAGAGGGAGGATGCAATAGTTTGAAAGCGTACGCGTACAGCGGCGGTCATCTCGTGGATATGACCAAGTCCGTTTTGCCGAGCGAACCGTGTGGAGAAGAAAAGTTCTACGAGCTTCCGCGCACCAGAACCGCCATTGGCGTACGAGCAACAGACAACAACGGTGGCCGGCATTTGTACGATCTCATCTGGAGCGGATCGCGTTTCAGAGTTCGGCGCCGGTGATGCGTGTCAGGTCCGCCAGTAGAACCAGGCCTCGACGACTGTGGCGAGGGTGAATCCGAACAGCAGCGCGACGTACGCGAATCGCAGGAAGCGATATTTTTTCTTGTACAGGTAGACGCCGAGGGAGTGGATATCGCGGACGGCGCTTTCGTAGACCAGAGCGTCGGAGGAGAGGATGTGCTCCATCTCGTCGCGGTATTCCTCGTCGGTCATCTGCGCGAAATGGCCGAAGAAGAGGATGTTGCGGTCTGGCGAGCGTTTCGATCGCGCGAACGTCGGCAGCACTGCGATGATCGCGAGCAGGAGCGAGATCAGGCACGCCGCCGCCAGCGTCAGGAGGGCGGGCCTGAGTTGCGGATCGCTGGCGCGGCTCAGCGCGATCGTCATCACGATCGACGAGATCGTGATCAGGATGCTAGCTTTGGTGTCGGCCATGACGCTGAGCTGCACGTGATGCTGCTGCGCGGTGCGGAGCAGATTGTCGACGCTCGATCGCGGCGTCACGCCCGAAAAGGGGCGACGGACCTCCTTGGGGGTAGAAGACATTCATTCAGTTTAACTCCGCTGCCGCGCGCTATCATGGTCAGCAATGGGCAATTTTCTCGAGGCAGTTGTTCTCCTTCTGCCCACCGATGCCGGAGGCCGCGAGAAGCCGATCGCACCGCGCGAAGGTTCGTATCGGCCCAACGTCGGCTCGATGCTGATGCGCTTCATCGAAGGTCCGCCCATCATCGCGCCGGGCCAGGCTGGGCGAGTGGTCGTCGAGATCGAGGAGCCGGCGGACCTGCTGCAACTCACCGCAGGTACGGAGTTGGAGATCGTCGAGCAGGAGCGCGTCGTCGGGATCCTGACGGTGACGCGGATTTGCCGGGCGCTGGCCGTGTAGCAGACGACGGTGCTGCCGCGCGCGGGCCGGGATCTGCCGGACCGAGGTAACGCATGTTGGAGGAGGTCCGCCAGGCGTGCCGCTGCATCTCGCCGTTGATGAACAAGCCGTCCGGCGACCGATAGACGCTTCCTTCCTCGACGTAGACCCACGTTCCATCCACGAGTCGACGGAGATGCTCGACGGCCGCGGCTTCCTCGGCAGCAGGCACAGCGACGCCTGCGAGCGAGACTGATGCGCGTCGGCCTTCGCAAGCGACCACCATCGTTCTACTGTCGGTCACACTGATGACGCGCGACATTGGAATCACTGCAAAGAGAAACATCAATGTAGGCATGCTTGTTTTTTTGTGGTGCGGGGGAAATTCGGAGCGGCCGCGCGGAGGATGGCGGCCTCGTGTGGGGGGCGAAGGGTACCACGGCGGGCCGTTTATGCGAAAATTAATCTGCCCATGGCCGGTTGGGAGGGGAGACGCAGAATCTCGCCGCGGCAGAAGTCGTTCCGCACCATCGCGCTCCTGATGCTGATTCCGGTCGTCGGTCTTTTGGCGATCCTGATCGGCATCTTCATCGCGCAGAGTCGTCCCGTTCTCACTTCTCGGTTCTCAGTTCTCAGCCCCGCCCGTCCCCGGAGAACTGAGAACCGACAACCGAGAACTCGCGGGAAGATCGTGCTGATCATCGACGACGTCGGCTTCGATCATCAGCCCATCGACGCGGCGATGCGCATCGACCCGAACATCAATTTTTCGATTCTCCCCAACGCGCGCCGAGCTCTCGAAGATGCGAATCTTCTTCACGACCGCGGATTCGAAGTCCTGTGTCATCTGCCCATGGAGCCGGAGCAGTTTCCGCGCGTTTCGCCGGGAGAGGGGGCGGTGCTGACATCGATGTCAGACGACGAAATCACCAGGACGACCGCGGCCGGATTGCAGGCGGTGCCGTATGCACGGGGAGTGAACAATCACATGGGATCGCGCGCGACCGCCGATCGTCGCGTCATGGAATCTGTTCTCGACGCGCTGCCGGCGGGGATGTACTTCGTCGATTCGCGCACGACCGGATCATCGGTGGCCGCGGCTGTGGCGCGCGAGCGACGGGTCCGGACGGCGTCGCGAAATGTATTTCTCGACGATGTGCCCAACGAGACAGCTGTTCGTCAGCAGCTCCGCGCGCTGGCGCGCGAAGCCGACGCGCATGGAGTGGCGATCGGCATCGGCCACATGTACCCTGCCACGGTGCGCGTGCTGACCTCCGAGGTTCCCGTCCTCAAGCGGCAGGGATTTCGTTTCGTGCGGGCAAGCGAGGCGGTGCGGTAGTTGCTGCTGTCCCTGTTCCTCGTAGATCTCGCTGCCGGTCTCTATCTTTTCCTGCCGCTGGTCGGACGCCGCAGCGCAGGCGTCAAGTTTTATCGGCTGATCCTGATCGTCAGCGGCGTGCTGGTTCTGTGCGCATCCGTCGCGCGCTGGGATCCGATGGATGCAGTTCTGGTCGGCCTCACCGTTGTCGTCTACGCGACGTTGCGTTACCCGAAGCGCCTCATTTTTCGCGTGCCGGCAGCACTCCTCGGCGTTGCCTACTTCGGCGATGCTGTTTGGACGTGGCGGAACGCAACTGCCGCGTCATGGCCGTGGAGCGTCGCCGGCGCGGTCTCGAGCATGGCGCTGTTAGGCAGCGTCAACCTGGCCATGCTCCTCGGGCATTGGTACCTGGTCGTGCGGGGCATGAGCATCGATCCGCTGAAGCGCCTGACCATCGCGACGCTCGCGACTGTTGTTGTTCGAACGATCGTGGTCGGCTGCGCGTTGATCGTCCCGGGCGTGTGGGCAGCAGTGGCGATCCGGCAAGGGATCTTTTTCTGGATGCGCGCCGGGTGGGGGTTGGCGGGGCCGCTGGCGCTCTATCCCATGATCTGGGGTACGGTGAAGATTCGATCGACGATGGCCGCCACCGGAATTCTCTACGTCGATGTCGTGGCGGTCGTCATTGGCGAGGTGTTGGGCGGGTGGTTGTCGGCGACGGTTCACCTCCCGGTGTAGCTTCGTCGCGTTCATCGACTTCTTCGAGCTCGTGTTGCGCTTCGACCACCTTCTTCCTGGGCGGCTCCAGCAGCGATTGAAGCTCCAACGCGGCGGCGCTGAGAGTGCCCGATGTTCCGTGCTTCGCATCGCGGCGAATCATCGAAACGCCAAGGGCCAGCAGCGCCAGCGCGCCGGCAACGATCAAAAGATGGAAGGCGCAGCCCAACAGACCCTGCATCAAAAGCGAATCAGCAGCGGAAGGTCGGGCCGGAAGTCCTTGCTCTTGCGCTGCAATCCTTTGTCGAAGGTCACCTCGACCGCCCACGCCTCACCGGAATCGAGTTTGAGCACACCCTGCTGCTGCACGTACGCCAGGGCTTCGATGGGCTGGTAGCCCCGCGGCGAAATCAGTCGGATGTCGGTGATGCGCTTGACGCCGATCGGATGCGCCGTGGCGAATTTTGCCTGATCGACGGACGGCGGATGGATGGAGAGCGAAGGACTCCTGGTGTCGTCGCGAGGCATGAGCATCTCCATCGCAGTTCCCGGCTGCATCCAGGGGGGACTGATCGACCAGGTTGCAAACGGAAGGGGATCGTTTGACAGGCGATGCATCACGATGCCGATCGGGCACCATCCGCTGGTGCGCCACAACATGCGCTGCCGGAACTTTTCCGCGCCGCGCTCCAGACCCGGGCTGACCGAGACGGTTGGATCAGGCCACGTCAGCTCCAGAAAAGAATTCTGGAATTCGAGGGTGATCGATGCGGTCCCTTGCCCTTCGTGTTTGTTGACGGCCGGCGCGATTCGGAATCCGGCTTTCTCGAGCGCCACGCGTTCGGGGGCGTCGCGCGAGACGACGATCCAGAGATGATCGAATTGAACCGTCGCGGCTAAAAGAAAAGCGGCGATCATAGCCGGAGCACGAGATCGGTCATGTCGTGTTGGTTGCCGTCGGGGTCAGTCCCGTAGTTAGGAATGACGAACGATTCGAAGCCGAGTTCCCGAAGTGTTTTGACTGCATCCGCTTCGAGGTCGGAGATCACCATGCAGTTGAGGTGTCGAAGGCCGCGTTCCCGCGCGATATCGATGAAGTGATTGACCATGGCGGTGCCGAGTCCGACGCCGCGGAATTGCGGATCGAGCATCCATCGAATTCTTCCTACCAGCCGCAGTGGTCCGCCATGGCGGCGATGCAGCGTGGCATCGGCAACGACGCGATTTCCGTCGAACGCGAGAATCGGAAGTGTCTTCGCGTAATCGATGTCGCGCCCCCACTGCTCGATCAGCGCGCGATTCTCGACCGGATCCCAGGCGAAGCGGCGGTAATCGATGGGCAGTCGCTGAAAAAATTCGGTGAGGGGAGTGACGTCTCTCTCGGTGAAAGGTCGCAGCAGAACTCTGCGTCCGTCGCGCAGGACCGCTTCCTGCGGATAACGATTCACGGGCGTGAGGATATCACCGCCCTTCCTCCGCCCCCGGCGGTGCGGCTCCGTAAACGTGCCGATCGTGCGTCACCAGATCGAATGCTTTGATGTCGGGATTCGCTGGATATCCGCGATGCACGGCCTGACATCGGTAGCAGACGATGACGTTCTTCACCAGCCGCCACACGACGTAATCGAGAATCGTGACGCCGAGCAGCGAGAGGCCATAGGTCCACGGCACGAAGATCGATCCGAGGACCACCAGCGCGATGCCGGTCTTACGGTTGAAATCCTTTTGAACGTAGAGCTGATCGTGGCCGCAGGCGGCGCACTGCTCGATGATCGCGTCAGGCGGAGGCGCGACAACGGAATTCGCGGTACCACATCGCTCGCATGGCCGCGCTGTCTGGCCCGATTCGCGCGCCAGTCGCGCGTCACATTTCGGACAGAGAAAGTGGACTGAAGCCAATCAATGCGCGCGTTCGATATATCGATTGTCGCTGGGGTCGACGATGATCTCTTCGCCTTCGTTGACGAATGGCGGAACCTGCACCACGACACCGTTCGCGAGGGTGGCCGGTTTGTAGGATGACGACGCTGTCGCGCCGCGCATCATCGGCGTGGTCTCGACGATTTTGGCCTTGACCGTCTTCGGTAATTCGACGCCGATCGGCCGTCCCTCGTAAAACTGCACCTGCAGCTTGACGCCCGGCGCGAGCCACGAGGCCGAGTCGCCGAGATCGTCGGGGGACATCTCGACCTGCTCGTAATTCTCGGTATTCATGAAGTGATGCGCATGGCCGTCGGAGTAGAGGTACTCCATCTCGTGCTGGTTGATGTACGCCTGCTCGACTTCATCCTGCGAGCGGAACCGGTGCTCGAACTGGTTGCCGGTGCGCAGATTGCGCAGCTTGACCTGTACCATCGCGCGGAGATTTCCGGGCGTGTGGTGATGGAACTCCAGGACTTTGCACAGGTCGCCGCTGAACAGGACGACCATGCCTTTCCTGAGACTTGTTGCCTGCATGCGCGAACCCCAAACGGCTCATTCAGCGAACGTTATTCCAGAGGGTGCCGCGCCTACAGTTTTCACTTTTTTCCACGCGGCTTGGAGATATTCCACAACCTGAAGAAAAAGGTGAAAACTGTAGGCGCGGCACCCAGCTTAGCTCTGCAAGACGCGGATGGGCAGCACGATTGCCTGCAGTCCGTCGAACTGCAGCCGCCGCTGGATGGCGTTGGGCGTTTCGTTGTGCAAGAGCCGGTAGTACCACTTCTCTTCGCGGAAGATCAGCCGGCCCATGAAAAAGATCGCGCGCGGATATTCCTCCGCGATCTGTTTGCAGATTTCGGTGATGCTGTCGACCGCCTCCGTTCCGACCGCGAACCGGTAGTCGGCGGCCATTCCCTGGCCGCGCGCCCACGCCACGTATTTTTCGAGATTGCCGCGAGTCTCGGCCTCGAGGCGCTCCATTTCCTGCGAGCCCTTGAACGTGCCCGAGTCGACGACTGCCGCGCTGACGAAGATGAAACTCTTGAACATGCGCGGAAACAGCCGATGAATGGACAGCACTTCGTGAATGCCGAAACCGGAGAAGGACTTGACCATGATCACGGCCGTCGGCGCGCTTTTGTCGAGCTGCTTGCTGGCCTCGGCGCCCGCCGCGGGCGGCAGGTCGGTCAGAACGTCGTCGAGGCTCTTTAGTCCGCTGCGGACAGTGTCGTAATGCTTGTGAATGGAAAAGGCGATCATGATCAAAACTCCGGTGATGACGATCGTGATCCAGCCGCCCTGCCTGAATTTCTCGAACAGCGTCACTAGCAGGATCGAGACGCACATCACGAAGCCGATCCCGTGAATCGCGAGTCTGCTCTTCCATTTCGGCTCCCGACCGCGGTCCTGAATGAAATGCTTGGACATGCCGAGGAGCGAGAGCGAGAAGGTGATGAAGACGTTGATCGAGTACATCACGACCAGCGTGGTCACGTCGCCTTTCGTGTAGAGAAGCGCAGCCAGTCCGGCCAGACCCATCACCAGGATGCCATCCTGAGTCACGAGGCGATCGGAGAGTTGTGAGAACCGGTGGGGCATCCACGAGTCGATGGCCATGTTCGACAGAATCCTGGGACCATCGAGGAATCCTGTCTGCGCGGCCACGAAGAGCAGGGCCGCTTCGGTGATCAACGTGAAGACGACGATCACGATGCCGATCCGCCAACCGCCGAAGAGGTTTTGCAGCAGCACTGCGTTCATGGTTCTGCCGGGGATCGGATGCGAATCCGTCAGCAGATACCCGAACATGATTCCGCCGGCCGTGAAGGCCAGCGATATCGCCATCATGGCCATGGTCTTCTTGGCGGTCTGCACGCGCGGTTCGCGGAGAATCGCGACGCCGTTCGAAACCGCCTCGATTCCGGTGTAGGTGCCGCCACCCATCGAATACGCCCGCAGAATCAGCAGCATCAAGGGCAGCCATCCGAGTTGATGCGCCGTGGCGCGAAAGTCGCGCGTTGCGCCGCTGAAGATCTGCGGCATGGCACCGAATTTGGTCCCGATGGCGTAAACGATCAGGAAAACGTGCATGACCACGAAGGCCACAAAAATCGGCGCCAGGAAGTTGACGGATTCCTTCACGCCGCGCAGATTCAGGATGACCAGAAACGCGATCACGACGATTTCAGCCCACAGTTTGTAGTGCACCGCATCGGGCGGAAGAAACGACCAGATCTGATCGCACCCGCTGGCGATCGAAACGGTGATCGTCAACATGTAGTCGACCAGCAGCGCGCATCCCGAAACGACGCCGACGCGATTTCCAAGAAGCTTTGTCGCGACCAGGTAACCGCCGCCGCCGCCCGGGAAGTGCTCGATCAGATTCGCGTAGGCGGTGGAGATGACGGCGATGGTCAGCGCTGTCATCGCGGTCAGAATGATGGCCAGATGGCTGTGAGGTCCGAGCGCCTTGTAGGCTTCTTCCGGACCGTAAGCGGATGAGGAGAGTCCGTCCGCGCCCAGTCCGACCCACGCCAGAAATGCGATCAGCGATGTGTGACGGAAGATCTCCGGATCGCTGACGTTGCGCGCTCTCCCGATCACGATCCGGCGCAGACGCCGGATCCTGGTCTCATCGCCTTCTGGTCTCTCCACCATTACATCTCGATCTGCGCGCCGAGCTCGATCACCTGATTGGGCGGAAGGGCAAAATAATGCGAAGCGCTGCTGGCATTGCGATTCATCCAAACGAACAGCTCATCGCGCCACACCGCCATGCCGGGCGCATTGGTCGCGATCAAAGTCTCGCGTCCGAGGAAGTAGCTGGTCATCATCGGCGGGAATTTGAGCGGACCGCGAACGCGCGAAAGCAGCTCGGGCAGGTTGGGATCTTCGATAAATCCGACGCGGATGACCAGCCGATAGACTCCGCTTCCCAGCTCCTCCCATTCGTACCTCTGCTCCTCGGCGAAGCGCGCTGTCTCCGCGACGTCGATGTGCAGCAGCACGACATTCTGGTGTACGACTTTGTTGTGCTTCAAATTATGAAGAAGCGTGATCGGAATGCCGCTGCGCGATCGCGACATGAAAATCGCCGTCCCAGGTACGCGCGGAATGACGTTGTTTTTCAAATCGCGAAGAAAATCGTCGACGGAGAGTGCTTGCTCGGCCAATCGCTGCGTGAGGATCGTGCGACCCGTGTGCCACGTCGTCATCAACGTATAGACTGCGACGCCCACTAATAATGGGAACCACCCTCCCTCGAGGATCTTCACGATGTTGGCCGCGAAAAAAGAAAGATCGATCGCGAGCAGAGGCACTGTGACTGCCAGGACCATGGCCCAGCTCCAGTGCCAAAGCTCGCGCTCGACAACCGCAAGGAGCGCCGTGGTGATCGCCATCGTCGCCGTGACCGCGACTCCATACGCTGCGGCGAGATTCGTCGACGCTTTGAACGCCACGACCAGCCCGATTGCGGAGAACATCAGTAACCAGTTGATGGACGGAATGTAAATCTGTCCGATCTCGCGCGCGGAAGTGTGCTTCACCACGATTCGCGGTGCATAACCGAGCTGCACTGCCTGACGCGTCAACGAATAGGCGCCCGAAATCACAGCCTGCGATGCGATGACCGTCGCCAGTGTTGCCAGCGCGACCAGCGGGTACTGAGCCCATCGCGGCGCCAGAAGGAAAAATGGATGGGCCGTGCTCTTCGGACTGTGCAGCAGCAATGCGCCCTGCCCGAGGTAGTTGAGGACGAGACTTGGAAAGACGACCACGAACCACGCCAGCCGGATCGGGCGCGCGCCGAAGTGGCCCATGTCGGCGTAGAGCGCTTCGCCTCCCGTGACAGCGAGAAAGACGGCGCCCAGAACCAGGAAGCCCCGCTTGTGGTTGTCGCTGAAAAATCGCACGGCATGAAGCGGGTTGAATGCCGCCAGGACGTGGACTTCCCGCACCAGGTGTATCACGCCCAGAATCGCAATCACGACGAACCACACCAGCATCACCGGTCCGAACAACGCGCCAACCCAGGCGGTGCCGAATCGCTGCACGATGAAAAGGACCACCAGCACGATGACCGTGATCGGCACCACGAAGGGCGAGAAGACCGGCGTCGCGACTTCCAATCCTTCGATGGCGCTGAGCACGGAGATCGCGGGCGTAATCATTCCATCGCCATACAGAAGCGCCGCACCGAAGAGCCCCAGCGCAATCAGGATCACGCGGCGTCTTCCTTCCTCACTGCGCGTGCCGACCAGCGACATCAGCGCCAGGATGCCGCCCTCCCCGCGGTTGTCGGCGCGCATGACCAGCGCCAGGTACTTGATCGAGATGATGACGATGAGCGACCAGACGATGAGCGAGAGGACTCCGATCACATTCTGCGGCGTCGGAAGAACGCCGCGATCGCTACGAAAACACTCGCGCAAGGCGTAAAGGGGACTGGTGCCGATGTCGCCGTACACTACGCCGAGGGCGCCGAGAGAGAGGGTCAGCAGATAGCGCCGGCTGCTGTGCTGCGCTGCAGGTTCCATTCGATCGGCAGCGGCGAAGGTACCACACCTTGCTATACTGCCACTCCGTTTTCGACGGAAGCTGCAGCACGAACAGGGGATGGGGTTGATGAGAGAGCGGAATTGGTCTCGCGCGACTGCGGTCGTCATTCTGCTGCTGACCGCAGCCGTCGTTCACGGACAGTGCGTGACAACCGAACAGGTGATCACGCAACCCGCCGCTTTTCCAAGCCGCGTCGCCGGACCGATCGCGTCGACCGGCTCGATCCTCGGCCTGGCCAAGAGTGACACCACCATCGGCACCTCGGCGATTTTCTTCGCGACCTACGACGGCAATCTCAATCCGCTCATCGCCGACCGCCCGATCGTGGATCTCTCTCTGAACGGCGCCACGAGTCTCATTTGGAACGGCAGCGAATTTGGGCTCTTTTATCAGACCACCGGTTACGTGCCCACGCTGCAGCGCATCAATGCGAATGGGAACCCGGTCGGCGCGGCAGTCCCGATCCTGAATCATCCCGCCAGCTCCGAGGATGAATTCGACTTCGCATGGTCTCCCGTTCGCAACGCTTATGGCATTGCGCGCACGGTGACCCTCGGCGTCGACAGCGGACTATGGCTGACCGTCGTCTCGAAGGAGGGGGCGGTGATCGCCGACACGGCGATATCCGCTTTCATCACGGCGCCCGTAACGCCGCAGGTCATCGCGCTGCCGGACGGTTCTTTCGCCTTAACGTGGATCCGAAACGCAAGTGCGCTCGTGCTATCGATCTTCTCCCCGTCCGGCGCGCTCAAATCTGCGGTCGCCTCTGAGCGCACTGATGTGAGCGTGGAGCGGTTGGCGACCGACGGCAGTTCCATCCTGATCGTCTTTGCGGCCACAACCGCAACTGGAACGGAGCTCCGCTACGCGCAATACGACCTGGCCGCGAATCGGATCAAGGCGGATTCTTCATTCCTGACCGGATCGGGAGTTGCCATCCTTCCTTTTCACATTCAGTGGAATCCGGTGCTCTCGGAATGGACGCTCACCTACAACGACTCGTTCGGGCCGTTGTTCCCGAGCGTTCGGCTCCGAAGGTTTGCGTCGCCGACCGGGACAGCCAGCGATACGTTTCTGTCACCTAACCAAAGCCACAGTCGACTTCTCGCTCCCTATCCGATCGTATTCATGGGCGGCGGCTACATCGCATCGATCGAACGCGTGCTCTCGCGCCAGGAAGGCAGCGAGTCGTATCTCGTGAAGACGTGCCCCTTCTTCGTGACCGCGGCCAATCCGGCTGCTGCGCTTTTATTCACACCGGTCACTTTCACGGCCGCCGCCAGCGGCGGTACTCCTCCTTATCAATTCTCGTGGCAATTCGAAAACGACACCGTCAAGGGGCAGGTTGTACAGCGCATCTATTTATCGCCTGGGACGTACACCGTGACGCTCACGGGCACCGACGCGGCAGGCGCTGTGTCGATCACGCGCACCACCATCGTGATCGGGACCGGAAGGACGCACGCCGTACGGCACTAATCGCCCTGACCGAGTTTGAGTACGGTGTTCCAGTTGCGGCCCGTTGCGCGCATGCCTAAGGTCTTCTCGATGAGGGCATGGGTCAGTTTTGATGTTCCGATTCCATCGGGATAGACGATGTAAAGGTGCCGGCCGCCGGCGCGGACAATCTCGCGGCCTTTGATCGCGTCCTGGAGTGCCGCGACATTTTTCGGCGCGCCTTCGAGAAACATGACGAGCAAGTGCGCTGGATCTCGCTTCGCCTCGTCCGCGAACGGATTCTGGGCGATCACGCTCTTCCACTCGTCCGCGGACCGAACGAAGAATCTGGTTTCCAGTCCGATCCTCTTCTGAACCTCCGATTCGAGAAGACGTTCGAGCTGCGGGGGCGACTTCCGATGCGTCCGAAAGAGCAGATTGCCGCTTTGAAGCAGGGATCGTGCGCCGTCGAAGCCGAGGCCGTTCAGGAGCGCGACCAGATCGGACATGGCGACTTTCTTGTGCCCGCCGACATTGATGCCGCGGAGTAGTGCGATGTAAAGCATGGTTGCTCGGTTGCTCGGTTGCTGAGTAGACCCAGCAACTCAACAACCCAGAAACCTAGCAACTCACGTTTTCTGCGGCTCTTTCGTTTCGACGCCGAGGGTCTGCGCCTTCGCCAAAAGATCGGTGAAGCGATCGACGGGCACAGGTGCTTTGATCAGATAGCCCTGCATCTGATCGCAACTGTACCTTTTGAGAAAGGTCGACTGCTCGGTGAACTCGACGCCCTCGGCGATGACCTTCAGCCGCAGGCTGTGCGCCATGGCAATGATGGCGGTGACGATAGCGGCGGTGTCAGGATCGTGCGTAATATCGTGGACAAATGATTGATCAATTTTTAATGTATCAATTGGGAATCGCTTCAGGTAACTGAGCGAAGAATGACCCGTCCCGAAGTCATCCAGCGAAATCCGCACGCCGAGTTTCTTCATCTCGTACAACGTGCGGACGCTGTTTTCGGGATTCTGCATGGCGCTGCTTTCGGTGATCTCCAGCTCGAGCATGCGCGCCGGCAACCCGGTCTCTTCGAGGACTTCCCGAACGCGCTGCAGGAGATCGGGCTGCTGCAGTTGGCAGACAGAAAGGTTCACGGCCAGCGACAGCATGCGAAAGCCGGCATCGTGCCATGCCTTCGCCTGCGCGCAGGCCGTGCGCAACGCCCACGTTCCGATCGGAATCATGACGCCGATCGCTTCTGCCAGCGGAATGAAAACCGCCGGCGGGATCATGCCCAGGGTTGGGTGGTTCCAGCGCAGGAGAGCTTCCATGCCGCTGATCCGGCCTGTTCGGAAATCGAAGATGGGCTGGTAGTAGACGGCCAGCTCCTGATTCGCAAGCGCCTTGCGGAGCCCATGTTCGAGCGCGATGCGCTGCAGCGCCTTGGCATTGATGAAGGCGTTGAAGAGTTGATAATTGTCCCGCCCCTGCTCCTTGGCCTGATACATCGCGGTGTCAGCGTTCTTGATCAGCGTCTCGGCGTCGATGCCGTCATCGGGATAGAGACTGATGCCGATGCTGGTGGTCATGAAAAACTCACGGCCCTCGATGTGGAAGGGGTAGCGAACGGCATCGATGATTTTCTGTGCTACCAGGGCCGCATCTTCGCCGTAGGGCAGGTGGGCGAGCAGGACGGTGAATTCATCGCCGCCCAGGCGCGCGACGGTGTCGCTCTCGCGAACGCACGACTGCACGCGCGCCGCGACCGCCTGCAGCAATTGATCTCCGATGTTGTGACCGAGCGAGTCGTTGATGACTTTGAATCGATCGAGGTCGAGGAACAGCACGGCCAGCTTGGTGCGATCGCGCTGTGCATGGGAGATCGCGACGGTCAATCGGTCCTTGAAGAGCAGACGATTGGGTAATCCGCTGAGGGCATCGTGGTACGCCAGATGTTTGATCTGCTCCTCGGCGTATGTTCGTTCGGTGATATCACGGACGACGCAGACAAGGCCGCCGCCCTGAATGGCGCTGATCGAGATTTCCTGCGGGAACGTCAGTCCATCGTGACGCAGCCCCGGCGCTTCACCGCGCCACCGCCCGCGCTGATGCACGATCGGAAGAATCGTGTTGGTAAATCGCTCGTAGGTCGCGGGTTCGTAGAGCGCATTGAAGGGCAATCCGATCATGGCCTGCGGGTCGGGGTAGCCGTACAGCTTCGCCAGCGCGTCATTGACGACCGTGAATTCGAGCCGCTCGTTGACGATGCCGATGCCGTCCATCGATGCCGTCATGGCGGCCGATTGTTTTCGCAGGGTTTCTTCCGCCTGTTTGCGCTCCGTGACGTCGTTGGCCACGTGCAGGAAGCCGGTGAGCCAGCCGTCGTCGCGACGCAACGCGGTCACCGACAACAGCACCGTGATCTCGCTGCCGTCTTTTTTCACGTACGTCCACTCGCGCTCTTCGAGTCCTTCGCGATCGGCGCGATGGGCCAGGATGTCGAAGCCGCTGAACCGCTCGCCGAATTCGCCCTGCAGTCTGGCCGCGTGGTCCCCCAGCTCCTCAGCTTTGTGGAGATCGACAATCGAACGCTGCCCGATCATCTCCTTGGCGGAATAGCCCAGCATCCGCTCCGCTCCGGAATTGAACACCGTGATCATTCCCTGCGCATCGGTTGCGATAATCGAGACGCGCGAGGCGGCGTCGAGGACGGCCTTCCGTTGGGCATTCGATGCCGCCAGCTGTTGCTCGGCCAGCTTGCGTTCGGTGATGTCGTAGACAAAGCCTTCGAACATCAACTCGCCCTTCGCGTCGTGGACGGCGTGGGCGTTGACCTGGACCCAGATCGGCGCGCCGTTCTTCTTCTTCCACAGCAGCTGCAGGTCGGCGTTTGTGCCTTCCTCCAGCCTGGGGATCGTTGTCTCGCGCTCTTCGGCGTTGAAGTAAACATCTTTTGCGAGATCGACCTGCATCAGCTCTTCCACGCTGTCGTAGCCGAGCATGCGTGCCAGACTGGCGTTGGCAGTCACGAGCCGGCCATCGAATCTCGATTGATAGATGCCGACCGAGGCGTAGTCGAAAATGTTTCGATACTTCTCTTCCGATGATTGCAGCGCCAGCTCGGCCTGGTGACGCTCGGTGATGTCGTGGATGATGGAGTAGAGAAATTTTCTCCCCCCGATTTCTACCGGTCCGGAATGGACTTCGACGTCGCGGATCACATCGTTTGCCAGACGATGCCGGAACTGTAAATAGCTCTGGTTCTGCCGCGCGGCGTTGGCCACCTCTTCGCGGACCTGCTGCGGCGGCAGCAGGTTGATGTCCGAAACGTTCATCGTTCGCAAGCGCTCCACGCTCCAACCGTAGTAGTCGGAGGCCGCCACGTTCGCGTCGACGATCCCGCCGGTCTCGGGATCGATGATGAGCTGCACGGCGCGGTTGTTCTCGAACATCTGCCGGTAACGCCGCTCGTTTTCGCGCAGCGCGGTCTCGTGGCGCTTCTGCTCGATCGCTGTGGCGACCTGTTGTGCCACGAAGACGAGGATCTCCTTGTCGCGCGCGCTCAAACGTTTCGATGACTCGTAAGTCTGGACGCCGATCACGCCCCACGTCCGTTCGCCTGTCTTCAGCGGCGCGCCCAGCCAGTCGACGGAGCGATGTCCTACCAGTTCGATCTCCCCTTCGGCGCGGAGCCGTTCGAAAACCTGCGGCGTTGCCAGCAGCGGCTTGCCCGTTCGCAGAACGAAGGCCGTTACGCCGCGCCCGGGGGGCTCACCCTCGGGCGGTGGATCATATTCATCGACGAAGTAGGGGAAGGTGACAATGTCATTTTCAGCGTCGTACTCGGCGATGTAGAAGTTCGTCGCCTCCATCAATGTGCCGACGACCTCGTGAATCTCGCGGTAGAACTCCGCTAGGTTGGTCGTCTCGCGCGTCATCTGGGCGATGCGAAACAGCGCGCTCTGCATCGCTTCGCCGCGATCCTGCTCCGTGACATCCCGGAAGTACCAGGCGCGCCCGGTCGACCTTCCATCGGTCAGGATCGGCATCGATGCCCGCATGAGGATGCGACCGTCCTTGAGAGCGATCGGATCTCCCGTGCGGACTTCCTGCGGATGTCTGTAGAGGTAGTTCACCAACTCGATGAAGCTGTCCCAATGCGTCACTTTCTGAGCGGCATAGGACAAGAGCTGCTGATCGTCAGCTTTCTCCGCGACTTGCTCAGGGATCCCCCAGATCTCGAGGAAGCGGCGGTTGTACGACAGAACGTGGCCTTCGCCGTCGACGATCAGGATTCCGTCGAGGGTCGCCTCTTGCTGGGCTTTCAGGATTGCGATCGTTGTCCGCAGCGATGGCATCCTGGTTCCGCGCGGCCCGCGAAACCAGCGCGCAAAGAGACGCTTCGCCCGCGCCAGCCGCGACGGCTCCGGCGCGCGGACATCGGACACGTGTAGGGTCATGGCAAACGATTAAAGGATCTTATTTTAGGTGAATTCCGGCCTAATCGTTGGTCCGGTCGATCGATCGGAAGAACTGCCACTGCATGTAGCTGGCGCGGACGTACCACAGGAGCAGCACGACCAGGAAGAACTGGCGCAGGGCCAGTCCCGCAATCGCCAATAGCGAGCCGACGATCATGGAAATCCAGATCGCGATCACGAACGCCAGGCGCTCATTGAGGAACATCCTCAGGAAGTTTCGGACCATCCCGTGCCCGTCGAGGGGTGCGACAGGCATTAAGTTGAAGATAGCCCAGTAGATATTCGCGATCCTGAGCAGCGGAAGCAGTGCCGACAGGAACGGATCTTTATGGCCCCACGGCGCCCGATACATGAACCAGCCGACGATCCAGGCCAGCAGCACGCTGGAGGCAGGTCCGGCAGCGCTGATGAAGAGGTCCTGCCACGGCCGGGCGCGTCGCTCGTTGATCGTCACCCCTCCTACACCTTGTAGAAGGATTTGACTCGGTCCGAATCCGAAGATCCCGATCGTGGCGGCGTGCGCGAGCTCGTGAAAGAGGATGCTGATGAACAGTACCGGCACCCACAGCAGCGCGTACTGCACTCCCGAGGTGTCCATGTTCATCATCACAAAGAGCGCGCAAAGAATCAGAAAGCTGACGTCGAGCGTGATGGTCGTGCCCAGGATAGAGCCGAGGTGGATTCTGCCCACGGGTTGCTAGGTTACTAGGTTACCGGGTTGCTCGGTTGAGAACCCCGCAACCCGGTAACCCAGCAACCTAGCAACCCAGCAACCGAGCAACTATGCTCCAACGATGCATTTCGAAACAAAAGCCGTTCACGCCGGCGGCGGAACAGACGAGAAAACGGGCGCCGTTTCGCCTCCGATTTACCTTTCGACGACATTCGAGCGCAACAAATCCGATGGCGAACCCACCCATGGCTACAGTTACATCCGCGATCACAATCCGACGCAGACGCGCCTCGAAGCGGCATTAGCGGAAATCGATTCGGGAGAAGCAGCTCTCGCTTTCGCGTCCGGTATGGCGGCAGCTTCGGCGTTTTTTCAATCGCTGCCCTCCGGCTCACACGTTCTGATTCCCGATGACGGCTATTACGCAGTCCGCATCCTCGGCACCGATTTCTTTCCGCGATGGGGACTGAATCACGATCTCATCGAGATGGCCGACCTCGGCCGCCTGCGCAAGGCCATGCGGCCCAACACGCGCGCGATCTGGTGCGAGACGCCGTCGAACCCGCTCTTGAAGGTGGCCGACATCGCCGCGCTGGCCGCAATCGCGCGAGAAGCCAAAGCGCTTCTGATCGTCGACGGAACCTTCGCCACGCCGGCGCTGCAGCGGCCCATCGAGCTCGGCGCAGACCTCGTCATGCACTCCACCACCAAGTACCTCGGCGGTCACAGCGACGTGCAGGGTGGCTCGCTCGCTTTTCGGCGCCGCGACGCGTTGTTCGAACAGGTTCTCGAGGTTCGAACGATCGTCGGCGGCGTCGCATCGCCGTTCAACTCCTGGCTGATTCTGCGCGGAATCCGAAGTCTCGGCGCTCGCATGCGCGTCCACTGCGAAAACGCAAAAGCGATCGCGCAGTTTCTCAGCAATCACCGCCGTGTCGACAGTGTGAACTATCCGGGCTTGCCATCCCATCCCACTCATGCGATCGCGGCGCGCCAGATGTCCGATTTCGGCGGCATGATGTCGATTCACGTGAAGGGTGGGCGGGAGCAGGCGCTGGCAGTGGCCGCGAAAACCAGAGTCTTCACCCGCGCCACCTCCCTCGGCGGCGTCGAGAGTCTCATCGAGCACCGCGCATCGAGCGAAGGGCCGAAGTCGCGGACACCGCAGAATCTGCTCCGGCTGTCGATCGGCCTCGAGCATGTGCAGGACCTGATCGACGATTTGGCTGACGCGCTAGAATAGTGGCGGTGAAGAACTTCGAGATCACCTGCCCCTGCTGCGAGGCGTTGATCGTGATCGATCGCGTCAACGGCGAGATCCTTCTGCACAAAGCGAAGGAGAAGAAATCGGGTCTGTCCCTCGAATCGATGGTCTCGAATCTCGAGACCCAAAAGAGCGAGGCCGCCAAGCGGTTCGACAAGCAGATCGAGAGTCAGAAGGATCGCAGCCGCATCCTCGAGGAAAAATTCAAGGAAGCGCTCGAACGCGCTGAAAAGTCAGATAAGCCATACCTCAATCCCATGGACATGGATTGAAGTTCGATCCCGACGCCGCGGCGGCGAAGAGATCCGGCATCTACGGCCTTCCGTTCACCCCCAGGGAAGCGCACGTCATCATCATCCCCGTGCCGTTCGAAGCGACAACGTCGTACGGCGGCGGCACGGCGCGCGGACCGGCGGCGGTGATGGCGGCCTCGAAACAGGTCGACCTTTTCGATCATGAGACCGGCCGTCCATACGAGGCCGGAATCGCAATGCTCGATGTTCCGCGCAAGATCGTGGCGTGGAATGCCGAGGCCAAAAAGCTCGGCCGAAAAAAGGTTGCCAACGTCAACCAGATTTGCGCCAAAGTCAACGATTGGGTCCACAAGCAAACTCGGGAGTTGCTAGACGCGGGCAAGATGCCGGTCGTGTTAGGCGGAGATCACTCCGTTCCTTTTGGCGCGATGCAGGCGTATGCCGAGCGCTATCCCGCTCTCGGCATTCTGCATCTCGATGCCCACGCCGATCTCCGCCAGGCCTACGAAGGCTTCACGTGGTCGCACGCGTCGATCTTTCACAACGTCATGACCAGGATCGATGGCGTCGGGAAACTCGTGCAGGTGGGCGTGCGCGACATCGGCGCTGCGGAAATGCGGATGATCGATGATTCCAACGGCCGCATTGTCACGTTTTTCGACGATGTGCTAGCACAACGCAAAGAACGTGGCAGTCCGTTTGCCGAGCTCGCCGACGAAATCGTCGCGCAACTTCCGGATGACGTTTACCTCTCCTGGGATATCGACGGCCTCGATCCGACGCTCTGTCCAGGAACCGGCACGCCCGTGCCAGGCGGCCTGGCCTGGAACGAGGCGATCGGATTGTTGCGTGCGATTCGTCGCGCGAAAAAACGCATCGTCGGACTCGATCTCTGTGAGGTCGCGCCCGGCATGACGGAGTGGGATGCCAACGTCGCCGCGCGCCTCCTCTACAAGATGATCGGCTTCGCGCTATTGACTTTATCCTGAGCGACTTTTGGAGTGCGGTGCCAAGCCGCCGCACTCCAAATCCGCTCAGTCGTCCAACTGCCCCTCAGGCAAAGCGACGCGGCGCCCACTGATCGCCGCCACGATTCGCGGTACGTGCACGTGACACGTCTCGACGATTACCGCGACTTTTCGCGGCGGCGTTCCCGCGACGGCGGTTCCGGCGATGAAAACGCCCGGCACGTTGGTCTCCATCGTGTCGGGATCGTGAACCGGTTCTCGCGCCGGACCGGCTAACTCGACGCCCAGCATCTCGAACAGAGTTGTGTCCTGACGATATCCCGTCATGAGCAGGACGAAGTCGGCGGCGATCTCCTGTTCCGGCGACAGCGACACACTTCCGCGCCGGATTGCGGCCACGGAGGTGTTTGGCAGGAATCGTACTTTGCTGTCGCGGATGAGCGCGCGCACCTCAGGCAGCAGCCAGAACTTGACGACCTTCGGATCGAAATCTTCGCGACGGTAGCTGATGGTCACCTCAGCGCCGGCGCGGTGACAGCGCACCGCCGCCTCGACCGCCGAATTGCGGCCGCCCACGATGAGCAGGCGCTTTGCGAAGTATTTGTGCGGATCGCCGAGGTAATGGCTGACGTGCGGGAGGTCTTCGCCGGGGACGTTGATGAGACGCGGCGCGTGCATGGCGCCGATCGCGAGCACGACCATGTCGGAGCGGTATGCATGTTCGCCATCGAGACCGCGTGTCTGCAGAAAGAATCCACCTTCCGGCAAGCGCTGCACTCTCTCAACGCGCTCGTAAGTTTGGACAGTCAAGCCGAAGTGCTGCGCCAGTGCCCGGAGATAGGCGAGAAACTCCTCTTTGGTGATCTTCTGCTGATTCGCGGTTTGAATGGGAAGGCCCGCGAGCGCGAGGCGGTCGGAGCTCGAGTGAAAAAGCATCTGCGGCGGATACCATTCGACCGTCGATCCGATCTGTCCGGCATCGATCTGGACGTAGTCGATGCCCTGTTGCTTCAACGCGACCGCCAGCTCGAGCCCGATCGGACCCGCGCCGATGATGGCAACGTGATGCGATTCGATCACGAGCTCAGTCCCATGTCTCGAAGCACCGCCACCTTCGCGTCGATCATCACGTGATGCTCGAGGCCCAGCAGATCGGCAAGTTTACGGACCAGATAGTTTTCATAATCGGTGAGTTTGCGGTCGGAGTAAACGATGCGCCACATCGTCTTCACGATCTCGATCCTGTCGGCGAGTGTGGCGTTCTTGCGAATGAAGTTCGTGAGCGCAAAGTGATCGATGGTCCGATTCCGGATCTCGGCCGCCTCGGCGATCAGCTCCTGCGCCGCCTGGTCGTCCAATTGAAACGCACGCCTCAAATAGCCGACCACGTCCCCATCTTCGGCAGGGGAGAATTCGCCGTCGGCGTACGCAGTTTCGAGGAGAACGGCCGCGGTCGCCAGCGGGAGGGGGTCAGGCTGGACTTTGGTCTGATTCTGCATCCCGGCCTTGAAGCGCTGCGCCAGTTTTGCGAAACTCATGGCCGCCGGAGTTTAATCGACATGCCACGGATCGACATCTCACGCCTGCCGGACGAGTCTCGAATCTGGATCTTCGGGATTTCGCCATCGCTCGATGAACGCAACGGCTCGCGCCTCCTTGCGGTCGTCGACCGCTTTCTCGACGACTGGTCCGCGCACAATCAGCCCATCGTTTCCGCGCGCGATCTCCGCCACGGAAGTTTTCTGGTCATCGCTGTCGATCAGCGCTCGGAAACGTCGGGCTGTTCCATTGATCGCATGTTCGGCCTGCTTCGAGGGCTCGAAAGCGAGCTGGGAGTCGCGATCCTAGATCCGAACCGAATTTTCTATCGCAGCGAGTCCGGCCGTGTCGCAGCAATGACGCGGCGCGAATTTGTCGAAAATGGGCGTCCCGACACGGTGGTGTTCGACACGCTTGCCGAGCGCATCGGCAAGATTCGCAGTGGTTTATGGGAAAAACCCGCCCGAGATTCCTGGCATCAGGCGCTGTTTTGATTCAACCGAGCTGATGCGGTTGTAAAACAATCAGAAATAGAAACTTAGCAGCGGTAAAAACGAGCATCGTCCTTGCAGTTATTGATGGTGTGAAAAACTCCGCTCGAAAGAAAACGCCGCTGTTGATCGTCGATGACGACAAGGCGGTACGACGCCTACTTGCCCGGATCGCCGAGCGCGCAGGCTTCGAAGTCGACACCGCGAAGGACGGCATGCAGGCGCTCGAGATGCTGCAGCGGAAGCAGTACGAAATCGCCATCGTCGACCTGATGATGCCGCGCCTGAGCGGCTACGAGCTGGTTCAGAGAATCAGCACGCTGGAGCCGCGCCCGATCGTCATCGTTGCGACAGCGCTGATGAACGGCGATGTGGCCTCGCTCGATGACTCGATGGTACGACGCGTCATCAAGAAGCCGTTCGATATCAACGCCGTGGCTAACGCGCTCATCGAAATCGCGCGCGAAGCAGCCGAGAAGCGCGCGTCGGCACCGCAGGAGCAGCCCACGATCATCGTCAAGAGAGACGTCGAGATCACCGCGAACGAGGTCATTATTCCGACAGCCGACGAATCGGGCGTTGAAAAGAAAGAAAAGGACGAGCTACCGAAACCGGACAAGATCGAGTAGCGTTTCCCGGCATGAGCAACAAAGTAACCCGCCGGGCGTTCGTCGCAACCGGAACCGCAGCTGTCGCTGTCGCCACCAAAGCGTTCGCGCAGGGTCCGACAGTGATTCGCCGCAGTCCCGCCAAACCTGTGGTGGTCTCATCCGCAAACGGCAATCGTTTCAAGAACGGCGGCGACATGACCGCGGTGGAGAAAGCGTGGTCGATGATCGCGCAAGGGTCCGACGTTCTCGACGCCGTGATTGCCGGCGTGAACATCGTCGAGCT
>DASPZU010000052.1:0-10031 GCA_035636095.1 Thermoanaerobaculia bacterium
ATCATCCTCGGCATCATCCTGGGCTGGCCGGTGGTCAGTCAGGTTTTTCACTTCGCCTTCGCGCTGGCAGCCAACGCACGGCTGCGGCTGTTGTTGTGCTGGCTGCTCGCGGCCATGACCGCCGCCATCATCGACGTGACGTTGCGCGAACGGCCTGCCTATCTGTTCGCCGGGATGGCCATCACGGCCTCCATGCTCCTCTATCTGATGATGCGGATGCCGTTTCCCAACGCCGCCCGAAAAGACACCGCCATGCTCGCGATCCTTCCCAGCCTGGTGGTGATCGCGGTCTCGATTCTATTTCTCCTGCCGGCGCGCGCTCGGCCCTTGGTCGCAATGATGGTGCTGGTGGCGGTGGTCTCGGAGCTTTGGGAAGCATCGAGCGGATGGAATCCGGTGCTGCCGGAAGAGCGCAGTTATCCGAACACTCCGCTGATCGACCGATTGAAGGACATCGTCAAAAGAACGCCGCGCAGCGCGCCATTCCGGGTGGTCGGCTTGGGTCCCGCACTTTTTCCGAACGCGCAGGCGATCTACGGATTCGAAGACGTCCGCGCCCATGACCCCATGGCCAACGGCCGCTACCTGGGCGTCCTTCGGGTGGTGACGGGATACAACACCGCCGATTACTTCGCGAAGTGGGAAAACACCGACACACGCCTTCTCGATTTTCTCAATGTGAAGTACATCGTCACCAGCCGCGGTGTGGAGCTGAACGACAGCCAGCGCTACACCGCGATTTACGACGCGAACGACGGCCGCATCTTCGAGAATCGCGACGTCTTGCCGCGGTTCTATCCCGCCCGCAACGTTTTGCTCGAGTTCAAAGGTGACTACTTCGCGCGGCGCCTGGTCACCGAAAACGATTGGGCGCACACCGGCGTCGTGAAGACACTGCCGGTGGAAAGCGATCGCATGCGGCAGGATCTGCTCGCGCCGCGGCCCTTGAATGCGCCCGAAGCGAAGCTGACCATCATCGATTCGTCGGCAACAGATTTTCGAATGCGCGTGCACGCTCCGAGATACACCCTCATCGTGAGCAGTCAGCCCATCTGGCCGGGATGGCAGATTCGTCGGAACGGCCGCTCCGTCGATCCGCTGCCGGTCAACGGCGCATTCCTCGGCTTCACACTTCCGCCCGGCGATTGGGACATTCGCGTTTTCTATTTTCCGGCTTCGTTCTACGTCGGCCTGACGGCGTCGCTGCTCACGATCGCCGCGTTGATCGTGATCTCGGTTCGGCGGCGCGGTCACTTGCGGTCGTAGACGACGACGCTGTTCAAGACCTTCCGAGTCATTGGATCGACCGCGACGATGATCAGCGAATGTTCGTCATCCGTCTTGATCATTCGATACCCGAAGACAGGCTTGCCTTTAAAGTTGAACGTGGCGTCGGCTAGATGATCGTCCACACCACGAAGGCTGACGCTGTCGACATCAGGAATCCCGGTTGCCACGCCCGGCTTTCCGTCGTATCCGGCTGCGAAACGTCCCACAAGCGTTCGGCCATCCGATCGTTTGCTGTTGATGGTGCATCGCACGTGATGTCGCTCCGATTCACACGTCATCGTTTCACGCTGTCTCACATCGGCACCGCCGCCGTAGTGCGTCCTTCCGCGATTGAGGATCCACGTTCCCGTGAGTGCATCTGCGAGGACCATGACGATCAAAGCGCTTTTCACAGGCTCTCCTCTGCGGCAGATATTGATCCCGCTTTTCATCCGATTACGACGAACGCGGGCGGCTCAGAAGCGAATCCCGGGCCCGACCACGCCGACGAACATCACTCCGACGACGAGTCCGGTCGCGACCCAACCAGTGCTCGGCGAAATCACGGCTCCGCCCTTTTGATCTCCACTGACTCTTCGCTCAACGATGGCCGGAATTGCCGTAAGGCCCGCCATCGCTCCGAAACCGCTGGCCAGTCCTGATGTCAAAATCAAAGTTGGGCTGATTGGATTGAACGCGGACGCCAGAAGAAGAAATGCCCCACCGATGATATAGGCAGGAAATGCCAGGCGCGGAACATCGGGTAGCGCAACGAGTTCTTTTTCGACCGCTCGCGCGAGCGCGTTCGCAGACAGCACGACCACCGCGGCATAGGTTCCGACTCCAATGATCGCTAATGCCACGCGCCACATAACCGCGGGCTGCAGTCCTCGAACAACCGCGGCCCAATCGCCGGATCCGAGTATCGCCGAATAGAGCGGATAACCCGAGCCATTGAGCAAGTTCAGCGCTCCGAAGAGCCAAAGAAAATATGCAGATGGCGAAAGGCGAGTGCGACCATGGAAGGCTGCCAGCGCGACAGCTCCCGCAACAAGATTGGCGATCGTTCCAGCCGCGGCGACGGTTCTGCTGCTGCCGGTCGTCTGGAGCGCGACCGTGCTGAGTGACACGATCCGCACGCCGGGAACCAGCAGCGCTGCGAGCGCATGTCCCAGGACTTCGTGGACGAGATCGCACAGCGCGTACGCCGTGACAGTGACCGCGGCGATCGTGGCCAGACTCGACCGGTGCACTCCTGTCATGTTCGCTCTATTGATCGTGCCTTCCATACTACCGCGCTGATTCCGACGAGAATCACCAGCGCGATCGGAATGAGCGAGCGCGCGTCGCCCGCTCCGAACAGCGGCTCGCCCAGGTTGAAGCTGGCCCACTCCGAGGCGTTGGAGCCGGGCGGGTGGCGTTGAAAAACGATCGCTTCGTCGAAGGTCATGCGGTTCACGGATGTGTGTCCCGTGAAGGTCGCCGCACTCCACGGCGGCGTGATGGGCACGCTCGGCGAGAACCCTCCGTGGATCAGCAGCGGGACGATGTATTGCGTCAGCGGGCGCGGAATGGATCCCGACGGCTGTGGATCGACGGCCACCGCCGCGAAGTTGATCGCGAACGAAATCGCCGCCAGGCCGACCAGCATGGGACGCAACCATCCGCGACACCGAAGCATCAACAGCGCCAGCAACGGAATCGCCGGCACGAGATACCGCCCGCCGATGCCGAATCCGCCTTCCCATCCATTGAAAGATGCATTGATCGCGAAGAAGATTGCGAAGATCAAGACGATTGAGATCACATCGCCACGATCATCGCGATCGCGAAACCAGAGGATCGCGCCGCCGATGGCCATGACCAGAACGGGCGCGAAATAGAAAAGCCCGCGATACGCCGATACGCTGATGCCGAGGATGGCGTCGAGGCTGGGGATACCAAAGATGCCGAATGCGGCCCCCTTGGTGAGGAACCGTTGGTCCTCGTGCGCGAGGCTCAGGGTTAGAAAGCTTCCGAAGCAGATTTTCTGATAGATCGCCAGAAACAGCAGCGGCGCGATCGCGCCGGCGACGAATCTGACTCTGCGCGTGATGGCCAGGATGATCAGCGCAGGTGCGCATAGATAGTTCATCGCCGTGGCCAGGCCGGCCGCGAATCCGGCGAGTGTGCGCCGCTCGGATGTCAGCGCGAACAAAAGCAACGCGCCGCTCGGCACGTGCAACATGAAAATCGTGGAGTAGGGGAGGAGCTGTGTCGCCAGCGCTGCCGTCACCGCAACTGTCGCGGACCAAGGTGCGCTGAATCCTTTGCGTCGCGCCAGGCGATAAAGCATCCACGGAATGAGCGCGCCGGGAAGAGCGACGCACAACACCGTCAGGATGTACGTGTTGAGGATGATCGCTTCGATCGAGTCGCCGGGATTGGCCGCGTACAGAATCGAGTACGGAATGGCGGCCATCCACGAAAGCGCCGGCGATTTGTTCGAGTAGACGTGACCGCCGGCGCGCGAAACGTCGCCGGTGTTTGAGGCGTACGCGTCGATCGCGAAGGTGTGACGCTCGACCATGGCGCGGGTCAGATCGAATTGCGAGTTCTGATTCCACCCGCCGCCGGCCTGGAAATAGGCGTAGGTGACGAACGTCAGCAGAAAGAGCCAGAAGGCCAGCTGGCGGTCGGCGACGCTCACGCACCCACCACCCACCCGGTTAGGATGTGAGGATGTTGGGAGGTTCGCACCCCGCGATGTTAGACCCGGGGGACGCTCATCCCAACATTCCAACATCCCAACCGGGTGGGCGGTGGGCGGACCTTGCCATCGTGCTGGGCGTGTGGGCGGCGGCGGTCGCGCTGATCCATCCGCGCGGCGATTTTCCGCTGCTCGACGATTGGGACTTCGCGATCGCGACCTGGAACTTCGCGCGCACGGGACATTTTCACTTCACGCCCTTCACGGCCGTCAGCCTGCGCGCGATGGTGTTGTGGGGCGCGGCCTGGACACGGCTGTTCGGCGAGTCATTCGAGGTGCTGCGCGCGTCGACGCTCGCTCTGGCGGCGATCACCATCGTTGTCATCCACGAGATTTTTCGCCGCGCAGAAATCCCGCGAATCGCACGGATCGTCGGAACGCTGGCCTTTGCGTTTCATCCGCTCTTTCTGTGGTCATCGTGCACCTACATGACCGAGGTGCCGTTCGTTTGCGCCTCGGCGGTCGCGTTCCTGTTGATCTGGCGCGGAGTCGCGAACGAGAACGCCGCTCTGATCGCGCTCGGATGTTGCGCGGCCATGGTGTCGTGCTTCATCCGGCAGACTGGCGTGATCAATATCGTCGCGCCGCTGATGGTCGTGCTTTTTGTGCGGAGGCGCTTCGCGCCGATTTTCGTCGCCGCCGGCGCGGTGATCGCGCTCGTCTTCCTGGTCCGGCCGGAGTGGCTGTCCGGCTCGCCGGCGGAATTCGCGTCACATTACAAAGTCTGGCACGAGACGTCTTTCCGAGTGCCGGACATGATCACGCTGGCCGATCACTACGGCGTCTTCAACATTCAGAATGCCGGACTCTTTTTTCTCCCGCTGGTGGCGCCACTGATTTTGTTGCGACGCAAATGGCAGGAGCTCGCGATCGGGATCTTCCTCCTCTTCCGCGTCCAGTATCTCCTGAACCTCGGCATCGCCATGCCGTACTTCGCGTTCAGATCGCAAGAGGACATCCTCCAGGGAAATCTGTTCATCGACCTCGGACTCGGCCCGCCCACGCTGATCGACGTCTGGACGCTGCAGCGCGCGTATCCATTTCATCTGACCCATGCCGGCAATCTGATCGTCACGTACCTGAGCGTGATCGCGGGCGCGCTGCTGGTGGCGCATGTGTTCAAGCGAAGCAGTCTGCTCTCGCTGATGGCGGTCACGCTCGCGCTGGTCGGAACGGCGGCGCTGATCGGATCGGGTTTTTACAGCGATCGATATTCACTCGACTCGGCGTGGAGTCTCGGGATCGCGCTGCCGCTCATCGTGCCGTGGGAGAAGCGGGCGGCGCGAACGATTGCCGTGATCGTGCTGCTGGGCGTGGCAATATTTGGTACGTTATCTGTGCGTGAATATTTTGCATGGAATCGTGCACGATGGGACGCCTACAACTCGCTTCGCGCCCGCGGCGTTCCGGTCACTGACATCGATGGCGGAAGCGAGCCGACGAACTTGTACGAAGTCTCGCACATGAACCGCGACCAGGCCCGAAAGCGGACGATGTTCCGCCCGCCGCGAACGTATGGGATCACGTTCGGGCCACTTCCTGGTCATGTTGTGATGGCGCGCTTTCCATTTCAAGGTTGGTTCGGACTGCATCGTGGGAATGTTTTGATCGTGAAAAGGCAGTGATGCGCCGTCGCGACATCATCGAGCTGGCGGGCATCCTCGCGGTCTGGGCCGTGGCGATCATTCTCATCGATCCGCGCGGCAACTTTCCTCTCGGCGATGACTGGGACTTCGCGATCGCGACCTGGAATTTCGCGCGCACCGGTCATTTCACATTCACGCACTTCACGGCCGTGAGCCTTCGCGCCCAGGTCGTCTGGGGCGCGCTGTGGACGTGGGTTTTCGGCGAATCGTTTCGCGTTCTTCGCTTCTCGACGCTCGCGCTGGCGGCGGTGACGATCATCGTGATCCATCGCCTGTTGTCGCGCGCCGGCGTGGCGCGGACGCCGCGCGTCATCGCCACGCTGGCCTTCGCGTTCCATCCCATCTTCCTGTGGGCGTCGTGCACGTACATGACCGAGGTGCCCTTTGTGTGCGCGTCGGCGGTGGCGATGTACTGTTTTCTTCGCGGAATCGATGAAGATCGCCGTAGCTGGGTCGTCGCAGGCTGCATGGCGGCCATCGTTTCGTGGTTCGTGCGCCAGACCGGCGTCATCAATCTCGTTGCGCCGTTCGCCATTGCGCTGTGGCGCCGTCGATTCAAAGATGCGGCGGCCATCGGCGCAACCTTCGCGGTTTTCGCGGCGCTTTTCTTTTTCAAACGCGACTGGCTTTCGGGATCTCCGGAGGAATTCGCGGTGCACTATCGGATGTGGGGCGAGTCGTCGTTCCGATTGCCTCAATTTCTCGAAGTCGCGTATCACTGGTTCGTCTTCAATGCCCAGAACAGCGCGCTCTTTTTTCTGCCGCTGGTCGCGCCGCTGGCCTTCATGCGACGCACCCGCGCGCGTCTGGTGATTCTCGCCGCGGTCGCGTTGCTGATCTTTGCCCGCGTTCAGGCGCTGATCGGCGTGGGTCATCCGATGCCGTATTTCGCGAACCCGTTTTGCTGCGACATCTTTGCCGGCAACATCCTGGTCAACTTCGGCCTCGGCTCGCAGACGCTGGCTGGGACATTTCCGTTCGTGTTGCCGTACGCGGCGCGTCTGGTGCTGACGTACGCCAGTGTTGTCCTTGCGGCGTTGCTGGTGTGCCCCTCACCCGGTCCCGCTCCGCGGGACCACCCTCTCCCCGCTGCGCGGGGCGAGGGCCCTCCCGCCGACCACCCTCTCGCCGCTGCGCGGGGCGAGGGCCCTCCCGCCGAGCACCCTCTCCCCGCTTGCGGGGAGAGGGACGGGGTGAGGGGCGTCGCTACCCAGCTCTCGATCGGCACCGCACTCGCCGGAACTGTGGCGCTGCTCGGATCGGGTCTCTATGTCGACCGCTATGCGCTCGATTCGGCGTGGTCGCTGGTCATCTTTCTGGCTCTCGTCATTCCGTGGGAACGCGCGAAGATCGTCGCCATGACATCACTAATGATCGTCGCTATTTTCAGCACGTTCTTCGTCGCGGAGTACCACGCCTGGAATCGCGCCAGATGGAGAGCCTTCGAGGATTTGCGGGCGCGGAGGATTCCGCTCGAGCAGATCGACGGCGGCGCGGAGGTGTGGAGCTACTACGAGATGGCGAATAAAGATCAGCGCTGGCGGCGCATCCGTCAATTCGGTCTCGGGCCGCGCCGATTCGTCATCGCGTTCGAGCCGCTGAAGGGATATCGCGTGATCGCGCGTTATCCGTTCGGAATTCGCGGCGGCTTGATTTACGTCAACGAAATTTCCGGTTGAGGCGTTCGCGCGCCATGGTATCGACGCGGGCGAGGACCGGGGCGAGAGCCTCGCGCTGTTTTTCGATCAACTGCGCGATGCCGCTCCTGGCGAGAGCGAGCATGGCGTTCATCTCTTCTTCCGTGAAGGTGGCTGTCTCGCCGGTTCCCTGCAGCTCCACCAGGCGTGCTTTATCGGTGGCGACGACGTTCATGTCAACGCCGGCTTTCGAATCCTCTTCGTAATTCAGATCGAGCGTCGGAATGCCGCCGAGGATACCGACCGAGACAGCGGCGACGAAGGAGCTGACGGGCCAGCTCACCAGGTTGCCATCGATGTAGAGGCGGCCTAACGCCAGCGTCAGCGCGACGAACGCGCCGGTGATCGAGGCGGTGCGCGTGCCGCCGTCGGCCTGGATGACATCGCAGTCGATCCACACCGTGCGCTCCCCCAGAAATTCCGGATTGATCGCGGCGCGGAGCGAGCGGCCGATGAGGCGCTGAATCTCCATGGTGCGGCCGCCCTGTTTTCCTCTCGCGGCCTCGCGTTCCGTGCGCTCGGTGGTCGCGCGCGGAAGCATTCCGTACTCCGCGGTCACCCAGCCGCGCCCCGTTTTGTAAAGAAATGGCGGAACTTTTTCCTGCACCGAGGCCGTGCAGATCACGCGCGTGTCGCCGACGTCGATCAGCACCGAACCTTCGGCGTGCTTGGTGAAGTTGGGCGTGATGATGACCGGGCGCATCTGATCGGGCGCGCGTCCATCGGGCCGCACCTTGGCCGGCGTCATGCCATCACCTTTTCCTCGATCACGGCGCCCTTGGGCACAACAACGATTCCCGTTTCGGTGACTGTGAAGTGCTGCCGATCGAATTCCGGGTCGTATCCGATGGTCGTGCTTGGCGGAATCTTGACACCTTTATCGATGATCGCTCGGCGGATTTTCGAGTGACGGCCGACGTCGACGCCGTCCATCAGGATCGATTCGTCGATGTCGGTGTACGAATGCACGCGCACGCGAGGGTGCAACACGCAGCGATTGATCGTGCCGCCCGAGATGATCACGCCGTCGGAGACCATCGAGTCGGTGGCAATGCCGACCCGCTGCGTCTGCGCGTCCGCGAACACGAACTTGGCGGGCGGCAGATTCATCGGCGCCGACACGATCGGCCATTGCATGTTGTACAAATTGAAGAGCGGCGTGACCGATACCAGATCGAGGCAGGCCGCGTAGTACGACTCGATCGTTCCGACATCGCGCCAATAGCCGCGGTTGTATTCCGCCTCACCCGGAATGAAATTCTTGGCGAAGTCGTACGCGTAAACCTTCATCCGCGGATACATGGCCGGGATGATTTCTTTGCCAAAATCATGGGCCGCGTCGCGCAGCGCGTTGCGCTGCAAAACGTCGATCATGACATTCGCTTTGAAGATGTAATTGCCCATCGACGCCAGGACCATGTCGGGCCGATCGGGGATGGTCTTTGCTCCTTCTTTCGGCTTCTCGACGAATCCGGTGACCCGCCAGTCGCTGTCGATCTCCACGATCCCGAAGTGATGCGCCTCGCCCAGCGAAACGGGGATGGTCGCGATGGTCAGGTCGGCATCGTTGGCCAGATGCTCCTGCAACATGTGATTGACATCCATCTTGTAGATGTGATCGCCGCCGAAGACGCAGATGTACTCCGGTTGCTCGTCGAAGATCAGCTCGAGGTTTTGAAAAACGGCATCGGCAGTTCCGCGAAACCAGAACGGGCCCTTGCGCATCTGCGCCGGAACGACATCGACGTACTGTCCGATCTCCGGAACCAGGCGCCACGTCCGCGTGATGTGCTCGATCAGCGAGTTCGATTTGAACTGCGTGAGCACTTTCAGCTTCTGGAAACCGGAGTTGATGAAGTTGTTGATGACGAAATCGATGATGCGATAGCGCCCCCCGAACGGAACAGCCGGCTTGGCGCGATCGCGCGTGAGGGGATAGAGCCGCTCGCCCATGCCGCCGGCCAGGATCATTGTCAGGACGTTTCGGCGGGCAAGTGAGCCGTACATGGGCGGTCGATTTTACGCCGAAGCGCGGAAGCAATTCGGTTGCCCGAACCCTATACTTTCCACGGCCATGGCCGAAAAGGACTATTACGAGATCCTCGGCGTCAAGAAAACGGCGACGGAAGAGGAGATCAAGAAGGCGTATCGGAATCTGGCGAAGAAGCACCACCCCGATCGCAACAAGGGCAACAAGGAAGCCGAGAACAAGTTCAAAGAGATTTCCGAGGCCTACGCGGTGCTCAGCGACAAAGAGAAGCGCGAACAGTACGATCGCCTCGGCCGCGAAGCGTTCGCCTTCGGCGGGGGCGGACAAAATCCTTTCGCCGGCTTCGATTTTTCGCAATTCACCGGCGGGGGACGTCGCACCCGCCCGGGTCGGCGCGCATCCGGACCGGCCGGCTTCACGGACATTTTTTCCGATCTCTTCGGCGGCGGTCCCGGCAGTATCGAATTCGAGGAGATCCCGATGCGTGGCTCCGATATCAACGCCGAGCTCACCATCGGATTTCGCGAAGCGGTGACCGGCGCGACCATGGACCTGACCGTGAACGGCGGTCGCATCAAAGTGAAAATCCCGGAGGGCATCGCGGACGGGCAGACCATCCGCATTCGCGGGAAGGGCGGGCCGGGCGGGCAGGGAGGGCAGGCGGGCGATCTCAACGTGCG
>DASPZU010000053.1:0-113112 GCA_035636095.1 Thermoanaerobaculia bacterium
AGTTGCCTCATAGGCCAGCGCGCGCCGCAGGCTGCTGCAACCTCGGCCGACTACACCGATCCGTCGGGAAGAAAAATGACCGGACACTGGATCGTTCCGCCCGGACGCCAGGTCAACTCGAGCGACATCACCTGGTTTATCAATCTGCCCTTCGACACCAAACTGCATTACGCAGCGGTGCATCTGCATCCCTTCGCGGAGTCGCTTTCGGTGCGCGATGTCACGACCGGCGGCGTTGTCCTGCAATCGCGAGCGACGAATCCGAGCAAGGGAATCGGATTGGCGCGCGTCGAGACCTTTACGAGTCTCGAGGGCGTGCCGCTGTACGCGGATCACAAGTACGAATTGGAGAGCGTCTACAACAACACCAGCGGCGCGAATGCCGACTCCATGGCATCGGTCTTTCTCGGACTCGACGATCCTGAATTTGTGAAGCCGGCTTCCCGCGAGCTCGCGCGGCGCAGCGCGGCGCTGATCGACAGCGATTCCGTCACCGTGCATACGACCGCCGGCGACTTCACCGCAATCCTGGCACGCGACATCGCTCCGAATACTGCCATCCAGGTCGCGCGCCTCGCGCTTTCGGGGGTGTTCAATCGAGCGCAGACCGTCAACTCGAAATCGGAAGTCCGCCTGACGGTTCGGGCCACCGAATCCGTGCGCAAACTCCTCGAGCCGTTCACTGGCGAACGCGGCCTGCCGCTCGAGCCGGAGACGATCGCCTACTGCTCACCGACCGGGACCGCCAACGACGTGACATTGCGCGTCATCCTGGGGCCGCGCGCGACAGCCGATGGCCGCTGCGTCGGATTCGCGTTCCTCGGCGACGGCAAAGATGTGCTGCGTGCAATTCACGAAGCCCCGGCCGGCGTTACTGCGTTCGTATCGTCGCTCGAAACGTCACACGGCCCGTCCGGTCGCTAAATGTTATTCTTACGATCGTGAAGAGAATCGTCCTTCTTTTTGCCTGTCTTCTCGCGACTCCTCTGCTCGCCGGTGAGCGGCAAGTTCTGTCCGACGTTTACAACATCGTCAAGAAATACAAATCGATGGAAGGGCCGGCGGGCATGCAAACGATTTACCTCGGAGATAAGTCTGACCCCGAGCTTCTGTGGTTGACGGCCATCAAGACCGAGGTCGTCGGCGAGGACGGGAAGACGCTGATGTCGCCGGAGCTGATGTGTCACATGAACGTCGACATCGATCCCGTAAAACACAGGGCCCTCTTCAACCTCAAGCGCCTCCCGGCAGCGCGACTGATGACGATCTCGCAGGGAATGCGCGTGCCGGGCGGCGGATTTGCCGCCCGTCTGCCGGAAGGATTCGCATTTCCGATCGCGTCGAATGAACCTCTGTTAGTGATGACGCAGGTGCTCAACCACAACATCGAGCATCCAAACAATCTGAACGTGCGACATCGCGTGACCTTCGAGTATGTGCGCGATCGCGATCTCACCAAACGGCCCATCCCGCTCTTCAATCTTCCCGTGACGGGAATGGTGCAGATGGCCGACAACCCGCTCGCGATCACATCCGCGATGGCGTCCGATCCGGCCGGGCACACCGGCGCGAGCTGCATCGTGGCCATGCGGGCACCGAACGCGGCTGGCATGGCGTCGGACTACGTCGATCCCCACGGCAAGCACATGACCGGCCACTGGGTCGTGCCGCCCGGCAAGCAGGTGAACTCGAGCGACGCGACGTGGTTCATGAACCTTCCCTACGATTCGAAGCTGCACTACGGGGCGGTGCATCTGCACCCGTTCGCGCAATCGCTCACGCTGCGTGATGCGACAGCCGGAACGGACATCATCAAAGCGCAGGCGGTGAATCCGAAGAAGGGCGTCGGGCTCGATCGCGTCGACTCCTTCATCAGCGTCGACGGCGTTCCGATGTACAAGGACCACAAGTACGAGATGATCAGCGTCTACAACAATCCGACCAGGCAGAATGCCGATTCGATGGCGTCGATGTTTCTGGCGCTGGACGATCCTGAATTCCTCGTTCCGACCAGGGCCGAGCTGCTCTCGCGCGGCACGATCATCACGGATGGCAGCGCGGTCATCGTTCGAACTTCCGAAGGGGATTTCGGCGCGATGCTGATGAACAGGCAGGTGCCCGCGACGGTGCTGGCGTTCGCGAGGCTCGTCAGCACAGGAGCATTTTCGGGAACGGACGCGAAAGTGACTGATTCGACGATCACATTCACCGCGCCGCTCAACGATGAGTTCCGGCGGCTGATGCACGCATCGGCCGTCGAGCAGAAAGGCCTGCACGTCGCGGGAGCGCTCTCTTTGTGCGCGACCGCGGATGCAGTGTCGTTCGTCATCGTGACGGTCAGCTCACCGGACCTCGACAAACGGTGCACCGTGTTCGCGCAGGTCGGGCCGGGTGCCGAGGTCCTCCGAGCGATCAGCGCGACCGGATCAGCGCAACTGCTGCGCGGCGAGATCCTCAGCGGTCCGGAATTGAACGACCTGAAGCTCGCGCCGGCCAAGAAAATCGCGTCGAGGTGAACCCCTCATCCGCCCTTCGGGCACCTTCTCCCCGCTTCGCGGGGCGAAGGACCAAGCGCTTGCGGGAGAGGGTGGCGCGAAGCGCCGGGTGGGGGTCAGTGCCTTTTGAAGAACTGCACCGCGCGTTCGTGCTTCTGCGCCGCGGCCAGCGACCTGAAAGTGCCGAGGTTGCGGCGCTTGCCGGTCTTGGGATCTTTTTTTCGCGAGTACAGCCGGAACTCGCCTGATTTCAATTTTCTGATCATCGCGACTCCTGCAGTTTCCGAACAATGGTTGTAACCAGCCGCCGCGGCGAAATGCGGACCGACTGCGTGAGCATCCTGTTCGCGATCCCTGGTATAGCAACTCGCTTTCCATGTTCCATCGCGCGAATGCCGTAGCGCGCGACTTTCTCGGAATCCATAGGCTTCAAAAGGCTGAACAGTCGCGACTGCTCCATCCTCGCCACCGCCGCAAAGCCGGTGGCGGTCGGTCCGGGACAGAGCGCGGTCACGGTCACGCCGGTGTCACGCAGCTCATCGGCCAGCGCTTCCGAGAACGAAAGGACGTACGCCTTGGTGGCGTAGTAGACCGCCATCAACGGTCCGGGCAGAAATGCGGCCGTCGACGCGACGTTCAAGATGTGACCGCTGTTCCGCGCCAGCATGGCCGGCAGGTAAAGTTTGGTCAGATGCGTCAGGGCGGCGATGTTGACCTGAATCATTTCCAGCTCTTTTTGCAGATCGGTCTCGACGAAAGGACCCGACAGGCCGAAGCCGGCGTTGTTGATCAGCACATCGACCGGGCCGGATGCTGCGAAGATCCGCCGCGGCGCATCGGGCGAGACGAGATCCGCAACGATCGCGGTCGCGTTCCCGATGGCGCTCACCAGCTCGCGCAATTTGGCTTCGGAGCGCGCGACCAGGAAGAGTTGGTAGCCTTCGCGCGCCAGCAAGCGACTGAAATCGAGACCGATCCCGCTCGAGGCGCCGGTGATGCAAGCCGTTTTTCTGCTAGTGTTCATCCGCGAAGAATACGTCCAGTCAGGAGCCCGAACATGAATCGATTTCGCGTCGGCGCGGTCATGGCCCTGCTGTTGGCAGCGGCGGCCTTTGCGCAGACCAAGCAGCCCGTCACCCACGAAGCGCTATGGGGCATGAAGCGCGTCGGCACGCCCGTGCCGAGTCCCGACGGAAAATGGGTCGTCTTCTCGCTGACCGAGCCGGCATACGACGAGAAGGATGTCGTGTCCGATCTGTGGGTCGCGCCATCCGACGGCAGCGCCAAGCCGCGCCGCATCACGTCCTCGAAGGCCGGCGAGAGCGACGTCATCTGGGCGCCCGACAGCCACCGCATCGCGTTTTCCACCAAGCGCGAAGGCGACGATGTCAATCAGATCTACATCCTCGATCTCAACGGCGGCGAAGCGCAGCGCGTGACGTCGATCTCGACCGGCGCGCGCTCGCCGCTCTTTCGTCCGGATGGAAAGGCGATTCTGTTCGTCAGCGTCGTCTATCCCGGCGCGGCCGACGACGAGGCCAACAAGAAGATCGCCAAGGAACGCAAGGACCGGAAGTACAACGTCCGCGCCTACGACGGTTTCCCGATCAAGAACTGGGACCGCTGGCTCGACGACAAACAGCCCCACCTGATGGTGCAGGATGTCGAGCCGGGATCGAAACCGCGCGACGTGCTGGCCGGAACCGCCCTGGTGAAAGAGCCGGGATTCGCAGGCCGCACCGCGGAAGGTTCGCGGGAAGACATCGACGCCGACTGGTCGCCGGACGGTGAGTCGATCGTCTTCGCAGCCACCACCAAGCGGAATACGGCCGCCTACGCCGAATATCCGCGCGATCTTTATCGCGTCAGCACGCGCGGAAGCGAGCCGCAGGTCATCGCGCACGCCGCGGGGGAGTACGCCCGGCCGAAGTTCAGTGGGGACGGCAAGGTTCTTTTCGCGGTCTTCAGTGAAAACAACGGCAAGGTCTACAACCTCGAGCGCCTGGTGCGGTTCGACTGGCCGTCGATGTCGAACCGCAAGATCGTGGATGATGCGCCGTTCGACCGTTCCGTCGGATCGTACACAATAACATCAGATAATAAGACGATATATTTCACGGCCGAAGACGCCGGGCTGGAAAAAATCTATGCCGTGCCGGCCAGCGGCGGCGAAACGAAGCTGGCCATCGAGCCGGCGCGCGGCGTCTATACCCGACTGGTCGCCGCTGCCAATGCGCCGGTCATGATCGCGACGTGGGGAAGCTCGATCGATCCGGCCGAAGTCGTGCGCATCGATCCCTCGACGAAGTCCCATCGCAATCTCACCACCTTCAACGTCGAGGCAGCGCGCAACATCGACTGGCTCCCTCCGCGCCATTTCTGGTTCACCAGCAGGCGCGGCAAGCAGATTCACAACATGATCGTGCTGCCGCCGGCGTTCGACGAGGCGAAGAAGTATCCGTTGTTCGTGCTCATTCACGGCGGTGCCGCCAACATGTGGCGCGACGACATCACGTTGCGCTGGAACTATCACCTTCTCGCGAGACCGGGCTACGTGCTCCTGCTCACGAATTACACCGGCTCGACCGGGTTCGGCGAGAAGTTCGCGCGCGACATTCAGGGCGACGTGCTCAAAGGACCGGGCGACGAGATCAACGAAGCCGCCGATGAAGCCGTCAAGCGTTTCGCATTCATCGATGGCAATCGCATGGCTGCCGGCGGCGCGAGCTACGGCGGGCATCTCACCAACTGGCTCGAAGCGACGACCACGCGATACAAGTGCCTGGTCAGCCACGCCGGCCTCTCCAGCCTGCAGACGCAGTGGGGGACGAGCGATGTCATGTACGGCCGCGAGCTGGCCCTGGGCAGTCCGTATTGGGAAGGGGCCGCAATCTGGCGCGAGCAGAGCCCGACTACGCATGCGAAGAATTTCAAGACGCCCATTTTGATGTCGGTCGGCGAACACGATTTCCGGGTGCCCATGAACAATACATTCGAGATGTGGGCGGCGCTGCAGCGACAGCGCGTGCCGAGCCGCCTGCTGGTGTGGCCGGATGAGAACCATTGGATCCTCAATCCGGAAAACAGCCGCATCTTTTACAAGGAAGTCGCGGACTGGCTCGCGAGGTGGCTGTAAGAACACTTCGCGAGCTCGCGCTTTTCACGTTCTATCTCATCGTCGCCATCGTCCTCACCTGGCCGCTGGCGGCGAACCTCCCCACCGCCGTCTCCGACCTCGGCGATCCGCTGCTGAATGCCTGGATCCTCGATTGGGACTGCTACGCCCTGACGCATCAGCCGCTGCAGCTGTTCGACGCGTCGATTTTCTATCCCGCGAAATTCCCGCTGGCGTATAGCGAGCACCTCGTCGGCGTCGCTCTTCTGGTGCTCCCCTTCTGGCTGGCGGGACTCGGCGCCATCACGATCCACAACATCGCCCTGCTTCTCGGATTCGCACTCTCGGCGTATGGAGCGAGCGTTCTCGCACGCGTGGTCACCCGTCGCTTCATGCCGTCGGCGCTGGCGGGGATCCTGTACGGCTTCGTTCCCTATCGATTGGGACAGCTTCCACACCTGCAGGTGATTTCGGGCGCGTGGCTGCCGCTGTTGCTGGCAGCCCTTCTGGTCTACCGACGCTCGCCGACCATCCGCAACGCGATCCTCTTCGGGGCGGCCTTCGTGATGAACGGCCTGACGAACGTCTACTATCTTTTGTTCGCGACCGTCGCAATGGTGCTGACCATGGCCCTCATCGCGATCGCCGAGCGCCACGACCGGCGCTTCTGGTTGCGAATGGCATCGACGATGGCAATTTCAATGGCACTTCTTCTGCCATTTCTCGTGCCATACAAAGTGGTATCCGAGAAGTACGGCATGAAACGCGGTGACGGTGAGTCGATGGGGGCGTCGGCCACCTGGAACGACTGGCTGATCGCCCCTCGCCAGAACGCCCTCTATGGCCGGCTGCCGAGCGATGAGGATCAGCACAGCGAGCGGCAGTTGTTCCCCGGGGCGCTGATGCTTTTTCTGACGGCGACGGCGTTTTTGGTGACCCCGCGCCGCGAACGCACCCACGCCGCCGTGGTCCCTTCGGCTGCGCTCAGGACAGGCGGCGGCGCTCCACGGTGGTTGGATGCCATCATCGTCCTCCTCGCGCTTCTCACGTTTTTCGGCGCGGTCACGCGCGAGATCCACATCGTGTGGCACGGCCGCGTGCTGCTCGATTTCGGCCGGTCGTATCTGCCCGCGACACTTCTGGTGGTGTGCGTCATGGCGCGGTTCGCGATCCGCTTTCCGGCGGCGATCAGCGATGGCAATCTCCGAACCGCGATTGCGAATTCGCGATTCTCATTCGAATTGTGGGCAACCGCCTTGTGGATCGCCATCGGCGTCATCGGCGCCCTGGGCATGCACCTGTTTTTTCACTCGTTCCTGTTCCATTTCATGCCCGGATTCCGCGCCATTCGCGTTCCGGCGCGGTGGGCGGTTGTGGCATACACCGGCCTGGCGGTGTGGGCGGCGGCGGGGGCGACGTTGTTGGCCAGGCGGCGCTGGCTGATGCCGATTTTTTTCGCGCTGGCGCTGGTCGAAGTCTGGCCGCGAATTCGGTGGGAGCACGCGCTGGTCGAACCGTCACCCGTCGACCGATGGCTTGCGCAGACGCACGCCGGACCGCTGCTCGAGCTGCCGGTCAACCGCATCAACGTTCTGTACCTGTACCTGCTGCGTGCGACGGCGCATCACGTGCCGATCTTCGACGGCATCTCGGGATTCGAGCCGCCGCTGCACTACGTCCTGCGCGAACAGCCGCTGAGCGATGCGACCTTCACGCTGCTCGAGCGCAACGGATGTCGATTCATTCTGGTGCGGCCGGAATGGTTCGGCTGGCAGTGGCCTCAGGCACTGGGATGGGTGCGCCGCGGCCTCGATCAGGGCCATCTCGTTTTTTTGCGGCGCTTCGACGGCGGAATCACCGGCGACTGGCTCTTCGCGATGCCGCACATCGAGAAGCAGTGGCAGCGATATCGCGCGCCATCGGATGACGTGCAGTTGGCGCGACTGCTGGAAGGCAAGACGACATACAACAGCTCGACCTTTGGCCAGCTCTATCAACCGAAGATGCGCAGCGAAATCACCGGACCGATGACGGTCTCGGGGTGGGCGCTTTCGCCGCGCGGAATTCGAAACGTGATCGTCCGCGTCGACAACGGACGCTTTCGCATCGCCGCCGGGCTGTTCAAGCGCGATGACGTGACGCAGCTCTATCCGTGGTATCCGCAGACGCCGCTGCCGGCATTCGCGACCACGATTCCGCGGCGTCCGCGCGGCGTTCCGGAAGAGACCGACGTGCAAGTCGAGATCATCGACGGCGCTGGGCATCGCACCATGTTGCCTGATGTGCTGGTTGCATGGCGATGATCAGTATTCGTCGAGGACCTGGGGATATCGCCAGCGCGCTTCGCGAATCTCTTCCTCGATGATGTCGCGCTCAGGCGCCCCGGCCAGCTGCGGTGCATCCCAATTGGCGAGCCACATCGGATTGACGTAAGGCAGGACCGCGAGATGTTCCAAGCGATAGGGCAACCCTCGAGCTGCGAACCGTTCGTTCAGGAATCGGATGACGTCCTTGGAAGTGGGAATGCTCAAGTCCTGAGTCCTGAGTCCTGAGAGATTCGCCAGCGCTCAGGACTCAGGACTTTCCAATCCGTACTCCTTCATTTTCGCGGCCAGCGTGCGCGGCGAGATGCCCAGGATGTCGGCGGCATCGTTGCGGGACGAGGCTCGCTGCAGCGCATCCGCGATCTTGGCCTTCTCGACGCTGCGCGTCGCCCGCTCGGAGGCTTCCGCGAGCGTGCCCGAGAGATCGATGACGTCTCCGATGCGATTCTCCGACAACGGCGCAAGAAGAAGATCGCTCGCTTCGATACGGCTGTCGTTGCAGAGGATGGCCGCGCGCTCGATGCAGTTCTCCAGCTCGCGAATATTTCCCGGCCACTGATACTCGCGAAGCCGCAGGCGCGCTTGGTCGCTGATCGACAGCCCCGGCTTCTTCAACTCGCGGGCGAGCCGCTGCAGGAAAAAATCGACCAGGGCATCGATGTCTTCACGCCGGGCGCGCAACGGCGGAATCGTCACCGGAAAGACGTTGATGCGAAAGAACAAATCCTCACGAAACCTTCCCGACTTCACATCCTCGGCAAGGTTGCGATTGGTGGCGCAGATGACGCGCACATCGACATCGACGGTCGTGGTACCACCGATGCGATCGAATCGGCGTTCCTGAAGAACGCGAAGCACTTTCGATTGCACCGAGGGCCCGAGGTCCCCGATTTCGTCGAGGAAGATGGTGCCGGTGTCGGCCAGCTCGAATTTCCCGAGCTGCCGACCGGTCGCTCCCGTGAACGATCCGCGTTCGTGCCCGAACAGCTCGTTCTCGATGAGCGTGTCGGGAATCGCGGCGCAGTTGATCGGGACGAAGGGCCGATCGCGGCGCGAGGAAAGCTGATGGATTGCGCGCGCGAAAAGCTCCTTGCCGGTTCCCGATTCACCCTGCAACAGCACCGTCGAATCCGTCGGCGCAACTTTTTGAATCGCGCGCGAGACTTCCACGATACGCGGCGACTCGCCGACGATGGCCGGCAGTCCGTGCGTCCGCTGAAATTCCTCCTTCAGCAGAAGATTCTCGTAGCGCAGCTCGCGATTTTCGCGGCAGCGCTGCAGCAGCAGCAGCAGATGATCGACGTCGACCGGCTTCTGGATGAAATCGTATGCCCCCAGCTTCATGGCCTGCACGGCATTCTCGATCGTGCCGAAAGCGGTCATCACGATCACCGGACAGTCGGGATCGCTCTCCTTCACCTGCTCGAGGACCGCGATGCCGTCGGCTCCCGGCAGACGGAGATCGGTGAGAACGGCGAAATACCGCCGCCCCTCCGCGATGCGCCGCGTGGCGTCGGATCCGTTTCCGCAGATCTCGGCCTCGAGCCCTTCCGACTCGATGGTCTCCCTGAGCATGAGCCCGAGTGATTCTTTGTCTTCCACAATCAGAAGGCGCTTCATAAGCCAAAGTACGACCGGATTCGCGACATCAGCGTCAGCTCTTCCTGCTCGCGGTCGGCGGCGCGCAGCGACTCGAGATGCTCGCGGCGCAACATGATCTGGTGCGAGATCGCACCGGCCAGATCGGGATGGACGGCCATGATCGGGTGCAGCGACTCTTTTCCGATCTCGAGCGCGACGACATCCGTCATTGCGACCACGTCGGCGGTGCGCATCTCGCCGGTGAGGAGCGCCATCTCGCCGAAGACAGTTCCCGGACCAAGCTCCGCAACTTGATGCCATCCGGTGAGCGAGTCATCCGGAACACGTATGGCAACTGAGCCCACATGCACCACGAACATCGAATCCCCCGACGTTCCATGCCGGAGGATGGCCTCGCCTTTCGAATAGAAGTGCATCTTGACGGCCGCCACGACGCTTTGAAGGCCTTGATCGGAAATCGGTTCCAGCACATCCACCGCCCGCAACCTCTGAAAAATCTCCTCGGGAGTGACCTGTTCGCTGGTGGGCGGCAAGTAAGGCTGAAAGGAGCGGATCGGAAACGGAATCGAGATCCCATTTCGCCGCAGCGCGTACCAGACCGCCTTTCGGATGTCGGCATCGATGCGGTCGCGTCCCGAGTAGTCGCGCGTGAAGTATTTGATGTCGTAAATGACCGCCGAATCGCCGAACGACGATACGCGCGCCAGACATGGACGTTCGCGCGCCACGCCTTCCACGTGCGTGGCGACCTGGGTGAGGATGCCGATGACCGTCGCAGGTGCCGCGTTGTAATCGATGCCGACCGAGATGATTCGCGCATTGAGATTGTTGCGCGGAAAAACTTCGAGACGCTCGCGCGCGATCACCGAGTTTGGAACGACGACCAGCTGATTGTTGAAGCCGCGAAGTCGCGTCGCGCGCCAGCTCACGCCCTCGACCACGCCCATGTAGTCGCCGGTGTGCACGACGTCGCCGATTTCATAGGTTTCCTCCATGTGCAGAGCAATGCCGGAGAAGAGGTTGCCGAGCGTGTCCTGCAGAGCGAGACCGAGGACGGCCGCCAGGAGGGCGCCGCCGGTGAGGAGCGTCCCGACTTTGTAATTGAAAATCGTCGAGAAGGCCGACGCAAAGAGGATGGCGTAGAGAACGATCGAGATCAGGCCGCGAAGGATCTGGGGTGCCGCGACCTGACGTCGCAGGACGAAATCGAAAACGAACGTGTCGAGCAGCCTCACCAGGAGAAAGATCAGCGCGGCATAAGCGGCGAACTCGAGGTAGGCATGCATGTCGCCGAAGCCCGGCACGTCGATCGGCTTCAGGCGGAAGGGCAGGAACACCGCGAACAAGATGATCGCCAGCGTGAGGGGAAAATAGACGCGCGCGAAATCGACTCTCCGCCGCGGCACGGGTCAGCTCACTCCCCTCTTGGCAGCCCGTCGCGCCAGCGTCATTCGGATGATGTCCTTGGCCGCGATGATCAGATGCACCACGCCAAAACCGGACACGAATCCGCGAACGAACGGATTCGCCGCGAACATGCTCAGCGTCTCACTGCTGTGCAGAAGCGGATTGAGCGTCCACATCCGCGTCCACGGAACGATCATAAAAAACAACCCGGCTTCGACGCAGTAGAGCGCGAAAAAGAGGGGTACCGACATTCGGGGATGATTCTAAAGGAGAAGTTCGAAGTTCGAAGTTCGAATGAAGAATTTAGAAATGAAGGACTTCTTCGTTCTTCGTTCGAACTTCGCCCTTCGTCGTTCTCCTCACAACAAAAGGACCCCGTTTCCGGGGTCCTTTCGTGCGAGCAGAAGGGCGTTTAGTGATCTCGCTTCACGTGTCCGCCGTCGTTGTCGTTGGAGCGCGAAGGAGGAGGAGCGGACCGTTCTTGCGACGGCGGTTGCTGCGGCGGAGGCGACGAACGTTCGACACGGGGCGGCGGAGCTTCGCGCGGGCCGGACGACTGGCGTGGTGCGCTATCACGCGGGGCGTCGCCGCCGTAGATTCGCGCACCGCCGATGCGATCGATGATCCGGCGTGCGATATCGCTTCCACGGTCGGCCGGCGCCCGATCGACAGGCGTCCGATCGGCAGGCTTGTGCTCGACGAAACCGCGATCGAGGGGTGCATCGTTTCGGGGCGCCCGCTCGCGCGGAGCAGCATCGCGCGGCGTCGCATCGCGGCGTCCGCTCACCCGCCCGCGCCACGAATCATCGCGCTGCGGCGTGGGAGCCGGATTGGTGTTGCTGCGATCGACCGGCGTGCGGGTCGAGGGTGTGCTCGGAGACCCGGAGCGGTCGAGACGGTCCCGCCAATTGCGATCGAGATTCGACGACGGCGGCGATTGCGGGCTCGACCCGCCGCCCGGATTCTCGCGGAATCGATCGCGTGGCACTGTGGCTCGAGGGGAATCGGGCGAGTCGCCATGCGGAGGAACGCGGCCTTCGATCGTGCCGGGAGTTCCCGGCGAAGGGACGCCGGAAAGGCCCGGCAGCGTCCGCGGCGCAGTCACAACAGCGGCCGCGCCGGCAGCAACACCGCTGCGCACGATGCGCTCACGGACCGCATTGGAAAGCTCCGGGTCGCGCCGGAAGAACGGAGTCATGTCCGTAGCAGACCCGGAGCCTTCTCTGCCGGTACCACTTCCGATTCCGCGGCGCGCAATCGTGTTGATCGCCGCGGCCGGATCTCTGATTTCCGATCGTGAAAAACGCGCAGGCTGACCGGACACCACTGCCACCTCGCGATTGCCGTCGCCCCGCTGGAGGCGCTGTCGAATCGCGTCAGTCGTCAGTGCGGCCTGATCGACGCGCGTCGAGACGATTCTGTCGGACGACACAAAAGTCCACGGCCGCAGATCGATTTCATTCACGCGCACGCGGCCGTAGAAGCCAAAGCCGAAGTGCAGTCCTGCTCGCGCGTAAGGCTGATAGGCCCAACCGTAGTACGGCCGGTAGCAGTCGTACCAGCCGGCCGGCGCCCATCCGAAATACCCCGGACCATAAATCCAGTAAACCCAGGCCGGCGAATAGGTGTAACCCGGCATCCAAACCCACCCATAACCCGGGTCATTAGCCCATCGACCGTAGTGATACGGCACCCAACCCCACGGCTCATACGAAATCCACACCAGGCATCCGCTGGGGCCATAAATCCAGTGACCGGAGTAGTACGGACGCCAGCTGGCACCAACGTACGGACGCCATCCCCAGGAACCTAACCCGGAGAGGTAGGTCCATGAACCGTACTGCTCGAGATCGTAATCGGAATACGCGAGAGACCGATCGAGATACCGGCTGCTTCCTTTGCCGTATCTCTCGGAACGGCGAATGAACCAGCGCTCAAACTCGTCGGCGGTGCCGCGCTGCGAGCTGGCCAATCCGTAAACACCCTGATCGTCAACGCGAGCTTCTTCGCCTTCGCTGACACGGGAGGTTCGTGCCTGCGTGCGCACTTCGATTTCGCCGTAGAAAACGCTGACGCGATCGGCGCTTCGTGAATCGTTGTCGACGGCGTAGATGGCCTGGTCGGTCGCGATGTAACTGGCGCTGGGCGTATCGAGTCGCAGCGCTTCGCGATTGTAATCGGTGCGCTGGATAGCGACGTGGCCATAACGCAGCTCGACCACTGTCTGCGTTCCGCTGTCGTCGTAGGAATCGGCAATGGAGCGGAAACGAATCGAGGTTGACCTGTCGAGGGCAATGATGTTGCCGTCGGCAAGTCGAATCTCGGCGCGTCCGCGGCGGTTGGTCGTCACTTCGTCGCCGGAAAAGACAGGATAGTTGACGCGGCTTTCGACTTCACGCCCATCGTCGGCCTGCCGAACGATCGTGCCGCCGTCGTCGAACGTGAAGTACGACTGATCGCGGCCTTGCGCAGCAGAGAGCGGAACGGCCAGCGCCAGCATCGCGAGAAGAGGTAGCGTCAGTTTTTTCATCGAAATCCCCCAGCAGCCGGTCACTTCGTGGTGCGGTCGACATGCCACGCTACTGCTGAGTATTCCTCGTTTGTTTTCAGCCGCTTAGCAGGATGAGGCCGCATCGCTGGGGCTGCAATCTTCCTCATCTGAGGACACTCATGTACCCCACTTAAGACGATTCGCCAGGACAACCGGCAGGCCCGCTTTCAGAATTGCGGTCTGGGTCTTGGCGACGTTGTAGGGCACGCGAAGGAACTGCGCTGTTCGGCGATCGGAATCGACGATCGCGAACGACGAGCGCGGATTGCGATCGCGCGGCTGGCCGACCGAACCGGGATTGATGAGATAACGGCGCGCCGGATCGAGGGGCACGATCGCGTCTCCCCGGACCGCCGATCCTCGCACTTTCTCCTTCCGATCGATTGAAAAAATCACCGGCAGATGCGTGTGGCCGTACAGGATGATCGGCGCCTCGAACGTTTCGAAGATGCGTGCTGCGTGAAACTCATTGAAGACGTATTCGTCTTCGTTATCAGGGGAGCCGTGGCAGAGTACGAATCCGCCGCGCTCGATCGGTCCGAGAGGGAGTTTCTCGAGAAAGCGGCGATTGGGCGCACTGAGGTGCTCGCGCGTCCACTCCGCCGCGACCTTCGCAGCTTGATTGAATCCATTTCCTTCTTCGAGAGCTGCGACATACCGATCGTGGTTTCCACGGATGTAGTACTTCGTTCCTTTGAAGGTGCGCATGGCATCGAGAACCTGATTCGGCTCCGCGCCGTAGCCCACGAAATCGCCCAGGCAGGCAATGCAATCGAACTTCTTGCGCCGGACCCGGCTGAAGACCGCCCGCAAGGCCTCGGCGTTGGCGTGAAGGTCGCTGACCACGACCGCCCTCACGAGGTCCTCCGCGAGCGTTTCTTTGGCAACTCCAGAAGGATACGCTCGACGATCTCCATCGGCGATTCATCTTCGCGGATCTCGATGGTTGTGTCACACATGCGATAGAAACGGAGGCGTGTGTTGTACAGCTCGTGCGCCGCAACGTCGTCGCGAAACATCGGCCGTTCCGCGGCTTTCTCGCCGATGCGACTGCGGAGCAGAGCGTAGGGAGCGGACAGGAAGACCGAGAAGCCTTCGGCCTGGATGAACTGAATGTTCTCATCGAATGTGAACGTGCCGCCGCCGGTCGCGATCACGGCGTGATCGAGATAGCGGGTTGAACGCAGGATGTCGCGCTCGCGCTTTCTGAAATAGGGTTCGCCCTGCTGCGCGAAAATGTCCTTGATCGACATGTTCTCCGCGGATTCGACCAACTCGTCGAGATCAAAGAACGGAGCGCCGAGGCGCGACGCCAGCGTACGGCCGATCGTCGTCTTGCCGGCACCCATGAAGCCGATGAGGTAGATTTTCATCGGTTGTCGAGTGGTCAGGTTCTCAGGTTGTCAAAACGGCGACAACTTGGCAACCCGACAACCAGACAACCTCACCACTCGAATTCTTCCATGAATCGCGTCGAGAGGTCTCCCCGGATGAAGCGCGGATCGTCGAGGATCGCGCGGTGGAGCGGGATCGTCGTTTTCACGCCTTCGATGATGAAGAGCTCGAGCGCGCGGCGGCCCCGCGCCAGGGTCTCCTCGCGCGTTTTTCCCTTCACGATCAGTTTCGCGATCATCGAGTCGTAGTGCGGCGGGATCACGTAGTCGCGATAGGCCGCCGTGTCGACGCGCACGCCCGGCCCTCCCGGGCAATTGAATTCACGAATTCTTCCGGGATGCGGAGCGAAGGTGACAGGGTCTTCAGCGTTGATCCGAAATTCCATCGCGTGTCCTCGCAGACGGAAGTCCCCATTCGGCACCGTCAACGGCAACCCATCGGCGACGCGGATCTGCTCCTTCACCAGGTCGATGCCCGTCACCTCTTCGGTCACCGGATGTTCGACCTGGATGCGCGTGTTCATCTCCATGAAGTAGAACTGGCCGTCCTGGAAGAGGAACTCGATCGTCCCGGCGTTCACGTAGTTCACTGTCTGGCATAGCCGGACAGCGGCGGAGCCCATTTGCTGACGCATTTCCTGCGAGATCGCGGGCGAGGGCGACTCCTCGATGAGCTTCTGATGCCGCCGCTGAATCGTGCATTCGCGTTCGCCAAGCGACGCGATGCGGCCGGAGCTGTCGCCGAAAACCTGGATCTCGATGTGACGCGGCCGCTCGAGGTACTTCTCGACGTAGACGTCAGCCGATCCGAAAGCGCGCTCCGCTTCGCTGCGGGCGGTGTCGAAGGCGCCCTGCAGATCCACTTCCGTGCCGCAGACTCGCATTCCCCGCCCGCCGCCCCCTGCCGCCGCCTTCAGGATGACGGGATATCCGATCTCGCGCGCGATATCGTCTGCCTCGGCGAGTGTCTTCACCGGGCCATCGCTTCCCGGCATGATCGGCACGCCCGCCCTCTTGGCGGTCTCGCGCGCCTTCGCTTTATCGCCCATCAGGCGGATGGCTTCCGGCGTCGGCCCGATGAACGTCAATCCACATTCGGTGGAGATCTCGGCGAAGTGCGCGTTCTCGGCAAGGAATCCGTAGCCGGGATGAATCGCGTCCGCGCCGGTGATCTCGGCGGCCGCGATGATCGATGAGATGCTCAGATAGCTCTGACGCGACGGCGCAGGGCCGATGCAGACGTCTTCATCGGCGTAGCGCACGTGGAGAGAATCGCGGTCGGCCTCCGAATGCACCGCCACAGTCTTGAGGCCCATCTCCTTGCAGGCCAGGATGACGCGAAGGGCAATCTCGCCGCGATTGGCGATGAGGACTTTGGTGATCATGGGCGGGTACTACAACCTTACCGCGAAAAGCTTCTCGCCGTATTCGACCGGCTGCCCGTTTTGCGGAAAGACCTTCACGATTTCACCGTCCACGTCCGACTCGATCTCGTTCATCAGTTTCATCGCTTCGATGATGCAGATGACTTTCCCTTTCGAGACGTGATCGCCGATGGTGACGAACGGCTCCGATTCCGGATTGGGAGAGCGATAAAAGGTTCCGACGATGGGCGCGCTGACCACGTGCAGCCCGGCATCCGGCTCTTCCGGTTCCTGTGCTTTTGCAGACAGGATCGGCGCCGGCGGCGGCGCGGGAAGTGCCGGCATTTCGCGTTGACCATTCAAGTAGGAGTGGATGACCTGCGGCGCTGACGGTTTCCCCTGAATGCGCAGCTTCGTTCCCGCCTGCTCGATCTCGAGCTCGGCGATGCCCCGTTGGGCGACGATGTCGATTAGCTCGAGAATCTCTTTGAAATTCAAACCGCCACCTCAGACCAGCTCATCGCGCAGAAGTTGCTTGGCGCGGGTAAGCTCGAATCGCGCCCGCCCGTAATTGCCGTCAGGCCTGAGAACCAGCAGCACGTAATAGTCAGGCGTCACTTCCGAAACGAAGGCGATGTATCTCTCCGTCACCAGCGAGAACTGCAGAATCTCGCCGCTGTTCAATTCTGTGTTCGAGAGGCGGATCGATTTGATGAAGCCCCCGAACTCCGCTCCCATGACGTCGAGGGGAACGTTGTTTCCGTTGATTCTTTCGACACTGATGCCATCGAGCCCGATCAGACTGATTGCCAGCGTTCCGTCCACTCGATCCCGAATGCCCTGGAGTACATCTCTAAACGACACTCCCCTCCTCCCTCTTCTTCACCTTGGCGAGCCATTGCTCGAGTTTCGCCGCCTTTGGATTGCGCGGCGCCGGACCCTTGAGCGCGTCGACCTTCTTGCGAACCTCGGCGTTGCCGGGATCGCGTTGCAGAATGGATTGATAGATCTCGCGCGCTTTGTCGGCGAATCCTTGCTGAACGTAGAGATCCGCCATCGTGAGTGTATTCGCTGCATCGTCAGCCGCCGCTGCCGGCGCAGGCGCTTCAGCCGGAGCGAAGACATCCGCCGCCGGCTCTTCCTCGGTCAGCGTGACGGGAACTTCGGCCGCAACAGGCGCCCGCTCGACCCGGATGCCTTTCGGCTGCTCCACATCAATGGCGGCCGTCGTGGAAAGCGGTTCTTCAAATGGGCTTTGGGTATGCGCAACGCCCATCGGCTCGATGTCAGCCGTTGTCACCCCGACCGTGCGGTCTTCGGCAATCGACGCTTCCGCATCCGCGAAAGCTTTGCTGTCGGTCGTCGCGAATGGAGCCTCGTCGACAGGAGCGGGTGGGTGGGTCTGGTCCGCCAGATCCATGAAGGGCGGTTTTTTGGGAGCCGCATTCAACTCGTGATCGAGGCGTTCGATCACCGCCTCGAGCTCCTCGTCGGAGGCAGGCATCAGAGCGCGGACCAGCTTGAACTTCTTGATGGCTTCGAGCTTGTCGCCGAGGTCGAGGTAGGAGTCGGCGAGCAGGCGGGCCGCGACGACGTTCCCCGGGTCGAGCTGCAACGCTTTGGCGAGGGCGTCGACCGCGTCGCGGTGCTTTTCGGCCTCGCGCAGAACGCGGCCAAGGCTGACCCAGGCCGAAAGATAGGTGGGGTGTTGGGTCAGCCCGCCGCGGAGGACCTGCTCGGCCTCGGTGAACTGATCGATTTTCCGCAGCTCCTCAGCCAGCGGGAAGAAAAGGCGGCTCTTCGGATCGGTCTTCAGCCGAAACCGCAATTCTTCGATCTTCGGGTTACTCGCCGGCTGGGCCATGGAAGTAAGACTCTACCGCAGAAGCGAACCGCCCCCGAAGGGGCGGTCCGAATCAGATCCTTAGATGTCAATCGTCACTTCGAAGTACCGACCAACAGGAAGGTTCGGTTTCCACCTGTCGACGAAACCGTCAAGGTGCATGTCTCTGTATTCGGGCTCAATTGACCCTTGAAGGTGACTCCTATTGGCAGCGATTCGCATTGATTGAGAGTAATAATCGGTGGAACAGTAGGTCCGACGGTAAAGTCCGGACATCCGGCGCCCGTAAGGGCAGTGCCCGTAATGTCCATTGGCGCCGTGCCGACGTTTACGATTGCTACGGTCTGCGTGGCCGACGGTGTAACAGCAGTGCCTGGGAACGGTGGCGCAGGAGCGACATTTGGCGTAATCGTCGCCTGGAATGGCTGGAAGGTGGCCGGATTCGCAAAGATGAGCGGCACATTGTTCGGATTCACGATCAGGGCGTTGTTGGCGGTATCCGTGCAGCCGGTTGTCGCGCTGGTGTAGACAACCGTGAACGCCGTCGGCGCCAGCGCATTTCCGCCGGCCGGACATGACACCGTTGACAGTTGGATCGTCGGCGGAATCTGAACGGTAAACGTCGTGGTGCCGTTAGGATTGACAACCGTTGCGGTAACGTTCGCGGTCACGCCACCAATCGTGATGCGCGGGAAGCCGAGCGCATTGAGAACCGTGATCAACGCGGTGCCACCCAGCGTGTTCGGATTCGAAATGTTGATGATGAGCGGCTTGGGCGTGCGGAAGATGAACGCCGGCCCGGTCGCGCTGTCGCCGTTCTCGGTGTTCGTTACGATGATTGGACCCGTAACGTCACTGCAGCTCGTGAGATTCACGCCGATCGTTTGAACGATGACCTCCGAGCCGGCAACGCTGATCACCTGCGCGGCGACGCCGGCCACGCTCACCGCCAATGGGTCATCGAAGCCGACGCCGTCGATCTTGATGCGCGTGCCGCCGGTGAACGGACCTTCGGTCGGGCCGGCAGTCGTGATCACCATCTTCGGTGTGTAGCGGAACTGAATTGGTGACGATGCGGTTGTACCGGAGCCAACGTTTCTGACAGTGACAGAAACGGGCCCGGTGACAACGCCGGAGCCGCCAGGCGCGGTGTCGCTGGCGCGCGGACTCATGACGATGATGTTGTCGAAGTTGATACTGATGACCTGCGCTTCAGCCGAACCAAAGAACACCTGCACGGGCGTCTGGAACGCATCGCCGAAGATGGTGACGCGCGTGCCACCGCCAATCGGGCCGGATGTCGGCTGCAGCGATCGGATCACGGGGGTGAGAACTGCGAGCTGGTACGTGAAGCCGCCCGTCTTGACCACGCGCTGTTCGCCGGCCGTTCCCGCCTGTGTAATGACGATGATGTCGGTCGCTTTTGTCTGGGTGGTCGCCAGGTTGATCGGAGGCGTGATGACGACGATCTGAGTCGTTGTCGAGGAGGCGACGAACGCCTCCTTCGGATTGCCGTCACCGATATCGAAGAGCACCCGCACCGGCGTGCGGAAGTTCGTGCCGGTGATGGTCACTTGAGTACCGCCGGCGGGTGGTCCGGTCGCCGGCGCTACGGCCGTGATCGTCGGAATCGTCCCCGAAGGTGGCGGTGTCGTCGGCTGGATTGAGAACGTGATGTCGATCGATTTGGTAGCGCTCCCCACCGCCGCGATGACAGTTGCGGTGCCGGGCGCCGGCGCCGTCAGGGTCGCAGTCGCAGCACCGCCGCTCGTGATCTTGATCGTGTTGTTCGTGCCGGAATCCGCGAAGGTGCCGAAGTTTGTCGTGAACTGCACCGCGGTGCCATTCGGCACGTTCTGATTGTTCTCGGTCACCCTGGCCGTGATGGTGACGTTCGAGTTCACCAGCGGACTGGTATTCGAGGCGGTGAGGGTGATGGTCGGGTTCGTTGGCGGCGTCACTCCGCCACCAGGCGTGCCGCCCGGCCCGATCGGAGGCGGCGCTGTCGGCGACTCGCTCTTACATCCGGTGAGGATCAGTAGCAGCGCCAGAAGCGCGAATGTCAGTTTCCGCTGTCTCATATCGATCATAGAAAACCCCCGTCAACTCCATCCACCCAATCGAGCGGCTAGAAGCATCCACCGCACGAGAAGCAGAAATCGAGTGTCATTCGCGTGTTGCCCGAGACGCGTTCGCCCGCGAGCGTTGTTCCGAACAACTCCAGAGTCACGTCCAGCGAGATGATCGGCCTTCCAGTTTCCGGATCGCGTCCGCCGTTCTCCGGCTTCAGCGCCGCGAACGGCGCCAGATTGATCGCGTTGGCGTCGAAGAGCGCAAAATTGGTCCCTTCGGCGGTCGAGTTGATGCCTACCAGAGTGGACGTCGACCGGACGAACGGTGCCGGAACGAGGTGGCCACCGTCCGCGCGGTTGTACGAGACGCGGTAGCGATCAATCTTCACCTGGTTGAGATCGATCGGCGTGAGCCTCGGATTGGTAGACGGTGGCTGGAGCTGCAATGCCAGGATATGCACGACGGCAGTGTTTCCCTGGCACTTCTGCGAACCGATGATGTCACCGTTCAAATCGATCTGACGCAGGATCTGCGTGTTGGTCACGATCAGATCGACGGGTGAACTTTGTCTGTTGATGTCATTGCACGAGCCGCCGGCCAGCAGCACCACCACCGCTGCGGCTACCAGCGCGACTCTTTTCCGGTTGCGGTTCATTCCACTCCTCCCGTCCGACTACGAAGTGCGCACAATGTGCGGCGTGATGAAGATCAACAGTTCCTGATGCGTTGAGTTGATGTTGTGGCTCTTGAACAGGTTGCCGATGATCGGAATCTGATAAAGGAACGGCAACCGGTCCTGCACGGACGTGTCGTTGGTCTGATAGATGCCGGCGATCACCGCTGTTCCACCGTCGCGAACCATCAGCTTGGTCGACGCTCGGCGCGTCGCGATCGATGGTCCCGGCGCCTCGGCTGCCTGAACACCCGGATCGTTCTTCTGGACCGAGATATCCATGATGACCGTGCCCGCCTCCGTGATCTGGGGCGTGACAGAAAGACTCAACGTCGCATCGACGTAGGTGACGGTGGTGGTGAAGTTGATGCGCGTCTGGAACGGAATCTGAGTACCGGCTTGGATCTGCGCCGAGACGTTGTCCTGCGTCTGAATGCGAGGTGCGGCGATGACCCGCGCCGACGATTCCTGCTCCGCGGCGTTCAACGCCACATCGAGCGTGAATGTGCCCAGGACGTTGCCTAGGGAGAAGGAGAGGACAGGGTTGCCGGCCGCAAAGTCGAACGGCCCCCCGATGGCGTCGACGCGGCTCGGGAAGACCAAACCTGTTCCGGTTCCGACGGAAGGATCGAGCGTCCCACGGAATCCCCAGTTGAAGCCGTATTGCTGCAGGAAGCTCTGCGTCGTTTCGACAACGCGTGCTTCGATGACCACCTGGCGATTCGCGACATCGACGGAGTCGATGAGATTGCGCATCGTCTGCAGGTAGGCTGGGATCTCGCTGATGATCAACTGATTGGTCCGCTGATCGACGATGATGCGGGCGCGCGGCGAAGCCAGCTCTTTGAGCAGGCCCGAGACGTCGCCCGCTCGCGCGTAGGACAGCTTGAAGCTGACTGTCGTCAGCGGCACATTGAGCCGCTCCTCTTCCTGGAAACGCCGGTTGGCGGCCGCCTCTTCAGAGAGACGCGACAGCGTGCCGACGCGCATCACATTTCCTTCCAGCACGTACGACAGTCCGTTCTGACGCAGGATCAGATCGAGGGCCTGGTCCCACGGAACGTCGACGAAATCGACGGTTACCGATCCCGAGACATTCGGATCGACGGCGATGTTCAGCCCGGTCAGTTGCGCGAAGGTCCGCAGCACATCCTTGATGTCGGCGTCCTTCAAGTTGAGCGAAATCGGCTCGCCGGTGAACACCTTTTCGCCTGCGCTCAACTGCCGCGAGCCGCCGGCGGCCAGCGGGTTGACTGCCTGTGACGGCTCGCTGAAAACGTTTTCCGTACTCGACGGCGCCGGCACCGGTTGCGCCGGCTGCGGCTGAGAAAGCGGAGTGGGCGTGCGCCGTGACCGGGGAGCGGGCGGGGGCGGAGCCTGATCCTGGGCGTGGATGATCGCGGTTGCGCCTTGCGACGCATCTTGCGGCAACTTCCAGGTTGCCGTGTCCGCCACAGCGGGAACTTGCGAGACGATGTCGGTCGGCTTCGCCGGCTCCATCTTGGGCGCCGCGGCAACCTTCACCTCGGGAGCAGGCGCCGGCGCCGCGACAGTTTTCGGCGCTTCGCCGAACGTCACGTGCAGCTTGTCGCCGCTCTTGGTGATGTTGTAAGCGATCGGCTTGGAAAGATCGATGACGACGCGGGCGACATCATCCTTGAACTGTCCCGCGCGAATGCTCTTCACGAGCCAATCGTCGACATTGGTGCTCTTGGCCGCCTTGTTCTTGATGCCGGGAAAGTCGATGACGATACGGGCCGGCTTATCGAGCTTGAACGCGCTGTAATTCGCGTCGCCGTTGGTCGCGATCTGAACATCCATCGCATCGCCTTTGCCCGCAGTTTCGATCTTCTTGAGCAGCGTGGCTTTTACGGACGAAACCGGTTCGATCCTGATTGTGGATTCGACCGGCGCGGGAGCGACGGCCGCCGGCGTCTCGATCTTCGGCACAGGCGGCGCTTCGACAACTGCAGGAGCCGGAAGCGTGATGACGACCGAATTGCCTTCGGCCGAGGCTTGCGGCGTTCCGCCACCCGACAGGCGCACGGTGACGCGCGTCAGCCGGCCACCCATCTCAGTGACTTCATCGGCCGTGACTGCGCTGACACCGGCCGGGAGGAGCGTTGGCATGGTCAGGGAAGCCGCTTTGGTCGTGCCGGAGAGGTCAACCACAAACTGATCGGGCGTGGGGCTGAGGGATGTGAACGCCGGCGCTCCGCTGGTTTTCAGAATGACCTGCGGCGCCGCCGATGCTCCGGTTTCGATCGCATTCAGGACCATGGCTGTCGCTTCGGCAGGTGCCGGCTGCGGTGCTGGACTGGCCGGCTTGCGGTGTCTCCACCACGACGCGGACGCACCTCCGGCGCACAGGACGAGCATGCTTGCGATCAGCAGGATTCGCTGGACTCTTCTCATACTTCCCACCTTCACCATCTCACGGCCCTCCACGCACCTCACCCAGCACGCTATTTCCTCTGAGCCTCAGGGGTAAGATCCTTGACCACTTCGCGGAAACGTTCGATTCGAGTCGGGTCGTTGACCTCCTGCCGGAAAACAACGGAGGAGGGCGTTATGCGGACCACTTCGCCGTCAAGGACTTTGTCGCCAACCCGGATGAGATAACCCTTGTTGTCCGGCCCGTTGATCATTGCGACCAGACCCTGCTGCTTCGTTCGCACGATGCCTTGCAGCTTGATTTCATCGATCAGGAATCCCGGCGGCCCAGGAAGGCGCTGGCCAGGCTGGAGTTTCGGCGCCGGTCCGATCAGGGACTGGAACGGATCGCGGCGGCCCTGCGGATCGTAGTGATACTGCTCGCCGATGCCCGGTCCCTCCAGGATTTCCTGCAGGACCTCCTGGACGTTCCCCGTTCCGGTCGTTCCGGTCGTTCCGGTCGTCGTGGTTCTCGCCGTGGCAGTCGTGGTAGTGGTGGCGGTCGATCCGCCGCCCGGCCGCCCACCGGGAGCTTGCGCGAAGACCGCCGCGATGGCGGCGGTGACGATCAGCATCGAGTAGACAATGCGAAGATGCTTCATCGCCTATGTGCCTCCACTCTTCGGAGCCGCGCCGCCGGCCGCCGGCTTGTTGGTCGGCGGCGGCGCCGCGCTCGGCTCGACGTACACAAACGTTTTCGCCACGAACTCCGATGTGACGGTGCGGTCGACCTGGTTTGAGAGCGCCTGAATGTTGATCTGCTCGACGTTCATGATGCGCGAGAAGTTGCTCAGGCGATTAAACAGAATCGCGAGGTTGTGATACCGCCCATCGACCGAGATCGTGATCGGCCACTCGGCGTACGGGTCGCCACCCTGGGCCGGCGCGATCTTCGGGAACGTCATTTTGTGCAGGACGAAGTCACCCTGGTCGACCAACGACTTGATCTTCTTGATGATCTCTTCGGTGTTGCGCGTCGAGGGCAGAATGCGGCGCAGTTTTTCGAGCTCGAGCTCGAGACGATGGACTTCTTCACGGAATTGTGGGAGTTTTCGCTGCGCCGAGCGGCCCTGCTCGATCTTGGTGTCGAGGTCCTTGATCTGCGACTCCGCGGCCTTGATCTGACTCTTGGTGTCTTCAATCCACAAATAGTCAGCGCCCCAGACCAGACCGGCGGCCAGGACCACACCGATGGCTAGTCCGTAGTACCACGGCTTTCCTTCGAGTGAAATCGCAGCCATCTCGATCGTCTCCTACCGCTTCGTCGCCGAACCCGTGGTGGTTGTCGTGCCTGTTGTTCCGGTCCCGGTAGCAGTGCCGGGCGCTCCTGCCTCGCTCTTCGGCGCATAAGCGAAGTGGAAAGTCATGTCGAATTGATAGACGGGGGGAACCACCGTCACCTGACTCATCGAGCTCAGATCAGGCTCCTCGAAGAGCGGATCTTTCTTGATGGCCTCCACGAAATTGGCAATCGCGTTCGGATTGAGACCGCGCCCCGTGAGCGTGATCAGGCCGCCGCTCATATTCATCTTGTCGAGCCAGACCAGATCGGGAAGGTCCTGGCTGACGCGGTCCATGATCTTGACCGGTCCCTTCTGGTTCAGCTTCAGTTGATTGATCAGATCGATGCGGCGTTGCAGGCTGTCCTTGCGGCGCTGATACTCCTCGACCTCTTTAATGATGGATTCGAGGCGCTGCGCTTCGACGGTCTTGGCCGCCACTTGATCGCGGAGATCGCTGAGCCTGTTCCGCTCGATGACCCACCAACCGCCGCCGACGACTACGCCGATGGCAAGCCCCGCGATGATCAGCATTGTATTGAGGTTGCTTGGCCCCGCCACGGCGATTGCAGCCGCCGCTGCCCCCGGAGCCGCCCCGGCTCCGCGGACCGCCCGCCCTTCCCGTACCAAGTTGATCTTAATCAAGCGTCCCCCAACTTCCTGATCGCCAGGCCGACTGCCACCGCCATGCTCGGCCCGATTTCAGCCAACTCTTCGGGGTTGAATTGCTTTTCGTCGACCGTGATCCTCTGGAAGGGGTCCATGATGTTGACGGCCAGGCCGAACTTATCGCGCAGGATGGCGTCGAGATTCAGAACGCCTGAGCCGCCGCCGGAAAGTACGATTTCATTGACGCGATCCGCGCCGGAGGTCGCCGTGAAGAAGTCGAGTGTCTTTCGCAGCTCGCCTGCGAAATCTTCGGAGACCGAATTCAGAATCGGAATGACCTGCTGGATGGTCTGGTCACCGACCTGCTTGCCTCGCTTGAGGTCTTCGGCCTGTTCGAAGGAGAGGCTCATCTCGCGCTGAATCGCGTCAGTGTATTGATTGCCTCCGAAGGTGATGTCGCGCCAGAAAAGCGAAGCCGATCCCGACAGAACGTTGACGTTGGTGACCGACGCGCCGACGTTGACGAGCGCCAGGGTCTTGCCTTCATCGACGTTGTAGTTCATCTCGTAGCAGTTCTGCAGCGCGAAGGCGTCGACGTCCACCAGCACGGCGTTCTTGCCGGTCTGGGTGATCACCGATGTGTAGTCGTTGATCTTTTCTTTTTTGACCGCCACCAGGATGACGTCGATGTTGTCGCCGGTGCCCGGTGTGGTGAGCGGAACATAATCAAGGTTGACATCATTGATGTCGAACGGAATGTATTGCTCCGCTTCCCATTGAATGGATTCCGCCAGCTCCTCCGGAAGCATGGCCGGCAGAGTGATCTTTTTGATGATGACGGAGTGGCCCGACAGCGACGTCGCGTAGTTGGAATTCTTGATCGCTTTTTCGTTGTTCAGCCGCGAGATCGTCTCGACCACCAGCGACGAGTCCATGATCGACCCGTCGACGATGGCCTCGGGGGAAAGGCGCTCGATCCCCAGCTTGGCGAGTTCAAAGCCGCCCTTCCTCTCCTTCAGCTCGACTAATTTGACCGCTGAGGAGCCGATATCAAGACCGACGACATTTTTGCTCTTTGAGAAGAACACCGCTCACCCCATCCATCTCACTCACTTCTCGCTGGCTCACGATGTGAAAGGTGAATCAAAATTACAGGGTTTTATAAGTGGTGTCAACTCTAGAGGATTTAGTTAAATGAATCGATTACGCGCAATCGGCAACTTCGGTTAAAATCCAGCGCCCTTCGCGTTATTTAGGAGTTTAAAGCATGGCCAAGAAGTGCGAGGTTTGCGGCAAGACGCCGGTGTTCGGGAACCGGATCAGCCACGCCCACAACGTCAGCAGCCGACGCTGGATGCCGAACCTGCAGCGCGTGCGCGTCAAAGTCGGCTCCAAAGTGCAGCGCATGAACGTTTGCACGCGGTGTTTGCGCAGCGGCAAGGTGAAAAAGGCAGCCCGATAGGGTTGCGAGGTCTCGGGGTTGCGGGGTCTCGGGGTGTGGAGCCGCGAGACCGCGCAACTGCGAGACGTCGAGACCCCTATGCTGTCGCGTGCCTGGCGTTGAATTTTCTTTCCACCTGCATCACGCCGTCCAGTCCCTCGATCGAGCGCGTGACCTTCTCCAGATGTTTGAGGTCGGCAATCTCGAGCACCAGCTCGGCGGTGGCGCGTCCATCCACCGTTCGCGAATCCATCTGACGGATGTTGGTCTTCAGGTTCGCGATCGTCGAGACCACGCGCGCCAGGATCCCCTGGCGATCCTCCATCAATACTTCCAGCTCGACCTGGAACTGCGCCTGCCGCTCACCCGCCCATTCGACCGCGATCTCGCGGTCGGGGTTAAACATCAGGTTCTTGACGTTGGAACAGTTCGCGCTGTGCACCGCGACACCTTTTCCGCGCGTGACATAGCCCACGATGCGTTCGCCCGGCAGCGGATCGCAGCACTTGGCGAGATAGGTCATCAGATCGTCGTAGCCCTTGACCTTGATGGCAGGCGACGAGCCGGTGAACGGAAAAATCTTACGGACGGCTTTTTGTAGAACGCCTTCGTCGGTCAGCGCCGTTTCTTTCTGTTCGTCGGAGACGAAGCGCTCGACGATCGAACGCGGCGAGACTTTGCCGTACCCGACGTCGGCGTATAGATCCTCGAGTCGCGCCAGGCCATATTCGGAGAGCACGCCGTCGATGGCATTTTCGGCGATGAGCTTGCGCCACGCGACGCGATAACGCTTGGCTTCCTTTTCGATCAGCTTCTTGCCGAGGTCGGTGGAGCGGTGTTTCTGCTCGGTGTTGAGCCAGTGTCGGATCTTGTGGCGGGCGCGCGAGGTCATCACCATGTTGACCCACTCGCGCGACGGCGCCTGCGTCGGCGACGTCACGATCTCGACGATGTCGCCGTTCTTCAGCGGCGTGCGGAGCGGCACGAGTTTTCCGTTGACGCGCGCCCCGACGCAGTGATGCCCGACATCGGTATGGATGCGATACGCGAAGTCGAGCGGCGTGGCGCCGCGGGGAAACGCGAAGACGTCGCCCTTGGGCGTGAAGGTGTAAACCTCGTCGGGATAGAGGTCGATCTTGAGCGAGTGCATGAACACGCGCGGATCCTTGATCTCGTTCTGCCACTCCACCAGCTGCCGGAGCCACAGAAAGTTTTTGTCGTCGGCCTGCGCCCCCACCCTTCCCTCTTTGTACTTCCAGTGCGCCGCGATGCCCTGTTCCGCGATGAGATCCATGTCCTTGGTGCGGATCTGGACCTCGAATGGCTGACCTTTCTCCGCCACCACCGTCGTGTGCAGTGACTGATAGAAGTTCGGCTTCGGCATCGCGATGTAATCCTTGATGCGGCCGGGCACCGGACGCCACATCTGATGGATGATGCCTAATGCTGCATAACAATCTTTCACACTATTTGTGATGATTCTGAAGCCGATGTAGTCGTAGACCTGGCCGATGTCGATCTCCTGACGCCGCAGCTTCGTCCAGATCGAGAACATCGACTTCACGCGGCCGTTGACATCGCCGGAGATCTCGTTGTCGCGCAGCTTGGTCTGCAGCGTCCCTTTCACGCGATCGACCAGGTCGCCGCTCACCGACAATTTCTCATTGACCGACTCCTGCAGCTCCTCGAACTCACGAGGATGCAGGTAGCGGAAGGAAAGGTCTTCCAGCTCGTTCTTGACGCGGCCGATGCCGAGGCGGTTTGCGATCGGGGCGTAGATCTCCATGGTCTCTTTTGCGATCGCGATTCGCTTGTCATCGGGCAGGTACTGCAGCGTGCGCATGTTATGGAGGCGATCGGCGAGCTTGACCAGGACCACCCGCAGATCGCCGACCATCGCCAGCAGCATTTTTCGGAAGGTCTCCGCCTGCTGCTCCTCCTTCGACACATAGGCATAGCGGGAGATTTTGGTCACGCCGTCGACCAGTTCCGCGACGTCGTCGCCGAACGCCTCCTGCAGCTTTTCTTTAGTGGTCAGCGTGTCTTCAAGAACGTCGTGCAAGAGGCCGACTGCGATGGAGGTCTCATCGAGGTGGAGATCGGCGAGGATGTGGGCGACATTGAGGGGATGGACCAAATATGGTTCGCCGGAGTCGCGAACCTGTCCGCGGTGCTCCAGGGCCGAGAAGATGTAGGCCTTCTGGAGCATCTCCTCGTCGAAGTCGGGCTTATAGGATTCGACCTTATCGAGGATGTCTTCGAAGCGGATCATGGCGTTCTCGGTAACAAGCTATTGATCGTAGCAGTTCCGGCGTCACCTCAGTCGTCAGGCGTCAGGCCTCGGGCGTCAGGAAGCACCACCCGACGCCTGACACCTTATGCCGGGCACCTGATTTGCTCACCACGCCAAGCAGTGGCGACCGCCCGGGCCGCCAGAAAAAGGAGGTATTCGTGTTGACGCGCATAGCCCCCATGGTCCGCGACGCGGGAGGATGACCTGGCGCTGGTGCGCGACGTCGCTTCCAACACACGATTCTGGTCATTGCTCTCGGTTAATTGAAGGAGACGTAAGATGTTGAAACGTTCCATCATCCTTTTCGCAGTTCTGGTCATTGCAGCGATCCCGACTTTCGCGGCCCCGGCGCCGTCGAAGGTGGTCGCGAATCAAAGTCTCGAATCGCGGGCTGCCGACCTGGCGCTCGTGCGCGATGTGGTCGCCAACGAACAGGTAGCCAAGGTCCTGGCCGCGCACGGATTCACGCCCGAGCAGGTAAACCAGCGCCTGGGGCAGCTCTCCAATCAGGATCTGCATCAACTTGCGCAGAATCTCGATCAGATTCAAGCCGCCGGCCTGACCAAACAGGAATGGGCATGGATCGCCATCGCCGCGATCGCCGTCCTGGTCGTCATCATCGCGCTGAGCTGATCGGAGTGACGCTTAAAGTCAGAAGGCAGAAGGCAGCGGGCAGAAGTCCCGCCGCCCTTCTGCCTTCTGCTTGCTGCCTTCTGCCTTTTCTTCTGGCGTCGTGCGTGACGATGACCCCGCGTTCGAAGGCTCCCTCGCCGTCAGCGGTCGTCATCCCGCAAATGCCGATGCTCAAGTGGGGAGTCGAATCGTGCGGTGCGGGCTCGCTGGCCACCGTCCTCCAACATTATGGTGATGGGACCACCATGGAGCAGTGGGACGGCTCGCTGCCCAAAACGCGCGGCGGCGTTCTGACCATCGATTTGATTCTGGCGGCGCGGCAGAAAGGCTTCGACGCGCAACTGGTGACCGGAACACCCGCGACCGTCGCCGAAGAATTGCGCGACGGCCGGCCCGTCATTCTGATGCTGCAGGTGGTGGATGTCATCGGCCATCAATACGACTTTTTCCACTACGTCGTCGCCGACGGCATCGACGCGCAGCGAGGAACCATTCGAACGCAATGGGGAGACCGCGCCGGACGGTGGGTTTCACTCGACAAGCTCGAGAAACCGTGGAGCGGTGGAGGCCATGCTGCCATTCTCATCCGGCCCAGAGATCGCGACAGCGCGATGCGCGACGCGCTGCGCGCTGCGGTGGCTCTGGAGGAGGAAGGAAAATTCGCGGAGGCCGCTGCGAAATATCGAGACATTCTGGCCAGGCACCCCGATTCCGTGGTCGCCCTCACCGACCTCGGCAACGCCGAGGTCCAGTTGGGAAATCGTGCGGCGGCGGAAGAGGCCTTTCGAAAAGCGCTGGCGCTCGATCCGAATTCACGCGACGCGCTCAACAATCTCGCCTGGCTTCTCTATCAACAGAAACGACTCGACGAAGCGGAATCGTTTGCGCGTCGTGCCGTCGCGCAGCAGGGTCCGGATGCCTACCTCGTGCTCGACACGCTGGCGCACGTTCTGGCGGCACGCGGTTCGTGCGATGAAGCGGTGCGCACATTTCAGCAGGCCATCGATGCGGTACCATCCACGCAGGCGCAGGCGCGAACGGGTCTCGAAAACGGACTCGCTGCCGCGCGCCGTACGTGCTCGTGAGTTTTTCCCGCCGCACTAATTGGAAAGCGCCCATCAACCGACTCACTCTCGCCCGCCGGCGGCGAGGAAGCGATCTGCTCGATCTGACCGAGTCGAATCCGACGCGCGCCGGCCTCGCCTATCCGCTCGAGGAGCTCGCCGATGTCATGGCCCGCGCCGCCCGCGCCCCCTACACGCCCGACGCGCTCGGTCTTCGATCGGCGCGTGAAGGGCTGGCCAAGCAGCTGGCGTGCGAAGTCGATGATCTCGTTCTCACGGCATCGACGAGCGAGGCCTATGCCTTCCTCTTCAAGTTGCTGTGCGATCCGGGTGACGCAATCGCGATGCCCATCCCCTCCTATCCGCTGCTCGAGCACTTGAGCGCATTGGAATCGGTGCATGTGCGACCCTTCGCACTCGAGCTGCATCAGCGCTGGGAGGTCGATGCCTCGAGGATCGATAAGAGTGTACGAATTATTGTGATGGTAAATCCTAACAATCCAACCGGATCGTTCGTCAGCCCTGCGGAACAGGACGGCTTTGCGCAGCGCGGCGTTCCGATCATCTCGGACGAAGTTTTTCTCGACTATCCGCTCGAAAGCAGCGGCACGTCGTTCCTGCGCCCGGATGTGCTGAGCTTTGTTCTGGGCGGCCTCTCAAAATCGGCCGGCCTGCCGCATTACAAGCTGGGATGGATTCGCGTCAGCGGACCGGCGGCCGCGAAACGCGACGCCATGGCGGCCCTCGAGTTGATCGCCGACAACTTCCTCTCCGTCTCCACGCCGGTTCAGGTCGCGCTTCCCGATTTGCTCGCGATCGCGCCGCGCATTCGTGCCGAAATCGCGGCCCGCATTCGGCGCAATCTCGACCATCTCCGATCCGTCTCGATCCCGTCGATCCAGGTGCTCGAGGTCGAGGGTGGGTGGTCGGCGGTCATGCGCATTCCGAATGTCGAATCGGATGAAGACTTCGCGGTGCGCCTCATCGAGCAGCATGGCGTGGTCGTGCATCCGGGATACTTCTTCGATTTCGAATCCGATGGTTACATCGTGATTTCGTTATTGACCCCGCCTGATGTCTTCGATGCCGGCGTCGGACATCTATTGTCGGCGCTTCCGAAGGGATGAGGGCTGAGGGAGGAGAGCTGCCATTTACGATTCATCCCTCATCCCTCATCCTTCATCCCTCATGAAAGAGCACTGGCTTCTCGATCCCTCCGTTACATTCCTCAATCACGGCTCGTTCGGCGCGACGCCCAAGGCCGTCCTCGCCAAGCAGCACGAGTTCCGCCGGCGCATGGAATTGGAGCCGGTGCGTTTTCTGGTGCGGGAGCTCGAGCCGCTGTTAGACCAGGTTCGCGCCGATCTCGCCAATTTCATCGGGGCCGCTCCCGACGATCTGGCGTTCGTTCCAAACGCGACATCGGGCGTCAATGCCGTTCTTCGCTCGCTCGAGTTCTCTTCCAGCGATGAGCTGCTGGTCACGAACCAGGAGTACAACGCCTGCCGCAACACGATCGATTACGTCGCAGCGCGCAGTGGCGCGCGGGTGCGGGTGGTCGAGATCCCTTTTCCGCTGCCGGTGACCGGTGACGTGTTCGATTGCGTGATCGGCAGCGTGACCGGTGCGACTCGGCTGCTGCTCATCGATCACATCACGAGTCAGACCGCGATCATCATGCCCGTAGAGCGCATCGTGGCGGAGCTGCATGCGCGCGGCATCGACACGCTCATCGACGGCGCGCACGTCGCGGGCCAACTGCCGCTCGATATCCGCGCCATCGGAGCTGCGTACTACACCGGCAATCTGCACAAATGGGTGTGCGCACCCAAAGGCGCGGCATTTCTCTACGTCCGCAGCGATCGGCGTGAGGGCATGCATCCGATCGTGATCAGCCACGGCCTAAACTCGACTCGCACCGACCGATCGCGATTCCATCTCGAATTCGATTGGCCGGGAACCTTCGACCCCACCGCCTGGCTTGCCGCCGGCGAGGCGCTTCGCTTCATCCCCTCACTGGTCGAGGGTGGGTGGCCGGAGGTGATGCGGCGCAACCATACTCTGGCTCTGCGCGCACGCGACATTCTCTGCCACGCGCTGCATCTCGACCGTCCCGCCCCCGACGATCTCCTCGGATCCATGGCCGCCTTTCCAATCCCGGATGGCAAACCGGGCGACGTCGCCTCCGTTTTCGGCGATCCGCTGCAGGATGCCCTGTTCGATCAATATCGGATTGAGGTGCCGGTCGTGCCGTGGCCCAATCCGCCCAAGCGTCTGGTGCGCGTCTCCGCCCAGCTCTACAACGTCGAGGAAGACTACGTGAGGCTCGCCGAGGCGCTTTCACATCTGCTGCAAAGCTAAATAGAATCGAGGATGCAATGAAGCGAACACTCATTCTCCTGGTTTTGCTCTTCGCCTGCCGCGGCGGCGAGAACGTAACGTCCACGGACACAGTCAGCACGTCGGGAACGCAGATGACCGGAACAACCTCGACGACCAGCACCGGAGCGAAAGGCGGCGGAGTGAGCTCGCTCAATTCGCGGGATAAGGAATTCTTCATCGCCGCGTCGCAGGGAAACATGTCCGAGGTCGCACTCGGCAAACTGGCAGTCGATAAGGCGACCGACGGCGGGGTCAAGGCCTTCGGTAACCGGATGGTCACGGATCACGGCAAAGGCATCGAGGAGCTGAAAAAGCTGGCGCTGCAGAAAGGCGTTGCGCTGCCGGCCGTCGTCAACAAGGAGCAGACCGAAGCCGCCGGCACGCTCTCGAAGAAGTTTGGAAAAGAATTCGATCACGCGTACATGACCGACATGATCAAGGACCACGAGAAGGACGTCACGGAATTCAAGCAGGCGTCGCTCAACCTGACCGATCCCGATCTGAGGGCGTGGGCCACCAAGACTCTTCCGGTGCTTCAGGATCACCTGAAGATGGCGAAGATGACGGAGTCGAAGCTGAAGTAGATCAGCCGGCCCTTTTCTTGAAGCGCGCCACGATGTAGTCGCGATTCATGCGAGCGATGAAGTCGATGGAGATGTCCTTGGGGCAGACCGCTTCGCATTCTCCATACATGGTGCAGCTTCCGAAGTACTCTTCCATCACCTCCACCATTTTCAGAACGCGGTGGTAGCGTTCGGGCTGGCCCTGCGGAAGAAGGCCGAGGTGCGAGATCTTTGCGGCCGTGAAGAGTTGGGCGGCGCCATTCGGGCATTGCGCCACGCAGGCACCGCACTCGATGCACTCTGCGGCGTCCATCGCGTTTTCCTGCACCGCCTTCGGAATCGGAATGGTGTTGGCCTCGGGAGCGCTGCCGGTGTTGACGGTGATGAAGCCTCCGGCCTGAATGATTTTGTCGAGCGGGCTGCGATCGACGATCAGATCCTTGATGACCGGAAACGATCGTGCCCGCCACGGCTCGACCCAGATGACGTCGCCGTCCTGGAAGTGCCGCATGTGCAGTTGACAGGTCGCCGTTCCGCCTAACGGACCGTGTGCGACGCCGTTGATCATCATCCCGCACGATCCGCAGATGCCCTCGCGGCAGTCGTGTTCGAAGTGGATGGGATCCTCGTTCTTCTCGATCAATTGCTCGTTGACGATGTCGAGCATCTCGAGAAATGAGGCATCGGGACTGATGTCGTTGGCGGCGTACTCGACGAAGCGGCCTTCGCGCTCGCCGGCTTTTTGTCTCCAGATATGAAGTGTGAGATTCATGGTTGCTTAGAGGTCTCGTGGTCTCGGGGTTGCGCGGTCTCGAGGTGCACAACTGCGAAACCCCGCAACCTCGCGACCTCGCAACCTCACTTGTAGCTCCGCGTGGCCAGCTTCACTTCCTCGTACGTCAGCGGCTCCTTGTGCAGCCGCGGCTCGTCGCCGGTGAATTCCCACGCCGCGACGTAGAGAAATTTGTCGTCATTGCGCATCGCTTCGCCATCGGGCGTCTGATACTCGACGCGGAAGTGGCCGCCCGCCGATTCTTCGCGATGCAGAGCGTCAATGCACATCAGCTCCGCCAGTTCGAAAAAGTCGGCGACACGCCCTGCTTTCTCGAGCGATTGATTCGGCTCCTCGCCGCTGCCGAGGACGCGGACGTCGCGCCAATACTGATCCCGCAGCTCCCTCACCTCCTGGCGGGCCTTCCTCAGCCCGTCGGCACTGCGCGCCATGCCGCAGTACTCCCACATGATGGCACCGAGCTCGCGATGATAAGAATCGACACTGCGCTTCCCTTTTGCGGACAGCAGTCGATTGACGCGATCGGAAACGTCGGCCTGGGCCTTCTTGAACTCAGGCCGATCGGCTGAAACCTTCTTATGCATTTGGCCGGCGAGGTACTCGGCAATGGTCGACGGCACGACGAAGTACCCGTCCGCCAACCCCTGCATCAATGCGCTTGCGCCGAGGCGATTGGCCCCATGGTCCGAAAAATTCGCTTCGCCAATCACGTACAAGCCTGGAATCGTGCCCATCAGGTTGTAATCGACCCACAGGCCGCCCATTGTGTAATGCGGTGCGGGGTAAATACGCATCGGAGCGTTGTAGGGGTCTTCAGCCGTGATGTCGTGGTACATCTCGAACAGATTTCCGTAACGCTCTTCGATGGTGTTGCGACCCAATCGACGGATTGCATCGGCAAAATCGAGATAAACGCCGCGGCCGCCCGGACCAACGCCTCGCCCGTCGTCACAGACTTCCTTTGCCGCGCGCGACGCAATGTCGCGCGGAGCGAGATTCCCGAAACTCGGATACTTGCGCTCCAGGTAGTAATCGCGCTCCACTTCAGGGATTTCTCGCGGCGGGCGCTTGTCGCCTTTTTGCTTGGGAACCCAGATGCGGCCGTCATTGCGCAGTGACTCCGACATCAACGTCAGCTTGGATTGATACTCGCCCGTTTGCGGAATGCATGTCGGATGAATCTGGGTGTAACAGGCATTCGCGAAATACGCGCCGCGCCGGTGCGCGCGCCAGATCGCTGTGCAATTGGATGCCTTTGCATTCGTCGACAAATAGAAGACATTCGCGTAACCGCCGGTGCCGAGGACGACCGCGTCGGCGGCGTGCGCTTCCATCACTCCTGTGATCAGATTGCGGGCGATGATGCCCTTCGCCTGTCCGTCGACCACGACCAGGTCGAGCATCTCGTAACGATTGAACATTTGCACCCGGCCGAGCGCGATTTGTCGCTCTAACGCCTGAAAGGCGCCCAGGAGCAGTTGTTGTCCGGTCTGCCCGCGTGCGTAGAACGTCCGCGAGACCTGCACGCCGCCGAAGGAACGATTCTCGAGCACACCGCCGTACTCGCGGGCAAACGGAACACCCTGGGCAACCGCCTGATCGATGATGTTCACCGAGAGCTCGGCGAGGCGATAGACATTCGCTTCCCGCGATCGATAATCGCCGCCTTTGATGGTGTCGTAGAAGAGTCGATAAACGCTGTCGCCGTCATTCTGATAATTCTTCGCGGCATTGATGCCGCCTTGTGCAGCGATCGAATGTGCGCGGCGGGGCGAATCGTGAAAGACGAAGCATTTGACGTTATATCCGAGCTCGCCGAAGGACGCGGCCGCTGAAGCGCCGGCGAGACCCGCGCCCACGACGATGATGTCGTACTTGCGCTTGTTGGTCGGATTGACGAGCTTGTAATGCGACTTCGCGTAAGTCCACTTCTTCTCGAGCGGGCCGGACGGAATCCTGGCGTCGAGCTCCGTCACTGCACCACTCCGAGCAACACGAAAACGGGAAACGAAATGTTGCCGAGCGTGATCACGCACGCAAACAGCGTCGCGAAGATGCGCCGCCACGCATTGAACTTTGGATGATTGAGCCCGAGCGAATTAAACATGCTCCACAAGCCGTGATAGAGGTGCAGACCCAGCGCGAGATTCGCGACGATGTAGAACGCGCTCACCCACCACACCTGAAAACCTGCCACCACGTTGTGATACGGATCGTTCTCGATGAAATTCGGATGCACCGTTCCGAAGGTCAGATGCAGCAGGTGGTAGACGACGAAGAGGATGATGATCACGCCGCCCCACCGCATCGTGCGCGCAGCGTAGCCGGCTTCGACGAAATCGCGCTGGTAGTAGGCGATCGGCCGTGCGCGCCGATTCATGAGCGTCAACTGGGTGGCGGCTTGAATATGAAGCCACGCCGCAACGATCAACAGGACCCGCGTGACGAAGAGCACGACGTACTTCGGCACGAAGGGAGCGCCGATTTCGCGCAGCCAGTTGGCGTAGGCGTTCATGTGCTCGGCCCCGAAGTAGAGCTTCATGTTGCCCAGCATGTGCGCCAGGACCCAGCCGAACAGAAACACGCCCGTCACAGCCATGACAACTTTCTTGCCGATGGCCGAGCGGTAGAACGTTGCGATCCAGTTCGTGGAAGGAGCCTCGGGGGAAACCGCAGTCACGACCTCGAATCATATCGAGGCTGATGCGACGGTCAAGAGTCGTCATTCTGAGCGAAGCGAAGAATCTCATGCACGAGATCCTTCGCCGTCTTCGCGGCTCAGGATGACGCGTCTACGTGCGTCACTTCACTGCGCTCTGCATCTCCCGGATCGCTGCTTCGCGTCCTTTGTCTTTCGCGATCTTGGCGTACCGCGAACGGTGCGACGCCGGAATCTGGCGAATCAAACCGAGATAGCGGCCTTGCAGTTGGCGTGAAGCGAGCTGTTGACTGCTGAGCTTCGCCGAGGAGCGGCGGCGTCTTCCGCCACCTCGCGTTGCACTCGCCCGTCCGCCCCCCACCACGCCCTGCATCGCGCGAATGGCGGCCTCGCGACCTTTGTCTTTCGCGATCTGTCCGAAGCGCGCGCGCCTGCTCGCTGGGATCTGGCGGACAAGAGCAAGGTAACGGCCCTGAAGCTGTCGCGATGCGCGCTGTTGTGGAGTCAATGCTGACGAGGCCGCCGAGATACGGCGTCCTGCGAAGGCAGGCGGACGCCCGCGACGTCGCGCACCGGCCGTCCCACCGCGAAGCGCGGCGAGCCGCTGCTCCAATTGCTGTATTTCGCGGCAGCGAGTGACATCCGCTGCCGATACGCGGCCTTCATTGATCAGTTGCTGCAGGATCGCCTGAGCATCATCGAATACTGTCGCGCGTCTTCCTCTTGGCACAGTGCCTCCTTAAGGCGGCGGATCATACATCAGTATCGATAGTGATCGGACTTGTAAGGCCCCTCCGTTGGAACGCCAAGATATTTGGATTGTTCTTTGGTGAGCTCGGTAAGCTCGACGCCGAGATGCTTCAAGTGCAAGCGAGCGACTTCTTCATCGAGCTTCTTGGGGAGCACGTAGACCCTCTTCTGATATTCGCCCCTGTTCTGCCAAAGCGCGAGCTGTGCCAGCACCTGATTTGTGAACGATGCCGACATGACAAAAGAGGGATGGCCGGTGGCACAACCGAGGTTGAGCAGACGACCTTCGGCAAGGATAAGAACGCTGTGGCCGTCCGGGAACACCCATTCGTCGTATTGAGGCTTGATGTTGACTCTGCGAATTCCGGAAACCTTCTTCAGGCCGGCCATATCGATTTCATTATCGAAGTGTCCAATGTTTCCGACGATGGCCTTGTCCTTCATTCGCGACATGTGGTGGGCGGTGATGATGTCGCGATTGCCTGTCGCTGTAATGATGATGTCGGCCTTATCGATCACGCTGTCGAGTCTCTTGACCTCGTAACCCTCCATTGAGGCCTGCAGCGCGCAAATTGGATCGATCTCGGTCACCACCACACGGGCACCCTGGCCGCGCAATGCCTCTGCGCATCCCTTGCCGACTTCGCCGAATCCGCAGACAACCGCAAGCTTGCCCGCGATCATCACGTCGGTGGCCCGGTTGAGTCCGTCGATGACGGAGTGGCGGCATCCATAGATGTTGTCGAATTTCGACTTCGTCACGGAATCGTTGACGTTGATGGCCGGAAAGAGCAGCCGCCCCTCTTCCATCATCTGATAGAGGCGATGCACGCCGGTGGTGGTCTCTTCCGAGACTCCTTTGATGTTCGCCGCCACGCGGGTGAAGCGCTGCGGATCGCGCGCAAGCTCTCGGCGTAGAAGATCGAGGATGACGCCCCATTCCTCCGGCTCGTCGCTGGGATTGAAATCGGGAACGCTGCATTTCGCCTCGCACGCAACGCCTTGATGCACGAGAAGGGTTGCATCTCCGCCGTCATCAACGATCAAGGTCGGGCCGGTGCCATCCGGCCACAGCAACGCTTCCGAGGTGCACCACCAGTACTCTTCGAGCGTTTCTCCCTTCCACGCGAACACGGGAACTCCCCGTGGATTTTCGATGGTGCCTTTGGTCTCCGGCCGTCCGACGACGACGGCGGCGGCGGCGTGATCCTGCGTCGAAAAAATGTTGCAGCTCACCCAGCGAACGTCGGCGCCGAGGAGGCTGAGGGTTTCGATGAGGACGGCGGTCTGCACCGTCATGTGGAGTGATCCCATGATCCGCGCGCCGGCCAGCGGCCTGGTCGCGGCGTACCTTTCGCGAATGGCCATGAGTCCGGGCATCTCATGCTCGGCAAGGCGGATTTCCGAACGGCCGAGAGTGGCCAGGGTCAGATCCTTGACTTTGAAGGGCACGCGACGGGCGGCGCGGGCGGCGTCGAATTGATGAATGATCTCAATCGTTGCAGGCATAGTCGCGGCGGATTGTACACTTACGCGCCATGCGACAGACAGTCATCATCGCCGCGCTTCTTTTTTCTTCGATTGCAGCAGCACAACAGACGCAAACGACGCCCGCGAAGCCGACGCTGCGCGAATTGACGATCGAGAACATCTTCGATCCGAAACATCGCGTGGCGTTCTCCGGAGCGCCGCAAAGCGGCTTCGTGTGGCTCGACGATAAGACGTTTACGTGGCCACGCACGAACGAGAAAAACGAAATCATCGAACAGGCCGTGCTCGATACTCAGACTGGCACGAAGCGAACGCTGTTCGATGCCGCCAAACTGCAGGGTGCCGCGCGCCGAATCGCCGGCGTCACAGAGGAGGAAGCGAAGCGACTCTCCCAGCAGCGAAACTGGAATTTCAGTCCGAACAAGAAAAGCGTGATTCTGACGGTCGGCGACGATCTCTATCTCTACACATTCGACTCCGATTCTCTGACCCGTTTGACGTCGACACCGGGCGAAGAGCAGGAAGCGAGTTTCAGTCCCGACGGGAAGTTCATCTCTTTCGTCCGAAACAACAATCTCTTTGTGGTCGACGTGACAACTCAACGCGAACGGCAATTGACGACCGACGGCAATGACGCCGTGCTCAATGGCATTCTCGATTGGGTCTATCAGGAGGAGGTCTATGGGCGCGGCAACTTCCGTGCGTACTGGTGGAGTCCTGACTCGTCGCGCATCGCGTACATGCAACTCGATGAGCACCCCGTTAAGCACTTCACGGTCGTCGATCACATTCCAACGATGCAGAAGGTCGAGCAGGAGCTGTATCCGAAAGCCGGCTACCCGAACCCCGTCGCGCGGCTTTTCACGGTCACTGCCGGCGGAACCGCGCCCCGCGAGATCGACACTGAGCGTTATAGCGGCGGCGAATTTCTGGTGGTGTCGGTTGATTGGACGCCCGACAGCTCAAAGCTCGTCTATCAGATTCAAAATCGCGAGCAGACATGGCTCGATCTCAATACCGCCGAGGCTGCCGGCGGATCGCCCAAAACGCTGATTCGCGAAACAACCAAAGCGTGGGTCGAGCCGAACGGAAATCCGGTGTGGCTGAAAGACGGGACCTTTCTGTGGCTCAGTGAGCGCGATGGCTTCAAGCACATTTATCACTACGCTGCCGACGGAACTTTGAAGCGACAAATCACCAAGGGAAGTTGGGAAGCGCGATCGCTGCACGGGATCGACCCGGCCAACGCGTGGATCTATTTTTCAGGCACGGAGCGCAGCGTTCTCGGAACAGACGTTTACCGCATCCGCCTCGAGGGCAGCGACATGAAGCGGCTGTCGGAGGCACCGGGAGACCACCGAGCGAGCTTCAATCCCGCCATGACTCAATTCATCGACTCGTGGAGCGATATTCAGACGCCGGCGCAGATCTCACTGTTTCGAAGCGACGGGACGAAAGTTCGTGCGGTCGATGCAAATGAGGTGGCCGCGTTGCGCGATTATCGAATTGCAAAACCGGAATTCGTGCAGGTCAAGACTCGCGACGGCTTCACCATGGAAGCGATGATGATCAAGCCGGTCGAATTCGATCCCGCCCGCAAATATCCCGTCTACGAGTACACGTACTCCGGACCGCATGCGCAATCGGTGCGCAATGGCTGGCGCGGCGCGCAATATCTCTGGTGGCAACTGCTGGCGCAACGCGGAATGATCGTCTGGATTTGCGACAACCGCACCGCCAGCGGCAAGGGTGTCGAATCGACCTGGCCGGTGTACAAGCATTTCGGCGAGCTCGAGCTTCGCGATCTCGAGGATGGTCTCAAATGGTTGACGTCGCAGCCTTACGTCGATGGCTCGCGAGTCATTCTCGACGGCTGGAGCTTCGGCGGGTTCATGACCAGTTACACCCTCACGCACAGCACGATGTGGTCGGCGGGAATCGCGGGCGGCACAGTGGCCGACTGGCACGACTACGATTCGATCTACACCGAGCGCTACATGCTCATGCCGCAGAACAATCCTGACGGTTACCAGAAAAGCTCTCCACGATTCGCCGCCAAGGACCTGCACGGAAACCTGCTGTTGCTCCACGGCACGATCGACGACAACGTGCACATGCAGAACACGGTGCAGTTCGTTTACGAGCTGCAGAAGGCAGAGAAGCCATTCCGCCTGATGGTCTATCCGAAATCGCGCCACGGCGTGACAGATCCGCTGCTGGTCACGCACATGCGCATGACGATGATGCAGTTCATCGAGGACTCCATCCTGCGCAAGCCGTCATCCTGACCCCGCGGAGCGGGGGAAGGATCTCGCTGACGAGATCCTTCGCCGTCTGCGCGGCTCACGATGACGCTTCCTCGAGCTCTTCGTGCAACTCGACGGTGTCGGGCGGAAGGTGCTCGCGCAGCCAGATGCGCTCCACGATCGGATAAGCCGCCGCGATCGGCAGTGCCAGCACGGCACCGATGGCGCCGAGGAGCGTTCCGCCGATCGCGATCGCGAGAAGGACGGTCAGAGTCGAGATGCGCATCTCGCGTCCCCAGATACGCGGAATCAGAACGTAGGCCTCGATGGCGTGATAAAGCAGATAGGCGCCCGCGACGATCAATGCTCGCGTCGGTGAAACAAGGAGGCCGAGGAGTGTTGCCGGTACGGCCATGATGATGGTTCCAACGACCGGAATGAAATCGAACACGAACGCCAGTACCGCCAGCAGCAGTGCGAGCGGAACACGTAAAAGGGTCAGGACAACGAAGACGTAGAGCGCACAGATGATGGCGGTGATGAAGCTCCCTCGCATGTAGGACAGCACCACCAGTCGAACCTCACGGGCCGTGCGGTCGAAGCGCTTCCGCTGTTGTTTGGGGGCGAAGTCGACCAGCCATGCGTAGGCGCGGCGACCCTCGTGCAGCAAATAGATCGCAATGACGAGGACAAACACGATCGCGGCCGTGCCTTCGATTGCGAATTTCCCGGCCGTCACCCCATGCGCGAGCCACGCCCCGGCCTGCGGCGATCCACTGCGCAACGTCTGCAGAACGTAAGTCGACGGTGGAAATGCCTTGATGACCCGCTGCTCGACGCGCGGCCATTCCTTTGTGAGTTCTCCGACTTGCTCACTGATGATTGGGACGACAACCACCAGGAAAGCGAGGAGGATCCCAAAAATAACGAAGGCGACCGCGATGATGCTGACCGGCCGCCGCACGCTGTGGCCTTCCAGCCACGTCGGAATCGGATCGAGCATGACCGCAATCAGAGTCGCGATCACGAGCATCAGAATGATGGGAAACAGCTTGACCACAATGGCGACTACAAGAACGGCAAGCGCGATCTTGATCAGAGTCGCAAACGGGATCCGGAGCTCGAGTGGTTCAGTCGGCATGGCATTACGCTATCTTTCCACGCACTATGCGAACAATGAGCCTGCTGGCCGCCCTTCTAATCGTCTCGCCAACCGCGAGTGCCGCGCAGAAAAACGTCCGGCTCCTCACCGGCATGTCCGACACGCAGCTCCAGCAGACCATGAACTTCATCCGCGCATCCCTCGGCGTCCACTGCGACTTCTGTCATGTCGTCAATGACAAGGAAGGATGGAATTTCGCGAGCGATGAGAAACAAACCAAGCGGAAAGCGCGGCACATGATCGAGATGGTCGAACAGATCAATCAGCAGAATTTCGAGAACAACGCGGCCGTCTCCTGCACCACCTGCCATCGCGGCAGCACACGTCCCGTGTCGCTGCCCACCCTCCCCCAAAAGCCGCCACCCTTCCCCACCCCCGTCCGCGCCCGCCCGACCTTGCCGGCGCTGGAGGACGTCGTGGCGCGCTACAACGCTGCCATCGGCGACGCGTCTGCTTTGAGATTGCCACGCGCCTTCAAGGGCTTCCGCGAGGGCTGGGACGGAAAGCCGATGCCTATCGAAGCGCAGATGGCGGATGGAAAATGGCATATCGTCGCGCAAACGCCGGACGGACGCCGTGAGCAGATCATCACGCCTGAAGGCGGCTGGGTTCGAACCGACAAAGGCGTGGACAAAGCCTCCGACGATGACCTCGAGCGTTTTCACATGCTCGCGAATGCAATCGAGCCTGTCTCGCCTCTCTCAATCCCTAATGATGCGCGGGTGGTCGACACGGAAAAAATCGGCGATCACGACACGGTCATCGTGGCGTTGCGTGTGGATGAGCAGCGCCGCGAACGACTCTTCTTCGATACTGCGACCGGCCTCTTGCTGCGCCGGCAAATCCTCAGGCGTGTGCCCATCGGCGAGGTGCCCCAACAGATCGATTTCGAGGACTACCGCAACCTCGGCGGCGTCAAGTTCCCGTTCACGGTGCGCGTGTCATTGGTCGATCCGTGGACCAGCTCCACGCGCCGGTACACCGAAGTCCAGCTCGGGGCAAAGGTGGACGAGACCGTGTTCCTCCCGCCCACCCGGTAAGGATGTCGGGATGTTAGGACGTCATCCCCGACCGTTCCAACATTCCAACATCCCAACGTCCCAACCGGGCGGGCGGTGGGATCAATCCTCCAGGCGGAATCCGACCTTGACCTTGACCTGGTACTGAACGACCTTGCCGTTCTGGATGCGACCGCGCATCTCGGTGACCTCGAACCAGTCGAGATTCCGGAGAGTTTTGGAAGCACGCTTGACGCCCTGGGCAGCCGCGTCAGCGAACGATTTCCCTGATGTTCCAACGAGTTCCACCATCTTATACGTGTTGTTCTGGGCCATACATCCCTCCGTCAGGGTTTATTATTGTTCGGCGTCCACGAAAATCGAGACGGGGAAATGAGAGCGGGAACTATCGATCGCGTGAAGCGCCAACTCCTTCACGAGGCAGTCAGCGACAACGTTGACACTATTCGAGGTCTGCCGCCTCGAAGCAAGCGTCGGAATGAGCGTACGAAGCCGGCCTGGTTCCGTACAACCCCGCTGTTGCTGCTTCCACTGACTCTCCTCGGAGCGAGCTATTTTATGAGTGGAGCGCCGGCGACCTCGCCGAAACCGATCTCGAAAACGCCGCCGAGGGCGGCAGCGCTCCACACAGCGATGGTCGACTCCACAGAGCTCGTCAAAGCGGCTGCCTTCCCCCTGGCGGTGAAGCGAGTCGTTCTCGATGCCGGTCACGGCGGAAAAGATGCCGGCGCTTCATCGGCCTCGTTGTTGTCGGAGAAGGAGATCACGCTCGACATCGAGCGCCGCCTGCGCCTGCTGCTCGAGCACAACGGGTTCGAAGTGGTCGCGACGCGAACCGATGATCGCCTCATTCCGTTGCGTGACCGCGCCCGGATCGCGAACGGCTCCGACAGCGACATCTTCATCTCCATTCACGTGAATTCGCTTCGGAGTCACACCATCAGCCACGGCGTCGAGACGTACTACCTCGGCCCGACCAAAGATCCGCTGCTCACGCAACTGGCCGCGGAGGAGAACGGAACATCGGGTTACTCGATCGCTGATCTTCGCAAATTACTCGAGCGCGTTTACGCCGACGTTCGCCGAGACGAGTCGCGCCGCCTCGCGGCGTCCGTGCAGGACCAGCTTTACAGCGACCTGCGAACAGTCGACCCGGGACTCGAGAACTGGGGAGTCAAGCGCGCACCGTTCATCGTTCTGGTGGCCACCGAAATGCCGGCGGTGCTTGCCGAAGTCGGCTGTCTGTCGAACGATCGCGAAGCGGCGATGCTGAATCAGCCGCACTACCGGCAACAGATTGCGCAGGCGCTCTTCCGCGGAATCTGCGAGTACTCCAGGAAAGGAACGTAATCCCTCGCTGCGCTCGGGATAAACTGAGAAAGATCACAGAAGGGAACGCAACGCAAATGGCATCCTCCGAGATCCTGCACGTCGGAATCGACCTTGGCACATCGCGAAGCGCGATTTCCGCGTCGAACGGCGAGCGCTTCGTCGTCGACAGCTTCGTGGGCTGGCCCGCCGATATGGTCGCCAAGAAGATCCTGAAGCGAACCGTTCTCATCGGCCACGAGGCGGTTGCCAATCGCACCATGCTCGATCTGCATCGACCTCTCGAACGCGGATTGCTGAAGGAAGGGTCGGACAAGGACGTCGAAGCCGTTCGCGAGCTTCTCCGGCATCTCCTCGGCCTGGTCGGGGCGAAGAAGAATGGAAAAGTCGAGAGCGGGAACGTTCGCGCCGTCATCGGAGTTCCGGCGGCGGCGCTCCGAACGAACAAGCAGTATCTGCGCAATTCAATGAAGGGAATCGTCGACAGCCTGATGATCGTCTCGGAGCCGTTCGCGGTGGCGTACGGCCTCAACGCCCTGCTGCATACGATGATCATCGACATCGGCGCCGGCACGACCGACTTTTGCGTGATGAAAGGCCGCTATCCGGCCGAGGAGGATCAGAGGACGCTGACGATCGCGGGAGACTCGATCGACAGCCATCTGGTGAAATTGATCGAAGAGCACTATCCGCAGGCGAACGTCACGCTCTTCATGGTGCGCGAGTGGAAGGAAAAGTTCAGCTTCGTCGGTACGCCGTCGCAGCGCGCCAACGTTGTCGCGCCGGTGAAAGGCGTCCCGACCGAGCTGGACATCACGAACGAGATCAAGGCCGCCTGCGAGACCATCCTCCCCCCCATCGTCGAGACCATGCTCGATCTGCTCTCGCGCGTCGAGCCGGAGTTTCAGGAACGCGTCCGCAACAACATCATCCTCTCCGGCGGCGGCGGCTTGATTCGCAACCTCCCCAAGGTGCTCGAGGATTCACTGCGGCAGGTCGGCGGAGGAAAAGTGACGTACATGGAGGACCCGGTCTTCGTCGGCTCTGACGGCGGCCTGGCGTTGGCGCTCGATGCACCCGATTCGGACTGGGAGCGGCTTTCGGCGTAGGGTGCACAGCGCGCTCATCACCGCAGCAATTCTCGTTCTCGTTCTGTTCCTTTACGCGCAGTTCGTTCGACGGACGACAATGTTCTATCCGTCGAAGTTTCCGTTAGGCACATGGAACACATCGCACCTTCCGGTACAGCCGGAGGATGTCGCGCTCAAATCGAGCGACGGCGTGCGCCTCCACGGCTGGTTCTTTCATGCCGGGGAGCCGACCGTGATTTTCTTTCACGGAAATGCGGGAAACATCACCGAGCGAGGCCCGATTTGCGCCGGACTGGCAAGGCGGGGAATCTCCGTCCTGGTCTTCGATTGGCGCGGATACGGAAAGAGTGACGGCTCCCCGTCCGAATCGGGACTCTTTCGCGACGCGCTTGCAGCTTACGACTACGTTCGCGCGCGCACCACCGGAGACATCGTCCCTTACGGCGAGTCGTTAGGCGGACCGTATGCGGCGTATGTGGCGGCGCATCGGAAAGTACGCTGCGTCGTCATCGAGAATTCATTCCCTTCTCTCGCTGCCATCGGAAACGCGCTCTATCGACCGCTGCCGCTCGGCTTGAGCGCGCCCTTTTCGCTGACGACGACGCGTTGGCTGAATCAGGCCGGCGTTCCCGTTCTGGTGATGCACGGCAAACGCGATCAGGTCATCCCGTTCCAGCTCGGCATCGACCTCTACAACGGACTGAAGGTCCCCAAGGAGCTTCTAACCAGCGAAACGGCCGGACACTGCGAGATCGCTGAGGCGGAGCCGGAACGCTTCTACGAGACGGTCACCCGTTTCGTGTTGGGGTCAGGTCTTTGATTCTCGCTTCACTCTTCAAAGAGTAGAGACTGAAGAGTCAAAGAAGGCCATTCAATCACTTCTTAGCGGGCGACAGCTTTGCGTCGTCCGGCAACGATCGTTTTTCGCCGGAACGCGAAAAACACGCCCCCAACGCCGCGTCGACGCGCGTAGGACGATCTTCTACCTGTAGAACCGAGCGAGAATCAAAGATCTGACCCCATCCATTACGGACAGGTTGCGAAGGCGTTGGTGTCCTGAATCGGCTGAAAAGCGGTGTTCTGCGGATTGGTGTACGTCTTCGTTGTTCCGTTCTTGGTGTCGCGAATTGTGAGGACGACGTTGACGTTCGTCAGGCCGCCTGCGAACACCCAGAACTTCTGATTGAGCCCGCACGCGTTGAGCACTTTGACGACTGCTTCCACGTTGCTGGCGCTGAAGAACGTGAAGTAGCCGGTGTCGCTGGTCAGGCGCACGGCCTGACCATTGCCGTTATTGCCGTCATTCGTGCGCCAGGTAGCGCTGACTGCGAATCGGCCGTCGGCCAGACACATCGTGGTCGCATTCTGCGTGCAAACCGTGGGCGTCGCTCCGCTGCCGGTCAGGAAGGGGGACAACGAAGTGAAGGACGACGAAAACGCGCCGTCAACAGTCGAGTTGCGCACGTCGCAACCCGCCGACGGATCCGGACCGCACGAACCGAGGAGCTGGCCGACCACTTGACCGTTGGCGAGCATCACCGGCGATCCCGAGCTGCCTCCGTAGACACCTCCCTGTCCTCCGGCCGAGCTGGAATAGATGAAGTTCGACCGCGGGAACCCGCTGCATGTTCCCGTGCTCGTGTCGACGGACGTATTCGAATACGACTGCGGAAAAATGTCGCTGGCCGGCACCGGATGCGAGACGCGATGCAAGGTTGTTCCGGAGGGGACGACGGACGTGCTCGAGTTCCAGCCCAGGAGAAAACGGCCGGCCGGGATCGAGTTGAGCCTTACCAGCGTGAAATCCGAAGTCGACGAGCTGACCAGCCAGGTCGCGCCATTGACCGTCGGCGAAGTATTGCGATTGAAATTGCCCTGACAGCTCGACGTTTGAAAATCAAAGACGGCTTCGAGGCTCGAAGCGGACGACTGGTCGTGGAAGCAATGGTTGGCGGTGAGCAAAAAGGGCGTTCCTGAGCTGGCCTGGTCGTTCAGCAGTCCCCCGGTGCAAACGGCGCCACCATCGCTGGTCACGAAGAAGAGCGATGCGACAGCTTTTCGCGCAATCGAGATCTGCGGAAAGGTCGAGGAGCTGACGCACGTCGCGTCGACCAGACAGGTTGGCGCGTCGTTAGCGTGGATCACGCCGACTCCGACGTCGATCAATTCGAGAATTTCGCGGATCGAGAACGACGCCGCTGCGTTCGACGCAGGTACTTCGACATCGAGATAAACGACGCCGCCCGGAACACTGGGAGTCCACAGACTGCCGTTGCCGTCCAGCAGCTCGCGGCCGAAACCAATCGGCGTCTGACCGCCGCCGTATACCCACAGAGCGGCGCCTTCGGGAAGCATGACGTTCTCGAGATGCAACCGGATGCGGTGGGCATCGTCGACCCGCACCGTCGTGCTCCACACGATCGTGCCGTGATTCGTCGTTTCGACCACTCCGCGCCCAAACGCGGTGATGGCGCTCTTGGCGGCGATCGCCGAGCTTAGATGCATATCGATGACGTCCGGCAGCATGCGCCGGAATCCATTGCGCATCGGCTCCCGGCCGCTCGCATTCCAATCCGCGATGGCGGTGATCGCTTCAGGAATGGTGGTCGCTGCAGCCGGCAGTACGACCGCCGGCACCATCGCCGCGCGCTCTGCAAGGCGCGGTGCAGCGGCGTAGCTCTTCACGCCGACTGCGTCGCGCATGAAGAAACCTTGGTTCTCCTGCGCCGACACGGGCAACGCCAAAATGACAGCGACAGCGAGAGCGATCAGCGCTCTTTTCATTTTTCCCCCCGGACCGTTTTGGATGGACGCTATGTTACCAGCAGGCCGTATCATTCGTCCCTGAATGCCATTTCGCTGTGTCCGGTGTCACGCCGAGATCGAACGCACCTTCAAGGCGTGCCCGCATTGTGGCGAGCCTGTAACCGATTTTCTGCGTCGTTATGCCGACCAGCCCGTCGATGGAAAGTACCGGATCATCGAGCGGCTGGGAGCGGGCGGGATGGGTGAAGTCTACAAGGTCGAGCACGCTTTCCTGCGCGCCACACGCGTCATCAAGGTCATCAAGCCGCAGATCTCGGAGGACGCCGACGCGCACGAACGATTCCTTCGCGAGGCCCAGCTCGCGACCAAGATTCAACATCCGAACGTCGCCACGCTGCACGATTTCTCCGCGCTTCCGGACGGATCGCATTACATGGTGTGGGAATTCATCGAGGGCGAGAACCTCGCCCAGGTCATCCGACGACGAGGCATTCTCGATCCGCCCTACGCGATTCGGCTCGCGGTCCAGACGCTGAGCGGACTCGACGCAATCCATCGAGCCGGCATCATCCATCGCGACGTCAGTCCCGAGAACCTGATGATCACCGCCGCTGAGCAGGTCAAGATCATCGACCTCGGCGTCGCAAAAGCGGAGGAAGGCGATTACGCCGCGACCCGCACCGGAATCTTCGTCGGCAAGCTGCGCTACTCCTCGCCCGAACAGCTCGGATTCCTGCCGGAAGGGCAAAAGATCGACGCGCGCGCCGACCTCTATTCGCTGGCGATCGTGCTTTACGAGATGCTGACCGGACGCCCGCCCTTCGAAGCGACCTCACCCCATCAATACATCCTGCATCACTCGAAAGAAACGGCCATGCAGCAACTCGATCTGACGCGCGTTCCAGCCGCGCTGCAGCCGGTTCTTGCCCGTGCGCTGGAGCGCGATCGAACGAAGCGCTTCGCCGGCGCGCGCGAATTCGCCGATGCTCTGGAATCGGTCGCGCGGACTTTGCCGGCCGACGCTTCCACCCAGGCCACGATGCGATTGACGCCTCCGGCCGGCACACCGATTCGTCAGCCGACGACAGTACGCACTGATTTTGTCCAGAAACCGCCGCCTTCGCCGACGGTCATCGAGAAGCCGCAACGACAAACCGGATTGCTGATCGTCATCGTTTTGCTGCTCCTCGCGTTTGGAGCATTCGCCACCTGGCACTTCCGATCGCAACCAACTGCGGTCGCGACGAGCGTTCCGAAAAAAGTCGAAGCGCAACCTGCTCCCGTTCCGCAACCGACGACCACCACCGTCGAGGTCACGCCACCTGCGCCCGAGCCCTCGCCGGTTCCTGCGCCAATCGCCGCTCCGGTTCCTGCTCCTGTGCCGGCGCCAACTCCGACTCCGGTGCCAGTTCAACCGAAAAAAATCGTTCCTCGACCGGAACCAGTTCCGGAGCCGCAACCAGCACCCGCTCCGCGCGAGACCATTCAGGCCTACGTGGAGGGGGGAGATTCCTCGACCAACGAGGCGGCGCTCAACGTTGCACGCGAAAGACTGCACGGCGTGACTCGCGTGTCTCTCGACGTCACCGGCGACGCCGACCTCGGCAAGCAGCTCGGCGATGCGTTGCGGAAGTTGAATCTCACCATCGCGGACGGATCGGACGTCGTCGTCCACTTCAACGGCACCGTCACGCGCCTGCGACTCGGCAGAAAACGCCGCGCGGCCGAGGCCAGCATCACCAAAAGCGGACGCGCGGTTTTTCGGTATGAGATGAAGCCGGAGGAGTACCGCGTCGGCGACACTCCGGCCGAGGCGCTTGCGCGCGTGCTCAGCGACGTCTTCGGGCGGTGATTACGGCGCGACTAGCGCCTGCCGGTGCGGGTAGCGAATGCGCGCCGCCAGAAAACCGCCGAGGAATCCGAAGAAATGTCCGCTCCACGACACGTCCGGCGTCGGAATCAGCGAATAGACCATCGCTGTCCCGTAGGCAGCGGCGACGATGAGAGTAATCACGGCCGAACCGAGCTTTCGATCGAACGCTGATCGAAATACGAGATAGCCGAACAATCCGAATACCAGTCCGCTGGCGCCGACATGCTGCGCGTTGCCGGCACCAAAGAGCCATGTGCCCAGGCCGGAGATCAGAATGCTGAACACGGTCACGAATATGAATTCCGTGACGCCGCGAAGAAGGACGAGCCCGCCGAGGATCACCAGCGGAATGGTGTTGGAGATCAGATGCTGCCAGTTCGCGTGAATGAGGGGAGTGACAGGGATCGCCCACAGTCCGTCAATGGTGCGCGGCACGATTCCCATTCCAGCGGCCGACACACCTCGAGCGAGAAAAGTGTCGAGCGCTCGAACGATCCATAACGTGCCTATGAAGCTGCCCAGTACGGCGCCACGCATGGTGAGATTGTGATCACCGGATTGATTCAAGACTCGACCAGCGCCCGCAATTGCCTTGATGCAACCGTGAGCATGGCCAGATCGATGGTCGCCGCTGCGCGAAAATCGGTCATGGTCTGATCGATTCTCTCCACCACGCGCTGTCGCGACGCCAGCCAGGCATCGACCGGATCGCGAGCGCCGTCTGTTTCGCGAATCACACGCGAGGCAAGAATGCTCTGATAATTGAAGAGATCATCGACCACCGCGGCCACCGCCGCTTTCTGCCATGGCGTTTCGGCCGCGATGGAAGCGCCGGCCGCACGGAGGCGGTCCAATCCGAAGCGTGCGCCCAGTCCGAAGTAAACGCGCGCGACATCTTCCACCGGCCGGCCCGATCGCGTCAGTCGAATGATGTCGAGGGCGGCGCTCATGACGCTCAGACTGGCAACGCGATATGCCAGTTGCGACGGAATGCCGCTGGCCTCGAGCTCTCCCTGGCGCGTTTTCAGGGTCGTCATCAACGCTGCCGGCAGCACCTCATGCAATTCCTTCGCTAGCGATTCGATGCGAGGACGGAATTCGGCGACGTACGCTGCGATGTCGAGCTTTTCGTAGCCGCTGCGCAGCAGCCAGGCGATGGCGCGCTCGAGCAGGCGGCCGATCTCGATCATCATCTCGTACTGGATTCGCGCCGGCAGCTTGTTGTCGAGCGCTTCAATCTCGGCCCATAGCGATCGCAGCTCGAACGATTCGCGGATGATCGTGAATGCGCGCGCGATGTCGCTGGACGGCTTGCCGGTCTCTTCGGTCATCTGCGCGACGAAGGTCGGCCGCACACGATTGATGATGGTGTTGGTTTCATAGGTCGCGATGATTTCGCGACGCAGACGATGGCGCTCGATCGCCGGCCGGAATCGGACGCGCAGCGGTTCCGGAAAATAGAGAACCAGATCTTCGACCAGCCGCGCATCGTCGGGAAGGTCGCTGGCCAGCACATCCTGATAGAGCGCGATCTTGCTGTAGGCCATCAGGACCGCAATCTCGGGACGGGTCAGGCCGACGTGCGACGCATGACGCTCGCCGATGGTGTCGTCGTCCGGCAAGCCTTCCAGCGCCCGATCGAGCTTGCCGGCGCGCTCGAGCGCGCGCATGAATCGCGCCTGCTCGTCCAGCACCGACTCGCCGAGGGTATTGGTGATCGAGACGGCCTGGGTCTGTTCGTAGTTGTCTCGAAGGACCAGGCGCCCGACTTCGTCGGTCATCTCCGCCAACAACTTGTTCCGATCCTCGGCGCGCAACTCGCCCCGCTCGATGGCGTCGTACAGCAAAATCTTGATGTTGACCTCGTGGTCGGAAGTGTCGACGCCGGCGGAGTTGTCGATGGCGTCGGTGTTGATCTTGCCGCTGCGCAGGTCGTACTCGATACGCGCTTTCTGAGTGAAACCGAGGTTTGCGCCTTCGCCCACGACGCGAACGCGAAGCTCGTTCGCGCTGATGCGCAGCGCATCATTCGCGCGATCGCGCGCCGCCGTATGTTCCTCGAAGCTGGCTTTGACGTAAGTTCCAATCCCCCCCAGCCACAGCAGATCGGCGTTGGCGCGGAGGATGGCCTTCATCAGATCCGGCGGCGTGAGCGTCTTCGATGCAAGCTCGAAACGCTTTTGCACTTCCTCCGAGACTTTGATGGTCTTCAACGAGCGCTCGAAAATGCCTCCGCCTGTCGAGAGCAGGCTCTGGTTGTATCCATTCCAGTTGAGGCGCTCATCGAACAAGCGCTTTCGCTCCGCCATGCTCGTGCGCGGATCGGGATTCGGATCGAGAAAGATGTGCGAATGATTGAAGGCCGCGATCAGATGGATATGGGGCGACAACAGCATGGCGTTGCCGAAGACATCGCCCGACATGTCGCCGATGCCGACCACTGAGAAATCGTGGGTCTGACAATCGACGCCCAGCTCCCGGAAATGTCGCTTGACCGCCTCCCACCCGCCCTTGGCGGTGATACCCATGGCCTTGTGGTCGTAGCCCGCACTCCCCCCCGACGCGAAGGCGTCGCCGAGCCAGAAGTGATAATCGGCGGAGACTGCATTCGCGATGTCGGAGAAGGTCGCCGTTCCTTTGTCGGCTGCCACCACCAGGTACGGATCGTCCTCGTCGCGGCGCGCGACCTGCGGCGGCGGGATGACCTCGGCGCCGCGGAAGTTGTCGGTGATGTCGAGCATTCCGCGAAGAAGCGTCTTGTAGCATTCGACTCCTTCGCGCTGGAAGGTGGCGCGATCGGCAGACGGATTCTTCACCACGAATCCCCCTTTCGATCCCATGGGCACGATCACGACGTTCTTGACGTTCTGGGCTTTCATCAAGCCCAGGATTTCGGTGCGGAAATCTTCGCGGCGATCGGACCAGCGAATTCCGCCGCGTGCGACCTTGCCGGCCCGCAGATGAACGCCTTCCATCAGCGGCGAGTAGACGAAGATCTCGAACATCGGACGGGGCGCGGGGAGCTCGGCAATTTTCTGCGAGTCGAGCTTGAAGGAAAGATAAGGCTTGCGTGGAGCGCCGCCGACCCCGGCGGACGCCGGCGCCCCGCGTTGGAAGTAGTTCGTGCGCAGCGTGGCGTCGATCAGCTCGACATAGAGACGCAGAATGCGGTCTTCATCGGGATTGCTGACCGAGTTGAGCGCGTCTTCGATCTGCGCGCGAATGCCGAGGGCCGCGGCGTGGCGCGGACTCATCCGGGTGGCCGGGCCTAATGTTGGATCAAAATTATTAACGAATAATTGTAATAGTAATCTTGTTATCGCGGCGTTGTTGGCGAGCGTCTGCTGAATGGTGGTCTCGCTCAGCGGCACTCCCATCTGGCGGATGTATTTCGAATAGGCGCGCAGCACCACGACTTCGTGCCACTCCAGCTCCGCTCCGATGACGAGGCGGTTGAAGCCGTCGTTCTCCGCTTCGCGATTCCAGACCCGGATGAACGTCTCCTGAAATTTTTGCTTGACCGGGCGGAGGTCATCCTGCATTCCGGCCGCCGAAAGGCTGAAATCGCGAATGCGAACCGGCCCTTCGCTGCCCAGCGGCTGCACTTCGTACGGAACTTCCGATTGCACCTTGAGGCCCATGTTCTCGAGCCGCGGCATGATCTCGGACAGCGGCACGGGCGGGCCGGCGTGGATGATCTTGAAGTGGAACTGGCGCTGCTCCTGACCGCGATGGCGATAGAGATCGGCCTTGAGCTTTCCAGTCGTGAGCACTTCCTCCACGTGGGCAATGTCGTACAGAGCCGCCTCGGCCGAGAAGCGTTCGGAGTACGCCATCGGAAACGCTTTTTTGTATCGACGGTGAAGCTCGATGCCCGCTTCTTCGCCATGATGCTGAATCAGTGCCTCGAGGAGACGATCGCTCCACGTCCGCGCCGCTTCGTTGAGATAGGCCTCGACACGCTTGACGTCGACTTCCGGAATCCGTCCCGGCCTGGTCCGCACCACGAACAGTCCGCGCGCCAGCGGAGAGTCGGTGACGTGATCGTAGATGGCCGTGTCCCGCCCTTCGAACGCTTCTTCGAGAATCTGTCGCGCGCGATCCTTGAAATCGGGGGTGTAGCGATCGCGCGGCACGAAGACGTAGCACGAAACGAAGCGCTCGAAGACATCTCTGCGGGTGAAGAGGGCTACCCGATGCCGTTCCTGCAGCAGCAGAATGCCGCGCGCGATGTCGAAAAGATCGGCGTCGGTGATCTGAAAGAATTCATCGCGCGGGAAGGTCTCCAGGATCTCGACCAGCGCCTTGCCGTTGTGACTGCGTGGATCGAGTCCGGCCTTGTCGAGCACACGCTTGAATTTCAGTCGCAACATGGGGATCTCGCGCACGCTGCGGCTGTACGCGGCCGATGTGAACAGCCCCAGGAATCGATCCTCGTAGATCAGATCGCCTTTGTCGTCATAGCGCTTGATGCCGACCCGATCCATCGGTACGTTCTTGTGGACCGTGCTGCGATTGTTGGCCTTGGTGATGATCAGAAGATCCTTGCGCCGGGCGTAGGCGCTGAATTCCGGCGACAGCGGCTGCTCGCTGCGCTCTTTCGATTCGTCGCGCATCTCGCGCAGAATTCCGAGGCCGGTCTCAGGTTTTGCGGGCAAGTAATCTTTGCCGCCGCGCGTCTCGAATCCATAGCGTCGAAATCCGAGAAAAATGTAGGTGCCTTCGTCGAGCCACTTCAGGAACGCCTTGGCCTCGTCCACCTCCTCGGGAGGCATGGGAAGCTTTTTGGTCTCGAGCTCTTTGATGTTCTCTGCCAGGATCTGGCGCATCGAACGCCAGTCGGCCACCGCGATGCGCACGTCCAGGAAAACTTTCTCGATCGACCTGCAGATGTGATCCATCTCCTCGCGATCGGTCACCTGATCGATTTCGAGGTGCATGTACGATTCGGTCAGTGTGTCGGCCGGCCCGATCTGGGTCTGATTCAATTCCAGACGCCGCCCCTTGGAGTCGCGGATGACCTTGACGACCGGATGCAGCAACAGATGAATGTTGCGTTCGCGCCGGTTGATCTCGGCGGTCACCGAGTCCACGAGAAATGGCATGTCGTCGTTCACGACTTCGATGATGGTGTGCTCGAGAGACCAGCCGTTTTTCTCGACGGTCGGGTTGAAGAGGCGCACGTTGGGCTTGCCAGGTTCCCTCACTTTTCCGAAATCCCAAAGCGAAAGCGCGCCGCCTAGAAGCGTGTCAAAAGAGGTGTAGATGATGTCGTCGGGAGCGACCAGCGCGAAGTATCGCCACACGAAATGCGCTGCGCTTTCGGCGTCCTCGGCGCCGACCCGGCTGCGGGCCTCTGCCGCCAGACGCTGAACAAGGTCGACTTTCCGGTCTTCGGCGGCGACGGTCATCGTGGGGCAAGAATTCTATCGTGGAGCGCCGCCGACTCGGCGGCGCGCCGGCGGGTCGCCGGCGCTCCACAGCTCACTCCCCGATCGGCGGTCCGGGCGGCACTTCCGGCGGCCGCGGGTGGGTGCGCGGCTGGTCCGGGCGTTCCAGGAACCGCTGGATGTCGTCGCGCAGCGCGTGGCGGTGCGCGATTTCGGCCAGGTCAGTCGACGGCGCCGCCAGACGGGAGGCCAATCCTCGCAGCGCCTCGGTCGCTTCTGCGCGGACCTGCGGATCGGCGTCGCGACTGTTAGAGAGATCCATCAGTCGTGTGGCGGTCAATCGGCACGTCGCCCGCCCGAGCGATCCCGACTGCGTCACGACGTCGAGAAGGTGTACGAGAAGCTCACTGAAGTCGGGATTCGCGGCGTCTTCCGCATGAAACTGCTCCATCCGCGCCGCGCGAAGCGGATCGAGTAGCGCGCCCAGAGTGATGTCCGCCGACGACATCGCGGCTGAAATCGGATCGAACAGCGGCGTGGTCCGGTGTTCGAAAAGTTCCGCCGTTCCGCGCTCGTACCCGAATGCGCGCGGCGGAATGAGATTGATGATCCGCTGCGGGATGTGCAGAAACGACGGTTCGAGCGTCGACATGACGGCGTTGATGGCGTCGCGCTGGTTGGCGGCAGGCACGATGCGCCGAACTTCCGGCGGCACGATTGCACCTTTTTCTTTCACGGCATAGCTGTAGTAAACGCCGCCGATGCTCTTGGCGGCCGCTTCCAGCTGATAGCGATGATGGAGGTATAGCGGCAGAAGTTTTTCTTCGAGCGATGACAGCGGCTCGCCCACGGCCAGATTGCGCAGGCCGAATTGCTCGAGCGCGATGCGACGCACCTCCATCTCGTGCCGAAGCATGTTCACGGGATCGCCGGGACTGTCCCACACCGATGCCAGCGGATGCGCGGCGCTGATCGGACGGGCATCCTCATCCTTGATGAAAAGCATGTTCGCGCCGCGAATCATCCGATCCAGCTCCTCATCCTCATTTGCGCCAGGCGCAAATTGCGTGTAGGCGTAGCGAACCGCAAAGATGTCGAAGACGCCGATGCCTTTCGCGTAAGCATCGGAGAGATCGAGCTTGCCGTTCGTGATCTTCACGTACGGCGCGGGGTAGTCCATCACCGACGCCCGTCCACCATAGCTGCTGGCCGCCATGTTGTGCGCGAAGCCGAGGGTGTGGCCGGTTTCGTGCGCCGAGAGCTGGCGAATGCGCGCCAGCGCCATGAGCGATGGCGACGTGGCGGGATCGAGCTCCGCCAGCGCGCGATCGCCCAGCTCCTCATATTGCGGAATGAGTCCGCTTGCGATCAGAACGTCCTGGCGGATGCGCTGCGATCCGAGGCGGACGTTGCCCTTGATGATTTCGCCGGTGCGCGGGTCGATCACCGAGCCCCCATACGACCAGCCGCGCGTCGATCGATGCACCCAGTTGATCATGTTGTAGCGGATGTCCATCGGATCCGCATCCGCCGGTAAGACCTTCACCTGAAAGGCGTTCCTGAACCCGGCCGCTTCGAATGCCGTGTTCCACCACGAGGCGCCTTCGACGAGCGCGCTGCGAATCGGTTCCGGAACGGCGTTGTCGACGTAGTAAACAATCGGTTCGACAGGTTCCGAAATTGGGGCATTTGGATCTTTCTTTTGCAGCCGATGTCGCGCGATCCACCGCTTCTCGATCGGACCGGTGAACGGACTTGCGTAGTCGTTGAACTGGACACCAAACGCCGAGACTCGCGGATCGAGCTTGCGCGGCTTGTAGTCGGGCGGCGGAAGCTCGACCAGCGAATGATGTTCGCGCACGGTCACGAGCTGCGGCACCGGAGTCACGCCGCTGACCAGCGTGCCGGGACGATCGCGCGTTTCGAACGTCAGCGTCGCTTCGACTTCAGTGTTCTTCGGAAAAGATTTTGTGTGGGGCAGGTAAATCGCGCTTCGATTCTTGTCGACGGCGTAATTGCCTTGTTGCGTCACACGCAAACGGTTAGCGACGCCGTGCATGTCGTTGAGAAAAAACTCGGTGGCGTCGACGACCACTCCCTCCCCCTCGCTTTTCTCGACTTTGAATCCCCACAGCACCGAGCGCGCGAACGAGTCCTCGACCGCGCGACGCTCGCTGGGGTCGCTGCTCAGCGCGCGGAAGTCGGTGTTCGACTCGATGAGAAGGACTTTCGGGCCGACGCGCTCGAAATGGACGAGATGCGTGCCGCCCTCTTCGCCGCGATCGAGCCCGATCGGATTCGATCCGACGCCCGCGGGCAGCGACACCACGTAGAGAAAGTCGTCGCCGAGGTGATTGACGTGCAGCATCAGCTTGCCGGCATTCGCATCCCACTCCACCGGCAGGAACCCTTGTGGGAGCGCCGCCGACAGTGGGGGCGCCGCCGACCTCGGCGGCATTGCCGTCGCGCATGCGGTGAAGATGAGAAGCATCCACATATTTCTCATTCAGGCCCCCACGATAAGTAGCGAATCAGAAGACCCAGCTCTCGCGGATCGGAGGATCGCAGCGTGCGATCGATCGTGATCTCCAGCGTGTTGTTCGCCGGTCCGGGCGTCACCTCATATTCGCGTACGAGATGCGCCTCCGTCGGTTGGAATCGATCGATCACCGCACCGTTCATCAGGAATGTCACGGTCGGACGCGCCGGCATGAGCTCGTCCGGCACATCGAACTGCGCTCGCAGCTTGGTCGTCCCTTTCGCCGGTGGAAGCAGTGTCACCGAATGCTGTCCCATCCATCGCAATTCTTCGACGCCGCGGCGCTCGGGCGGATACCAACCGCTGACGTATTGCGCCGACTGCGGCAAGGGCTCGAGGGCGACTTCAAAGTAGTGACGCCGCGCGATGTTCCAAAGCGCGCCGCGCTCACGACGAAAAACCCACCCCGCCGGTTGGGTGTGATAGACCTCGGTCAGGAAGTACGCCTTGTGATCGGGCGTGCTCAGCGGAAGTCCGCGCTCGTCGAACACCTGGCGGTACGGGTAGTACGGAAGAAAATAGTCGATGAAAGGACTCATGGGAAACGCCACGTAAAGATCCGACGTACGCGGATCGAGATGCTGCCGCACAACATCGACGCCCAGGACCGAAGGCGAAATCGTCTGCCTGGCGATCGTCAATGCCGGCCAGGTGTAGATCGCAAATCCGGCGATCAGCGCCGCGCCTAGAAGAGATTCGATATCGGTGCGCCTGGAAATGCGCGCGATGCCGTCGGCTGCAAAGATGGCGAACATGGGGGCGTATCCGATCGAGAAACGGCTGATGCTGTAGCGATCGAGCATCAGCCACGCCGCAATCGCGAAGGGCGCGAATGTCGCGGCGTTGTACAGCATCGATCGATCGCGCGTCCGGATCGCGCCGAAGATCGAGATCGCGACAAAGAGCGACGCCGCCAGGCTGAGACCGGGGGATTGGTACTGTTTGACGAAGAAGCGGTCGATCAGCCGCCACAGCGGCGGACGATCGAGACTGCGGAACGAGTCCACCTTCGCGATGTATTCGCCATGCACGCGGATGGCGTTGAGGTATGGCCCGGGCGATCCGGTGGCATGAATGGCCGAGGCGTACGCAGCGCCGACCACGCCCGCCGCGACCAGTGCGGCGAACCCGACGTCGCGGACCGATTGGCGCGCGCGATACCACGTCGCGATCGCAACCGGGAAAATGCCGACCAGCAGATTCTGCGGTCGGATTCCGACTGAAAGCGCAAGCAGAAACGTGCCGATGAAATAAGCATTCGAGTCACGGCAGCCGCGAAACAGAAACGCGACGGCGTAGATCACCAGCGTGATCGACGTGACGTCGCTGAAGCCGGTCCCGCCGAAAAACCAGACGTTCGGAAAAAATGCGAGCAACGAGGCCGCGATCACCGATGTCGTGAACTTGAGGCGCAGCTCGCGCGCCAGCATGAACATGGCGGGGAAAACGAGAACGGCCGCGATCAGATTGACGGCCTGCAGCGCGCGGAAATCGCTGCTCACGAAGAGACGTGCGACCTTGGCCGCCGCGATGTAGACCGGAAAGCCGGGCGGATGCGGGTGGTGGCTGGCAACGTCGTACGAACGCATGCCCAGACAGAAGAGCGCTTCGTCCCAATCCCACAGGGAGCGCGCGATCGCGAGAAATCGCGAAGCGGCGCAGACGAGGAGCACGATCCAGTAAATCGCGCGTTCACGCGCCGTGAGCGGAGAAGGAGCCGCGGATAAGTTCACTGTGTGAATTTGCCGCCGCGCTCCGCCAGCCGCCGCAGCGGCTCGGTTGGCTTGAACCTCGGACCGTATCTCGACGCCAGCTCGTCGAGACGCGCAACGATGTTGGGCGGACCGACCGAGTCTGCGTAGCGCAGCAGGCCGCCGCGAAACGGCGGAAAACCCGTGCCCATGATCATCGCGAGATCGAGCTCGGCGGCCGACCCGACGATCTTTTCGTCGAGGATCAGCGCCGCTTCATTGATCATGGCGAAGACCATCCGCTCGACGGCTTCCCTGGCGTTCACCGGACGCGGCATGCTCACGCCGAGAAGTTTGTAAACCGCGGCGTCGGGATCTCTCCGCTTGCTGTTTTCGTAAAAATAGAGACCCTTCCCGCCTTTCTTGCCCAGGCGATGATCGGCATAGAGGACTTCGACGACGCGCGATTGCTGTTGCACGCGTCCCGCGAAGCGTTCGCGGAGAATGCCGGCCACTTTCGCGGCCACGTCGATTCCGACCTCATCGAGCAGCGCCATCGGTCCCATCGGCATGCCGAAGTCGATCATGGCGGCGTCGATCGACTCGATGGTGTTGCCTTCCTCCAGCAGAAAGCCCGACTCGTTCATGTAGGGGCCGAGCACGCGATTGACGACGAAGCCGGGACCGTCGTTGCAGATCACGACGGTTTTGCCGAGCTTGCGCGCGAAATTCGCGACGGTCACGAGCGACTCATCGGACGTCTTCGCACCGCGGATCACTTCCACCAGCGGCATGCGATCGACGGGATTGAAAAAATGCATGCCCACGACGCGGTCGGGATGTTGTGCGTTCGCGGCGATGTCGGTGATGGGCAGGGTCGAGGTATTGCTGGCGAAGATCGCTCCATCCTTCGCGATCGATTCGAATTCCGCAAGGACTTTGCGTTTGACGTCGAGGTTCTCCACCACCGCTTCGATCACGAGGTCCGCATGTTGAAAACCGGTCCAGTCAGTGGTGGTCGTGACGCGCGCAATTTTGCGCTGCATCTCGCCGCGCGTGATGCGGCGCGTTTCGACTTGCCTTTTCCAGATCCTGGCGGCCGCTTTGAGTCCGCCCGCGAGCGCATTCCAGTTGATGTCGCGCATCCGGATGGCGCTGTCACTCTTGTCCGCGACGATGTACGCGATCCCCCCGCCCATCACCCCCGCCCCCAGCACGCCGACGCTCGCGATGTCGCGCGGCCTGGCTGCGACCTTGTCTTTCTTCGACTCCTCCATCATGAAGAAGAGCCGTACCAGATTTTGCGCAACCTCGCCCAGGATCAGAGGCGCGACCTCTTCGACTTCGCGCTCCAGTCCGCGCTCGACGCCGCCCGACATCCCCGCCTCCATCACCTCGATCGCTTTGAGCGGTGCCGGATAATGCCCGTGCGTTTCGGACAGGACAGCTTTGCGCGCTTTGCTGAAGATGACCGAGCGTGCCAGCGGATTGCCCTCGATGTAGAACCGCGTTCGCGTCTCGTCGTGACGTTGTCCGAGAGTCGTGAACTGTTTGGCGACGTCGAGAAGGATGGCAGCGGCGACAACCTCATCGACTAACCCGACGCGTTTTGCGCGCCGGCCGTCGAGCGATTTTCCTTTGAGGATGATGTCGAGCGCCGCAGGAAGGCCGATCAGCCGCGGCAGCTTCGTCGTTCCGCCCCACGCCGGAAAGATGCCCAGCTTGGTCTCCGGCAACCCGATGGTTGCTTTGGGACTGTCGGACATCACGCGCCAGTCGCAACTGATCGCCAGCTCGCACCCGCCGCCGAGGCATGCGCCGTTGATGGCGGCGACTTTCACCTGGGGCAGTTTCGAAAAACGATGAAAGGTCTGCTGCCCGAAGCGCGTGTATTCGCGCGCAAGCTCGGGCGTCGAGGCCTTGGTGAATTCGGAGACATCGGCGCCCGCGATGAAGATCGTCGGCTTGCCGGACGCGATGACGATGCGCCGGATGTCCCTGGCGCGCTCCATGTCGTCGACGACGCGGGCGAATTCCATCATCACTGTCGATGAGAATTTGTTCACCTTCTCGCCGGGCAGATCGAACCACACCATGGCCAGCTCGCCTTCGCGCTCGATCCGGAAAGCATCTGGGGAGCGGCGGGCTTCAGCACGCCGATCTTCGAGAACCGTCATGCCCTCTTCACTTCCCGCTCTTCTTCCGCGCCGTCGTCGATGTAGAGCTGATCGATGATGTCCTTGTATTTCTTGTCGATCACTTTGCGCTTCACTTTCAGCGATGGCGTGATCTCGTCGTTCTCGATCGTGAAGTCGCGCGCCAGCAGCGCGAATCGCCGAATCTTCTCCTGCCGGTCGAGATTGCGATTGAAACGATCGATCTCGTTTTGAAAGATCGCCTTCACGCGGTCGTTGGCGACCAGGTCTTCGCGAGATTTGAACGCGATTCCCATGGTCGCGGCGTCGCGCTCCAGTTTTTCGAAATTCGGAACGATCAAAGCCGCCACATACTTGCGCTTGTCTCCGATCAGCACCGGAGTGCCGATGTAAGGAGAGCTCTTCAGCAGCGCTTCCAGCGGCTGCGGCGCGATGTTCTTGCCATAGGCGTTGATGATGATGTCTTTCTTGCGATCGGTGATCTTGAGGAAGCCGTCTTTGTCGATTTCGCCGATGTCGCCGGTGTGGAACCAGCCCTCGGGGTCGATGGCCTGGGCCGTCGCCTCGGGGTTGTTCCAGTAACCCTTCATGATGTTCGGTCCGCGCGCCAGGATCTCGCCGTCGGTAGCGATCTTCACTTCCACGCCCGAGATGATCTTGCCCACCGTGCCGATCTTGCGGAAGTTGGGCAGGTTTGCGGAAATGACCGGCGACGTTTCCGTCAGGCCGTAGCCCTCGAGGATTTCGACGCCCGCGCCGATGAAGAATGCCGCCAGCTCCGGCGATAGCGGTGCGCCGCCGGAAAAGACGTACTGCACGCGTCCGCCCAGGCGTTCCAGGATCTTGTGGAAGACGAGCTTGTCAGCGATCGCGGACTTTATCGCCAAGCCGATCGGCATCGGCTTCTTTTCAACGCGATACGGCAGCCGCTCTTCGGCGACCTTCAGGGCCCAGCGGAAGATCTTCTGTTTCGTGCCCGGCTGCGTCGCAACCTGATTCATGATCCGCTCGCGCATCTTCTCGAACAGCCGGGGAACTGCGGCGAAGACCTGCGGCTTGATCTCCTGCAGGTTCTCGCCCACTTTCGTGACGTTCTCGGCGTACGCGATCGTGATGCCCTTGTTGAAGTAGAAGTAGTCGGCCATCCGCTCGAAGATGTGCGAGAGGGGAAGGATCGAGATCGCGACCGTTTCCGGTCCAACCGGCAGGATGTTCCGCGCCGCTACCACGTTGCTGGTGATGTTGCCGTGCGTCAGCATCGCGCCTTTGGGATTGCCGGTCGTTCCGGAGGTGTAAACGATGGTGGCGAGATCCTCCGGCCGCGGTTTGGCGTGCAGCTCCTCGAATCGCTTCTCATCGAAGTTGGCGCGGCCGCTCTCCACCACCTGCTGAAACGTCAGCGTGTTCGGCGGCGCCGAGCGCGCCTCACATACGATGACGTTGTGGACGTGCGGCGTGTGCGACCGTATTTCCTGAATCTTCTGCAACTGCTCCTCGGTCGAACAAATCACCGCCACCGAGCCGGAGTCGTTCAGGATGTACTCGATCTGCCATCCGAGCAGAGTCGGATAAACGGGGACGGTGACCGCGGCATTGGCCAGGATCGCGAAGTCGCTCATCGGCCACTCCGGGCGGTTCTCGGACAAAATCGCGACCCGATCGCCCGGCTTCACCCCCAGCAGCCGAAGGCCGGTGGCAAAGTAGCGAACCGTGTCCCGAAACTCCGCGACGGTGACGTCAACCCATCGTCCATCGCGTTTTACTTTCAACGCCGCCGGGCGGTCGAGCGTGCACGTGACGGCGTAGATATCGTTGAGAGTCCTGATCTCCAATCGACACCTCCGCGGTTGCGGACGGATGGTATCAGGCCACCTTGAGCCAGCGCCACAATTCAGGAATGGTGGGTCTTTTTCCGTAAGAGAGGATGCCGACGCGGAAGATCTTGGCGGTCACCCAGAAGAAGGCCAGGATGGTCGCGATCGAGATGGCGATCGACAACAGGATGTGCCACACCGGCGGCTCGGAGACCAGCGTGCGCACGAACATGGTGATCGGCCCGAACACCGGCGACAGCGAGAAGCCGACCGACAGCGACGAGTCGGGGTTGGTGATGATGGCCACCATCAGGAACCACGGCAGCATCATGATCATGGAGATCGGCGCGATGAGCTGTTGCGCCTCTTTCTCGGAATTACAAACCGCGCCGCCGATGGCGTAGATGCACACGAACGTGAAGTAGGCCAAAAGGAAGAAAATCCCGAAGTAGACGAAAACGATCGGACGGAGAAACTGCATCAGATTTACGCCCGCCATCATGGCCGTCGCTGCTCCAAACGTCGCCATACCCAATCCGACCAGGATCCATACCGACAGCTGGGTGAGACCGACCAGTGCGATTCCGGTCACCTTTCCGGTCAGAAGCTGACGCGGCGACATCGACGAGATGAGGATTTCGACCACGCGATCGCTCTTTTCCTGAATGATGCCGCGCATGATCTCGAGTCCATAAACGAGCGACGGGATGACGAGGAGCGCGGCGAAGATGAAGCCGATGATGAAGTTCAGCTCGCCCCCCTTTTTCTGCTCGCCGCTCTTCGAGAGTTGCACGGTGTCGACCGGCACGTCGCGCGTCAGTTTGTCGAGCGCCTCGGGATCGATCCCGCGGGCGAGCAACCGGTGGCGGTAGATGGCCCGGTTTGCACCCGAGCCGAGCGCCTGTTCCGTGATCAGGTCGGTGGCGGCGCGGCTGTAGAAAATCATCTTCGCCTTGTCGCTGTCGAATGCGTCCGGCGGCACGACCAGAATGGCATCGAGCTTGTCGGCTTCGCGGCTGGTCAATCGCGTCAGATAGGGCTTGGAGGCATCGGTGACGTTCTTGTCGAGGGCATCGACGTATTCGATGTTGAGCTCGAAGGGGAGGTCGCGGCGGCGGGCTTTCCTCTTTGGCGCGTTCGGCTCTTTGGTGAAGGCGTCGCGCAGCTGACCTGTACCGTCGACCACGGCGACCTTCTTCCCGGTGAGGCTCTTGGCCATCATCAGGCCGGGAAGAATCATCACGCCCGACATCAGGACCGGGAAAAAGAGCGTCATGAAGATGAACATCTTCTTCCGGACGGCCTGGATGTATTCGCGTTTGAGGACCGCGAAGAGCTTCCGCATGGCAGGCAAGAGGGTATCATTTGCAGCCTACCCGTCACTCCTTTGCATGAGCGTCGTCGCGGATCAGGAGTCGACTGCCTTATCGCGCTGCGGCATCGACTTCGACGCCGTGTACAACCACAACGTGCCGCTGATGATCGGCGTGGCGGTCGATCGCTTTCATGTTTCGGAGAGCGATGCGCAGACGCTGGCGCATCAGGTCTTTCTGGCGTTTTTTCTCAAGTTCAACGACATCCGCGACCGGCGGGCCTGGTTCCTGGGGGCCATCTGCAATGCCTGCCGGCACTATCTGCGGATGCGGTCGCGGGACGTGGAGCTGTCCTCGGAGATGGTCGACAAGCCGGACCCGAAATTCGCGAGGATCACCGACTCTCTGCCCGACAAAATCGCGGCGCGGGAGGCGTTCGGATGTCTGACCTCGCGCTGTCAGCTCGCGCTGCGGCTGCACTACCTCGACGGCTACAGCATCCCTGAAATCGCGGCGCAATTGCACATCACACCGGCGTACGCGAAGAAGCTGGTGGCGCGCTGCCTGCGTCAGGCGCGCGAGCGGTACGGGAGGGATCGACGATGAACAAAGAACAACTGTTCGCAGTGATGGAACAGATCGCGGAGGAGCGCGAAGCCGCCCGCCCGATCGTGCGCGAGCTCGTGGCAAGCGGCGCATCGGTGGACGACATCGAGATTCCGGAAGGGTGGCGGACGGCGGGGATGGTGATGGAGCTGTGCGAGTTTGCGTATAACCACCTCGAGACCGAACCCACCAAGTGTGTCTCATTCTCTCTTCTTGCCCTTGCGATTGGGACAGGCTCCGCGTCAGCAAACTATCCGCCGCCTCTTTCCGCATATCTGAGGGGGCGAGCATGGAGGGAAGTTGGTGTAGCACATCGATACATGAACGATTACGATGCCGCGAAGCACGCCCTTCTAACTGCAGAGGCCTCTTTTCGCCAAGAGCCTGCGCTATCGGACGAAGAGGCGGCCACCATCTACGCACGCGCAGGTGTTTCTTTTCTTGCGGTGGATGGTGAAGCGCTTGCGCTCACTGAAGCCGCGCGACAAACGTTCGCTGAAATAGGTGACGTCCGCCGACAAATCCACTGCGATGTGATCCATGCGATGGTCCACTGGCGACGAGGTGACTTCGATGGCGCGCGGATCCGCTATGAGAGCGCGCTCCGTCAGCTATCTGAGTTGGATGACCCTTATACGATCGCAACCATCTGTAACGGCCTTGGTTGTATGTACCGCTACCTTGGCAGAACTAGCGATGCCGTAACCTCGCATGAGCGGGCACGAGAAATCTTCCAAGCGCTGGAGATGCCCATAGAAGTCATTCGCGCGAATTGGGGTTTAGCTCAGGTCTTGCTTGACAGCGGCCACGCTCACAAAGCTCTCTCTCTCCTGAAGCCAATTCGGGAATACTTTCTGAGCCTTCAGATGCCCGAGGAAGCCGGCGAAGCAGGGCTTCACATGGTCGATGCTTTTGTAACCATCGGTCAAATTGAAAGTGCCAGAAAGCTTGCAAACGAAGTCTTGAAGGAATTTGTAGATGCAAAACTGAACGTCTATGCAATCACTGCTCTCGGATACTTGCGCGATCTTCTCGAAGGTAATGGGAACCCGAGGGAGACGGTGAGCCGCGTGCGCTCATACGTCGCAAAACTACAACTGCGCGAAGCGCAGTTGTTCCTTCCCCTTGACGAAAACGGCGGGGCTAATGAACCGGCTCGAGCGTCTCCGCTCCGACCTTCTCGATGAAGATTTGTTCCAACGAAGGAGTCGCGAGTTCGAACTTTTGAATTCGAATTCGGTTGAGCGAAGCCTCTAGAACTTGCTGGGGATCGGCGCCCTCAGCCAGGCTAAGTTCGGCGGCGTTGTTGACGATCATCGCCCGCTTGACTTGAGGCAAGGTCTCGAGGAAGGCTCCATCGCCATCGAATTCGATGTGCAGCGTATTCTTGCCGTACGACGCGCGGATGAAATCGAGCGGTCCAGAGAGAACAACCTTGCCTTGATGCACCAACACGATGTCGTCGGCCATCCGCTCGGCCTCACCCATCATGTGCGTCGATAGAAGGATCGTCTTGCCCTCCTCTTTGAGATCGCGCAGCAAGTTGCGGACGAGAACCATGTTGACGGGATCGAGGCCGGATTGCGGTTCGTCAAGGACGATCAGATCCGGGTCATGCAGCAGCGCGCCGATAAGCTGCACTTTCTGCTGATTGCCTTTCGAGAGCTCCTCTACCTTCGCATTTCGCTTTTCAGTGAGCTCAAATTTCTCGAGCCAGCGATCGACCGCACGAACGACCTCAGGACCACGTCGATTCTTGATCTCAGCGAGAAAGAGCAGCTGCTCGACCAGCTTCATCTGACGATAGAGGCCGCGCTCTTCCGGCAAATAACCAATGCGATCCTGCGGGTTGCGGCCGTGTCCGTCAGGCCATTCGATCGAACCGGAATCGGGGTAGAAGATCCCGGTGATCATCCGGATGGTGGTGGTTTTGCCGGCGCCGTTGCGGCCGAGGAGGCCGGTGATCGTCCCTTTTCGGACAGAAAAGGAAACGCCGTCCACTGCTCGGACGGCGCCAAATGTCTTAACGATCTCGCGAACTGAAAGAACTTCCGTCATCCGCCGCCTTCTCTAGCGAAAGTGCGGCGTATTGTATTCGGAGAGTGAAACGGAGTGCCTATTTAGGGACGGCGCCTTCAATCAAATCGAGTACTTCCACGATCTGTTTGAAGATGCGGCTGATAGTTTGCTCGATTCCGCCGATCGGCGAATCGTCGCGGCGGGGCGCTGCAAACGCTGGCGCCGTCGCCATAAAGGTGACGAAAACGAGCGCTGCAACCCTAGCCGAGAGAGAACGACGCATACACCCTCCTTATGGCTCGCGAGAGAGGGCCCTGCTTTGCAAGGGCACCCTTAGCCTAGGAGTGACGGCGCAAGACATTTCCCTACCCTAAAAAGTGATCCGGGTCACAAAATTGTCAGAACCCGGGGGCTTAGGCGGAAAAAGCGAAGAGCAGATTGGGCTGTTTCGGCAGGATCTTGAAGAAGTTCCTGACGTGGTCGATCTTGGCGGAGTTGAGTGTGCCTTTGTCGGCAGCTTCGCGGAGATATGCGAGGGCGGTCATCGCGGCCTGGCTATACGCTAGTCCCGCCTTCTCGAAGTACTCCATCGCGGAGCCGCAAAGGTGTGCGACTTGTGCTGGACGCTGGAGTACAAGGAGGGCATCCGCAGCGTGCAGCGAAGCCGTTGCGACGTCCTCTGACATGCCGAGTTCTTGGAATTCTGCCCGAACTTGAGTCAGCAAAACGAGCGACTCTTCGAACCGACCCTCGTCGAAAAGCACGCGCGCGATACCCCAGCGAGCGGTCGCGCGTCTGGAGACCAAGGCTAGCCTATCGAACGCGATGATCGCTTGAGCGTAACTCCTCTTCGCTTCCGAAAAGAGCGCAAGTTCCCGGTAACACAGGCCGGCGTTGATTAACGCGCATGCACGTGATTCTTCGTCAAGTGTTGCATCCGCCGCAACTCGGACGTGGATCCTTAACGCCTCCGAGAATCTGCGCATCGCAACGAGCACTAGCCCTTCGGTGGAATCAGCGACAGCAACACGTTTCTTATCCCCATACGCCTCAAATACGGGCCGCGCCTCTCGAATGATCGAAAGTGCCTCGGCGAATCTCTCAAGCTCGCGGTAGATCAAAGCTCGATACATTCCGGCTCGGGCATGGTCGTAATCCGAAACTGCGCACGCCGCGAGACATTCGTCGGTACGATCAAGCGCCGCAAGCGACTCTGGGAAGGCGCCGATATACATCAATGCATATCCGCGCTCGCGCCACGCCAGCGCTCGCAACTTCATGATCGTGTCGAACGGATAGCGTTCCGCTTCGACTGACTCGGCTACTTCGACCGCCAACGCTGAAATCTCGGCAGCAAGCTTCGGATCCGAGAAATTCTTGTCGTCGACGACCTTCAACAGCCGCCGCACCACCCCTGCCGTCCGCCACTGCGGATTCTTTTCCAGCAGTGCCGAGCGCTCTTCGGGCGAGGCTGACAGTAGCTTCGCCACGATCAGGCCGGCGGCGGCGTCCTCGGCCTTCGCGCGCCCGGCGAAGGCGCGCAGCATGTTGGTCGTCTTGGTCGACGGCGTCTCGGAGAGTGGACGCTCGTCCCACACGCTGCCGTCACGCAGCGCGCCGGTCAGATCACGGAGCGACTCGAGTGTGCCCGCGCACGTGTCGCAGCTCTGGGCGTGCGAGTCGCGCTCCGCTTCTTCCAGCAGGCCGATGAGCACTTCTTCGTCGTAGTGCTGTTCGATGATCATGACGGCCGCTTCACCGATGTGATGCTGAAATAGATTTCACGAACGCGCTTCAGACAATTGTGGATCAACTTCTCGGCGTATCGGTTGGTGGTGTCGAGCTCGCGCGCGACATCCATCGCCGACCGCCCTTCGAAATAGTGCAGATACAAAGTCTCGCGGCATCGCGGCTGCAGATACTTCAGCGCCTGCCGCAGCGTGAGCATGACCGCGAATCGGTCCGCCAGCCCATGCGTCATCGGATCGCTGTGATCGTGAATGTCTTCGGGCAGCGATTCGGTGCGCGCCTGCGTCCGCCAGTAATGACGCGAGGCGTTGCACATTGCCGCGACCAGCCACGCCTTGGTGTTCTCCACCTTCGCCTCGCTCTGCATGTAGGCGAGGAAAACTTCCTGCATGAGATTTTCGCCGTCCGGTTCCGGAACGCGGAACTTGCGACACGCAACGTGCATTAATAGATCGCGATACTGCTCGTAGAGCACCCCCACGTCCGGAGTCTGCGTGAGGACAGAACCCTCCAACACAACCTCCGGAACGCCCGGGTTGACTTCGAGAACGTTCGGATCGGACACGTGCGTTAATTATGGATCTGGCTCCCGCACCATATCATGAAAAATGCAAGAAGGCGAAAATCCTTCATAACCGCCTTCGGGACGGATATGCTCGCCCACCTTTATGGATGCACGGCAGCTTTCCGCCTCCATTGATGATGTCTGGAGCGGCTCGGCCCTCCCGACCCTCGAGCGCTACATCCGCATCCCGAATCAGAGCCCGTTTTTCGATCCCGATTGGAAGCGTAACGGCTTCATGCATCAGGCAGTTACGCTCGCACGCGAATGGGTCGAGCGACAGGGCCTCCGGGCCGAGGTCCACGAGATCGAGGGGCGGACGCCGCTGCTCTTCATCGACGTCGAGGGCGATCCGTCGTCCACGATCCTGATGTACGGCCACCTCGACAAGCAGCCGGCCATGACCGGGTGGGAGTCGGGGCTGGGACCGTGGACGCCCGTACGCCGCGACGGCAAGTTGTATGGACGCGGCGGCGCGGATGACGGTTACGCAGTATTCGCTGCCGTTTCCGCGGTCCGTTCGGTGCAACAGCAGAAAGCGAAGCACTCGCGCATCGTCATCATCATTGAATGTTGCGAAGAGAGCGGCTCACCCGATCTGCCGGCCTACATCGATCTGCTCAGCAAGCGGATCGGCACGCCGAGTCTGGTGATCTGCCTCGACAGCGGCTGCGGAAACTACGATCAGCTGTGGATGACGACGTCGCTGCGCGGATCGATCATCGGCAATCTCATCGTCGAAGTTCTCACCGAAGGCGTGCATTCCGGCGACGGCAGCGGCATCGTTCCGTCGAGTTTTCGAATTCTGCGAATTCTTCTCGATCGACTCGAAGATTCGAAAACCGGTCGCATCCTCCCCGATTGGCTGAACAACGAGATTCCGAAGCATCGCCTCGATCAAGCGCGGGCGACCGCCAAAGTTTTGGGCAACGACATCGATGACAATTTCCCGTGGGTGGCGGGGATGAAGCCGATGAGCGACGATCCGATCGAGCTGTTGCTGAATCGGACCTGGCGCCCGACTCTTTCGATCACCGGCCAGGCGGGCCTGCCCGATCTCGTTCAAGGCGGCAATGTCCTTCGCCCGATGACGGCGCTCAAATTGTCGATCCGACTTCCCCCCACGCTCGACGCCACCAACATCGATCGCAAATTAAAGACGCTGCTTGAATCGGATCCGCCGTACGGCGCTCGCGTGAAGCTGGAGTGCGAAAAAGGTGCAACCGGATGGCAGACTCCCAAAAGCGAGCCGTGGCTCGAGGCGGCGGTCGAACGCGCATCGCAAACAGTTTTCGGAAAGCCGGCCGTCACCTGGGGCGAAGGGGGATCGATTCCCTTCATGGGCATGCTCGGCGAGCGCTACCCCAAGGCGCAGTTCGTGGTCACCGGCGTCCTCGGACCGCACAGCAACGCGCACGGGCCGAACGAATTTCTGCACATCGATTACGCGAAGAAGATCACCGCCTGCGTCGCCGAAATCATCGCGGCGGAAAAAAATCACGCGTGACCGGCGTACTTTTTCTCCCCTGCCTCGACGCGAATCGGTAGCCGGTTCTGCGGCGGCGGAAGCGGGCAGGTCGCATAAGGGGTGAAGACGCAGGGCGGGTTATACGACTTGTTGAAGTCGACCACCGTATTGCCATTCGCATCGGGCGGATGCGCGTACAGATAGCGGGCCGCGCCGTAAGTTTCCCTTCCGCTGGTGGCATCCTTGAAGATGATGAACAGGTCGGTCTCGCCCTGCTCCAGAATCGGATCGATTTGGTAGGGCCTCCCGTTGAGCTTGAAAACCAGCGCGCCCGGCGACGTCTCGTCGCTGGTCATGCCGAGGACGTTGGTGATCGCGATTTTCCTGGGGGGTTTGTAGGGCTCGAAGTGCGCCGTGACGCGGAAGGCGGGACTGAACGCAAAGTAGTCGAGGCCTTTGAAATTCTTTCTGGCCTCGCTCTTCGTGTCTTTCGCGCGAATGCCGAATCGATCGCCTTTCACGTCGCCCCGCTTGATGACCTGATACGACAGGGTTCCGGAGCGAATGATGGTCGGTCCCTTCGGGTCAGTGTCATCGCGCAACGGCGTTCCCGGGAGCAGTGTGACGTGGCCGTTTTTCAACACGAACTGGGCACGGAGCGGCGGAATGTTGTTTGTTCCTTCGTGAAGCCAGTAGAGTCCGACCAGCGTCAGCCAGCCGTCTTCGCTCAACAGGCGGGCGCGACGCTGCGTGCGCCATTGATCCCATTCCGCTGTCGGTTGTGAAATGGCTGCCAGGAGGACGAGTGCGATCGCGCGGACCATCATCGGTTAGCATAACTGCTGCCGTGGTTTCCAACTGTCGCGGAGCAGTGTCCAACTTGTGTGGAGAAGGTTGCGCCATTTGCTGCTCCGGCGGCGGAGCATGAGGTGCTGGCGCCCTGGAACGAAGAAGGCCGGCTCCTGGCCGCCGCACGCGGTGGAGATCGAAGCGCCGCGGAAGAGCTCGTCGAACGGACATACTCCGCGGTCTATGCATCGTTGTATCGGTTGTGCAGCGACGGCGACCTGGCCGCCGATCTGACGCAGGAGACGTATCGGAAAGCATGGGAGGCCCTGGACGGGTTCGACGGCCGGTCACAATTTTTCACATGGCTCTATCGCATCGCATACACGACGTTTTTGAATCACATCCGGCGGCCGCGGCGGATCACCTCGCTGGACGAAGCGGGATCGCCGGAGATGCCGGACGATTCGCCGACCGCCGATCAGATGATCAGCGAGCGCGAAGAAGGCCAACGGTTGCGGGCAGCGGTCATGACCCTTCCAGAAGATTTGCGATTCACGGTGGCCGCTCACTTCTGGGGCGGCCTGCCAGTGAAGGAAATCGCGCGCATCGAGAACATCACCGGCGTGGCGGTGCGCAAGCGATTGCACAAGGCGTTTTCCATCCTAGAGGCAGCGCTGGATGAGGAAAAACGATGAACGCGAACAGAAAAGCTGATCTGCAGCGGAAGTTGACGCTGGCTCCGGTGCCGAAGCCACCGGCCGGATTGGCGGAGCGCATCAAACGGGAGATCCCGAAAGAGCTGCGATTCAACGCCGAGAAGGAGCGCGAGAGATTGTCGAAAGCAGTGGCCTTCAACCTTCGAGTAGCGGCCTCCATCCTAATCCTGGTCTCCTCCGCCTACCTCGGACTCCAACTCTTGTCGCGACTCGAACAAAACCCGCCCGCCGCGCAAGAGCCAGCCAGGATTCCCGCGGCCTACCGGGCACAGCCCCAGGCTGTTCCGAAACCTGCGCTAGCAAAGGGAAAGGAAGAGGCCGGACGACGTCTCGACGTTGCTCCCGCCGCGCCTCTGATGCGCGAGAAGCAGGCCGCGAAGCGCGACCGTCCTGAAACGCCGGCTCTCCCCCCCGCCACCGCATCCGCCCCCGAGCCTCCCCCGCCGCAGCCGGTCATGGCGGAAAGTCGCAATGCCGTCGCGGCAGTGGCGATGGATCGCGTGGAACAGAAATCAGCGCTGGTCGAGGACAACGAAGTGATCACGACCTCGCCGGTGAGCGGCAAGGAGATGCGTTACTCGGCGAACAAGAACAGCACCGTGGTGCTGAACAAGAAGCTGCAGGACGCGAAATTGACGCCGTGGGCAAAGGTTCCGCCCGCGGCCAAGTTGAAGATCCTCCAGTCGGAATTGGCAGCCGGCGCCGACAAGGCCGCCGTGGCACGCGTCGCGCGTGAAGCGGGACTCAACGCCTTCGCAGATTCAATCAAAACGCACTAGCGTTTCTTGCCGCCCCCGAATCTTCGGACGGACGAGAAATGGACGTCGAAGTAATTCGCGGCCGCGCGAAGCGCGCGCGTCACGATCCAGGTGTCCTTCGAGGGAATGCCCTCCAAACCGGCCCGCATTTGAGCCGGCAACTTCGTACGACAGCGGCGGCACAGCGCGTTGCCGATTGTTTTGTCGAAGTTGCAGCGCGGGCAGCGCGGGCGTCTGGCTAGGCTCTTGAGCTGTTCCTTGGTCATGGCACCCATCCCTTCCCCCCTGCGCCTCCTTAATTATAATCCGCGCGTAAACCATGGGTCAGCGCGTCGAGTTTCCATCTAACGCACATACGTGCCAGGGGTATTTCGCCGGAAAAGGGCCGGCGGTCGTTGTCATTCAAGAATATTGGGGACTGGTTCCGCACATTCAGGACGTCGTCGACAGATTTGCCAAGGAAAACTTTTCTGCGATCGCGCCCGATCTGTACCACGGCAAGACGGCGAAGTCGCCGGACGAGGCCGGGAAAATGCTGATGGAGTTCGATTCCGACCGCGCCGAGCGCGAGATCGCCGGCGCGGGCGAGTGGCTCGTCAAGCAACCGACATGCACCTCGAAAACATACGGCGTGGTCGGATTCTGCATGGGCGGCGCGCTGGCGCAGTACACCGGGACGGAAGAAGGCGCGAAAGTCGGTGCAGTCGTCAGCTTCTACGGCGGATTCCAAAAAGTGCAGATGGACTGGAACAATCTTCGTGCGCCGATCCTGCTGATCTACGGTGAGAAAGATCAGGGCGTTCCGCCGGAGCAGGGACGACAACTCGAGCAGCAACTGAAAAAGTCAGGCAAGAACGTGCAGCTGGTCGTCTATCCCGGCGCGAGTCATGCTTTTTTCAACGACGCGCGCAAAGAGGTCTACAAGCCGGATGCGGCCGCAGACGCGTGGCGACGGACGATCGATCTGTTTCGCAGCGCCCTCACTCCTTCTCGATGACGAGGTCGCCGGAGTAGAAGCTCCGCCCGCGCTCCTCGCGGCCTAACAGCAGCACGATCACGAGCACGCCGATCACCACCAGCTCGAATCCCGCCAGCGCCCATGAATATCCGACGTGGGCGTGAAGAATGTGCTCGATCGTGTTTGTGGGCGCGGCGATCAGAATCCCTGATTGGTATGCCAGCCCGGGCATCAATCCGCGAACGGAATCGGGCGCCAGCTCGTTGAGATGCACCGGAATGATTCCCCACGCCCCCTGCACGCCCATCTGCATGATGAAAGCGGCCGTTGCCAGGACGCCCACCGTATTGCCGAACGCCCAGAATGGAATGACGCAAAGAGACACCGCCAGCGCCGCGATCATGCTGTAGCGCCGGCCGATGTGTTGCGAAAGCTGTCCGAAGATCACGGCTCCCAAGACCGCGCCAACGTTGTAGAGGATGGCAATCCAGGGAATCATCGTCGCGGCGACATGCCGCTCCTTCAGAAAGTCGGGGTAGAGATCCTGGGTGCCGTGCGAGAGAAACATCATGAACGTCATCAGCACGACCAGATACGCGAAGCCCTTGGCGTGACCGCGAATCGCCAGCCACATCGCACGAAAATTCGCTGCTCGATGCTCTTTCCACGCTTCCGACTCCGGTACTTTGGTACGAATGTACAAAGCCAACAGCGCCGGCAGCGCGCCCAGCCAGAACATCCACCGCCATCCCAGGTGCGGATTGGGAAGGACGACGCGCGTGGCCACGGCGGCCAGCAGATAACCGATCGAGTAACCGCTCTGCAGAACGCCCGACAGGACGCCGCGCCATTTCCGCGGCACCTGCTCCATGGCCAGCGAGGCGCCGACGCCCCACTCCCCTCCCATCCCGATGCCGAATAGCGCGCGGAGGATCAGAAACTGGGTGTAGGTCTGCGCGAACCCCGACAGAAGCTCGATCAGCGAGAAGTAGACGACGTTGGCCATCAGCGGAATGCGGCGGCCGTACCGGTCCGCCAGCATTCCAAAGATGATCGCTCCCACCGGCCGGAAGACGAGCGTGGCGGTGAGCGTCGCGACAATGTGCCCTTTGGTCACCGTGAATTGCTTGGCCAGGACGTCGAGCAGAAACACCACCACGAAGAAATCGAACGCGTCGAGCGTCCAGCCGAGGAAGCCAGCCAGGACGGCGTGGTGGGAAGCGCGCTGCATCGGGCGTGTCGATTGTACAATCGACACTTCAGCATGGGTCCTGTTTCACTCCAGGGAAGTCTCGATGTCTTCAAACTGCCCGACGTGTTGGCGTTTCTCAGTTCAACGCGCAAAACGGGCATGCTGACCCTCCGGCTGGTGGAGAAAGACGCCTACGTGTTCTTTCGCGGCGGCGCCGTGATCTACGCCGCCTCCAATCAGGAGAATCTTCGACTCGGAACGATCCTCCTTCGAAGGAAGAAGCTGGCGCGCGAGAAGGCCGCCGAGATCGATGACCTGATGTTGCGCTCGGGCGGGCGGTGGGGTGATCTGGCGCTGCAGACCGGAGCCCTCACGCAGTCGGAGCTCGACGATTACCTCAAGGTACAGGTCTCGGAAGTGATCTACGACGTCTTCGTGTGGAAGGGGGGCGATTTCGCGTTTTATGACGCCATCGATCTGCCGCCGCAGGCTGTCACGATCTCGATCGATCTCTCCAATCTCATCATGGAGGGCGCACGCCGGATCGACGAATGGGCGGAGTGCCTTCGCCTGCTGCCCGACAGCGAAGTCGTGTTTCGAGTGGTGGCGGACCCGGAAACGGAGAAGATCACGCTGTCGCTCGACGAGTGGCGCATTCTTTTTCTGATCAACGGCCAGCGCACGCTGGAAGAGATCTGCCGCGACACCGAGGCCGAGGCCTTCCAGGTTTATCGCCTGGTGTACGGCCTCATGGCCAACAAGTTGATCGAGGCGTCGCAGGAACGCCTGTCCGATCGCGATGGTCAGACCGGACCCGTTCCGCAGATCGAGGAAGTGACACTGCGGCAGTCGCTCAAGGAGCTCACCAGCGACACCACTGTTCACGACCTGACCGGAGACGACACCAGCCTGCTGATCTCAGAAGATGCGACATTATCATATAAAGATGTTGTAAAGAAAACCGTTGCACAATTACTCATCATGAGCGGCGACGGCGCCGGCACGGTCATTCCGCTGATCGAGAACGAGTATCTGGTCGGCCGCCAGAACGACAACCAAATCCAGCTCAACGACCTCGGCGTCTCTTCCCATCACGCCAGGATCTTTCGCGGGCCGGAAGGCTACGTGGTCGAGGATCTGAAGAGCCGCAACGGAACGTGGCTCAACGGAACACGGATTTTCCACTCCATCCTGCGCAACGCCGATGAGATTCGCGTCGGCGCGACCGATCTCCGTTACGAGGTCCTCTTTGACGCTGCCAGCGCCCCTGAGGCTCCGGCGGCGGTCAGGGCGCGCTGATCGAGACGGATATCACCACAGAGACACAGAGATCACAGAGTTAGACCGACACACTCTGTGTCCTCTGTGCCTCTGTGGTGAAACGGTTAAAGGCTGATGCGCGACAGACCCTTCATGTACGGTTGCAGCGCTCTCGGAATGTGCACCGTGCCATCGTCGTCCTGAAAGTTCTCGAGAATCGCGACCAGCGTCCTGCCCACCGGCATGGCCGAGCTGTTGAGCGTGTGCACGAACCCGATTTTCTTGTCCGGGGTGCGATGGCGGATGTTGGCGCGGCGGGCCTGAAAATCAGTGAAATTCGTGCTCGACGCAATCTCGCGATAGGTGTTCTGCCCGGGCAGCCACACTTCGATGTCGTACGTCTTCGCGGAACCGAATCCCATGTCGCCGGTGGCCAACGTCACGACGCGATAGTGAAGGCCAAGCTCCTGCAGAATGGCCTCGGCATCGGCGGTCATGCGTTCGTGCTCGTTCCACGAGTTTTCAGGCGTCGTGAATTTCACGATCTCGACTTTTTCGAATTGATGCTGCCGGATCAGACCGCGCGTGTCCTTGCCGTACGAGCCCGCTTCGCTGCGGAAGCAGGGCGAATAGGCGGTGTAAAAACGCGGAAGCGTCGCGCCATCGAGGATCTCGTCGCGATGGATGTTGGTCAGCGGCACCTCGGCGGTAGGGATGAGGTAGTAATCGCGATCGGTGAGTTTGAAAAGATCTTCTTCGAATTTTGGAAGCTGGCCGGTGCCGCGGAGTGAATCGGCGTTGACGATGTAGGGCGGAACGACCTCTTTGTAACCGCGCTCGGTGTTGTGATCGAGAAAAAAATCGATCAGCGCGCGATTGAGCCGCGCGCCCGCGCCCAACGTCAACGCGAAGCGCGCACCGGTGATCTTGGCGGCGCGATCGAAATCGAGGATGCCAAGGGCTTCGCCGAGGTCCCAGTGCGGCTTGGGCGGGAAATCGAATTTCGGTTTTTCGCCCCACGTGCGCTCGACGCGATTGGCCGATTCGTCGCTGCCGACCGGAACCGACGGGTCGGGGACATTGGGCAGGCCGAGCTCCAGCGCGCGCAGATCGTCCTCGATCGCGGCCAGGCGCTCATCGAGTTGTTTGATCTCGTCGCCGACGCGCTTCATGGCATCGATCTGCGCTGTCGCGTCCTGTTTGTTCTTTTTCAGCGCCGCGATTTCCTGCGACGCGACGTTGCGCTGATTCTTCAGCGTCTCGACGCGCGCGATCGTTTTTCGCCGGTCGGAGTCGAGCTCCAGGAAGCGATCGAAGTCGACCTTCGCGCCGCGATTCTTCAGCGCGACGCGATAGGCGTCCGCGTTCTCGCGGAGATACTCGCGGGACAACATGGAGGGCGGATTATAGCGATCAGTGCCGCGCAGCCCGCGAGCGCAGGACCGCGTCGGAGAGGTCGCCGGTCATGACCAGCGCGTAACCCTGACGGCCGAAGCCTGGGTGAAAGATCGCAATCGCATAAATGCCGTCCAGGGGCTCCGGGATCGACACCACTTCCACATTGTTCACGTGATCGGGCTGACCATTGCCGAGGAAAATGCTGCCGGCAGGATCGGTGACGCGAAGATCGAGATCGTTGACCAGCGACGGCCCGGGAGCATCGGTCCAGACCAGGACGATTTTCAGAGGACTTCCAGCGCGAACGGAGATGTGCATCGTCGCAGTTTCAGCTTCGGCCAGACCGGCCTCGCGCGGAACATCCTTCACGCGGAGTTTGACGGCGTTGCCCGGAAAGTAGAGCGCGTCCGCCAGGACCGGGAAACCGAATCCCTGCTCGTTCGACGGCGTCGGTTTCGTCGGAACCTGGGCATTGGAAACCGTGATGAACGGAACGCGATGCGCGGAGGCGATCAGCGTCGCCTTGAGCAGCGCGGCGCTGGGCGTCATGCGATCCGCGGGTTTCGGCGTCCCGCTCGGATAGTAGCCGTCGGTGAAGTACTGCCGAACGAGCGCCGCCGCGCCGGCAATGGACGGAGAGGCCCACGACGTGCCGGGCTGAAACGTCATGGAGCACGTCTGGCCGCGAGAAATGGACTTGGCATCGCCGGTCATGACGTATGCCGGCCCGACCAGATCGGGTTTGATGCGCCCATCGCGCGTGGGACCGAAGAGCGTGAAGCTGGAGAGTGCGTCGTCGGCGTAGTGATTCCCATCTCGCGTCCCGCCGACCTGCAGGACATTCTTGGCGGTGCCCGGCGCTGAAACCGAGCCGGCGGGCGCCTTGCCGCTCGAGCCGAGATTGCCGGTGTTGAAGACGATCAGCATGTCGGGATGCGACCAGACGAAGGCATCGACGTCGTAAGCTGACTGCGGGTAATTGGCGGTGGGAGGATTCAGCGGCGGCGCGACGCTCTGACGATCGCCCCACGAATTCGAATGAATGCGCGCGCCCTGGCGATAGGCCTGCTCGAGGATGGGAGTGAGGTTGACGGGGCATCCGATTCCGGGGAGCTGCGAGCAATTGTCGCCGCCGATGTAACCGGCGTCCTGCACGATGAGCTTCGCGCCGGGAGCGATCGAATCGCCGTAGTCATGCGCGATCGGCGTGGCGCGATCCCCGACCGCGCTGGCGGCGCCGTGCGTTCCATGCCCCTGGTTGTCCCACGCGTCGGGAGAATTCGGATCGTCGCAGCCGGTGGCGGCCGGAAATTGGTCACATGAATACAGGAAGTCATATGCAACGATTTTTCGGCGTCTCAGATCGACGTTGTTGCCGTCGAGGCGCGTGTTGATGGGCGGGCGCGAGCCGTCGGCTTCGACAAAGAAGCAGGAATCGTAATCGACGCCGGTGTCGAGGAAGGCCACGATCTGCCCCTCCCCGTGAATGCCGTGATCGAAGATGGGCGTGGTCGATCCGGCGCGGGACTGCAGCGATTTGTAGGACAGCTCGTTGGCGGACGCAGCGGTGGCGAGGAGTGCCGCCAGGGCAAATAACTTGGACATTGGAGAATGGAACCGCCGGGCGCGACGGGCGATTCCGCGGGCGCTGTTAACGTCGGGACGCGGGCAACGTAACAATTGGCTGATGAAAAAGAACGAGCTCGCAGCCGCGATCTGCGCGCTTTGCTTCGTCGCGGTCCTGGGCGTGTCGGCGGTTTTTGACCGCAGCATTCGCATGCTTCATACGTTCGAATCCATTCCCTATCTCGCGGCGGCGATCCTCTCGCTCCGGCACAACAAATTCGGCTACGCCCTCGGTACCGTCAGCGGCGCTTTCTGGATTTTGATGGCAGGATTTCGGACAACATTCATCCGCAACGGTTTTCAACTGCTGTTCGCCGGAAAATTCGATCGGCCCGACATTTTGATCGCCGTGCCGGCAGCCATTGCCGCCGGGGGACTGGCGATCTTCTCGGCGGTCGCTTATGCCCGAAGCGCAAACAAATCATGGCGGGACGCGGGGGCGTTCGCAGCGGCACTGTTCGCCGTACCGATTTTTTTTCTGTTGATCTTCGCCGAGTTCGCGCCGAGGTATTTGCCACTCTTCGGGCTGACGTAGTCAGTGCACAAACTTCCGGCGATTGCGGATGTAGTCGGCCAGGATGTATTCGCCCAGTCGGTCGACTGACGAGTAGAAGGCGCGGCCGCGGTTGATCTTCGAGAGCTGCTCGACGAAATTGACGAGCATCGGATCGGTGGCCAGCATGAAGGTCGTGATGGGGATGCCCGAACGCCGGCAGCGATCGGCCTCCTCCAGCGTGCGATTGACGATTTTCATGTCGAGGCCAAATGAATTCGTGTACAGCCGTCCATTTTCAAAAAGCGCTGACGGCTTGCCGTCGGTGATCATGAAAATCTGTTTGTTGTTGTGCTTGCGCCTTCGAAGAATCCGCTGGGCCAGCTCGAGCCCGGCCTTGGTATTGGTGTGATACGGGCCGACTTTCACGTAGGGAATCTCGGAGATCGGCACTTCGCGCGCATCATCGCCGAACAGCAGCACGTCGATGGCGTCCTTGGGATACTTGCTGATGATCAACTCCGTCAGAGCGAGCGCGACCTTCTTGGCGGGCGTGATGCGGTCCTCGCCGTAGAGCACCATCGAGTGCGAGATGTCGATCATGACCACGGTGGCGCAGCTCGAATTGTGCTCCGTCTCGAAGACCTCCAGATCCTCCTCCGTGATCAAGATTGGATCGGAGGGATCGGTGTGCTTCATGGTGTTCTGAATCGAGCGAATCGAATCGATCGACATCGGATCGTCGCCGAACTGATACTGCCGCGTTTCGGTCAGGCGCTCCGTCCCCTGGCCGGCATTGTTCACGGAATGGGAGCCGGTCATCGATTTCTGCAGACCGCCGAAGATTTCGTCGAGCGCGTCGCGCCGGATCTGGCGCTCACCGCCGGCGGCCAGAACGACGTTGCCGTTCGCGTCCTGGCCGAGGATGTTTTCTTCGACCAGCCGCGCGAAAAACGCTTCCAGGTCGATGCTCGGATCGATGTAACCGCGCTCCTGCAGGGCACGCATCCAGCGCATGGCCTCTTCGACATCGCCGCCGCTCTGCAGCAATAGATGATTGAAGAGACGGCGAAGGCCCATCTCGGCCAGAAGTTGCTTGATGAGGTCGGGGTCGAGGTAGGAGTATCGATGTCGCACGGTCAGGCACGCTGCTTCTTGAGCTTATCAATCCACCTCGCGATGGCCGGGTTATTCGGCATCAATTCCTTCGCTTCCTCCAGAGAGCTGAGTGCTTCCACGTTGCGGCCGAGGACAAGAAGGATCTGCACGCGAAGCTCGATGAGGTTCTGATAGAGCGAGAAGTCGGTCACTTTCTGATTCGACAACAGCGATACCGCACGGTCGACGAATTTCAGTGCCGTCTCCAGCTTCGAGTCATTCAGAGCATCGGCCGCAAAGCGATGCAGCATCCGCGGCGAATCGCCCAGAAACGATTTGGCGTCGACGAATTGCAGCAGCGCCTCCCGCACCACGGTCTCCTCGTCGGGAAACCATCCATCGCGGACGATGCGGTCGATCTGCTTGGTCAGATCGCCGGAGATTTCTGCTGTGACTTTGGCCATGGTTGCCGGTTTCCGGTTGCCTGTACCGATTGTCCTTCGGGCAACCGGCAACTGGCAACTGGCAACCTATTTCACCGTTCTCAAGACATTGAACTTCATCAGCTCGTGGAAGGTGATGGTCGAATCGAGGTCCTCGCGGGCCAGGCGCAGCGCCTGATGCATTCCCTCCAGGATCATCTCCATCCAGAACGCCAGCTCGAATTCATTTCTTGCCTGAATGTACTTGCGCGCCGTCTCGACGAGTTTCGGGATGCGATTCAGCTCGCGGAAATATTCAGCGAATGGCTGCTCGTCCGACAGCGTGATTTTGTTTCCGTCGACGAACCAGGCCAGGATGCTGTCGTAGTTCGGCTCACTCTTGGCGTTGGCGCGCGGCTCTTCGCGCTGTTGCGCCTGCGGCTTCTTCACGCGACGGCCGGCGAAGGCGTCGTCCAGATCGTCCTGATCCATCTCCATCCCGCGCCGCCCCCCGACGCCCGCGCGCTCGATGGGCGGGAACTTCGTTTCGTACAGCTTGCCGACCGCCGTGCCGATCAGTTTTCGCGCCACGACCTCCGCCCCCTGCTGCTCGCCTTCGTACACCATCTCCACTTTCCCGGTGATGGCGGGGAGAACCATGGCCAGATCGGAGAGTCGCGGAAAAACATGGGCGTCACCGGTGAGGGCCGCGCGTCGTTCCAGATTCGATTGCAGCAATTCCATCGCGGAGATGGTGAGCCGGGCCGAGACACCGGAAGATTGATCGACCAGCTCCGATTCGCGAGCCACGAATGCAATTTGCTCGACCATTTCGCGAACGTAGGGCGGGATCTCGATGGTCGCCTTCCCGCTGCGATCGAGCCAGGCCTCCTGATTGGTGATCTGCAACGCGGTCTGCAAACTCTGCGGATAATGCGTCAGGATCTGCGAATCGATGCGGTCCTTCAGCGGCGTGATGATGTTTCCGCGGCTGGTGTAGTCCTCCGGATTGGCGCTGAAGACCAGCACCACGTCCATCGGAATCCGCACCGGAAAACCGCGGATCTGCAGATCGCGCTCTTCCAGAATGTTGAGCAGCGCCACCTGAATGCGGGGCGCAAGATCGGGAAGCTCGTTGATCGCGAAGATGCCTCGATTCGTGCGCGGGATGATCCCGTAGTGGATGACCTCCTCATCGGCATACGTCAGCCGCTGATTGGCGGCTTTGATCGGATCGATGTCGCCGACCAGATCGGCAACGGTGACATCGGGAGTGGCGAGCTTCTCGCGATAGCGCTCGTCGCGGTGCATCCACGTGATGGGCAGGTCGTCGCCTTTCTCGGCCGCCAGCCGGCGGCACCGCTTGCAGGCCGCCTGCAGCGGTGAGTCGTTGATTTCGCAACCCTCGATGACCGGAATGCGCTCGTCGAGCAGCGAGGTCAGCGAGCGGAGAATTCGCGTCTTGGCCTGACCGCGAAGACCGAGCAGGATGATGTCGTGTTTGGACAGGATGGCGTTGTGCAGCGCCGGAATGACCGTGCGATCGTAGCCGTGGATGCCTGGAAAGATTTTTTCTCTTCGGGCGATCTTGGCCAGCAGGTTCTCGCGCATTTCATCTTTGACGGATCGGACGCGGTAACCGGAGTTACGCAGCTCGCCGAGCCTATGGATAGCGGTCATGTTGTCTCGGGATTTTCGGATTCGGACTCGGAATCGCGGTTGAACTCATTCATGGCCCGTTTCAGATCGCCGCGAGCGAAGAGGACCAACGCGTCGACGGCGCGTTCGAGGCTGCGGTTGATGATGGGCAGCTCGCTCTTCTCGAAATTGTCGAGGACGTAATCGCGCAGCCGGCCGACCTCCGCATAATTCGCACCGCGCACGCCGCATCGTAAGCGCGGGAAGCTCTCGCTGGCAAGAGAGGCAACCACCGACCGCATGCCGTTGTGCGTGCCCGATGAGCCACGCTCGCGGATGCGCAACTTGCCGAGGGGAAGATCGACGTCGTCGCTGACGATGATCAGATCATGCAACACATCCACATAGGCGTCGGTGAGCAGCTTCACAGCATCGCCGGAGCGGTTCATGAACGTCAGCGGCTTGGCCACCATGACCGCCCCTCCCGCCACCCTCCCCAATCCGGTGAGCGCCTCCTTCTCGTGTTTGCCGATGTCGATGCGAAATTTTTCCGCAAATGCGTCGGCGATCATCCAGCCCACGTTATGCCGGCTGCGCACATACTCGGGGCCGGGATTGCCTAATCCGACGATCAGCTTCACGCGCGAAGCGTAGCGGGCTGGTCAAAAAAATGCATTAGTAGCAATCGATCCATGGCCGAACGCATCGTAGTCATCGACGATAACGCCAACGATCTGCAAGTCATCCGCCGCGTGCTGGAACGCAACGGCTATGTCGTGAGCACCGCCACCTCGGGAGAGGATGGCATCGCCCTCGGATCGGGCATTCCGCCGGACGCGTTCGTGGTCGACTACCGCATGCCCGGCATGGACGGCTTCCAGGTGGCGCGGCGGATCAAATCGGACCCGCAACTGCGGACCATTCCGGTCCTCATGCTCACCGGCGCGGACGTCGCCCGCACCATCGCCGAGGGCCTGAACGCCGGCGCGGATGACTTCGTGACCAAAGGCTCGGAGAACGAAGTGCTGCTGGCGCGTCTGCGCGCGCTGCTGCGCGTGAAGGCCTATCAGGATCAGCTCCGCAAGCTGAATCATCAGATCACGCGCGACCTGCAGATCGCGCGGCGCGTGCAGGAAGCGCTGGTCCCGTCAGGCGCCTTTCGCGTGCCGTGCCTGGAAATCCGATCGGCGTACATTCCCAGCGAAACGCTGTCCGGCGATTTTTATGACTATTTTGTGCATGATAATATGATGTATCTTTTTGTGGCCGACGTTTCCGGCCACGGGCTGCCGGCGGCGATTCTGGTGTCGCTGCTCAAGAGTTACATTCACACCGAGGCCGATCCGAATACACGGCTCTCGGATCTGATGTCGCGGCTCAACGATTTTCTCTTCAGCGTCAGCCTGCCCACGCAGTACGCCACCGCGCAGCTCTTCCGCATCGACACTTCCGGAAACCTCTGCTACGCCAACGCCGCCCATCCCGGATTCCTGCTCTATCAGCGCCAATGCGGCAAGACGACCTTCCTCGAAGATCCCAGCCCGCTCCTCGGAGCGATGCCGCGGATGGCCTATGACGAGCGGGCGCTCAAAGTCGCGTCGGGCGATACGCTGTTCGTCTACACCGATGGAGTCACCGATCGACGGACTGTCAACGGCGAGTTCTACTCCATCGATCGGGTGGCGAATTTGCTGGAGCAGAATCGCGATGCCGACCTCAGCACGATCTACGATGCCATCTACAGCGACGTGAGCCAGTTCTCCGCGACCGACGAATTCAAGGACGACATCGCGTTCGTCGTGACGCGCTTCCACTGATTGAAAATTCAGGCGCGGCGAATGCACCGCAGGCCTCCGGAAAGGAGGTTCACATGAGACGCCTGATCAGCAGCCTCGTCATGGTTCAGCTGGCCCTCGCAATCCCGGCCACGGCATTGACCAAAGCCGAAAAGGAAGCGAAGCACCAGTGCCGCGTCACCTACAACGCGGAAAAGAAAGAGGCGGGCAAGCTCGGCACGCACCGCGCGCGCGTCGACGCCAAACGCGACGCCAAGAAGAAGTACAACGCGTGCGTCGAAAATGCGACGCGCAAGCCCTGACCTCGATGCCCCTCACCGCCCGGGAGGGGCGCTACGCAATCTTTTGCAGCATCTCCACCGCCTGCGGCTTCTTCTCGTACTTCACATCCGTGGCGGCGATCTTCTCGAGATACGGGCGGGCGCGATCCTTGTCGTTCTGCTTCATGTGCGTCCGCGCCAGCCAGAACCACGTATCGACCAGATATTCGTTCTCGCTGAAGCGATGCGTCTGAATCGCCCGCTCGAACGACTTCACGGCGTCGTCGTACCGCTGCTGCGCGTAATAGATCCGACCGAGATGCGTCAGGGCATCGAAGAAATCGTAGGAATGCTGCTCCACGCTCTCCAGCACTCGGCGGTAATACCCCTCGGCCGTCTCGAGCTCGCGTCGATCGAAATAAATTGCACCGCAGAACAAGAGCGCGTTCCGATAAAAGTACGAATTGAAAAATGGCTGATGCGCGTCGAAGAGATGCAGCGCTTCCTGAAAAAGATGCAGGGCCTCGGCCTCGTCGCCCAGCGCGTACGAGTTGAGCGCCTTCAACGCCAGCGCCTGCGCCGTGACATTCGAATTGTGCGAATAGCGCAGCGACTGCTCGTGAAGCTGCTTGGCCTTGGCGTAATCGCGATCGCCATGCGAGAGATGGCCGAGCATGACGTACGACTTGTACTTGATGTCGTTGGCCTCGTCCGATTCCTCGGATGCGCACGCGTCGCTGAATCCATCGCGCGCGGTCGCGACGTCGCCGGCGTACAACGCTGCCACGGCGCGGTAGTACGTGGCCTCGAGTTTGGTGAGCACGCTGCTGCGTTCGCTCGCGAGCTGATCGATGAAACGCGTCACGAGCTGCGCCAGAATGCGATTGTCGTTGGTGGCATCGACGATGAAGTTGTGCAGATAGACCAGCCGGTTCTCGAGGATGCGCATCATCTCCAGCATGATGGTGATGCGATCGCCGTCGCTGGTGGCAGTCTTGAACAGCGCGGCCAGTTGCTTCTGCAGATCGTTGTATTCGTGGTCGTACAGCCGCGCGCGGGCGTCGGAGAGCTCGCTGGTTTCATTCTGCAGCCGCGACTCCAGCGCTACACGTTGATCGACAAGTTGTTTGACGTCTCCCATCGTCAACAATTTTATCGCTGTTGACGGGTTGCAATTGGAGAGCCAGCGACCTCGAGCATACGGAACTCGATCTGATGGCGGTCCTCGTCGATCGATTTGACCTCGATCAGGACGTGGTCGCCGAGGCGCAACTCGCGGTTGGTGGACTCGCCGCGGAGGCGGTGCTCCTTCTCGCGAAATTGCCAGTAGTCGCCGCCGACGGTCGCGATGGGCACCATCCCCTGCACGAAGATCGCATCCAGCTCGACGAACACGCCGAACGGCATGACGCCGGTGATCATGCCGGTGAACTTCTGGCCGACTTTGTCGCGCATGAAGATGACCTTCTTCCACTCCAGCACTTCGCGCTCGGCCTCCTCAGCGCGCCGCTCGCGATCGCTCGACTGCATGGCATAGAGCGGATGCGCGCGCGCGACGCGATCGAGCTTCTCGCCGTGCAGTGGTCCGCCGGCAATCAACTCCGCCAGCCGGCGATGCACGATCAGATCGGGATAACGCCGGATCGGCGAAGTGAAGTGGCAATAGTGCTCGAGCCCCAGCGCAAAGTGGCCGAGATCTTCCTCGGAGTAGAAGGCACGCTTCATCGACCGCAGGATGATGTTGGTGAGAAAGCGCTCCTCCGGAGTCCCGGCAACAGCTTTCAGAATGCGCTGCAATTCGCCGGGGCGGATCTCCTCCACATTGCCGCGCAACTTCAGCTTGAACTCGGCAAGGATCTCGCGCAGGTCCTCGAGCCGGCGCGGATCGGGTTGCTGATGCACGCGGAAGATCCCGGGCTGGTTCGCGAAGACCAGCTCGGTCGCGACCATCTCGTTGGCGGCCAGCATGAATTCTTCGATGAGGCGATGCGCGACGTTGCGCTCCATGGCCTGGATCGATTCGATCTCGCCGCTCTCGCCCAGGAGCACGTCGGCTTCGGGGAGATCGAAGTCGATCGAGCCGCGTGCCTCGCGCCGTGCGCGCAGCACTTCGAAGAGGGCGTACATGCGCTCGAAGTCGGGAAGGAGATAGGCGTAGCGCTCGCGAACCGCCGCCGAGGTCGGCGGCGCCCCACTCAGAATCGCGGCCACGTCGGTGTACGTCATCCGCTCTTTGGTGCGGATCACTGACTTGTAGACTTTGCGATCGACGAAGCGACCGCGCTTGTCGATCTCCATGTCGATCGAGAAGGTGAGGCGATCGACGCGCGGATTGAGCGAGCAGATTCCGTTCGACAATCGCTCCGGCAGCATCGGCACGGCCCGGCCGGGAAAGTAGACCGACGTGCCGCGCTCGAACGCTTCCTCATCGAGCACGCTCCGCTCTTTCACGTAGTGCGCGACGTCGGCGATGTGGACGCCGAGGAGATAGTTGCCGTTGGGGAGGATGCGGACTTCGACGGCGTCGTCGAAATCCTTGGCGGTCTCGCCGTCGATGGTGACGATATTGCGCTCGCGAAGATCGACGCGCTTGGCGATCTGGTCCGATGAAACTTCGAGCGGGACCTCGTCGGCGGCGCGCAGGACTTCGTTGGGGAAGTTGTGCGGAATGTGCAACTTACGGATCACAACTTCGATGTCGACGCCGGGATCGCCGATGAACCCGAGGCGCTCCACGACGCGGCCGCGGGCGAGGTTGCTGGAGCGATCGGGATAGCGATCGATCTCCACATTCACCATCTCGCCGTCTTTCGCGTCGAGGGTGGCATCCTTGTCGATGAGAATGTCGTGATCGAGACGAACGTCGAACGGAATCACGAACGGGGCGTTGGGATCGTCATGAAAACGCCCCACCACGTTGCGATGCGCGCGGCGCAGGACCTGCGTGACTTCGCCGACGATGACGTCGCGGTTATGGAGCTTGCGATAGGCGGGACGTTTCTTGTCGACCCGTACGACGACCAGGTCGCCGTTCATGGCGCCCTTCATCGACCGGCGATCGATGTAGACGTCGAGCTCTTTGTCGCCGCCGGCGACGGTGCCGTAGCCGTCGGGATGGACGCGCACGCGACCGGCGTGATAGGGCGTGAATTCGAGAAGCGAGTAGCGCTTGCCGCGAACGGCGATGATGATGCCTTCGCTTGCCAGGGCATCGATGGCGCGCTCGACTTCATCGCGCGAGGCGTCGGGAAAGTCGAGGCGATCGTAGATGTCCTTGACGCCGAGAAGACGATTGCCGCGCTGGCGGAGAAGATCGACGATGGCCTGCTGCAGGTCGGTGCGGTAAGGAAGCATCGGTCAGCGGCCTGAAGGCCGCCGCTACACCCGGCGCGGTTTATTTTTGGGCGTTGGTGCGGACACGCGCTTGGCCGACAGGCGCCTCCGCGACGGCCGGATCGATTCCGCGAAGCCATTCAGCATCGTCTGTGTGCGCAATTTGTTGTGCAGCGTGTTGCGGTGGACCCCGAGAGCCTTCGACGCCTGCGTCACATTTCCGCGGCTGGCAGACATGGCGGCCACGATGTACTTTCCTTCGAACGCCTCGACTGCCTGCTCTAAGGTGATGCCGTTTCCAATTAATTCACGAATGATCTGATTCAGCCGATCATCGATACTGCTCACCATAGAACGTCCTCTGGTCGAAGAATTTAGGAGAGCGGGATTCTACACCTGCGCCCGAATCAGAATTCAAGTGAAATTTGGCTCCGTGAAAAAAATTTTTTCGTGCCCCGTCTCTTGACAAATCGCGATGAAAGGAGCATGCGAACAATCGCGATGGCCGTCAGCGCGATTCCGACCATCAACGATCGCGGACGATAGCGCCACGTGATGGCGTGATGCCCGGCGCGAACGCGAACGGATCGAAAGACGCCATCGAGCTCGGACGTCGCGCGAATTCCATCGACATCGACGCTCCAGTCGGTGGCCAGCTGCTGGGTGACTACCACAATTCCGTCGCGCGGCGCGTCGATGACCACGTGCGCGGCGCTGGTGGTCATTGCCAGCACCGATGCGCGCCCGATCTGGCCCGCGGAATCGCGGAAGTAGGCCATCGGAAGGGCATTGGGATTGCGACGCACCACCACTGCGCTCCCTTCGCTGGTCAAAATGTAAGCGATGGACATGCGATCGAGCGCATCGCGGCGCTCCAGGGCCACTGAATACGCGTTGGTGTACGACTCCGAGACGATCGGGGCGGCGGTCCAGGCGTCGAAGCGGCGCTCGAAGAGGTTCAGATAGCCCGCGATCCAGGCGCGGCGGTCGAGCGCCCGAAGTTTCGGCGGAATCAGTCGCGCGATCTTTCCGTCGCGGCCGATCAGGGACGAATACGGAACGCTCGGATTGAACGGAGCGCTCTGCAGCAGCGGCGCAACGCGCGGAACGAGGTCGACGATGATGCAGGCGATGGCGATCATCGCGATCCACGGAAAGCGCTCGACGCGCCGAAAGCCGATCACGGCCAGCGCCGCGATGGCCAGAGCACCGAGCGGCACGACGCGGGCAGGATAGCGAATGATGGTCAGCGGAAGTCGCGTCAGCAGCTCGCCGCTTCCGGCGGAAATCACGACGCTGAACGCCAGAAGCAGCAGCCAGCCTCGCGCGCGTCGATCCCAGATTCCCATCAGCGCCAGCAACGCCGGCACGATGCCGAGGTAGACGATCGGAATGAATTGCTGATGCGTCATTGCGTCCGGCACGACCATGCGCAGCCAATCGCTGAAGGCCATCGAGTCACGCAGGACCTCCTCGCGCGGGACATTGCCGGCGCGGTCGCTGCCCGCGATGATTGCCAGAAACGGGATGAGCTGAATCGACGCCAGACAGAAAGCGGTCAACGCGATGTCGACGAGGTTTTTTCGGCGGATCAGCGCAAACATCACCGCGCCGGCCGCCGCGAAGAACGGCTCACCCGCCAGAAACGACATCGCGATGGCGGTGGCGCTGAACATCGGGCCGATATCCGACATCGCGCACCACAGAACCAGAGGCAGCCATGCGAATGTGGTGAGATTGTTGGAGATATCGAGCATGGACAGGGTGGGACCGAACAGCATCAGCATCAGCGCGCCGATGAACGCGGCGCGCGGCGATCCGATCCGCGAGAAGAGCAGAAACGCGCCGAAACCGAGGAGCACCAGGTGCAGGAAAAGGAAGAGGGTGTACGCCGTCGCGAAGGGCAGGACGAGAAAGATCCACGCCGGCGGATAGAAAACACCGGTCTGCGGATTGGCGAGCCACGGCTCGCCCGACGCGTTGTAGGGATTCCAGAGCGGCAGCCGAAAATGCCGCAGCTCGTCGGCCGTGAAGTACCGCAGCGGCTGGAAGTAATCGCTGTGATCACGGAAGGTCAGCACCTCGCCGCGAAAGAGAGGACGCGCGAACATGGCCAGGGCCAGGACGGTGAGGCAGGCGAACGCAGCGCCCGTCATCCTGAGCCGCGAAGACGGCGAAGGATCTCGTTCACTGAGATCCTTCGCTTCGCTCAGGATGACGGCCTCGCGCAGAAGTCGTTCACGATCTGGCGCATCAGCCTCACGCCCGGCGGAAAGAAGCTGGCGCGAATCCTCTCATCGTTGCCGTGCACGGTATCTGCATCATAATAGTTCACCTTAAATGGTGCGATTCCGTACGCGACGATCCCGCGAGCGCGGAAGTGCCGGCTGTCCGATGTTCCGGCGCTGACGACCGCCGCCACGCTCGATCCCGGCTCGGCGCGCTTCATGGCCGCCGCCACGACCCGAAACAGCTCGGTATCGCTGGGACTCTCGGGCGTCGGCTCGCCCGCCAGAAGCACGTCGAGTTTCGCCTCCTTCGGCAAGAGTGTGCGTATTTGCGCCAGCATCGCGGCGGGATGCTCATCGTCCAGAAGTCGGATATCGATGTTCGCGGTCGCGGTCAGCGGCAAACAATTCGGACAGACGCCGCCGTGGATCTCCGTGATGGCGATGGTGCCGTGCAGCAGCGAGCGATATCCGGGCGGCAGGACTTCCTCGATGCGTTTCACGTCCACCGTATGCGCGAGCGATCGCAGCACTTCGCCGCGCGCATCCTGACGTGTCACGCCGGGCGTGCTGAAGTAGCGTGCCACGGCCGGCGTGACGCGATATGGCGTCGGAATTTTCGCGATGGCCTCCAGCGTGCGAATCATGCGCATCATCGTTCCACCATCTTCCGGCGGTGACGCGGAGTGTCCTGCTTCGCCTTTGACCTGAACGCGAAGAAAGAGAGGGACCTTCTGCTGGACTTCGATTCCCCAGAAGGTGATCTTGTCGACGATGGTCTCGTTGTAACCCGCTTCGTTCAGAACGAACCCGACATTGGCGAACAATTCCGGATGGGTGTCGAGGAGCTCCTTGCATCCGTGCAACCCGCCCAGCTCTTCGTCTGCGGCGCCGAGGTAAATGATGTCGCGCTTGAGCGCGACGTGACGGCGTTTCAGATCGAACATCGCCATCATCCCGGCGATGCCGAGCGATTTGATGTCGAGCGCGCCGCGGCCCCAGATGTAGCCACCGGAGCGCAATCCGCTGAAGGGCGGCTTGGTCCACTCGCCGGGCGCGACCGGAACGACGTCGATGTGATGGAGCAGCAGCAGCGCTTTCTCGTTCGTGCCGGACGCAAGCCGCGCATAAATTGATTGGCGCGCCGGATTCGATCCGACCAGCTGCGCTTCGATCCCCTCTTTCGCGAAGAGTTGCTGGAGGAAACGCGCGCCGGCTGTTTCATTGCCGGGCGGATTCGAGGTGTCGATTCGCAGATAGCCGACCAGCGCGTCCTCAGCTTCGCGATCGAATGGATCCCGCTCCACGGCCGGAGCGGGTTTGCAATGAAAGGGAAAAATGGCGCAGGCGAAAATGATCAGACCGGAAACTTTCGCCTCAGTCCTCAGTCCTCAGTCCTTTGTCACACCGGCTGCGGCATGGTGAGCTGCACGGCCGGGTCTTCGATCTTCTCTTCCGTCGCTTTGTAGAGCTCGTAGCACGAGCGGCAGCGCGCTTCGTAGGAGGAGTCGCCGACTTCCACCTGTGCATCGCCGCCCGAAACGCGCTGCGAGTAGTGCGCGGCACCACGGCAGCGCACGCACACCGCATGCATTTTGGAGACTTCTTCCGCCACCGCCAGAAGTGCAGGCATCGGACCGAAGGGCCGTCGCAGGTAGTCCTGATCGAGGCCGGCGGCGACAACGCGAATGCCCGCGTCGGCCAGCTGCATGCAGACGTCGACGACGCCGGGATCGAAAAACTGCACTTCGTCGATGCCGACGACCTGCACGCCGATCTCGACCCGCGCACGCAGCTCGGCGCTGGTTGGGACCGGAATGGCCTTGAGCCGGCGGTCGTCGCGCGAAACGATGTCGTCGGTGCTGAAGCGATCGTCAAGGAGTGGCTTGAAGACCTGGACGCGCTGCCGCGCGATCAGCGCGCGCCGCAGCCTTCGAATCAGCTCTTCAGATTTTCCAGAGAACATTCCGCCGGCGATGATTTCGATCCAGCCGCCTTTGTAACCGTCCAAATGGACCTCCGGGAGATGGTGTCGTCAAATTGTACGATGGGGTCAGGCCTTCGGTGGTCGGTTTCTCCACCGGAGGTAGCAAATTTCTACGTCGCGGAGAGAAACCGACAACCGAAGGCCTGACCCCATCAGTTATCATCGTACGTGCTCCTCGCCCTCGTACTTCTCACAGCGTCGCTGGACGCCCAACCGCTTCGAATCGGGACCATCTCGATCGAACCGCTGGATGTCTATTCGGCCAGCGAGATCAAGCATGGCTCGTTTTACCGTCTCGCCGATCGATTGCACATCGAGACGCGCCGCCACGTGATCGAGAAATTTCTTCTCTTTCACAGCGGCGATATCTATCAGCCCGAGCGTGTGGCGGAGACCGAGCGCAATCTGCGCGCGCTCGGCTTTCTCAAATCGGCATCGGTGACCGCCTCCGCCCCGCACGACGGCCTGGTCGATGTGCGAGTGGTCACGCAGGACTCATGGTCGATCGCGCCGGAGACTCAGGCCGGCAGCCGCGGCGGCATGAACACCTACGGCGCAACGATCAGCGAGACCAATCTCCTCGGTCTCGGAAAAGACATCGAGCTGGGATGGAACAAGGGTGTCGATCGGAATCAGATCGCGCTGAACTATAACGATCCCGCTTTTTTCGCACCGTACCTGCGCGCGCACCTCGGATACGCGCACACATCCGATGGATACAACCGGCAGTTCAACGTCCGCCGCCCGTTCTTCGCATTCGCGACACCGTGGGCCTCCGATATGACCTTCACGGCCTTCCGGCAAAACGACAAGCTCTATCGCCATGGCGTCGAGGTTTCGCGATTCCAGCAGAACCATCGCGACTTCGGCGCGAGCTACGGAATCGCGCTCAATCCGAACGACGATTCGGCGCATCGACTGTCCTTCGGATTCCGGTCGATCGATGATGACTTCACGACCATCTCCGGTCATCAGGGCTTCCAGTCGTCGCGCGAGTTTCGATATCTCCTCGCGCGCTATGACTTCGCCGAGAACGATTTTCTGAAACTCAACTTCGTCAACAAGGACCTTCGCTACGAGGACTTCAACCTCGGCCGCCACTATTCGGTCGAAGCTGCCGTTTCGCCGAGCTTCCTGGGCGTGGCCTCGACCACCGAGCTCATTCGCCTGCGCGGCGGCAATGGCCTGCGCCTCGGTGAAAGCGTGTTCATCATGCCGACCTTCGGGCTATCGACGCGCCTTGCTTCAGGAACGCAGAACACGATCGGAACCGCGAATCTGCTATACGTCGATCGCCACGGCGACCAGTATCCGCACACGACGGTCGGGCATCTGTTCGTCAGCAGCGGGTGGCGACTGGATCCTGAAGCGCAATTCTTCGCCGACGGCCTCAGCGGACTTCGCGGCTATCGCGCGCACAGCTTCGCGGGCAGCCGCGCCATCACCATCAACGTCGAGGAGCGTTTTTACCTCGGCCGCGAAATCCTCCAGATCGCCGCGCCCGGTGTGGTGGCCTTCGCCGATGCCGGAAACGCGACCGACGGCGGCTTCCGCTCGCTGATGCAACTCAAGAGCGACATCGGCGTCGGCATTCGCGTCGGTCTGCCGCGGACGCCCAAGAATCTGCTGCGGATCGATTTCGCGTACGCGCTCAATCGCGATCTGCGCGGCCGTCGCGGCTTGCTGGTGTCATTCTCGAGCGGGCAAGCGTTCTAGCTCGCCAGCGCGCGCACTTCGCTGATCCGCGATCGCAGTTGCTCGGTAACGGCCAGGCCGCGAAGGAGGGACGCCGTCTTCTCGAGCTCTTCGACCATCGCGTCGAGGGCGGTTTCGCCGTTGCCGTTCATGATGCCGTCGAGTGCCTTCAGGAAATGTTTCTCGATGGTTTTGCGGGCCGAATCGCCGATGAATTCCTCGGCGATGGCGCGGATCCGGGCGGCGAGATCGATCAGATCGTTGTTTTCTTCGTCGCGTTCACGCTTTTTTTTTAACGCGACCAGCTCGGAGGTGATCATTCCGTAGAGGATCTTCGCGACGTCGAACGCCGGCATGTTCAGGGTGTGACCGATGTCGACGATCGAACGGCGGCCGTCGACGCGAGTGATGATCATCCACTCCTGCGGATTGAGCGTGATCTGCTCGTGGCGGTTCTCGCGCGTGAGCAGCTCCGGCACCAGCTCGACCGAAGGGATCTTTTTCGACAGCACGCGCCATTCGTCGAGGCGGCGCGCAGCCTCCATGAGAAGGTTGGTATTCGATTTCGTGATCGTCTGACGATCGGCTTCGTCGCCGGGGCTGAATTGAAAATCGCCCTGATTCCAGATCGCGAGCGCGTAGATGGCCTCTTCGCCGCTGAGGTCACCGACGGTGGCGTGCACCATCTGACCGTTCTTGAGAAAAATGAAGCCGCGATCGTTGTCGCGGGTCAGGGTAAATTTGCCCGTTTTCCCGGAAACACTGACCAGTTGGATGATGTCCGGAAGGGGCAGTTCTTTAAGCGATCCCTGGAAAGCCATCTCTCTCTCATCGGCCGGCGGAACGAGGCGTCATCGAAGGGTAAACCAGCGATTCCGAAGCGTCAAGCAGTTGAAAGTACGTGACTTTCGACTTCGCTGAGCGCCCACAAAGCGAATGCCGCGCCAGCGATCAAACCAGTCTCGATCCGAAGCGGATTCGTGCTTTCACGAAGCCTGGCAAGCTGTGTGATCCCATCGAGAAAAATCGGCAGCGCGGCCAGGCCGAGGATCCAGCGCGCCGTCATCTCCTGAATGCGAGGCAGCATTATAAAGAGAAGGATGCCGGCCAGGAACCCGCCGTAAATGGCAGTGCAGCGCGCGCAGATCGGCATCGGGACGTGCCACAGCTCGATGCAGCGATTCGGAATCCCGTGACACAGCATGCGAAATAGAAGTCGCCATCGCATCGACGCGCCGTTGGCGATGGCCCACGTGCACAGGGTGCTGGCCGCCAGAATCGCGGAGGCGATACTGGCGATGACCGCCGCGACGATCCGAGTGTTGCGTTTCATCGAAGCTTGACGGTGGCCAGCCGGTAGGCCTGCGCGAATGCGTAGGCCGCAACGCAGAACGCCCAGAACGCGGTGAAGACGACGCCGACGCACAACAGCACCACGCCGAACCCGGCCGCGAATCGCGCCACCAGCCACACCACGAATGCCAACAGGTAATTGGCGATATTGGCGCGGATGAAATTCCAGATGTTCTTGAATTGAAACGCCGCTGCAAAGTCGCCTGTCACGACAACCGCAAGCAACGCTGCCGGCATCCACACCGCCAGCGCGAGGCTGATCGGGAACATCACCAACCACACGCACGAGGCGGTCATGGTGCCGAGATTTCGCAGCGTCTCGCTGTCACTGCCGTTCGCACCCAGGATGATCGCAGGGAAAACAGCAAGACCGACGATCACAATCATCGGAAGGGCGTAGATCAACCCCACCAGAAAGAGTTTGATGCCTTCGGTGAAGTACTCGCCGAGGTCGTCCCATTCGGGAAGCGGGTACTGAACGCCGTTGATGACATTCCGCACCAGGCGCGCGATGTAGCCATAGACGAAAAAGGCGCCGACGATGAACACTCCCGCCAGAACAAAAACGCCGCCGAGGAGGATCTTCGGCACCCATCGGGGATCGTCGAAGGCGAACGTGAACGGACGTAGAAAATCAAAGGATGAGCTCGGGGGCGGAGGCGACGGCGGCGCCGCTGTTTCAAACGGCATTCAACGAAGTGTAGCAGGGTGTCGTAACGTGGAAGAAAACCGGTTCGTCGAACCTTCTACGAGACGATCTTGTCAGACGAGCTGCACTTCGAGGTTGAGGACAGGTCACGGCGCGGCGGGGTCTCAGCCGCAATCGTGGTCTCGGCGATCCTCCACGTCCTCATCATCATCCTCTTCATTCAAAATTACCGGCCTGTAACAGACGCAGATCGCGCCACGCCGATGCTCCACTACGTCGAGCTGATCCGTCAAAACCCCCAGTTCACCGAGGCGCCCGGGCCGAAGACAAAGGCTGCTCCGCTGAATGCCTCCTTCTCCGATGCCAACCGCCGTGCCTCGACGCCCAATCCGAATGGCGACAAGCCGACGCCGCGTCCCGGCCAAGGCGGCTTTTACACGCCGGCCATGAAGAGTGGATCGGAAGAGAATGCCCGCGCCCGCCGGATGGCGGCGGCGGAGTCGGAGCTCTCGGCCCGCCCGTCACAGGATTCCTCGTCTGCGGCGGGGGCGACCTTCACCTATCGTCCGTCACAAGCCAGCGCGTCGTCCGGAATCGACTGGCGCAATGCCATCCGGGAAGTCGGCAAAGTCGCATCGATCAGTACCGGGCAGCAGGGGATGGATCTGGGCGGACAGGGCGGTGACAAAGGCTTCGCGGAGTCGGGCCCGCTTTCATTCGAGACGCAGTGGTACGACTGGGGTGACTACGCGCAGTCGATGGTCAGCCGCATCCGGGTGAACTGGTACAACAACATGCCACAGCTCATTCAGACGGGGCTGAAAGGCGTGGTCACGATTCGCTTCACGATTCAGCGCGACGGGCGGATCACCAACATCGAGCAGTTGAGCAGCTCCGGCCACCCGCCTTACGACTTCGCGGCCAGAAAAGCGATCGAGCTTTCCTCCCCGCTCAATCCGCTGCCGAAAGACTTTCCGAATCCTTCCGAACGCGTGACGTGCATGTTTTTCTACAATCAGGAGCCGCCGACGCGCTAGAGTTGCTGGGTTGCTGAGCAACCGAGCAACCGAGCAACCATGTCGGTCGAACGCACACTCTCCCGCCTCGACGTCAATCTCCTGGTAACGGCGCTGATCATCGCGGCAGTCGGCTGCATGCTGGTGTACAGCGCGACACATTTCAATCAGGACGCGCCGCTTTTTCGAAAACAGATCATCTGGACGCTCATCGGTGCCCTTTTGATGATCGTCTTCATCGCTGTCGACTACCACGCGCTGATGGAGATCTCGCCGTTCCTGTACGGTCTGGGACTCGCGCTTCTGGGATACGTGTTGATCTGGGGACGTCTCACCCGCCACGTCCGATCGTGGATTCACATCGGAGGGTTTCAATTTCAGCCCTCGGAGTTCATGAAGATTTTCACGGCCCTGCTCATCGCGAAGTACTTCGACTCGAACGATCGCGCCTATCTGAACCTCCGCAATTTCATGGTGGTGATGGCGATCTTGATCGCGCCCATGCTGTTGATCGCGATCCAACCGGCAGCCGGCTCGGCGGCCAGCTTTCTGCCGCTGGTCGGCGTGGCGATGTTCTTCGGCGGCATCAAGCCAAGGTATTGGGTGATCGCGATTTTGTGCGGGCTGATGGCGCTGCCGGTGGGCTGGCATTACCTCAAACCATTTCAAAGAGAGCGCATCAAGATTTTTCTCGACCCCGCGCGCGATCCGCTTGGCACCGGCTATCAGGTGATGCAGGCGAAGATCGCGACCGGATCGGGCGGCATCACCGGTAAAGGTTTCTTGCACGGAACTCAGGTCAACCTCGAATATCTCCCCGCCCGCCACACCGACTTCATCTTCTCCGTCCTCGGCGAAGAGTGGGGCTTCGTGGGAGTGCTGGTGGTGTTGACGCTGTATCTTTTCCTGATCCTGGAATCGCTTGCGGTTGCCAAAGCCGCCCGCGATCGCGGCGGCACATTCCTCGTCCTCTCGCTGGTGGCATTTTTCATCTATCACGTCGTGATCAACGTCGGGATGCAGATCGGGCTTCTGCCCGTGACCGGCATTCCGCTGCCGCTGATCTCATACGGCGGATCGGCGACCATGATGTTTTTCATGGCGGTTGGGTTGATCCTGAATGTCGACTTCAGGAAGTTCGTCAACGTGTGATGCAGACGACGATCGTCGTCAAGCGCCCAGTCACGATTCTGCTGCTGCTTGTCGCAACCGCTGCCATCGCAGCGGCGACGCTGTGGTTGTCGGGCAAGAGCTACTCGAAGATCGATCCGATTCCGTTCGAAGATCTCCGCCATCTCGCGCATCGCATCGCGCATCGTCCGGTGTCGACGCGCGTGCTGTCGCTGATCGTCGTCCCGATCATCGCCAACGTCTTGCTGTTCGTCCCGTGGGGATTCCTGATGTTCATCGCGCTTCACAACATCACACGGCCGACGGTCCAGACCTACGTGCTGACCTTCCTGCTCGGACTCACCTTCGCGTGCGCGGTTGAGGCCTGGCAATACTTTCTGCCTACGCGAGTCGCCGACATCAACGACATTATTTGGAACTCGACCGGCACGCTCCTCGGCGCGTTTCTGGCGCATCTGCGCCTGCGACTGCGGTTCGAGTTCGACTGAGCGGCGCTATACTTATTTCCATCCATGATTTACGAAGTGAAGGCGCTGCAGGACCAGCTCAAGCAGATCCTTTATGGATGCGTCGAACACGTGCAGGCGACCCGCGCCGCCCTCTATCTCTCAGCAACGGGAGACCTTAATGAGAAACGCTACGAGCTGGTGACGAGCTACGCCTTCAACGACGCCGGACGCAAAATGCTGAACGCGACCGATGACCTCGTCGATCGCCTGGCCGTCAAGCGCAATGCGTTTTTCGTCAACGGACTCGGCACCGACACGCGGCTTTCGGAAATGCTCTTCCGTCAGGGAACCGACCGTCTCCTGGCCGCGCCACTGTTCGCGCGCGGCCGACTGCTCGGGTTCATCGACATGCGCGACAAAGCCGGCAAGAAGCCCTTCGGAAACCCCGACCTCGATGCCGCGCGCATGATCGCCGATCAGGTCCTCAATCTTTTGACCTCCCGGAAACTCTTCGGGCTGGCACCGACGGCGTTGTCGGTCCACGATGACACGGCGCCAAAGGCGTTGCAGTCGGCGATGATCGATCAGCGCTATGACCTGTCGGCGCCGGCGGTCAAGGCCATCGAGGCCTCACGCGACGCGATGTCAAGAAGGCAACTGGCGCCGACTGCGACCGCCAAGAAAGTCCTCACCGAAAGCGATCTCGAAATCGTACGACTTCTCCTGCCGGCAGCGCTCGCGATTCCGGGCGCCGTGCTGGCGTGCTTCAGCGCCATCGGTCAGATGGAAACGCCGCAGTCGATCGTCGCGATCGCGGAGGTGACCGAGGATGCCATCGAGGCGCTGGAAAAACATCTGCAGGCGTGGTTCAGAGGTGTCGCGCATAAAGACTTCGATCTCTCCACTTCGCAGCCGCAATTGATTTATCCGTTCGGCGAGCAGATCGTGCCGGTCAGCGCCGTCGGCATCAGCACGATTCTCAGTGCGCCGGTCAACGCCCAGTCCTTCGAAGGGCTCGTTCTCACGGTGGCATTCGAGCGCATTCCGGCCGGACAAGCGCAGCGCGCGCTCACGATGTTTCTGCATCAGATCGAGAATTCGGTGGAAAGCGCAATCACGGCCGGCGGCGGCCGCAGCGACCGGCAGCTCGTCGCTGAAAAACTGCTCGAGCCCGATTTTCAGAGATATCCCGAGCTGGTCGATCACTGCCGGCAGGTCTCGATCATGTCGGCGCGACTGGCGACCCTGGTCGGGCTCTCGCCGCAACAGGTCGAGAGCGTGCGCCTTGCCGGGCTGGTGCACGATGCCGGTCTGCGTCTCCTCGATTACGAACGACTCTACCGTCGGCAGAGCCTCACCGCCGAGGAGATGCGAGGGCTGGCCGAACATCCACTGGTCGGCGCGGCGATTGTCGAGCCGCTTCTGGGCCCGGAAGTCGCGCACGCCGTTCTGCGCCATCATGAGCGCGTTGACGGCAAAGGCTATCCGAGTCACATGAGCGGCCAAACGATTCCGTTGGCGTCGCGCATCATTCAAGTCTGCGACGCGTGGGTGGCCATGACATCGGCGGCCTCGTATCAAACGGCGTTGACTCGCGGCGATGCGGCGCGAAGACTCAAAGGATCGGCCGGAACGCAATTCGACGAGGCTGTTGTCGCACGCTTCCTCAAATCGCTGAACGAAATCATCGATTGACGTGTCATCCTGACCCTGAGCGAAGCGAAGGGGAGGGGGTCTTGCGATATGAGATCCTTCGCCGTCTTCGCGGCTCAGGATGACGAGCACTCTCCGCGACAACCTCCGCGCCCTTCCCGCCCCGGCGTGGATTCTCTTCGGCGGTACGTTCATCAATCGATTCGGCTCCTTTGTGATGCCGTTCCTCGTCCTGTATCTGACGCGGAGCGGCTACAGCATCGCGCAGGCGGGAGTCGGTGTCGGGGCGTACGGCGCGGGACACGTCCTGGCCTCGGTCCTGGGCGGACATCTCGCCGACCGGATCGGGCGGCGTCACACCATCGTCCTTTCGATGTTTGCGTCAGCGGCGGCAATGCTGGCGCTTTCGCAGGCGCGAACATACCCGTCGATCCTGCTGCTCACCTGTCTGGCCGGCACCGCGGCCGAGCTCTATCGACCGGCCAGCCATGCGCTCCTGGTCGATCTGGTCGGACCCGAGCAGAGCGTGTTCGCGTTCGGGATGTACCGATTCGCGGTCAACCTGGCATTCGCCGCCGGTCCGGCCACGGCCGGGTTTCTCGCCGATCGCTCCTTCCTCTTCCTATTTGTCGGCGACGCGATCACTTCGGTCATCTACGGCGTGATCGCGCTGGTGGCGCTGCCGCACGGCCTCCGCTCCTACATGAAAAACGAACGTCTCGGCGAAGCCGTCCGGGTGGCGGCCGGGAATCGGCCCTTTGTCCTTCTTTTGCTGGCGACGTTCTGCATCACCATGGTCGACTTCCAGATGGGATCGACCTTCGCGCTTCACGTGAAAGCGGTCGGACTGCCGAGTCGCGTGTACGGATTGCTGATCTCCGAAAACGGGCTTCTCATCATCGCCTTCGAGCTGATGATCACGGTCTTCGTGCAGCGCTTTCGCCCGCAGCCGGTGATCGCGCTGGGATATCTCTTCTCCGGATTTGGTTTCGCGCTCACCGGTTTGGCGCGGACCATCCCGGCTCTGGCCGCGACGGTGGTGGTGTGGACGATCGGCGAGATGCTCAGCTCTCCCATGGTCGTGGCCTACGTCGCGCAGATCGCACCGGAGCAATATCGCGGACGCTACATGGCATTGCTGACCGTGATGTGGTCGTTCGGAATGGTGGCAGGCCCGCCGCTGGGAACGTTCCTCTTCGCTCGCAACGCGATGCTTTTGTGGCTCTGGTGCGGCCTGATGGGCATCATTGCGGCGACGGTGTTGGCGATTCAGCTGCGACGGCACAAAACGATATCTTGAAATGTCGGCGCATCTTGTCGCCCCGTCCATTGCCCGTACGCAACTCGCTCGATGGCAAGACCTGCGTCGCGGATCAGCTCCGCCAGAAATTTTTCATCATAGGCGACGCCGGTAGCAGGGCTGTCGGCATCGAGGAGACGGATCGGTCCCCGAATCACAGGAAATGAGTACCAGTCGCGCGTTGGCAGAGCGGCGATCGACGCGTCATTCAAGAGAAAAAACGTTGCGAACAGCCGGCCGCCAGGCGCGAGCACCCGTGCGCATTCGCGCATGTACTGGCGCGTCTCATCGGCCGTGAGATGCGTGAAGACGGATATCGCGAACGCGAAATCGAACGCGAATATGGGGTCAGACCTTTACTTTTGCTTTTCTCTACCTGCTGTAGCCCAAATGGCGTCGAACGAGGACGTGACGGCGCCGCCGTAGCGCCAAATGACATCGAATGAGGACAGATCATGACCGCGCTCTACCATATTTGGAGAAACGCAAAAGTAAAGGTCTGACCCCATTTCGATTGGAAATCGAAAAAACGACGCTGGCGCCCCCCGGTTGTACCCGCTGTTCCAGAGGTCGGCGTGGTGAAAGCGAAAATTCGGATGCCGGGGGCTGATGTTGTCCGCGCACCATCGGACCGCGCGCTTCATGACATCAAGTCTGTCGTACGTCGCCCGCGGCTGGAGGTACGTGGTCAGCGGAAGTGCGACCCTTCCGATTCCGCTCCCCGATGTCGAGCACACGGTCGGTAGGTCGCATTCCACCGATGTCGATCAACCGCCGAAGAAACTCCTCGCCGATCTTGCCGAAATCACCTACGCCGAGAACCTGAAGGCGCATCGGCGGCGCCTCTCGGTTGGTCTTCCCGGTGATCCACAGTCGCAAGTCGATGTGTGCCGCCCTCAAGTGTCGGACCGCCCGCTGGACGCGCCGACGTATCCGTTTTGTAAGTGGCATTGCGCTTCAGTCTACCGTTAGGATGTGCCGCGGAGGTCCTTGATGCCCTGTCGAGTTGTCGCTCTCCTTTTGGCGGTTGCAGCCGTGGCGTCGGCCAAAACAGTCGACGTTCCGGTCGAGTACTACCGCCTGCCTAACGGATTGAAAGTCGTGATCTCGGAAGCGCACACCGCTCCGACCGTGACGGTCGCGGTGTACTACGGCATCGGATTCCGGGTGGAGCCGAAGGGACAGACCGGATTCGCGCACCTCTTCGAACACATGATGTTCCAGGGCTCGGCCAACGTGAAGAAGATGGAGCACGCCAAGATCGTGGAGGCCAACGGCGGCGTTCTCAACGGATCGACGCGCCTCGATTTCACGAATTACTACGAGACCCTGCCGAGCGATCGCGTCGAGAAGGCGCTCTTTCTGGAAGCCGATCGCATGCGTTCGCTGGAGGTCAGCGAAGAGAATCTCAAGAATCAGCAAAACGTCGTCAGCGAAGAAGTGCGCAACAACGTGCTCAATCAGCCCTACGCGCTCTTCGAGTGGCTCGACTTGTGGGTGAACGCAAATCAGAACTGGTTCAACGCCCACAATTTCTACGGCGATCTTCACGACATCGAGGCTGCCAAAATCGGCGACGTGCGCCAGTTCTTCAAGACCTACTACGCGCCTAACAACGCCGTGTTGACCATCGTCGGCGATGTCGAACCGAAGGCCGTGAAACCGATGGTCCAGAAATACTTCACTGACATTCCGCTGCAGTCGGTGCCCGAGCGCCCCGACATCAACGAGCCGCAGCAGAGCGAAGAGAAGAGGGTCAAGCAGAGCGACAAGCTGGCCAATCTGCCCGCGCTGGCGTTCGGCTATCACCTTCCCGACCAGGAATCGGCCGACTATCCGGCGGTCGTCCTTCTCAATTTGATTGTGCAGGGCGATGACAGCTCGCGGCTCTACCAGCGGCTGGTCAAAGAAAAGGAGATCTCGCTCGACTGGGGCGGCGGAATCAACTTCGAGCTTGGAAACGAATTCGATTACGACGGCCCGATGCTGCTCACTTCGCGGACGACCTACAAAGCCGGCCACACCGGCGACGAGATTCTCAAGGAGGTCGATGCCGTGGCCCGAGACGTTCAGGAACATGGCGTGACCGCGAAAGAGCTGCGCGATGCCAAGGTGCGATTCCGATCGAACTTCTACGATCAGCTCGAATCGACTTTCGGCAAAGCGAATCTGCTCGCTGCATTGGCGCTCTTTCACGACGACCCGTCGCGCATCAATCGGATCGTCTCGGCATACGAAGTCGTGACGGCCGAGCAAATCCAGTCGGCCGCAAAAAAATATCTCCTCCCCACCAATCGCACCGCCATCGATCGCGTTCCGGAGAAAAAGTGATGTTGATTGCCGCCTTCTTAGCAGCCGCAATCCACTGGCCCACCATCACCGAGAAGAAACTCGAGAACGGCCTGACAGTCGTTCTCGTCCCGCTGCCCAACGTTCCTAAGGTCACCGCACAGCTGACCTTTCTCGCCGGCCGCGGAACGGGGTATCGCGAACATCCCGGAATGGCGCAGCTGGCCGGACGTGTCCTGACCGAGGGGACCACGTCGCGGACGAGCAAACAGCTCAAGGAGGAGTTGCGCTCGATCGGCGGATCGATGAACGTCACGGTCGACGACGACGCCACCACCATCACCGCCAATGCCCTCTCCGAATTTTCTCCGAAGCTGCTGGCCCTGCTCGACGACGTCGCCGAGCATCCGGCGTATCCCAAATCGGAAGTCGACCTGGCCAAGACGAATTTCGCGCAGGAGATCGAGGAGCAGCGCTCGCAACCCGATTTCGTTGCCAACGAGCAGTTCGAAAAGGCGATGTTCGGCAGACATCCGTACGGCTTCGTGGTGCCCGAGCCGAGCGCGATCGCCGGGATCACACGCGAGGGGCTGAAGCAGTTCGCGGCCTCACATTACGCGCCCAACAACGCGCACCTGATCGTGGTGGGCGATCTGCAGCCGGAGGCCATGCTGGAAGAAGTGCACAAAGCGCTCGGCGCATGGAAGCGGGGCACCGCGCCGCCGCTCGAATCACCGCCGCTGCCCAGACGCGAGAAGCGACAGATCTACTTCGTCGATCGTCCCGGTTCGGTGCAGTCGACCATCGTGATGGGCGCGGCCGCGCCGCCCCGCAAGTCGCCGGACTATATCCCGCTGCGCACCGCCAACATGATCTTGGGCGGCTCGTTCTACTCGCGGCTCATGCTCAACATCCGCGAGAACAAAGGCTATACCTACTCGCCGTTCAGCGTGGCCGACCTGCGCCGGCGCGCCGGGACTTTCTGGACCAGCGCGTCGGTGCGCAATGAAGTCACCGGTCCGACCATCCTGGAGATGTTGTACGAGCTCGATCGCATGCGGGTACTTCCCGTCACGAAGGAGGAGCTCGATTCGGCCAAGACCTATAGCATCGGCACGCTGGCGCTGGAGATGGAAAGTCAGGCCGGCTTCGCGAATCGAATCAATACAATTTATACCTATCAATTACCGCGCAACTTTTTGGTAACATTTGATGAGAAAGTCAATGCCCTCAAGCCCGATGACATTCAGAAATCCGCGGCCACCTATTTCGATACCTATCGAGGCGCAATCGTGATCGTCGGCGATTACACGAAAGTGAAGGATCAGATCGCGCCCTTTGGAGATGTGACGTTGATCAAGAGGTGAGAGCATGAAAACGCTCGTCCAACTCCTCATCGTGATCGTGCTGGCGGTGGTGATCTGGAAGTGGTGGCAGGGGCACCACAGCAGCCCGACCGCAGCGCCGGCGGGCGCGACACCCTCGCAGGAATGCGCGGCCGCGGCCGCGGCGGCTGGCGAGACGTGGGGCTCGGGCGTGGGGCGGTTCGCGAATCCGCCCTACGACACCGCGGCCTGGGACGACTTCCGGTCGCGCATCGAGCAGCAGGCGCGCCGCGCCCAGGAAAAATGCCTGTGCGGTGAGCCGGCGTGCAATACCGCCAAGGGCGCCATGAGCGATCTCCGCAGCCTGGTCAATGAGATGGACCAGTCGCTGCGCAGCGGCTCGCCGCCGCCGTCCGATCTGGTGCAGCGGCAGGAGGCCATCGACAACGCCATCAACTCCGCGCGCGAGGCGGCCAAGTAGTGGTGCCAGGTCTGCTGTTGGCTGTTTTCTACGGCGAGTGGATCTACATGCTGGAGAAAACAGCCAACAGCAGACCTGGCACCATCACGATCACGCCAGGATCCCGCGCGGCTTCGGGTCGTAACCCGGAAACACCGACTTCAGCGATGCGACACCGAGCTGCTTGGTGAGCAATTCCGCAAAGACGTCGCGGAAGTCGGTCGTGACTTGCACATCGCGATTCTCGTAGAGGTTGGTGAGGCCGGGCCAGGCTCCGTAAACTTTTCCGCCCTTCACTCCCCCACCCACCACCATCATGAAATTGGCGTGACCGTGATCGGTACCGCGGTTGCCGTTCTCGCGCACAGTGCGGCCAAACTCCGACATGGTGGCCAGGACGACGTCGCCCATGCGCGATCCGAGGTCGCACGTGAATGCCGCGATCGCCTCGCTGAATTGACGGAGATTGTTCGCGAGCTGCCCCTGCGCGCCGCCTTCGGCGGCGTGGGTGTCCCACCCGCCGACGTCGGTGAACGCGACTTCCAGTCCGACATCCGATTTGATGAGCTGCGCGATCTGCTTGAGCGCGTTGCCGAGGGGATTGTTCGGGTATTGCGCGCTATTTTCGGGCTGGAGCTTTGTCGGATCGGCGGCCTTCAAAATGCGCGAAGCCTGGAACGCTTCCGGATACATCGACTCGAATTCGCTGATGCCGCCGCGAACGCCGAATTGCGCGATGTTCGTCATCGCGACGGCATTGGCATTGCCGGAGAGAATTCGGGGCAGTGCGGTTCCGAGTGCAACCGCCCGCAGCGGTGACGGCGGTTTCTTGGTCGTCAAAGCGCGCGAGAGAAATCCGTCCTCGGTCGTCTTCACGCCTGGCGTGCCGGACTCCATGAAATCCTGCGCGTCGAAATGCGATCGGGTCGCATCCGGACTTCCAACGGCGTGCACGAATGCCAGCGATCGCTCCTTGAAGTACGGGACCAGCGACGCGAAGGCGGGATGCAGTCCGAAGAAGCCGTCGAGATCGAGAACCGTGTCGCGCGGAATCGCGATGGTCGGACGCGCGGCGTAGTACGCAGCTTCGCCATACGGCACGACCACATTGAGCCCATCGACTGCGCCACGCTGAAAAATCGCGACCAGGACTTTCTTCCCCCTGGTGGTGGCGGCATTGGCCATCTTCACGAAGACGTTGGGGAGCAAACCGCCCGCGACCAGCGCGAGGCCGGATGATTTCAGAAAAAATCGTCGATCGATCATTGTCGTTGGAACTCCGGACTCCCCAGCTCGAGCGCGGTGGCCTTCGGATCGGCAATCGACGCTCGCACGCCGGGCAATTGATTGTTCGCGAGCGCGACCGCGAAGTTCATGCGGTTCATGAGCGCGCCGGTGTTGATCCAGACATCGCCTTTGTCGGAATAGCCGGTCGGCGGTTGCGCGCCGTACAGCGGCTCGCCGATCTGCTGCAACGCGCGAGCGATGGGCAATGGATTGTTGACGGTGGCGTTCACGGCCCGAACCGCGGAGATCACGAACTCGAAGGGCGGCTTCACCTTGGCCCGGTAATCGCTGGGATCCCAGAATTCGCGACTCTCGATCACGGCCGTCACGGTCTGGCGCAAGTCACCATCGCCGGCGAGAAATTTTTTGGCGACGCCATCCACGAGACCTTTGGGCGGATGGTCGGAGACAAGCCTCTGACAAAGCTGCAGGGCAATGTGATGGGCGGCGGCGGGGCTGTGCGCGAGAATGTGAATCATCTTCTGGCCTTCCTCGATGCCGCCGCCGGCCGGGAAATGTACGCCTAACACGGTCTTCTCGCCGCTGTCGTGCATGCGGGGACGGAAGATGAACGTCCCCGTGCGTGGATCGATCGACCATCCGGTGAACACGCGCGCAAGCTCGGTCACATCCTTCTGCGTGTATCCGCCATCGACGCCGAGGGTATGCAGCTCCATGATCTCGCGGGCGTAGTTTTCGTTGATCGCTCCGCCGCGCGAGCGTGCGTTGTCGAGATAGACCATCATAGCAGGCGATTTCGCAGTAGCCGTCACGAGGTCCTCGAAGCGGCCCCAGATGTTCGGACGGATGGTGTCGCGCTCGTAGCTGGTGAGCATGAATCGATCGGGACCCTTGCCGATGAAGACATTGAAGTGGTTGAACCAGAAATCGACCATCACCTCGTTGAGCTGACGCTCCGATTCCGCGGCGCGGACGATGCGCTGTGACACCAGGTCCTCCACCACTTCCCTCCCTTTTTCTCGCGCTGCCTTCAGAGCTTCAGGTGTGGCGGCGGGCGCCTCGCCCGCCGCTGAGCGGCCGGGGGCGGCCGCTCCCACACTGCGGCGCGCTTCGACGATCGGCTTGTAGTAGGTGTCCATGATTTCCAGATTGCTGAGGCGAAGTGTCGGCATGTTCTGTAGACGCGCCTCGACCGCCCCATCGGGAATCGATTCGGGATGGAGTTGCTGAGCGATCCATCGGTCAACGCCGATTTCGAGAACTTTGTCGACGTCACCGGGACGCGCCCCAAAACTCAGCCGATTGAGAGCGTGCTGCGCGCGTTCGCGCTCGGTCATTTTGGAATGGCTGCTGAAGCCGGCCGCGATCAAGAGGGTGATCGCTGCAAAAGCGAGACGTTTCATCGATTCTTAGACGAACAACAATGTGATGCGTTTACGGAAGCCTGGGCACCAGCCAGCCCTCGACGACGCGAGCCTCGAAGCCGAAGAGGTCGCGGACCATGTCCGGTCTCATGAGTGCGTTGGGTGGCGCGTCGAGGGCCAGCGATCCTCGCTGCATCACGAGCATGCGATCGGAATACGCGGCCGCCCAGTTGAGATCGTGCGTGGCGTAGATCACAGTCGTTGCCGTTCGCGTCACGATGTCGCGCAACAGCCGTGAGAATTGCTGCACATGCGACAGGTCGAGCGATGCCAGTGGCTCATCGAGCAGGATCAGCTTGGGACGCCCGGCCAGCACGCGCGCCAGAAAGACGCGCTTGCGCTCGCCGCCCGACATCTCATCGAGGTAGCGATCGGCCAGATCGGCGGCATCGCACAACGCCAGCGCCTCACGCGCGGCGTCGTAATCCGTCTCGCTCTCCCATTCGAAACGCCTGAGAAATGGCGCGCGGCCCGACAGCACGACGTCGACCGCACGCATCGGAAAAGTCGGGTCGGGATCCTGCGGCAAATACCCGACGCTTTTGGCGTACTCCTTCGGATGCCAGTCGATGATTTTTCGATCCTGGAATGCGATCGATCCGGCGTGGGGCGGGAACACGCGCGCCAGCAATTTCAGGAGTGTCGATTTGCCGGAGCCATTCGGTCCGGTGAGCGCGACCAGCTGCGTGCGCTGAAAATCGGCGCTGAGATTGCGCACCGCTTCGACGCCGTCGTAAGCGTACGAGACTCCGCGAATCTCGAGCATCAACGACTCCTCCGCAGCAGGGACAGAAAAAACGGGACGCCCAGGATGGCGGTGAACGCGCCGACGGGCAATTCCGAATTCGGCAATGTCAGGCGCGAAGCGAGATCGGCCAGCACGAGAAGAATCGCGCCGCCCAGCGCAGAGAGCGGGAGGAGGACGCGATAGTCACGCCGCCAGATCAGGCGAATCAAATGCGGAACGAGCAGACCGACGAATCCGATGATGCCGCTGACCGCGACCGCCGCGCCGGTCACGATCGACGAAGCGGCGAATCCGATCAGCTTCACCCGCTCGACATCGACACCGCGCGATTTGGCGTCATCCTCGCCGAACGCCAGCATCCGCAAGTCGCCCGCGAAAGTCACCAGCGTCGCGACAGCGATCATCACGAACGCGAACAGCAGCAGCACATCGCCCCAGGTCGCGCCGAAAAGCGTGCCCATCATCCATCGAAGCGCGGCTGTCAGATCGCTGGCCGGCGAGAGTGCGAACGCGATCAGGATGATCGCGGAAAAGAGCGCGTTGAGGACGAGCCCCGAAAGAAGGAGTCGCGTCGGGTCGGTGTGCTCGCGGCGGCGCGCCAGCACGAAGACGGCGGCAGTCGCGCCGCATGCGCCGACAAACGCGACCACCGGGACGACGCCCGGAACGCGCGCGAGCCCGAGCGCGGTCGTGATGGCCGCGCCGCACGCCGCGCCGCCCGACACCCCCAGGATGAATGGATCGGCGAGCGGATTGCGGAGCAGAGTCTGGAACGTGACGCCGGCGCTGGCCAGGGCAGCGCCCACCAGCGCCGCCAGCAACACGCGCGGCAGACGGATGTCAAACATCACCGTGCGCGCCGTCGGCTCGCCGCCGATGGCGTCGCGCCACGACACCGATGCCGTCCCGAATGTCGAAGCTGCCACGATTGCGATGAGGAGTGCCGCAAGGAGCAGCAGCATCGGTCGGATCAATGCGAGCTTTCCCACTGATCGAGAATCCGATTGAGCTCAGCCGCTGCCAGCGGCATCCTCGGGCCCGGCCGCGTGAAGAGGTTCTCGTCGATCGCGACGGCTTCCACGTCCACCTTTGCGCGCCGAAGCAAATCATCGATTGCTTCGATTTTCACCGACCGGGCCGGATACAACAACAGATCGGGCGGATGCGCGGCGAAAGCCTCCAATGAATATTGAGGCCAGCCCGGAGCGTCGACGGCATTGCGCGCGCCGGTCAGCGCGAAGAGATCGTCGACGAAGCTGTGCGTGCCGGCGACGTACAACGGACTGGTCCAGACCGCGAAGAGGACTCGCGGAGACTTCGCACGCTGGCGACGCTGACCATCGAGCGCTGCTGCCACAGCGGGCGCGCGCGGACAGCCAAGGGCACGTTCGATGTCGCGCATCGATGTTTCGACCTCGGCCAGCCGATCGGTTTTGATCACCATCAAAGGCAAATGGGCTGCCGCCAGCGCACGGCGCAGATTTGGATGCGCGTTTGACGCGCTGGCGATCACCAGGTCCGGATGCAGCGACACAATGTTCTCGATGTTCGGCTCGACGCCGCCCACGCGCGGCAGCCGCCTCACAGCATCAGGATAGTCCGAGAAATTGTCGGTGCCGACGACCTTCGACCCGCAGCCGAGTGCGAACACCATTTCGGTGACGTTGGGAGCGAGGGTGACGACGCGGCGAACTGCGTGTGGCGCGGGTTCAGGTTGAGCGCACGCAAGAAAGATTAGAGGGATGAGGGCGGAGGGATGAGGGATGCGGGAAAACATTCATCCCTCATCCCTCATCCCTCATCCCTGTTCACTGCCTTCCTCTTCTTCCATATCGTTGGTGATGCCGAGGCGCGCGCAGGCGGCAGCGTACATCTGCTTGGAGGCGTTGATCGCATTTTGCAGCTCGGCGATTTTGTCCTTGACCTTGGCCAGTTCTTCTTCGATCTGTTCCTTCAGATCGCCGATTTCCTGCTTGGTGACCTGCAGCGTTGTCTCGTAAAACTTTCGCTGCTGGTCGGTTAGAACCGCCATCTCCAGCCTCCAAAAGGCGCGCGATTATAGCTTAAAGTCGACGGGCACCGTGGTCCACGACTTGACGCGCACTCCGTCTTTCACCGGCGGCGAAAACGTCGACAGTCGCACAATCTGCAGGGCCGCTTCGTTGAGGCCGACCGCTCTGTTGATCGGCCGGATAACCTTCGCCTCGAGGACCTTGCCGGTCTCCGAGATCAGCGCGCTGATGAGAACCGTTCCCTCGACGCGCTGCATCCTCGCCATGGGCGGGTAGGGTACGTAGGCGCGGCGCGTCATCTTGGCCGCCACGTCCTCCGTGCCGGAGACGATCAAATCGCCTTCTTTCGTACGCGCAGGTTCGACTGCCGCGGCGGGCTGCGG
>DASPZU010000054.1:0-3179 GCA_035636095.1 Thermoanaerobaculia bacterium
GGGGGGCGGCGGCGGGGGCGGGTCGGGGAGGGAGACGATGTTGTACGCGCGGACGGTCCGCGGAGATTCGGTCGGAAAAACGACCTCCCACAACGCGCCGATGCCGAATCCTGCGATCGCAACCACATGGATGGCAATCGACAGCGGAAGGGTCTCGTACAAGACCTTTCTGCTGCGTGCTTCGAACGTCTCGGGCGCGACGGTCTCGAACATCTGCTTGTGAAACCTTCATCGTAACAAAGGGCTGCGAATCGAGGCGGTTACAAGTTGGACGCCAGCACAGTCAACTGCTCGGCGATCTCGCGTGGCGATGCCTGCGGCACGGTGGCGGTGTCGAAGCGGACCAGAATGGGATCGAAGATTCCTCGTTGAAAGAGCTCCGCCCGGATGGCGAGGAAGCGCGCCCGCAACGGCGCTGGCAAGTCGCCATTGGACGCCGACCCGGACTCGCGGAGCTCGCGCGCGATGTTCGTGGCCGCGGCTTTGAGGTCCTCAACCGTCATAGCGGTGCAAGAATAAATGAGGCATGGCCGAACTCGTCATCTTTGTCGGTCTTCCCGGGTCAGGGAAGTCGACGTATTACTTCGCGAACTTCGCTGCCACGCACACGCACGTCAGCAAGGACCTGATGAAGAGCGCGCGCGGCCTCGATCAGAAGCAGGCCGGCATGGTCGAAACCGCGCTGGCATCGGGGAAATCGGTGGTCGTCGACAACACCAATCCTTCCTGCGCCGCCCGCGCGCCTCTCATCGCGCAAGGCAAGCGGCACGGCGCGCGCATCATCGCCTACTATTTCGACTGCAGCGTGAAAACGGCGTTGACGCGCAATCAGCAGCGGGAGGAAGGGCGAGGCCGCGTGCCGAGGGTGGCGATCTTCGTGACCAGGAAAAAACTGCAGCCGCCGACGCTCAGCGAGGGATTCGATGAAGTGCATGTCGTGCCGTGCGAGTGAAGATGGCCAGCCCTGAGCAACTTCTCCGAAAAGTCTTTCCGCCCATGCTGGCCACGCTGGCTGAGGCGCCGCCTCCCGACGACGCGAATTGGAACTACGAGATGAAGTACGACGGCTTCCGTGCGCTGGTCGCGATCGTCGACGGAGAGTTCGCGATGTGGAGCCGCAACGAGCTCAATCTTGCGCCGCGATTTCCCGTCATCGCCGAGGCCGTTCGCAAAATCAAACTGAAGGAAGTCGTGCTCGACGGCGAGATCGTGGCGCTCGATGACAAAGGTGCGCCGCGCTTTCAGCTTCTGCAGCAGGGCCAGCAGAGGGAATTCATTTTCTTTTTCGACATCCTGTGGCTGGACGGACGCGATGTGCGGCCGCAGACCTATCTCGACCGCCGCGCCGCGCTGCGCAAGGCCCTCCGCCGCCCGCCCGCCCGCGTTCGCATCGCGGAGCAGCTCGAGATGTCGGGCGTCGAGGCGCTCAAGCTCGCCAAAAAGGCGGGCTACGAGGGCATCATCGCGAAGAAGAAGACCTCGCACTACGAAGCGCGCCGGTCGAGAGAGTGGCTGAAGGTCAAGGCGCTCAACCAGCAGGAATTCATCATCGTCGGGTGGAATCCGAGCGCGCACTCCTCGAAGGAAATCGGATCGCTGCATCTGGCCGTCAAGGGCGATGACGGTCGACTGCATTACGCCGGAAAAGTCGGGACCGGATTTTCGGCGAAGTTGCGGATGTGGTTCAAAGCGCAGCTTTCCAAGGATGTGATTCCCGAACGGATCGTCGAGGACGCGCCGCGGGAGAAGGACGCCACCTGGGTGCGGCCACGGTTCGTGGCGCAGGTGGCGTTCACGGAGTGGACCGGCGACAACCGCCTCCGCCACCCCTCATTCCTCGGACTGCGAGAAGATAAGGCGCCCGAGGAAGTCGTGCGCGAAAAGCCAGTAAAGGTTTCGGGGAAGGCGATCGTGACGCTGTCGAATCCCGATCGCATCCTCTATCCCCGTGACAAGATCACCAAGCAGGACGTCGCCGATTATTACGATGCGGTCGCGGGCGCCATGATCCACACGCTGCGCGACCGCCCGCTCACGCTCGAACATTGGAACGCCGGCATCGACAAGCCGTCGTGGTTCCATCAGAACATCGGACGCGAAGGGCCGCCTTGGATCACCACCATCGACACGCCCACGCGGGCCAGCAGTCGAAAAACAGTCCGGCATCTGGTGGTCGACAAACGCGAGACGCTGCGCTGGCTGGCGCAGATGTCGGTGCTGACCATTCACATGTGGTCGTCGTGCGGCGCGAGCCTCGACCAGCCCGACTGGTTCGTTTTCGACCTCGATCCCGCCAAGGGGAAGGGGATCGAGCAGGCCATCGAGGCGGCCGGCGTGATTCGCGGGCTGCTGGAAAACCTGCAGTTGCCGAGCGTGCCCAAGACTTCCGGCAAACGGGGAATTCACGTCTTCGTTCCGCTGGCCGCCGGCTACACGCACGAGCAGGCAGTCGACTTCGCCTGTTCGATCAGCGCTGCCGTGGTTGCCAAAGTACCGACCATGACAATGGAGCGATCGATCGCGCGGCGCCGCGGGCGCCTCTACCTCGATTGTCTGCAAAACGGCTACGGCAAGACCATGGTCGCACCGTATTCGCTGCGCGCGATCGACGGCGCGCCGGTGTCGGCGCCCCTGAAGTGGGAAGAGATCAACAAGAAGCTCGACCCGAAGAAATTCAATGTGCGGACGATGCCCGACCGCCTCGCCAAAGTGGGCGATCTGTTCGAGGCGGTGTTCAAGAAGCGGGCGAAGTTGCCGGCGCTGAAGTGAAAGTTGCTGGGTTGCTCGGTCCCTTGGTTGCTGAGCAATCGAGTAACTGAGCAACCGAGTAACTGAGCAACCTGAGCATGAGTCGCGAAGAATGGCTGGCGCGTCAGTTTCCGGGGGAATCGCTCTCCGTCGGCGAAATCGTGACGCGGACGGGATGGCTTCACAGCGCCGGAGGGACGGGTCCGTATCTGTCGCTGAAAGCGCGTAACCGAACATTCACACGTCAACATATTGACGATTCCGTCTACCGCCGCCTCGATCTGATCGAGCTTCCCGCCGTCCGCGACTCCATGATGCTCGTGCCGAAGGGCGACCTGGCGCTTGCGCTGGCAGCCGGACATCGATCCTTCCTGGCCCGGATCCGGCAATTTCCCAACGTCGATCCGCTTGCCGATCGCATCGTGAAGACA
>DASPZU010000055.1:0-2162 GCA_035636095.1 Thermoanaerobaculia bacterium
TAGCTAGCTCTTGGCGAGTCGGATCGATTCAGTCAAGCGATTGGAGCATGCGATGAACAAGTTCGAACCACGGATGACAACGCACCGTGTCGGAACGGAAGGTCGGGAATCGGTAGAGAACTTCAGAGCCCGTCGCGGGGCGTTCCGCGCTCTGCATGAGGCAGGCTGTTTCGTGATTCCGAATCCATGGGATGTCGGCTCTGCGCGGTACCTGCAGCAGCTCGGATTCCCGGCGCTGGCGACGACCAGCGCGGGCTTTGCGTTCTCGCAGGGACTGCCTGACTCCGAAGGTGCGCTCACTTGTGAGCGTAACCTGGCATACATATCCGATATCGCGGAAGCGGTCGATGTCCCGGTCAATGCGGACTTCGCGTCTGGCTACGGAGCGTCACCGAAAGATGTGGCCGATAATGTCACCCGCTGCATCGCTGCCGGCGTCGCGGGCCTGTCGATCGAAGATGCGACCGGTGATCCATCGTCGCCGCTTTACGAGCTGCCGCTCGCCGTCGAGCGTGTGCGCGCTGCGCGCGAGGCGATCAATCAGTCCCGTGCCGACGTCCTGCTGACGGCTAGAGCAGAATGTTTCCTTGTCGGCCATCATGATGCGCTTCGCGAATCGGTCCGGCGTCTGCAGGCATTCGCTGAGGCGGGGGCGGACGTGCTATTTGCACCCGGCCCCCACGATCCGACGGCGATCAAAGCGCTCGTTGACGCGGTTCGGCCGAAGCCGATCAATGTCCTTGTGATTCGGGACAGTGGGTTGAGCGTTGCCGACATTGCGGCGCTCGGCGTGCGACGCATCAGTGTCGGCGGCGCGTTGGCTCTTGCTGCATGGACCGGTTTCACGCGCGCAGCGCAAAAGTTAAAGTCGGAAGGGAGTTTCGCAGGCTTCGCGAGCTTGGTGTCGTACCCTGACATCAACGGGTTCTTCGTGACCGACTACCGCACGCGGCAGTCTGACAAACGGCGAGCGGCGAGATCACCAAGCTAAGTATATAAGAAGGCAGATGCACTTCTCTCACTGTATCGCCTTCGCGTGCTTAACGGTCTTGATGGCGGTCGGTCATTAGAGATCTCGATAGTCTGAACTATTCAGCTAGCGCGCGATGGACAAACGAAACCGCGATCGACCCTTCACCGACTGCCGATGCCACGCGTTTGACACTGCCGCACCGAACGTCGCCCACGGCGAACACGCCTGGAAGCGAAGTTTCGAGCAGATACGGTGAGCGGTCGGCCGGCCATCGGGCAGCGGCGAGATCTTCCTTCGTCAGATCCCGTCCGGTCTTGATGAAACCCTTCGCATCGAGCGCGACACGGCCATTCAGCCAACCGGTGTTCGCGTCGGCCCCCGTCATCAGGAATATGTGCTTGAGGTCGTGACGCGTTACCGCACCCGTGCTGTCGCGCCACTGCACACGCTCAAGATGTTCGGTTCCCTCAAGAGCCACGATTTCTGTTTTCGTTTTGACCTGGATTGTTGGAGTCTCCTCGATGCGTCGAATCAGGTATCGCGACATGCTCGCTGAAAGACTGCTGGAGCGGACGAGCAGATGAACGTGTCTCACCGTCTGCGACAGAAAAAGCGCGGCTTGGCCGGCCGAGTTCGCTCCACCTACGACTATGACGTCATCGCCTTCGCACAGCTGCGCTTCCATGAAAGTCGCGTTGTAGTAGACACCCGCACCTTCGAATTGACAGAGATTCTCGAGCGACGGCCTGTGATATCGAGCCCCGGTGGCAATGACCACTGTGCGAGCAGGAATGGTCACGGTGTCGTCGAGTCTCACGCCGTAGGCGTTGTTTTCACAGACCAACTCCGTGGCGCCTTTCGCGATCATGACCTCGGCGCCAAATTTCTGTGCCTGGGCGTAGGCGCGCCCGGCCAGCTCTCGCCCTGAAATCCCCGTTGGGAATCCAAGGTAGTTCTCGATTCTTGAGCTTGAGCCCGCTTGCCCTCCAGGCGAGCTCGCCTCGACAACCAGCACATCGAGTCCCTCGGAAGCCGCGTAAACGGCGGCCGCAAGACCTGCTGGTCCGGCGCCGACGATGACGACATCGCGCCGGTGGGTGTAATCGATCCCTTTATTGAAGCCGAGACAATCAGCGATCTCTTGATTGCTGGGATTCTTCAGTACGGCCTCGCCGCGGCAGATCACGAC
>DASPZU010000056.1:0-8182 GCA_035636095.1 Thermoanaerobaculia bacterium
GATCGCCAGGTGCTGCACGAGCGGGTGCGGATTCACTCGCAGGCGGCAGCCGATGGCGAGGATCTGTTAGACCGCATTGCCAAAGACTCACTCTTCGGAATCGATCGCAAGACCATGGACGCGATGGCGAATCCGAACAACTACACCGGTCTCTCGCGGCAGCAGACGGAGCGCTTTCTCATCGAGGAGATCGATCCGATTCTGGCCTCGGCAACGATTGTTCGCGGCACGGCCGAGGTGCGCGTATGAAGTGGAGCGCCGCCGCCCTCGGCGGCGTAATGGTGATTGCGTATGGCTGCGCAACCGCGCCCAAGCCGCAGGTCACGCCTCCGTCCGACCTTCATGGTGTGGCGAGCTGGTACGGACAGGAATTCGCCGGGCGCACAACCGCCAACGGCGAGATTTTCGATCCTCTGCTCTTCACGGCCGCGCATCGCACGCTTCCGTTCGGCACCGTCGTCGATGTGCAGAATCCGAAGTCGCATCAGACGGTCCGGGTCCGTATCAACGACCGCGGACCGTACATCGGTGGCCGCATGATCGACTTGTCGTATGCCGCGGCGCAACAGATCGGATTGATCGAGCCCGGAAGCGGCGAAGTCGATCTCACGGTCGTGAAGCTCGGCAGCGGCGAGCGCGAACCGCCGGCGCCGTATGTCGTTTCGATCGCCGACGTGAAGCCGGCGCCGGTCCCCGAACCCGAGGCACCTGCGGTTCCGGTGGTGGTGGACAATGTGCAGGTCGTCACCGAGCGTCAGGGAGTCGAGACGCGACTGCAAGTCTCGCCCGACGGCCGCAAGGTCGAAGAAGTGCCAGTGAAACCCGCCCCTCCCACTCCGCCGCCGAAACCCGCGCCGAGAGTTGTTTCATCGTCGACGACGAAGTACGTCGTTCAAGTCGGCGCATTCGCACAAGAAGCAAATGCGAAGCGACTAACCTCGCAATTAACGCAAATGGGGCAGAACGCCCATATCGACAGCGGCGCCTCGCTTTTCTTCGTTCGCATCGGCCCGTTCGATACGCGCGACCAGGCCATTCAAGCGCGCTCGCGCCTCGAGAACAAGGGTCTCTCGGCGATCGTCATTGCGCAGTGACTAGGCAAGCTCCGATTCCGAAAAGAAAAAGCTGATCTCGATTTTCGCGTTGTCGTCCGAATCCGATCCGTGGATGGCGTTCTGCTCGATCGATTCGCCGAACTCCGCGCGAATGGTTCCCTTGTCCGCCTTCTTCGGATCGGTCGCGCCCATCAGTTTTCGCAAGCGCGCCACCGCGTCGTCGCGCTGCAGCGCCGCGACAAAAACCGGTCCCGAGACCATGTACTTCACGAGATCGCGATAGAACGGCCGCTGGCGATGGACAGCGTAAAACGCCTCTGCCTGTTTTTGCGAGAGTCCCATTTTCTTGATGCCGAGGATGGTGAAGCCGTCGGTCTCGAGGCGGCTGATGATTTTTCCGAGATTTCCTTTGCGGACAGAGTCCGGCTTGATGATCGTCAGGGTGCGATTCGCCATGGCGGCGCGGATTATATGCGCGCTTCAAAAGGCGCGATCACCAGTCCATCCTCGAATCTGTAATTCGGATCGCGGGGAATCGCAGGATCGTCGTTGCAGACGATGGCGTTGTGAAGCTTGACTGGTGTTCGCATCTCAACGCCGTGCGCCACGATGCAGTTTTCGAGAACGACGCCGCGTCCGATGAAACATTCATCCATGACCACGCTGTCGCGAATCTGGCCTTCGATCACAGAAACGCCGATCGTTTTGCCGAACGCGCGCGCCGCCCTCAGGTAGCGCTCCGCCGTGCCGAGGTCGAACCACATCGGATCTTCGTTGATCACCGCCGCGACCTTCTCGGTTCCGTTCTTGACCAGCGGCTGATACACGTCGCCGGTGATCTCCGAAAAGTCGCGGTCGGGGATGTATCGGAAGATTCGAGATGCAACGCAGTGCGATCCGGAAAACATCAGCGACTGCCCCCGACCCTGGCCGTAGCCGGTGACCAATCCGTTCTCTTCCCACACCGCCGTATATCGATCGCCTGAGGGCGCATGTCGGAGCGTCAGCGCGGCCAGGGCCTCTCGCTCGCGTCGCAGGCGCCGGAGATCATCGAACTTCGGGCGTTGAAACGTGTCGCCATTGATCAGAAAAAAATCGTCGTCGCGCTCGAGCACCGCGCGCACTTTCCGCAGGCCGCCGCCGGTGCCGAGGATTTCAGGCTCGCGAGAAAAATGAAAACGGATGTCAGGAAACCGCGCCGGCAGGTATCCCTCGATCTGAAGCGGCAGATGGTGCAGATTGACGACGATTTCGTCGGCGCCGGCGCTGACCAGTGAGTCGACCAGCCATCCGATCAGCGGCTGCCCGCCCAGAGGCAGCATCGGTTTCGAAAGCGTGTAGCTGAGAGGACGAAGCCGCGTGCCGTAGCCCGCGGCGAGAATCATGGCTTTCATACGAGGTTGCGAGGTCTCGCGGTCTCGTGGTCTCGTGGTGGGCGGGACCGCGAGACTGCGCAACCGCGAGACTGCACAACCTTCATAAATCCTCCGGCGCGAATACCATGTTCTCGGGCAGATCGCTGCGCGTGCGCCGCGCCTGCCGGTAGAGATCGGCGTAAGTCTGCCGGATCGCTTGATCCATGCTCATGCCAAGCTCGGTCGCGACGGAGCGAATGACTTCGATCGGTCCTTCGATTTCGAAGTACTCGCCGATGGGCGTGCGATCGAGGACCACTTCGACCTCCTTCACCCGCCAGACCTCGCGAAATTTCTGATAGCGGAACACCGGCCGGAAGCCGAGAGAGTCGAGGAGCTCGATGGCCAGCTCGAAGCTCTCCACGCCGGTCTGCACTTCCTCGCGTTTCTTGATGCCTCCTTCCATCGACAACGGCCCCTTGTACGTCGCGATGGCATACTTGCCGAACTTTCGCACCCGCAGCAGTGCCCCTCGCGTCCGCAGCTCTCCTCGGCGGTCGAGCACGATGTTGTCCTCGAAGGTTTCGGCGTAGAGACGATGCGCGCCGATGTCCTGCAGCTTGCCGATGAGCGCACCGCGATCGGTGAGCGGAAACTTGACTTCGATTTCCTGCGCCATGTCAGAGGGATGAGGGATGAAGGATGAGGGATGAATAGCGGCTTGATCCGCCCTCATCCCTCATCCCTCAGCCCTCAATACCTGAATCCCCGGCAGCTTCACGCCCGAAATGAATTCCAGCGACGCCCCGCCGCCCGTCGAGATGTGGCTGATGCGATCGGCGTAGCCGGAAGCGTTCACGGCCTCGACCGATTCGCCGCCGCCGACGACGGTGATGGCGTCCGCTTCCGCGACCGCCCGCGCCATGGCCATGGTGCCCTTCGCGAATTCTTTCTTCTCGAACATTCCCATCGGACCGTTCCAGAAAATCGTGCGCGCTTTCTTCAGCGCTTCCGCGAATTTCGCGACCGTGCGCGGTCCGATGTCGAGCGCCTTCTGCTTTTCCGTCAACCCCTTCGAGACATCGACGACGCTCGAATCTTCGAGCACCACATCGACCGGCAGGATGATCCTGGCAGCCGAGATCCGTTTCGCGACCTCGATCGATTCCCTGTCCACGAGCGACGCGCCCATGTTGATGCCCTTTGCGGCCAGAAAGGTGTTGGCCATGCCGCCGCCGATGAGGAGCGTGTCGGCCCGATTGACCAGCGCTTGCAACGGCTCGATCTTGCCGGCGATCTTCGCACCGCCTAACAGTGCCACGAAGGGCCGGTCGGAGACATCGGTGATCTTCTGAAGAAACTCGATCTCCTTTGCCAGCAGCAGGCCGCCGGCGCGGTGATCGCTTTCGTACAGCAGCGGAAGCGCTTCGATCGATGCGTGCGCGCGATGCGAGGCGCCGAAAGCGTCGTTGACATAATCATCGGCGAGCTTCCGCAGCGCTCTCGCAAACCTGGCGTCGTTCTCCTCCTCTTCAACGTGAAAACGAAGGTTCTCGAGCAGCAGCAGCTCTCTACTCTTCAGCCGTGCCGCCTTCTGCTCCGCGTCCGGACCGATGCACTCATCGGCCCACTGCACGTTCGCGCCGATGAGCTCCGCGAGCTTGGCGCGCACGGGCTTGAGCGAATACGTGTCGTTGCGCTGCCCCTTGGGGCGGCCGAGGTGGCTGGCCAGGACGATGGCGGCATCGCGCTCGCGCAGGAGTCGCAATGTCGGAAGCGTCTCCTCGATGCGCGTGGCATCGGTGATGGTCGTGCCCTCCAGCGGGACGTTGTAATCAACGCGGTAGAACACGCGGCTGCCGTCGATGCGGAGCTGGTCTACAGTGCGGATCTGGATCATCGTCATAGAAGGGATGAGGGATGAGGGATGAGGGCTGAATTCGTCGCATCTCTCATCCCTCATCCCTCAGCCCTCATCCCTTTTGGTTCATCGCGCAGTCAGTGACTCCTGCTTCACACGTGCTACATAGGCAATCAGGTCAAGAATCCGGTTCGAGTAGCCCCACTCGTTGTCGTACCACGCCAGGATTTTGTGCATGTGCGGATCGACCGAGCGGGTGAAGGTGGTGTCGACGATCGAGGAGTGCGCGTCGCCGTTGAAGTCGTGCGACACGAGCTGTTCATCCGAGTAGCTGAGGATCTTGCGCAGCTCGCCTTTGGAGGCATCGCGGAGCACCTGATTGATCTCGTCGGCGTTGGTGGCTTTCTCGGTATGAAATGTCAGGTCGACCAGCGAGACGTTCGGCGTCGGCACCCGGATCGAGATGCCGTCGAATTTTCCTTTGAGCTCGGGCAGCACCAGTCCGACAGCTTTCGCGGCACCGGTGCTGGTGGGGATCATTGAGAGTGCGGCCGCGCGTCCACGCCGGAGATCCTTGTGGGGCAGATCGAGGATCTCCTGATCGTTGGTGTAGGAGTGCACGGTGTTCATGATGGCCATGGTGATGCGGAACTTCTCGTGCAGCACTTTGGCGACCGGAGCCAGGCAGTTGGTGGTGCACGACGCGTTGGAGATCACTTTGTGTTTTCCGGGATCGAACATCTTTTCGTTCACGCCGATGCAGATCGTGACGTCGGCATCCTTCGACGGGGCGGAGATGATCACGGTCTCGACGCCTTTGCGAAGATGGCGCGACGCTTTTTCCTTCGACGTGAACCTGCCCGACGACTCGACCACGATCTCGACGCCGAAATCGCCCCACGGAATCTCGGCGGGGTCGGGATTCGAAAACACGCGCAGCTCGCGGCCGTCGATGGTGATGCCGTTGGCGGTGTGGCCGATCTGATTCGGAATCGTTCCATGCACGGAGTCGTACTTGAGGAGGTAAGCCAGTGTCGCGGAGTCGGTGAGATCGTTGACCGCCGCGAATTGAATGTCGAATTTTCCGGCCAGCGCCGCCCGAACGACGTTGCGTCCGATGCGCCCGAATCCGTTGATGCCAACCTTGACCATCGCCCCTCCGTGTCGACCGGCTAGTATAGCGGCGTGTCTGTCGAACCCATCCGCTGGCGCGGCGACGCGCTCGAGCTGCTCGATCAACGCCGCTTGCCGCGCGAAATGATTTACGTGACCTGCCGCACCTCACACGAGGTCGCGGACGCCATCAAGCACATGATCGTACGCGGCGCGCCCGCCATCGGCGTGGCGGCGGCCTTCGGCATGGCGCTGGCGAAGCTACGGGGGGACGATCTTCAATTCGCGGCCATCGAATTGAAGCAAGCCCGTCCAACGGCCGTGAATCTGGCGTGGGCCGTCGATCGGATGGTGAACGCGAAGGGTGCGACATCCGAAGCGGAAGCGATTCTGCGCGAGGACGTCGAGGCCAACCGCCGCATCGGCCGCTTCGGCGCCGAGCTCCTCGGCGCACGCGCGACGGTGTTGACGCACTGCAACGCCGGCGCCCTCGCCACCGCCGGCTACGGTACGGCCCTCGGTGTGATTCGATCGGCGGTCGAGCAGGGGAAGAAGATCGCGGTTTTCGCCGACGAAACGCGTCCGTACCTGCAAGGCGCCCGGCTCACGGCGTGGGAGCTGCAGCAGGATGGCATCGACGTCACGCTGATCACCGACAGCATGGCGGGACATTTCTTTCAGCAGCGAAAATTCGACGCGGTGGTGGTCGGCGCCGACCGCATCGCTGCCAACGGCGACACCGCCAACAAAATCGGCACATATACGCTGGCGGTCCTCGCCGACGCGCACAGCGTCCCGTTCTACATCGCCGCGCCGGTCTCGACCATCGACCTCGCCACGAAAAGCGGCCAGACCATCCCGATCGAAGAGAGGAGCGCCACCGAGGTGACCGAGATCGCGGGGGCCAGGATTGCGCCGGACGGTATTGCGGTGCGGCATCCGGCCTTCGACGTCACGCCCGCGAAGTTGATCACCGCCATCATCACCGACCGCGGAGTTCTGCGCCCGCCATTCGAGGAATCGATCGCGCAGTGCTATCGTGTGCGCCCATGATGCGAAGAGCGGTGCTATGTCTCGCTCTCAGTGTGTCGCCGCTCCTGGCGGCCGGCAGCGGAACCTTTCATTTCGGCAAAGTGAAATTCCAACCGGTGGATGCCTTTGCATATCTGGCGGACACTCAAGATCCCAAGAAGCCGACCATGCCGATCGTCGTGCTCACCGATTTCAAGATCGATCGCCCCGCGGTGCTGGCGGCCATCAACACGCCCGGCGCGTTCGTCTTGCAGACCGGCGAGAAGGGCAACTTCGTCATGGTGCGCATGGTCGCACCCGACAAATGCGGCGTGGGCGGATTTTTCGCCGCGACGCAACAGCAGACCGACCTCAGCGACAATTACCCTGCCAAGACGACGGCGTCGACAGCCTCGCGCGTCGCGGGCGAGTGCTGGACGGCCAAGCCCGAAAAGATGTTTGACGATGTTTACGACTTTCATTTGTCGTATGACGTGCCGATCACTGCGATTCCGAAGCCGGCTTCACTGCCGGCGGGCGGAGGCGAGGCCGGAGCGGCGTACCTCGTGCTCGTGAAAGCGATTCAGAGCGCGAACTGGGAGACCGCCCGCCCGCATCTTCGGACCGATGAGGTCCCGTCCGAACGCCCGAAGGGCGCGGACCTGAAGAGGTATTTCGAGGGCCTGGCGCTTAATTATCCGAAATCGGCGACGGTCTCTGGCGGACTCATGAAGGGCGATCGCGCCAACATCGACATCCGCGGCCTCGATCGCGAAGGGAAGAAGATCAAAGGCGTGGTGGCGCTCAAGAAGGTCGACGGCCAGTGGCAGGTTCTGGAACAGAACTTCTTTTTCGAACAATAGTCTTTAATCCGGTGCCAGGTCTGCTGTTGGCTGTTTTCTACAGAGTGAAGAGCGAGTTTCTCTACTGCTTGGAGAAAACAGCCAACAGCAGACCTGGCACCATTCGCTAACCGCTCCGAAACCGTGGCGTCAAATCCACGTAACGCCCCGTACGGAGAATGTGCGCGCATGCAGAAACCGATCGTCGCGATTTTTCTGGCTCTCAGTGTCTCTTCAGTTCTGGCGGATGCGCCGCCGCCTCCCGCTCCGATCACAATCCATCGCGCGGAAGGGGCCATCAAAATCGACGGCGACCTCTCCGATCCGGGATGGAAGAACGCCGCGACGATCGACAAGTTCTATGAGACTTCTCCGGGCGACAACATTCCTGCCAAGGTCAAGACGGTCGCGTATCTGACCTACGACGACCACGCCTTCTACATCGGCGTGCGGTGCGACGATCCCGATCCGAAAAAAATCCGCGCGCCGTATGTCGACCGCGACCAGGTCATCGGCACCGACGACAACATCGCCGTCTTCATCGATACTCGCAACGACAAGCGAACGTCGATCGAACTGCGCGTGAATCCGCGCGGCATCCAGGCCGATGGGATCTTCAACGATGCCAACGGCGGCACGGAAGATTTCTCGCCCGACTACTTTTACGACACTGCCGCCAAGATCGATTCCGGCGGCTGGAGCGCGGAGTATCGCATCCCGTTTTCGTCGCTCCGCTACGAGCATCGCGATCCGCAGACCTGGAACATCCTCATCTGGCGCAACTATCCGCGCGACTTTCGATACGCGTTTCACAGCGGGCCGCTGCCGCGCGGATCCAATTGCCTCGTCTGTCACACCCATCCGATCGTGGGTCTGACCGGTCTTCCCGAAGCGGGCCACATGGTGATCGCGCCGTATGCGACGGCCCAGCAGAACGAAGTGCCG
>DASPZU010000057.1:0-31962 GCA_035636095.1 Thermoanaerobaculia bacterium
CAGGTCGTCGTGCACTTCTTGGATGTGTTCGCTGTCGCGCGCAAGCAGCGTCGCCAGCCCTCCGGTCGCGAGAATTTTTTTCAGCGGGGGCAATTCCCTCTTCATTCGCGCCAGGATTCCATCGACCAGGCCGAGGTAGCCGAAGTAAAGGCCGGATTGCATGTTGACGACGGTGTTGGTGCCGATGACCGTCGGCGGCCGTCGAATGTCGACGCGGGGCAACCGCGATGCGCGTGCGAACAGCGCCTCGGCCGAGATGTTGAGGCCGGGTGCGATCACGCCCCCGACGTACTCGGCGTTGGCGGTCACGACATCAAACGTCGTCGCGGTCCCGAAATCGACGATGATCGATGGGCCTCCGTAACGCTCGAAGGCTGCCACGCAGTTCACGATTCGATCGGCGCCGACCTCCTGGGGATTGTCGACATGAATCGCGATCCCGGTTTTCACGCCCGGCTCGACGAACAGCGGCTCGATTCCGAAGTGGTGCTGGATCATTGCTGCGAACGCGCTGTTGAGCGGCGGGACGACCGACGACACGATCGCGCCGTCGAGTTTGCCGGCCGAATCGCCGATGAGCTGTCGCGTGAGGATGCCGTACTCGTCGGCCGTGCGTTCGCGCGCGGTCGCCAGCCTCCACGAGCCGACCAGATCCTCATCGCGATAGATGCCGAGGACGATGTTGCTGTTGCCCACATCGACGACCAGGAGACTGGACATCAACGATAGGGTACTACGGCATGATCAGGTCGCCGGCGCTGATCGTCATGACTTCGTCGCCGTTGCGCACCATCGCGCGCCCTTGATCGTCGATGCCGACCCAGGTGCCGTTGATGGTGCGTTCGCCGACCACCGATGCGATGCGATCGCCGGGTTTGTGCACCGACAGCGCACGCCACTCCGCCAGGACCGCCTCGCGGTCGAAGGGCCGGCTCAGGCGAGCGTCGAGGTGCTCGATGAACGCCTCGATGGCCTGCGCGACGCCGCCGAATGTGCGCTTCGAAACCTCGCGGATGGCGATGGCGTTCGGCCGCGTGTCATCGCGAATCGGATCGACGTTGATTCCAACCCCGATGACGAGGAATGTCCGATCGTCCTGTACGCGCGCCTCGATGAGAATCCCGGCAATCTTCCGGCCGTCGACAAGGATGTCGTTCGGCCACTTGATGCGCGCGTCGATGGCAAATATATCACGTAAATACGTAACAACAATGTTTGCGATTGCGAGAGGGATCAGCGTCAGCTCGGCGGTCGGTCGGGTCAGCAGCGTGGTCGCGTAAATTCCTTTGCCGGCCGGTGAGGACCACGATCGCGCGTTCCGTCCCATTCCCGCGAACTGTTCCTCGGCGATGATCATCGCCTGCGGCAGCGACAGTTCGTTCTCGATACACTCCGCCACGATGCGCCGCGCGATCAAATTCGTGGACGCGACGCGCGGGATCACCGCCAGAGACTCGATGGTCTTGAGGTGTTCGACGATGCGCCGCGTGTCGAGGTGGATCATGGGTTGCTTGGTTGCTGGGTTGCTCGGTTGCTCAGCAACCCAGTAACCGAGTAACCCAGCAACTCTACTGGTTCTGCATCAGTTTCTCGATGCGCGCTCGCAGTTCCGAATGCCGCGCCTGCGCCTGCTGCACCACCGCCGCCGGCGCGTTCTGCACGAATTGGGTGTTGGCGAGCTTGGCCTCGAGCGACGCCAGCTCTTTGCGGCTCTTCTCGATCTCGCGCTGCGCCTTCTGGATCTGCTCTTGGCTCACTTTTTTCTCGGGAATCTCGACCGCGATCGCAAAAGCCTCGATGACGTCGTGATGCGCGTCGGCAGGCGGATGGCCGTTCACCACCAGTTCCGTCAGACGCGCGAGCTCGGTCAGCAGGTAGCTGTACTCGCTGAAAAAATTCGCGTCGCGCGTGTTTTCGACGTTGATGAACAGCTTGAAGCGATCCTTGGGCGCGAATCCGCGTTCGGCGCGAACGTTGCGCACGGCCGTCGTGATGGCCTTCACCGCCACGATCAACCTCTCGGCTTCGCTATCCTCGAGCACTTCCTCGGCGATCGGATACGGCGACACCATGATCGACGGTTCCACTCCGCCTAACTTCTGCCAGATCTCCTCGGTGATGAACGGCATGAAGGGATGCAGGAGGCGCAGCGACCGATCGAGCGTCTCCAGCAGCACCCGCCTGGCGTTTTGTTTGTCGCTCTCGTTGCCGTGCTTGTCGAGCAGCACCGGCTTCACCATCTCGATATACCAGTCACAGAACTCGTGCCAGAAAAAGTGATAGAGCGTGTTGGCGGCTTCGTCGAAACGGAAACCGGAAAGCGACTTGTTCACTTCGCGCGTGGTGACGTTCAATCGGGAAAGAATCCAACGCTCGACTGTGCGCAGCTTGTCGCGATCGATCGCTTTCGCCGACTTGAGCTCGGAGTCGATGTGCATCAGCGCGAAGCGTGAGGCGTTCCAGATCTTGTTGGCAAAGGCCGCGTACCCCTGAATGCGGCTCTTGGCGAGCGGAATCTCACGGCCGGCGGCGTAGATGGCCAGCGTGAAGCGGAGCGCGTCGGCGCCGTGCTCGTCGATCACCTCCAGCGGATCGATGACGTTCCCTTTCGTCTTCGACATCTTCTTTCCGAATTCGTCGCGCACGAGTCCGTTCAGAAACACCTGACTGAACGGAACGCGGCCGGTGAACCGCAACCCCATCATGATCATGCGCGCGACCCAGAAGAAGAGGATGTCGTAGCCGGTGATGAGGACGTCGGTCGGATAAAAAATCCGCAGGTCGGGCGTGTCGTCCGGCCATCCCATGGTGGAGAACGGCCACAGCGCGGACGAGAACCAGGTGTCCAGAACGTCGGTCTCGCGGCGAATCTCGGTCGAGCCGCATTCCGGACACCTCACCGGATCGTTTTCGCCGACCATGGTGTGATTGTTCGCGCAGTAGTACGCCGGAATGCGATGGCCCCACCACAGCTGGCGCGAGATCGTCCAGTCGTAGATGTTTTCCATCCAATTGAAGTACGTCGCTTCCCAGCTCTGGGGGAGGATCTGGATTTTTCCGCTGCGCACCGCGTCGATCGCGGGCTCGGCCAGCGGCTTGATTTTCACAAACCACTGCCGCGACACCATCGGCTCGATGATCGTGTCGCACTTTCCGTGAACCCCAAGGCTGTGGACGTAGTCCTTCGTGCTCCGCAGCAGACCGGCGGCGCGCAACTGATCCAGAACTTTTTTGCGGGCGTCGAAGCGGTCGAGCCCTTCGAATTCTTTTCCGGCCGCCGCGGTCATCCGTCCGGTTTCGTCGATGACCTGCAACTGCGGAAGCTTGTTGCGTACGCCCGCTTCGTAATCGGCCTTATCGTGCGAGGGCGTGACCTTCACGACCCCTGTTCCGAACTCGCGATCGACGAGGATGGGATCCGCGATGATCGGAATGCGCCGATTCGCGATGGGCAGGACCGCTTCCTTGCCGATGAGATCGCGGTAACGGTCATCATCAGGATGGACCGCCAGCGCGGTGTCGCCGAGCATCGTCTCGGGACGCGTGGTGGCGACTGTCAGGCGGCGATCCGAATTGACGACCGGATAATCAATCTCGTACAGCTTGCTGGTCTGCTCGCGGAATTCGACTTCGATGTCGGAGATGGCAGTCCGGCAGGATGGACACCAGTTGACCATGCGAAGATCGCGGTAGATCAACCCGTCGCGATAAAGCTCGACGAAGACGCGTCGCACCGCGCGCGAGAGGCCTTCGTCCATCGTGAAGCGCAGGCGGCTCCAGTCGGCGGAGGCGCCCAGGCGCTTCAGTTGATCGATGATCTCGTTGCCGTACTTTTCTTTCCACTCCCAGACTTTCTCCTCGAATTTCTCGCGGCCGAGGTCGAAGCGCGAGATGCCCTGGGCGCTCAGGGCGCGGTCCACCACCATCTGCGTGCCGATGCCGGCGTGATCGGTTCCCGGCAGCCACAGCGTGTTGAATCCGCTCATGCGCTTCCAGCGGACGATGATGTCTTGCAGCGTGTTCACCAGGGCGTGGCCGATGTGCAGGCGGCCGGTGACGTTAGGCGGCGGAATGACGATCGAGAATTTCGGCCGCTCGCGGTCGAGCAGCGGCGTGAAGAATTCTCCTTTTTCCCACGACGCATACAGCCGCTGTTCGAAGTCGGCAGGGTCGTATCTTTTGGCGAGTTCCTCTTTCATGGGATGAGCGCGGGATTATAAGTTGAGGTTGCGAGGTTGCGCGGTCTCGAATTCGCGCGGTGTACTGCCAGACTCCGCAACCGCGAGACCTTGCAACCGCAATGATCCTCGGAATCGAAACATCGTGCGATGAAACCTCGGTCGCGCTTCTCGACCGCGATGGGACGGTTCGCGTCAACCTGATCGCGTCGCAGATCGAACGCCACCGGCCCTTTGGCGGCGTCGTTCCTGAAATCGCATCGCGTGAACATCTGCAACATCTTTTTCCTCTGGTAAGCCGCGCTCTCGACGAAGCGCACGCCTCGTGGAGCGACATCGAGACCATTGCCGTCACGGCCGGTCCGGGATTGATCGGCGCCCTGCTGGTGGGCGTCGCCGGTGCCCAGGGACTCAGCTATGCCCTGGGCGTCCCGCTGGTCGCCGCCAATCACCTCGAAGGCCACCTCTTCTCGCCGTACCTGCAACCCGACCAGGCCGCCATCCCGCTTCCCGATCGATTCTTGTCGCTGGTCATCTCGGGCGGGCACTCATCGATCTACGACGTTCGGGGCGGCGAGGTCGCGATGCTCAATCGCACGCGCGACGATGCCATCGGCGAAACATTCGACAAGGTCGCTAAATTCATCGGACTGCCGTATCCCGGCGGACCGCAGATCGAAAAACACGCCAGCACGGGAGAGATCGATCGCAAACGTTTTCCGTTTCCGATGCCGCAGTTCAAAGATCAATCGCTGGACTTTTCGTATTCCGGGATCAAAGCGGAAGCGATCCGCATGGCGCGCCAGCAACGCATTCGAGCCGACGGCGATCCGAAAGCGCTGTCAGATTTTTGCGCTACCTTCCAGGAGGCGCTGTTCGCGCAGCTCTTCGACCGTCTCGACGCGATCTGGTCGACGCTGCACAAGCCGATGCCGACCGAGGTGGCGGTGGCGGGTGGGGTGGCCGCGAACGGAACGCTGCGCGACAAGATGCTGGCGTGGGGCCGCGAACACGGCCTGACCGTTCGGCTTCCCGAGAAGCGCTACTGCACCGACAACGCTGCCATGATTGCATTCGCCGGTTTGCAGCGCTCGGCAGTGCCGGCCGATCCGCGACGTGTTACAGCTCGTTCACGCATCGCCTAGCAACTTTTTGCTCTGGATGGCGTCTTACATAGTGAGCGCTGCGACAGACAGATCTCCTACCTCTCTTCGACTGCCCCGCCTTCGCTCAGGCGGGGCATTTTTTTGCGCCATAATCCGGGGCCGTGAAGATCGTTGTCGCAGGCGGCACCGGCTTCCTCGGCCAGCCACTGGTCGCGCGACTGGTGCAGCGCGGCGCGGAAGTTCTGGTCCTCAGCAGAAATCCAGCGATGGTGCGCATTGGACGCGGCATTCCGTGGAATGCGGCCGGTGAAGCCGGAGAAGCGGATGTCGTCATCAACCTGGCCGGCGAAAATGTCGGCGAGGGCCGCTGGACCGCGGAACGCAAGAAGAAAATTCTGAACAGCCGCCTCGACGCAACGACGTCGCTGGTCGAAGCGATGCGCCGCGCACCCGCGGGATCGCGAACGATGATCAACGCGTCGGCGGTTGGTTTCTACGGCCTGCGCGGCGACGCAATCGTCGATGAAACTTCGGCGACCGGCTCAGGTTTTCTGGCCGAGGTGGTGCGCAAGTGGGAGGAGGCGGCGCGGGCGGCGGAATCCGTCGCACGGGTCGTCATCTTTCGATTCGGTGTCGTCCTGGCCAAGGACGGCGGCGCGCTGAAGAAGATGATGCTGCCGTTCCGCCTCGGCGTTGGCGGTCCGATCGGCATCGGCGATCAGTGGATGTCGTGGGTCGATCGCGAGGATGTGCTGCGCGCGATGGAGTGGGCGATCGATCGGCCGGAGGTTCGCGGGACGTACAACATCACATCGCCGGAGCCGGTGCGCAACCGCGAATTTGCGCGCGCGTTAGGCCGCGCACTGCATAGGCCTGCGTTCATGCCGACACCCGGTTTCATGCTCCGGCTCGTCTTCGGCTCCATGGCCGATGAAGTTCTCCTCGGCGGTCAGCGCGTGGTCCCGTCGCGGGCGACCAGAGAAGGCTTCACATTCGCGTACCCGACGCTCGAGGCGTCCCTACAGCATTAGTTCCGCGAGGTGAGCATGTGCCACTCGGGATCTTCACGGACGTAGCGCGGGCGTTTGTCCTTGAGATGGTGCACATCGGCGACCGCTTCGACCGTCAACTGGAACTTGGCCAGAAGGTTTTTCTGAATCGGCTTGGGCAGATTGTGCAAGCCATCGAGCAGGCGTGCCGTGGCCATCTGCTCGTCGTTGAGCTCCCATGGCGCGATCTCCTTCTCCACCGAGGCGCCGAAGAAATCGGCTTCGCTGAGGCCGTAGACCTTGAGCAGGCGGTTGAGCTGCGCCAGCTTGAGTGAGCCGATGCGCTGGCCGGTCTCGAATGAGCTGATCGTTTTCTCACCCACACCCGACAAGCGCGCCACATCCTTCTGACTCAATCCTCGCATGCGGCGGATTTCACGAAGCTTCAATACGAGATCCATATACCCTCACTTTGTTAGAAACGACGCATCAGTCCCACCACCACGCCCTGCACCGCGACGTCGCGGGCATGGGCATAGATCGGATTCATGAGCGAATTCGCCGGCTGCAGGCGGACGCGCTCGCCTTCCTTATAGAGCCGCTTGAGTGTCACTTCTCCGTTGACGTTGGCAACGACCATCTCGCCGTTCTGGGCGCGCTCGCGCCGCGCGATGATCACGTAGTCGCCGTCGAGGATGCCGTCCTCGATCATCGAGTCGCCTCGGACTTTGAGCACGTAGTTCTCGCCGCGGCTGGTCAGATTTTCGGGAACGGTGACCGTTTCCTCCGATTGGTACGCTTCGATCGGTTGACCGGCAGCGATGGTGCCGAATAGGGGAAGCTCGCGAACGCCAGGCGGAGTCTCGGACGCGGGTTTTTCCACCAGCTCAACGCCGCGCTTCTGGTTCCAGTCGCGGCGGATCAGCCCTTTTTTCTCGAGGAGCGAGAGATGCTTATAGACGGTGCCATAAGACGAGAAGCCGAAGTGGTCGCAGATCTCGCGGTGCGTGGGCGCGATCCCGCGGTCCTGGTGGAACTCGCGAATGAACTGCAAAATGTCGCGCTGTCGTTCCGTCAGGTACTTCATGGCTCCTTTTCCCTCGCAAAAGAGCAATATAGGCGGTAATAGGGCGAAAGTCAAGCGGAAGTTGGGCGTAACCGCCGCCCGCCAGTCCAGTTAGGACGTTGGGATATTGGGATGTTGGCAGGCAAGGCCTGCTTCCCAACATCCCAACGTCCCAACCGGGCGGGCGGGGGAGGGTCAGTGCGAGGTGGACGACGGCGGCGCTTCCGGCAGCCAGAGCTCCACGCGATTTCGCCCGTGATGTTTTGCGGAGTACAGCGCGCGATCGGCGCGATCGAGCAACGCCGCGGCGCTCACCACGCCCTCGTCCGGCACGGAGTCCATCCCCGCCACGCCGATCGATGCCGTCACGGTCACCGACGTGTTGCCGATCGGAATCTTCGTCTGCGCCAGGCGGCTCCGAATGCGCTCTGCCACTGCGCTGGTATTGCCGACGCGCGTCTCGGGAAGGACGATGCAGAACTCCTCGCCGCCGTAGCGGCCCGGCACGTCGTACACGCGGCAGCTTTCGCGCAGCACCTGTCCGACATTCTTGAGCACCTGGTCGCCGACCGAGTGGCCGAACGAGTCATTCACGTTCTTGAAATGATCGAGATCGAGCATCAGCACCGACATTGGCGCGCCATGGCGCAGCGCGCGATTCATCTCCGAATCGATCTTCTCCATCACGTACCAGCGGTTGTAGAGGCCGGTCAGGGTGTCGCGCGCCGAGATCTCCGAGAGCGTGCGGTTCTGCATGAGCAGATCGAGATTCTCCGATTCGAGCCTCGCGACGCGGTCCTCGAAGGCACGCAATCGCGCGTCGCTCTCCTCCGACAAGCGGATGAGATCGAAGACTTCGCGCAGAAACTCGCGCTCATTCTCGCTGAAGCCTCGGCCGTCGGATGCCCGAACCACCAGATTCGATCCCGCGACCGGAACCGTCGAGCGGTTCTCATCCGCGGCCGTTCCGCTCTCGAGCTTGAGGCGGGTATTGAGCATCGCGGATAACGGTCTCAGGACCCGACCGGCAGATTCGGCGATCCTTCGAATGGCAGTGGCCCCCGGAAATTCCGGCGGAGTATACCCAAAAAAAACGCATGTCCACGACGGCAATAAGGCATCAATCAGGCGCGCTGCTCGATCCGAAATCGATTGACGCCGGCGCGGATCTCGTCGCCGCTGTGCACCCGCGTGTTTTGGGCCGGGAGGGTGTTGAGGAAAGTTCCGTTGCGGCTGCCCAGGTCGCGGACACGGATGTTGCCTTCAGGGTCGGGGACGACTTCGAAATGCTTGCGCGACAAGAATTCGTCGGGCACGCGCACATGACCTTCCCGCCCGACGATCAGCCCCGACGGCGGGATCTCGAACTCCTGTCCATTGAGCGGGCCGTCGATGCACACCAGGATGTTGCGCTTGGGACCTTCGGTGGCCTGCTCGCGGTCGCGAAGTTTTTTCGCGAGCATCGATTCATCGAGTATCTCCGTGGTCCGCAATCGGACCGGCTGCACCTGTTCGCCCGCAACCTCGGTCGGCTCGACGGTCATGAGTGCCGCGCCGGCGCGAAGCAGATGCACCCCATCGCTGAGCACGACCTCGGTGATCCGCTGGCCGTCCAGAAAGGTTCCCACGTGCGATTCCGAGTCGCGGACCACAAGCTGATCGCCATGCAGGGTGATCGAGCAGTGGCGGATATCGAGATCGGCTTCGTCGATGTCGATGTGGCAGCCTTTGCGACCGATCCACAGAGGATGCTTGCCGATGGTGAAGACGCGATCGATCGAATTTCCGCCGCTCCTCGCGATCACCCGAATCGACCGCGGCGTACCAGGCTCGGCTTCCGGCGCTGGGGGCGCCTGCGATTGTTTCTCGGTTTCGACTTTGTAGGGCTTGAGATCGATTTCCTTGACCTCGTCGGGATTGAGCAGCCGTGCCAGCACGGCCGCCTTGCTGCCGGCGATCCATTCGCCGCAGACGCAGGTCGCGATCGCATTCGGGAGATGCACCGCGATCGCGCCGGGAACGTCGTATGCCTGGCCGCATTTCGGACAGCGGATGAGAGGCATGCGCGGATGATAGCAGCGGTACCCGCGATCAAACCCGAACGCGCTCGACGCGACGGTTGCGCGCGCGACCGGCGACGCTGCTGATGCTCTTCAGCGAATCGAGAAAGGACGTTGCTCGATCTTGGCGACTTTGTCGGTGAGCGTGAACTCCGCTGCGTTTCCCGCTTTGGTGGTCAGATCGGCAGGAAGGTTCAGCCTCAGGTATCGCATGGGACCTCCTGACAGCTGACGCCGGATGACTAACGCCCGATGATAGGCGTTACACTTTCGCTCGTCCATGCCCACCAGCGACACGTCGACGCGGCGCGCGCTCACCGTGCGGCTGCGGACGAAATTCATCGCAGCCTTCGTGGTGCAGGCTTTCTTCATCACGCTGCTGGCGGTCGCGATCGAGGAGTGGCGCATCCGTGCCGGACGCGGATCGCCGGCTTCCGATTACATCCTGGTCGGCATCACCGCGCTGATCGTCGCATTTCTTTTTGCGGCTGTCGCTACGAAATTGATCATCAGGCCGGTCCTCGATCTCGCTGAAACCGCCACCCGCATTGCTGATGGCGATCTGACCCAACGCACGAAGATTGCGACCGGCGATGAGATCGGCGAGCTGGCGCAATCCTTCAACGATATGACGGCCAATCTCGAGAAAATGCTGACCAAGCTCCAACGGTCATCGCAGCAATTAAAAAGCGTTTTTGAAACCGTGAGCTCACGCAGCGGGACGGTCGTCGATCGCGTCGACGGCCAGCGCGCAATCGTCGACGACGCCTATCGCTCCATCGATCAGTTGAATAGCGGCGTCGGAAAGATCACCGACAACGTCGAATCGCTGTCGGCGGCATCGGAGGAGACGTCGGCATCGATGCTGGAGATGGCGGCCTCGATCGAGGAAGTCAGCAAACAGACCGATACTCTTTTTCGCTCGGTCGAGGAGACCGCCACCGCGACGGAGCAGATGGTCTCCTCGATCAACGAAGTCGATCGCAACATCGAATATCTCTCCAGCTTCGTGACCGAGACGTCATCGTCGATGGTCGAGATGACGGCCTCGATCGGCCAGGTGGAAGGGAACGCCGCGCGCTCCTACGACCTGTCGCTGGCGGCCGCGAAAGCCGCAGAATCGGGCATGAAGGCGGTGCGGGAAACGATCGAGGCGATGGAGCACATTCGCAAGGCGGTCGTCGACGCCAACGGAGTCGTGGCGCGCCTGGGCGAGCGCTCGGTCGCCATCGGACGCATTCTCAACGTCATCGAGGATGTCGCAGAACAGACGAACCTGCTGGCGTTGAACGCCGCGATTTTGGCGGCGCAGGCAGGAGAGCATGGCAAGGGCTTTTCCGTCGTCGCCGGCGAGATCCGCGAGCTGGCCGAGCGCACGGCATCGTCGACGCGAGAGATCGGCGCGCTCATTCAATCGGTGCAGCAGGAAGTGCGCAATGCCCTGGTCTCGATGCAAACGGGCACCAAGCTGGTGGAAGAAGGTGTCGGCCTGTCGCACGAAGCCGGCAAGGCGCTGACGAACATTCTGGAATCGGCCACCACGTCATCCAACATGGGGAAGGAAATCGCGGCCGCGACAAACCAGCAGGCCAAGGGAAGCGAGACCGTCACGCGCGCCGTGGAGAAATTGCAAGGGATGGTGAAGCAAGTCAACGCTGCGACGGCGCAGCAGGCGCAGGGCTCGGAGCACATTCGCAAAGCCGTCGATTCGATGCGCGACGTCGCGCGCTACGTGCGCCAGGCGATGACGGAACAGAAATCGGGATCCTCGATGATCTCGTTGTCGGCCGAACACATGATCGAGAGGATTCATCAGATTTTCCAGGCCGCCGCCAACCAATCGACCCAAAGTGAGACCATCATGAAGACCGTCCAGGAGGTGCGCGCGGTCGCGGAAGAGAATCGCAAGTCGGCCAGCGAGATGAACGATTCGCTGACGCTGCTGTCGGATGCCATCCGCAGCCTCGACGAGGAAGTGCGGAGATTCCGAGTCCGCGCATGAGCGCGCGCGCTCTTCGCTTCATTGCGTTCCGAGTCGGAGCAGAGACGTTTCTCATCGACATCATGGCCGTCCGTCAGATCGTGATGGCCGGCAAGACGACCAGCGTGCCCACCGCGCCGTCGTTCATTGAAGGCGTGATCGTGTATCGCAATGAAGTGATCCCGGTCGTCGACGTTCACGCCCGGCTCTATCCACAGCGCCAGGCCGCCGGAGAGCGGACGTTGATCTTGTTGACGCATACCATTGCGGGCGTGATCGGCCTCAAAGTGTCCGAGGTCCGCCGCATCGTGACGCTGAGCAGTGAGGAGCTGCTGCCGGCGCCGGCGACGGTGCGCGGCGTTCGCGGCGAATTTCTGGTCGCGATCGCGCCGCACGGCGAAGAAGTTTTCCTCGTGCTGGACGTCGATCACCTGCTCACCGGCGACGAGCAGCGCCAGCTGGCCAGTCTGACGCCTGGCGCCTGACGCCGGACGCCTTGTATTCTTCGCCCGTGTTCGCGCGTACGCGGCTGCTGCAGATCACCAGGGCCATGCAGGGGAAGCTGGTGGTGGTGTATGGCGACATCGTCGCGGATCGCTTCGTGTATGGAACTCCGAAGCGCATCTCGCGCGAAGCGCCCGTCCTCATCCTTCGCCGATACCGCGAAGACATCCTCCTGGGCGGCGGCGGCAATGCCATCAACAACATCCTGGCCTTAGGCGGGCTCCCCATTCCGGTCTCGGTCCTCGGCCGCGACACGCACGGGGACCAACTCATCGAGACAATGACTTCGCAGGGCATCGACTGCAGCGGAATTCTTCGCGTCGATCGCTATCAGACGCCGACCAAGGTGCGAATCCTGGGCGGATTCCCGCACAGCTCGCGACAGCAGATCGTGCGGTACGACATCGAAGACACGTTCGTGGTGACGGAAGAAGAATCGCGGCGATTTGCGGCATTGCTTCGCGATCAAATGAGCGTGTGCCACGCCGGACTGATCAGCGATTACGGCTACGGCGTCGTCACGCCGATGCTGGCCGCCAACCTCACCGCGTTTGCGACGCGGAGGCCCATCACGCTCGACTCGCGCTACGACCTCCTGCGATATCCCGACGTCTCCGCTGCCACCCCGAACGAGGAAGAGGCCGCCGCTGCGGCAGGGATCTCGCTGATCGACAACGACGACGATCGTATTCAGGAAGTGGCCGACGCGCTGCGGCAAAGTCTGGATTGCGATGCCGTGCTCATCACGCGAGGCAGCCGCGGCATGGCCCTGTTCGAGGGGGATGGCCGCGCGCCGATTTTTATTCCGGTTTACGGGACCGATCAGGTCGCGGATGTCACTGGCGCGGGCGACACGGTCATCGCGACGTTCACGCTGGCGCTGGCGGCCGGCGCGTCATACGCCGAAGCGGCCAAGCTCGCGAATTACGGCGGCGGCATCGTGGTGATGAAGATGGGAACAGCGACAGTGTCGAACGACGAGCTCCGACACGCCATCGAGCGCGACGAAGAATTGAAATCGTGAACGCGCCCATCCTCACCGAGACGGAACTTCTCCAGCGCGTCGCCCATGACGAGCGCGCCGCCGGCAAAACGATCGCGTTTGCGAACGGCGTGTTCGATGTGCTGCATGTCGGGCACGTACGCTATCTGCAGGACGCGTCGAGACAAGCCGACATCCTGGTGGTCGGCGTGAACGGCGACGCATCGGTGCGCGCGCTCAAGGGCGAGGGAAGGCCGGTGACGCATGAACGCGAGCGTGCGGAAGTTGTTTCCGCGATTCGCGGCGTCTCGTACGTCGTGGTCTTTCACGACAGCAGCCCGGCGCGGCTGATCGCGGTGCTCAAACCCGACGTGCACTGCAAAGGGACGGATTACACAGCCGAGACTGTGCCCGAGCGCGAAGTCGTGCTGGCGTACGGCGGCCGGATCGCGATCTGCGGCGATGCCAAGGAACATTCGACCACCGCGATTCTTCGAAGGTTGAGGGATGAGGGCTGAGGGATGAGGGATGACGCGGAAGATCCATCCCTCCGCCCTCCGCCCTCATCCCTCCTCGTCATTCGCCTCTCCGCCTTCGGCGACGTCATCCACACCATTCCGGCGGTGGTGGCGCTGCGCCCGCATTTCGAGATCGAGTGGGCGGTGCGATCGGCCTATCGCGAGATGGTGGAGATCGTCGCCGGCGTGCGTCCGATTGCGCCGGCGTTTCGCGAGCTTCGGCATCACGATCGCGTGGTCGACTTTCAGGGTCTGATCAAGTCGGGTTTTCTGGCCTGGATTTCAGGTGCGCGCCATCGCTACGGTTTCGCGCGCGATTTCATTCGTGAGAAGCCGGCGTCGTGGTTCGTCAATCGTCCGGTCGCGATCGATCCGGCAAAGCATGTCGTCGAATGGAATCTTCAACTGGCGCGCGCCCTCGCTCCGGAAATCGCGATGCCGCGGGTCGACTTCTCGCCGTTCGCCGCAGACGGCCCGCGCGGATTCGAAGGGCGCGTTGTGCTGCTGCCATCAGCCGGTCGTCCGGAAAAGGAGTGGCCGGTCGAGCGCTTTCGTGAGCTGGCCAAGCGAATCGGTCCAAAAGCGCTGGTGGCCTGGGGTCCGAACGAGCGCCAACGCGCAGCGGCAATCGAAGCCGAGCTCGCTCCGCCGACGAAGCTTCGCGAGCTGGCCCGCGTCCTGCGGGACGCATCCGTCGTGATCGGCGGTGACACCGGCCCGCTGCACCTCGCCGCCGCCCTCGGCACTCGCGTGGTTGGGCTGTACGGACCGACAAATCCGGCCCGCAATGGACCGTATGGCCAGATTGAGAATTGCGTCACGACTTTTTCCTCGACTAAATCGATGTTAGATATTAGTATCGATAATATATTACGAAAAATAGAACAATGAGCTTGCTTCTGTTCGCGACCCTGATAACGAACATCTTCGCAGCCGGGGAAACCCTCGATTACGAATTGAGCTGGATCGGCGTCGCTGGAGGCCACCTGCGCATGACCATCGGTCCACAGCCGCAGGAACCTGCGCATTTCAAAATGACCTCGGTCGCGCAGTCGAGCTCCTCATTCGCATTTCTCTTCAAGGTCCGCGACGAGATCACCTCGATCGTCAATGTTGATGACTTCTCGACCATCCGATACGAGAAACACCTCAACGAGCGCGGAAGGTACAAGGACGACATCACGACCATCGACGAGCGGCGGAAGATCGCCACCCGCCGACGACCGAATCACAACAACGACGTCGTTCCCGTTCCCAAGCCGGTTTTCGATCCGCTCTCGCTTGTTTTTCACCTCCGCGACTTGCCCCTGCAGCCCGGCACGGTTGAGCGCTTCACGGTTTTCGCCGATGGCAAGGTCTACACGCTGGAGGCGAGGGTCACCAAACGCGAATCTCTTTCGACGCCGGCCGGCAATTTCAACACTGTCGTGGTCCAACCGAAGATGCTTGCCGGCGGACTCTTCCGTGGAGAGGGCGATCTGACAATCTGGTACACAGATGATCCACGTCACATCCCGGTCCGCATCAGATCCGACCTCAAAGTTGGATCGATTGTGGCCACCCTGCGCAGCGTGCGAACGGGCGTATCGAGCCCCCAGCCGCAGTTCTCAAAATAAAAGCGCGTTGACCGCTGTTTGCGACCACGGTAAACTCGACCGTTCGATCCAAATTCTAGGAAATCTATGTACTTCCTCGGCAATACCCTTAAATGAGCGTACGCCTCGGAGAGCTCCTAACTAAAGCCAGTCTGATCACCCAGGATCAGCTCAAGGACGCGCTGAAAGTCCAGAAGGACACCGGCTCGAAATTGGGCGAGACCCTGATCAAGCTCGGCTTCGTTTCCGAGGAAGACATCACCGAGTGCCTCTCACAGCAGTTCGGCGTGCCCTCGATCAACCTCGACCACTTCGAGATCGACTCCTCGGTGATCAAGCTGATCAATGCCGATGTCGCCCGGAAGTACAACATTCTTCCCGTCAACAAGACCGGCGCGACGATCACCATCGCGATGGCCGACCCGACCAACGTGTTCGCCATGGACGACATCAAGTTCATGACGGGCTACAACGTCGAGCCGGTGGTGGCGTCGGAGCTGGGCATCAAAGCGGCCATCGACAACTACTACGGAACAACCTCAGCGCTCGAGCTGAAGAAGGTCATGGAAGACCTGCAGCAGGCGGAGAGCGCCGATCTGGAAGTCCTGGAAGAGGATGAAGAGCTCGACGTTGCGGCGCTGGCCGAGGGTGCGGAAGAGGCGCCGGTCGTCAAGCTGGTGAATTTGATTCTGACCGACGCCATCAAACGCGGCGCGTCCGACATTCACGTTGAACCGTACGAGAAGGAATTTCGGGTGCGGTTCCGGATCGACGGGATCCTCTACGAGATCATGAACCCGCCTCTGAAGCTGAAGGATGCCATCACCTCGCGCCTGAAAATTCTGGCCAAGCTGGACATCTCGGAAAAGCGACTTCCCCAGGACGGACGCATCAAGCTGAAGATGAAGCTCAACGAGAAGAACAAGGAGCTCGACTTCCGCGTTTCGGTCCTACCCACGCTGTTCGGCGAGAAGGTCGTCATGCGGCTCCTCGACAAGGACAACCTGCGCCTCGACATGACCAAGCTCGGCTTCGAGCCGGAGTCGCTGGCCAAATTCGAAGAGGCCATCTTCAAGCCCTGGGGAATGGTTCTTGTGACGGGGCCCACAGGCTCGGGCAAGACAAATACGCTTTACTCAGCGCTGGCCAAAGTGAATTCGCCGGAAGTGAACATTCTGACCGCGGAAGATCCGGTCGAGTTCAACCTTCCGGGAATCAATCAAGTGCAGATGAAAGAGTCGATCGGCCTCAACTTCGCGGCCACGCTGCGATCATTCCTGCGACAGGACCCGAACATCATCCTGGTGGGAGAGATCCGCGACTTCGAGACCGCCGAGATCGCGATCAAGGCCGCGCTCACCGGCCATCTCGTGCTCTCCACACTGCACACCAACGACGCACCGTCGACGATCAACCGTCTGATGAACATGGGCATCGAGCCCTTCCTGGTGGCAACGTCGGTACAACTCATCGCCGCCCAGCGACTGGCGCGCCGCATTTGCCAGAACTGCAAAGAGGTGGTCGACATCGCCCCGCAGGCGCTCATCAACCTCGGATACAAGAAAGAGGAAGTGGGCACCTTTCAGGTGTACAAGGGACGCGGTTGCGACAAGTGCAACAACACCGGCTACAAGGGCCGCGTCGGCCTGGTCGAGGTCATGATCATCGACGATAGCATCCGCGAGCTGATCCTCTCGGGAGGAACGGCCATCGACATCAAGAAAGCGGCAGCGGAAGCGGGAATGATCAGCCTCCGCCGTTCAGGGTTGATTAAAATCAAGGATGGCATCACGACGATCGAGGAAGTGGTCCGCGAAACCGTACTGTAAACGGGAGAAAACATGGCCGTTACCCTTCATCAACTTCTCAAGACGATGGTCGAACGTGGCGGTTCGGACCTGCACATCACGACGAACTCGCCACCCCAAATCCGCATCGACGGCAAATTGACCGCGCTCGACATGCCGCCGCTGGCGGCTCCCGAGACCAAACAGCTGGCGTACTCGGTGCTCACCGACGCTCAGAAGCATCGCTTCGAAGAAAATCTCGAGCTCGACATTTCATTCGGCATCAAGGGCCTGGCCCGGTTCCGCGCCAACATCTTCAATCAGCGCGGCGCGACGGCCGCCGTCTACCGGCAGATTCCGTACGAGATCCTGACCTTCAAGGAGCTCGGCCTCCCCGGTGTGGTCGAAGAAATCTGCGATCGTCCTCGCGGTCTGGTGTTGGTCACCGGGCCTACCGGCTCTGGAAAATCGACGACGCTGGCCGCCATGATCGACAAGATCAACCGCGAGCGTCACGAGCACATCATCACCATCGAGGATCCGGTCGAGTTCCTTCATCAACACAAGAACTGCATCGTCAATCAGCGCGAGCTGCACGCCGATACGCATTCGTTCGCGAACTCGCTGAAGTCAGCGCTGCGACAAGATCCCGACGTGGTGCTCATCGGTGAGATGCGCGACCTCGAGACCATCGAGTCCGCGCTGCGCATCGCCGAGACCGGCCACTTGACCTTCGGCACGCTGCACACCAACTCGGCCGCCCAGACCATCAACCGTATCGTCGACGTCTTTCCGGCGCATCAGCAGCCGCAGATCCGCGCGCAGCTCTCCTTCGTTCTGGAAGGGATCATGTGCCAGGCCCTTCTGCCGAGGGCCAACGGCAAGGGCCGCGTGATGGCGATGGAGATCCTGGTCCCCAACGCCGCCATTCGTAACCTGATTCGTGAAGACAAAGTGCATCAGATTTATTCGATGATGCAGACCGGCCAGGCGAAGTACGGAATGCAGACCTTCAACCAGTCGCTGGCCACGCTGTACTTCAAGAAGCAGATTTCGCTGCAGCTTGCGCTGTCGCGCTCATCCAATCCCGATGAGCTGCAGGAGATGATTTCGCGCGGTGCAGGGGCGCTCCAGCCGCAGGGTACGGCTCAGCCCGTCGGTGCCCGGCCGCGTACCGTATAGTAGATAGAGTCGACGGAGGACATCATGCCGCAATTTGAATGGAAGGGAACCCGGGGGGGACAGGCAGCCAGCGGAGTTCTGACCGCTGAAACGAAGATAGCCGCCGAGGCCATGCTGCGCCGTCAGCGCGTCGAGGCTCCTTCGATCAAGGAGAAGGGGAAAGAGTTCGCCGTTCCGAAGTTTGGTGGACGCGTACCGCCGCAACTGATCGCGATCTTCACCCGGCAGTTCTCGGTCATGATCGACGCCGGCCTTCCGCTGGTGCAGTGCCTCGAGATCCTCGCTTCGCAGCAGGAAAACAAGACCATGAAGAAGGCCCTGATCCAGATCCGTCAGGATGTGGAATCGGGCTCGAATCTCGCCGACTCGATGCGCAAGCATCCGAAGATCTTCAATGACCTCTACACCAACATGGTGGCGGCCGGCGAAGCGGGCGGTATTCTCGACACCATCCTTCAGCGCCTGGCGCAGTACATCGAAAAAGCGGTCAAGCTGAACGGCCAGGTCAAGGCGGCGATGATCTATCCGGTCGCCGTCATCTCGATCGCGTGCATCGTGGTGGCCGTCATTCTGTGGAAGGTCATCCCGGTGTTCGCGGCGCTGTTCAAAGGCCTGGGCGCGCAGCTCCCCATGCCGACCGTCATCGTCATCCATCTGTCCAACTTCATCGCAGACTACTGGTGGCTGATCGGCATCACCATCACCGGCACCATCTATTTTCTGCGCCAGTATCACGGAACTGAGAAGGGCCGCCGCGTCATCGACGGCACGCTCCTGAGGATGCCGATCCTCGGCCTCCTTCTTCGCAAAATCGCTGTTGCACGCTTCTGCCGCACGTTGGCCACCCTGACCTCATCCGGCGTTCCGATTCTGGACGGACTGCAGATCACGGCGCGCACGGCCGGCAACGCCATCATCGAAGACGCGATCATGGCGACCCGCAAATCGGTCGAAGAGGGTAAGACCATCAGCGAGCCGCTGGGCGACACCGACGTGTTTCCGTCGATGGTCGTGCAGATGATCGCGGTCGGCGAGCAGACCGGCGCGCTCGACACGATGCTCTCCAAGATCGCAGAATTCTACGAAGAAGAAGTCGATACCGCGGTGGCCGGCCTCATGAAGCTTCTCGAGCCCGTGCTCATCGCATTCCTCGGCGTCGCCATCGGCGGCATCGTCATCGCGATGTACATGCCGATGTTCTCGCTGATCGGACAAATCGGTTAAACGTTTGCCGTACGCCGTTTGCCGCTGGCCGAAGTGCCCCGGCGAACGGCCAACGGCCATCGGCGAACATGCCTTCTGACGCACGGATGCTCATCGCGGTCCGCGTGGTGGTGGTCACCACGCTGCTGCTGGCCGCGCTCATCATCCAGTACACGGTGGCGGAAGTCCTGCCCATCGACTACCTCTACGCGACGGCGGCGGTCACTTACGTCCTGACACTCGTTTACATCGGCGCGGGACAACTGATCCGCTCGCGCATCATCAATCTCGCCATTCAGCTCACCGGAGACCTGCTGGTCGAGACGATGCTGGTGTACTTCACGGGCGCGCTCGATTCGCCGTTCTCGTTCCTCTACCTCGTTTCGATCATCACCGCCTCGATGATGCTGTATCGCCGCGGCGGCCTGTTCGCGGCCAGCGGCGCGGCCATCCTGTACGGCGCGCTCGGTGCCCTCCTGGTGTATCACCTCATCCCGTTGCCTGAGCAATCGTGGATCGTTCCAACTTTCTTGTGGAGTCCCACGCGCCTCTATCTGAATATCGCCACCAACTTCGCCGGCTTTTACGCCACCGCGTTCCTGACTTCTTACATCTCCGAGAAGCTGCAGAAGGCATCCGTGGAGCTCGATGAAAAGGGGAGGATCGTGGCGGCGCTCCGCGCGCTCAATCAGAACGTCGTCGAATCAATTCCTTCCGGACTCATCACGCTGTCGCCGGACGGAATCGCCTCATTTGTAAATCCGGCCGGATGTCAGATCCTGGGCACCGAATCGCGCAGCGTGATCGGACATCATGTCTCGGAGCTGGAATTCTTCCGCGTCGAGGAATGGGAGGATGCGCGCCGAACACTCGCTTCGGAGAGCGTTGTGCGCGTGGAGAAGAATAATTTCCGCGTCGGCGACGAAGACCGAAGTCTCGGCTACGCCGTCACACCGCTCCGCACACTGGAGGGATCAGAATCGGGCTACACGCTGATTTTCCAGGACCTCACCGAGATGAAGCAGATGGAAGCCGAGCTGCGGCTGAAGGACCGCATGGCAGCGGTCGGCGAGCTGTCGGCCGGCATCGCGCACGAAATCCGGAATCCGCTCGCCGCGATCGCAGGCTCGGTTCAGGTCCTGAAAAAATCGAATGCGCTCTCTCAGCAGGAGCAGCGGTTGATGTCGATCATCCTCAAGGAGTCGGAGCGGCTCAACAAATCGATCGCCGACTTTCTCCGATTCGTGCGGCCGCAGGACCGCCGGCCGACGGAGTTCGACGTCGCTGCCAGCCTTTCCGAAACGCTCGATCTTCTCGCCAACTCACCCGAGGTGGGACCCGATCATCGGATCGAGCGCCAGATTTCGCCGCCCGCGTTCACGCTGGTCGGCGATGCCGATCAGATCCGCCAGGTGTTCTGGAACCTCGCCCGCAATGCCTTTCAGGCGATGCCGAATGGCGGAATTCTGCGCGTGAGCACCGATGTGGTCGGCGACACTTATCGCATCTTCTTCAGCGACAGCGGCCGTGGAATGTCGGAAGTCGATCAGCGCCGTTTGTTCCAGCCGTTCCGCACCAACTTTCCCACCGGCACCGGTCTCGGCATGGCCATCTCGTATCGCATCGTGCAGGCGCACGGCGGAAACATCGACGTCGCGTCGCGTCCCGGCATCGGAACCACCATCACGGTGTCGCTGCCGCGCCGCGCGGCCGAACTGGTTGGTTCCCAGTTGCCGGTCGCCAGTGCAGCGTCGCGCTAGTTCACTTCATAGCAGCGATTCGGAACGAGCTATCGGAGGTCCGGTTGTCGATGACGGTCCCGTAGACGATTGCCGTGCCCGGGAAAGCATCGACCCTGATCAGGATCCAGCCGCCCGGCTCGACCGTTGCGGCACCGGTGAACTGGCTGACGGTTACCTGTTCGAAGTAGTTCGGCGGATAGCTCACTCCCGTTCGCGAGCTACGAAGCGCTCCATTAGCGCTGTACATGTAGATACTCAACGTCGCGCCGCCGTCGAGAGTCCTTACGCCCACATTCATCCGGAAATTCGTCAAGTCCGAAGGAATCACGAGAACACCTCGGATGAAGAAGGTCAAAGTGTCTTGAGGCGAAAGTCCGTCCTCGGTGAAACCAGAAGTGCCGGTTCTCCCGCCGTCGCTGAACACACGCGCGGTGACGACGGGCAGTGCGCCACCGTTGGTGAGGACGTCGAGCGAGCCCAGACCGCTGGTCCCCATGGCTGCAACGACGTCCGGGTACGACAGGACCTGAGTGCTGTTCAACGTGAAGGAGAGCGATGGATCGCTCGCGCTGCCCGACTGACCCGCCGGATGGAAGACGAGCCTCCCGGTGATCGTCGAGCTGCTGGGGTTCTGGAGCTGCAGCGACGTGCGGAAGAACGCAGTTGTTCCCTGGACCGCGCCGGCAGCCGGCAGCACGCGCACGAGCAGCGGGTCATTGGCGTATGCGATCGCCCCGAAAACCGAACCAGGGGCGTAGTTTGAACTCACACCCAGCGTTCCGGCTGCGCTGATGTCGCTGGTCGTGATTAGACGATAGCCAGTGTCCCTGGGATGGGTCTGGACCATGACTGAGCCGCAGGCGGCCGCCGGTTGCAGTTGAACGACTCCGATCAGATCACCCAAGGCCAGAGTGACCGCTGGAGTCAGTGTCACGTCGTTGCGCCCGGCGACCGCATCGAATGGGCCGCGGGTGGCGACGACCGTGAACGCCGAGGCAGAGGTAAAGTTGTTTCGGAGGAACACGATCTTGAACGCTCCCGTGCAGGCGTTGCTCCACTGCACGCTGGCCTTGTTCACTGTTCCCGCGGCGTTTGCAGCATTATTGAGATTGACGAAGCTGACCGGCGCGCCCGACGTGATGGTCGAATACGCAATCGTATCCGCGATGCCCGTGCCAACGGTCAGAGGCTGGGCGGCGAGGGAAGACACAACAACGAACGCGAGAATGACCATCAAGGTTCGCATTTAGAAACCTCCGGGCGCGCCAAGTATAGGCGGATTATCTACAATGAATCGATGGCCGACGCTCGCGTTCTCTCCGCGCAGCCCCTCGAGGAGGAACTTCAGACCGAGCTTTCGCTGCGGCCGAAGCGGCTGAAGGAATACATCGGCCAGCATAAGGTCAAGGCCAATCTCGAAATCTCGATCGAAGCGGCACGGAGGCGCAAGGAGACGCTCGATCACGTTCTGCTCTTCGGTCCGCCCGGTCTCGGCAAGACGACGCTGGCAAACATTCTCGCCAACGAGATGGAGACCGCCATCCGCACCACCTCCGGCCCGGCTCTCGAGAAACCGGGCGATCTGGTCGCCATCGTCACCAATCTCGAAGCGGGCGACATGCTCTTCATCGACGAGATCCACCGCCTGCCGGCGCCGGTCGAAGAAGTCTTGTACTCGGCCATGGAAGATTTCTACGTCGATGTCGTCATCGGCCAGGGTCCTTCGGCGCGCACGCTGAAAGTCGAGGTGCCGCGATTCACGCTGGTCGGCGCAACGACGCGTGCGGGATTGCTCACATCGCCGCTTCGCGCGCGATTCGGGATCGTTCATCGACTCGATTTTTACGATGTCGAGTCGCTGGCCATCATCGTGCGCCGCTCCGCCGACATCCTCGGCATCCCGATCACCAGCGACGCCGCGGACGAGATCGCGCGCCGCGCCCGCGGGACGCCGCGCATCGCCAATCGCCTTCTGCGCCGCGTCCGCGATTACGCCGAGGTCAAACACGAGGGGAAGGTCGACACCAAGATCGCGCGCGAGGCGCTGCAGATGCTGGAAGTCGATGACTACGGCCTCGACGAGATCGACCGCAAGCTTCTGACCACCATCATCGAGCGATTCAATGGCGGACCGGCGGGCGTGAACGCGCTGGCATCGTCGATCGGCGAAGATCGCGGCACGATCGAGGATCTCTACGAGCCGTATCTGATCCAGATCGGATTTTTACAGCGCACGCCGCGCGGCCGCGTGGCCAGCAAGCTGGCTTACGATCACCTCGGCTACGCCACCAGCGGAGTCCGGACGCAGAAGCCGCTGTTCTGATCGCATGTACACATACGCGCCCGAAGGCGCAGTAGCTGCGATCGAGCTGCTCGCGCCACTGTTCCTCGGAATTGTCAGCTTCTGGCCGTCGTCGCGCGGACATTGGTCCGGTCCCGTTTTGGCTGCTCCTTCATTCCTCTACGGCCTTGCCTTCGCCTGTGCAATTGCCAAAAACCACGGCCCTGGCTACATGGGGTGGCCGCTGCTGATCTACACGCCGCTGCTGTTGATTTTGGCGATCGCGTCGATCGGACTGTGGTTGCGCCGGCGGGGCTAAGCCCTCCGGCGAAGCTGCCGCTCGATCGCGCGCTGCACTTTGTCGTAGGACAGCTTGCCGATGAAGATGTCCTGCACGCGGCCGGCATCATCGAGCACGACCGTCGTCGGGCGGCCCTGATATGCCGACGTCTCCATCGCGCCGCGCGGCGCATCGGATTCAAACGTCGCGACAACGGTTCGGAGCGCTGTCACTTTGCTTTCGAAGAGCGCGATGCGGTCGGGCGTCTCGTCGATGATGGTCAGGATTGCGACGCTGTCCGCGCGATAGCGATCGGCGAGTTGATTCAGATCCGGCATTTCAGCGCGACACGGCGGGCACCAGGTCGCCCAGAAATTCAGCACCACGATCTTTCCGTGAAGATCGGAGACCCGCGCCGGAGTGGTTCCCTTCATCGGATGCAGCGTCAGGCGTGCGACGCGCTGTTCGATGATCGTCCGGATATTGCGCTCCGCATAGAGTAGAGCGCCCGCGACGCCTGCGATCGCCACGAGGACAATCACCGGCACAGTCGCAGCGACTCTTCGCAACGCGGTCCTCGGCCAACGGCGGACGACGAAGGCAATGGCGCCGAGGCATAGCAGCACAATCGCCGGCATGAGCAGCGTGGCGTTGTCGAACAGGAAACTCGCGATTCGGTCAGCCATGCCGCTCAGATACGCAGTGCTGCCAGGCAAGTTTCAACGCACCGCGGAGTCGCGTAGAAATCCGAGCGCGGAGCGTCGAGATAGGCCTGCGCCCGTTCTCAGGTGCTCTAGTGGGGCGTTACGACTGTAATGTGCTGCGTCTCGTTGTTCGTTACGGACACGAGCGCCCAGATCCTCTTGCCTGATCGCGGCTCGATTTCAATGCGCACGCTGTCGGGCGGGACATTTCCGAAGTCCGAAACCTGCGCATAACCGGGGTGAAACATGTCGGCGGAATCGCGTAACGCAATGTCGCTTTCCGCATAGATCTTCGTGCTGTCGTAACGGATCACGCGCACGTGCACCGACGTTTGCGGATCGAGCGAGTAGATGCGCATCGTGTTACGAAAACCTGGGGTCATGGGGACATCGAGCAATGCCAGAAAATCGCTGCGGAAGTCGCGCTCGGGAACGATCGGAATCCGCGTTCCGAATGATTCCTTCGATCGCGAGAGATCCGAAACTCGCAGAGATGCCGCCACGCGATCGAACGCACCCTTCGGAATGAATACCAGCCGGCCAGGATCACCATCAAATTGAAAAATAGATGCGGGTGCCCCCTGCCGCGTTTGCAGGAGGATCGGCTGTGGACTGGGTGGAGGCGGGCACAAGAACGAACATGGAGGAACAGCGAACGCAAAAACAGGAATGTCAGGCCCGACGATGTTCCAGATCGAGAAGAACGTATAGAACTGCGATCCGAATGCACCCTTTACCGGCGGCGTGAAAATCGGCAAGAGAATTCGGTCGAATGCATCAGTGATTTCCCCGGTGTAGGTGAACGCGCTCCGAAGGCTTGTTGCACCGCTCGATGTGGAGACGCCCACGTCGACGGTTCCAGGAAATGAGGGCGGCGCGACTGCTTGAATCGTGCTGCCGTCGACGAGCGTCGCCGATGCTGCCGGCAATGGTCCGAGTGTGACGGACACCGGAAAGCAGCCGATGACGGTGCATGCGGCGAAGTCGCTTCCGCGGATGATCACCGTGGTCCCCCCGGCCACCGGGCCGGAAGCGGGAGACACAGACGTGATCTTGGGCTGCGCTACGACGGCGGCAGCGAAGAAAAGAAAGAGCAACGAGAGGGTCCGTGCCATGGCTGGTCAATTTTATTTGAGGTTCACGTCGCGCAGAAAATCCCCCCGCGGCGCCTCGAGGTATTCCGGCGGTTTGCCGCCCCGGCCGGACGCCTCGACGATCAGGATGTGCGAGAGCGTCCCGTAGTCGGGCGATTTCTCGTGGCGCTCGAGGCCCAGCAAATCGCGATGTGTGCTTTCGCCATATTGGCAGCGAGCAACGTCGGCGAATCCGGCGTCCGCCAGCGTGGCGCGCAATGTCCGCTCGTTGTAGAGAAATTGATGACCCCAACCGCGGAATGCGCGGTTCAAGGCGAAGCACGCTTGCACTTCCTCGTGATCCGCCATGCCGAGGCGGTAGTGGGTGACCCAGACCCAGTCGAGATTGGGCGTCGACAGTCGCAGGATGCCATCGTCGCGGAGAATGCGGCGGCATCCGCGTAGCAGCCCGAGCGCTTCGGGATAGGCGAGATGCTCGATGAAGTGTTCCGAGAAGATGAATGACACATCCTGGAAGGGCAATCCCTTGGTGACGTCGAGCACTTGATCGACGCCGGGATATTGCATGTTGTCGATGTTGATCCAGCCCTCGAGAATCTGCGGGCCGCATCCGAGATGCAGTTTAGTCACGGCGGAAATGGGCTCCCCGCGACACCGGATTCTTGATCGCCGCGTCCGCGACGATGGCCGCCATCTGCTGGCCGTGAAACAGCTCTACGATCGATTTGCTGATCGTCGACTCGTGGTAGAACTTGGTGAGGCGATTTCCGAGCTCGCGCATGTCGGCCACCGCGCGTTTCAGCCGCTCGTACGTGCGCACGATGCCGACGTAGTTCCACATCGTGTGCTGGATGGTCGTCCAATCCTGGAGGATCAGCGCGGGATCTTCCATGTCCTGGCGCCCGGGCGGCTGCCAGTCAGGAATGGAATCTAATAATGATGTATTAAAGACAGCCATCTTATTACGTATTGAAACGGCGGCGTAGTAACCCCACGTCAATCCTTCCAGCAGTGATGTCGACGCTAATCGATTGCCGCCATGCACGCCGGTGCACGAGGTTTCCCCGATGGCGTAGAGGCGGCTGAGCGTCGTCTGCCCCGAAGTGTCTGCCAGCACGCCGCCGCAGAAATAGTGCGCGGCCGGAACGACGGGGATCGGATCGCGCGCGATGTCGATTCCGATGTCCGCGCATGCTTTCGCGATATTCGGAAAGCGCTCTTTGACCGGCTGATGCCCCTTGTAGAAATTCGCGAGATCGAGGAAGACGAACTCCTCTTTGTTGGTGGTCATCTCCTCGACGATGGCGCGCGCCACGATATCGCGCGGCGCGAGGTCTTTGAGTGGCGAATATTTCTCCATGAAGTACTCGCCGCGCTTGTTGCGCAACCGGGCCCCTTCTCCGCGCAGCGCTTCCGAAATCAGAAAATGATTCGCCTTCTTGTCCGCCAGCGCTGTCGGATGGAACTGCACATACTCCGCGTTCATGATCCGCGCGCCGGCGCGGCGCGCCATCACCACGCCGTCGCCGATCGAGCTGCGCGTGTTGGTCGTGTGCAGAAAAATCTGGCCGACGCCGCCGGTCGCGAGCACGGTGTAGTCGGCGAAGATCGTGTAGACATCATTGGTGCGATTGTCGAGCAGATACGCGCCGACGCATTCGTTGTCGAGGCGGTAGCGCACCTGGATGTCGGCCGGATGATGCTGCGTGGTCAGGAGATCGATGGCGGTCACCTCCGTCGCCAGGGTGATGTTCGGCTCGCTCTTCACGCGATTGAGGAGCGAGATCTCGATCGCCCTCCCCGTGGCATCTCCGGCATGAATGATCCTCGGAATCGAGTGCGCGCCTTCCTGCGTCAGATCGAGCTCCCCCTCTTCGCTCGTCGAGAACGGAACGTTGATCTCCTCCAGCAGCAGCTCGCGGACAACGCGCGGACCTTCGACGGCCAGAAAGCGAACCGCCTCTTCATTCGACAGTCCCGCGCCCGCGCGCAGCACGTCCGCGATCAACTTTGCGGGCGAATCGCCTTCGCCCTCGTAGATGATTCCCCCCTGCGCCCAGAACGTGTTGCAGTCCTTCGGATCGGCGGTCTTGGTGACGAGAAGGACCTTGATGCCCGCGCTGGCAAGGCAGAACGCGGTCGTCAATCCGGCGATGCCGGTACCGAGGACGAGGACGGGGTAGTGCACGCGGTTCTGCAAAGGCACGCGCGCATTGTAAGGGCTACACAGTTTCCCATCGCCGCGCCAGTTGTCGCGCCACAAAGAAGAACACCACCGCCCATCCAATCAGCACCGCCACCGGCGCCACTAACGTCGAGAGCGGGGCCTCGCGCCAGAAGACATTGATGAATCCGTCGAGCGCCCACGAGTTGAAGAGCACGAGGCTGGCGCGCTGCAGTTTTTCCGACATCAGAAAACGCGGAAACATGCTGCCGCCGAGGGCCGAGATCGACAGAACGGCCAGGGTGGAGATCGCGCCGAGCTGCGCGCGCGTGCGCGAGAGTGACGCCAGCAGCAGGCCGAAGGTGGCGCAGGTGAGCGCGGTGGCGGCCGTCATGATCGCGAAGCCGGCCAGATGACGCACCAGCGGAAGCCGGAACACCAGCGCGCCCCACACGAACATCACGATGAGTTGCACCACTCCGAGGCTCCACAGATACACCAGCTTTCCGGCCAGGAGCTTCGACATCGAAACGCGCGTCGAAAGAATGCGATCGAGGGTGCCGCTCTCCACTTCGTCGAGGAGCGCGCCGCCTGCGCCGGTTGCCGTGAAGAGCAGAAACATCACTCCCACGCCCGCACCGTAGAAGGCGATGATCGGATTGTCTTTTGAGCCGACGACGTCGGTGACATCGAGTTTGATGAGATCACCCTGTTGCTGCGCCTGACGCGGGAGGCTCCGCAGACTGCCGGCCTGCTTCTGAAGATTTTCACGTTGCTGCGGGGTGAGCGGGCCGCCAAACTTTTCGAGGGCGTCCATGCCGCCGGTGATCATCATGTCCGGCATTCCGACGAACAACGTCTTCTGCAGCATGCCGGCCACGACTTGGGGCGCGATCATGTCGGACGGATCGCGCAGCATTCGAAAGGACGGGGCACCGGCCTTAGCCGGTCCGAACGAAATCTGCGTCGCGCCGAATCCTTTCGGGATCACCACCGCGACCGGCGCGTCGCCTTTCTTGATGACGGCCTCCGCCGATTGCGCATCGGTTTTGTCGATGACCTTGAGCGCGCTTTCGGCGTGGAGCGCGGCCACCAGCCGCTTCGATCGCTCGCTGCGATCTTCGTCGACGATCAGCACGGTGACTCGCGGCGTGGACGAGCGGCGTCCGCCGAAGACCGACGCGAAGATCGAGAAAAAGACGATTGGAACGACAAAGCTGAGCATCCACGCGGCGTGGTCCCGGCGCAGATTCATCCATCCCGTGCGCACGACGTTGGCGATCATTCGCGCAGCTCCCTTCCGGTCAGGTGCAGGAAGACAGCTTCCAGTGACGGGACTTTCTCGACCATCACCACTTCGCGCTTATCGCCGATGGTCGAGCGCACCAGCTCGTCCTTCGTTCCGCACGCGATGATGCGCCCGTGATCGATGATGGCAATGCGATCGCACAGGCGCTCTGCTTCTTCCATGTAGTGCGTGGTGTAGATCATCGACACGCCGCCTGCGCGAAGCGTCTCGATCATCTGGTAAATCCGCTCGCGCGATTGCGGATCGATGCCCACCGTCGGCTCGTCAAGAAGCAAAACCTTCGGCTTATGAATGACGCCGGCGGCCATATTCAGGCGCCGCTTCATTCCGCCTGACAGTTGTTTGGTGGCATCGAAGGCGCGTTCCTCGAGACCGGCCCACGAAAGCGATTCCTGGATCGCGTCGTCGAGCGCATCGCCGCGCAGCCCGTAATAGCGGCCGAACACCGTCAGGTTTTCGCGTGCGGTGAGAAGGGGATAGAGCGCGATCTCTTGCGGGACAATCCCCACCTGCTCGCGCGCCGCATTGTCGCCGGCCGGGGCGGTACGGCCGAAAATCGTGACTTCGCCCGAATTCGGCGTCACGCGGCCCATGATCGTGCGCACCAGCGTGCTCTTCCCCGCGCCGTTAGGCCCGAGGAGTCCGAGGATTTCACTGGCGCGAAGGTCGAGCGAGACGCCGTCGAGCGCTTTACGGCCGTTGAAGGATTTAACGATGTTGCTGACGACTAGCGGCTGCACAGGTGTTAGTACGGTCGCCGGGTTGCTGGGTTGCTAGGTGGACCCAGCAACCCAGCAACCTAGCAACCGCATCACGCCACCGGCTGGGCAAACCCGGTGATCACGTAGCTTCCCGACTTGATGTCCTTCTTGATGCGGATCAGATTGTTATTCTGCGCATCTTCGAGCAAGTCGCTGAAGGTGTTGTAGCCGTAATACTCCTCGTTGAAGGTCGGCTTCTTGCGCTGCATGGTCTGCTTGACCATCGAGCCCCACAGGATTTCCTTGTTCTCGCGCATCAGCGCTTTGATCGAATCGATCAGCAGCTTGAAGACTTCCGCCTGCTTTTTGTCCTTGAAGGCGACGTTAGGCGCCTTCTGCGTGCCGCGGACCAGGTCCTCGTAAAAAATGAACTCGTCGCAGTTGTCGATCAACAGATCGCTCGACGAGTTCTTCACGCCCACGCCGATGACATACTTGTCGTTCTCTTTGAGCTTCGACACCAGCGGGGAAAAATCGGAATCGCCCGACGCCACCACGAAAACGTCGATGTGCTCTTTGGAGTAGCACATATCCATGGCATCGACGGCCATGCGAATGTCGGCCGAGTTTTTTCCGGAATACGACCGGCCGGGAATCTCGATCAGCTCGATGGCCGCTTCGTGCAGCTCGCGCTTCGAGTCGGGGAACTTGTCCCAGTCGCAGTAGGCCCGCTTGACGACGATCTTCCCCTTCTCGAGCAGGCGTTCCAGCAGAAGGGCGACTTCGAATTTCTTGTACTTGGCGTCCGTGACGCCGATCGCGATGTTCTCGAAGTCGATGAACAGGGCGATTCTTCTCTCATGATTGTTCATATTTCTTGGCGCCGCGCTGCCGACGTCATCAATCTCGGTCGGTTCGGTGTCGAAATGTGGCTTACGTGACATCCTGCCGTGGGCGGCACTCTCTCGAGGGTCCGGCTGAGTTTACACTAACGGGCTACGCTGCATGCGCGTGCTCATCGCAGAAGACGAAAAAAAGACGCGTTCTATTCTCGTCGAGATGGTGCAAAGCCTCGGATGCGAGACTCTCGAGGCCGCCACGGGATACGAGGCCGTGAAAGTGGTGCAGGAGAGCCGCCCCGATGTTCTGCTGCTGGACGGCCTTCTGCCTGAGATGCACGGATTCGAGGTGGCGCGCTTCGTCCGCAGCATGGCGCCCGAATATCGCCCGCGCATCGTGATCGTCACAGCCGTCTACAAGAGTCAGCGATATCGCAGCGAAGCGAAGCTGCAGTTCGGCGTCGACCACTACCTCACCAAACCGGTGACGAAAGAGGCGGTGCAGGCCGCGCTTTTCGGACCGGAGCAGACGGGCTGAGTGAAACACTACATCTCCCTCGCCCGTCCGTTTACGCTTCTTCCCCCGCTCCTCGGCATCATCTCGGGAGCGGTGTGCGCGTGGGGCTCGGCACACAATCCCGATCCCTCGCGCACGATCACGGCCTCGGTCGTCCTGACGGTCATCCTCGGATCGGCGTGTGCGGCGCTGCTCAACGCGGCCAACAACACACTCAATCAGATCTACGATCTGGAGATCGATCGCATCAACAAGCCCAGGCGTCCGTTGCCGGCGGGCGAGCTGACGCCGCGGCAGGCCTGGATCTTCACGTGGATCATGTTCGCGATCGGACTCCTCCCGACCTGGCTGGTGGTTCCCTTTCCCTACAACACCTGGCATGCGAAGTTTTTTGCTCCGCTCGCTCAACATGAATGCTTCTTCATCTACTTCGCTGCCTTCATCTCGACCTTTGTCTATTCCGTTCCTGCATTCGGCAGAACGAAAGCCCATCCCATCGGCGCCAACCTGACCATCGCCATCCCGCGGGGGCTGCTGCTCAAAGTCGCCGGATGGACGATGGTCGCGCGCGCGACGACGCTGGAGCCGTGGTTCATCGGCGCCATCTTCATGTTTTTCCTCCTCGGCGCGGCCTCGACCAAGGATTTTTCCGACATCAAGGGCGATCGCGCCGGCGGCGTGCGGACGCTGCCGATCGCGTTGGGAGTCCGGCGGGCAGCGTACACAATCGCGCCGTTCTTTTTTCTGCCGTGGCTGCTGATGCCGCTCGGTGCGCAGCTCGGAATTCTCACCGGCAATCGCGTCGCGCTGATCGTGTTAGGCGTCCTGCTGGCGGCGTGGGGCGCGTACACGTTGTGGCTGATCGTCCGGAATCCCGATGAGCTGACGGCCACCGAAAATCATCCGTCCTGGCGGCACATGTATCTGATGATGATGGCGGCTCAGATTGGATTCGCGGTGGCGTACGTTGTCTGATCGCGGCTGGGCGGTCCGCGCGGCGACGGCCGTCTTCGGCGCGGCCGTCGCCATCGGAGTCGGGCCGTCGCTGCAGTTTCGCGCCGCTCCGGGCGAGCTTCCCGGCGCGCTGCCGGCTGAGGGATTGTCGCCGTCGGGACCGGTGATGCAGTTCGCGGCGCTGCTGCTGTGCGTGATCGCGTTCGCGATTCTGGGCGACATCGCC
>DASPZU010000058.1:0-16708 GCA_035636095.1 Thermoanaerobaculia bacterium
GATCATCGGCATCCTGGCGGCTATCGCCATTCCGAACCTTCTGACCGCCATGCAGCGGTCGAAGCAGAAGAGGACCATGGCCGACATGAGAACGATCGCGACTGCGTGGGAAGCGCGCGCGACCGACGTCAACCGTTACAACGCTGCTGGTATCACGCTTCCCAGTGCTTCGGTCACCATCGACAACCTGACCACGTTCCTCTCCCCGACGTATGTCAAGACGTTCCCTCGCAAGGACGGCTGGGGCAACAACTGGGGCATGTCTGCTGACCAGGCATGGGGGTCCACCACGGCCGCGCAGATTTACGTGATCATCTCGTACGGCAAGGATGGTGCGTCACAAGGCACAACGTATTCCGGTGGCGCCACGACCAACTTCGACTGCGACATCGTCTACTCCAACGGTACCTTCATTCAGTACCCCGAGGGCGTGCAACAGCAGTAACGACGCTTTCGGTTCGCGAGAAGGAAGGGCGCCTCACGGCGCCCTTTCTTCTTCACCTCTCGGCGAGCACTCTCGTCACGGAGTTCATCGCGGAGTACAGCCGGTCGTGGTACGCGGATGCGTCGCGATAAATCTGCTGGAAGGATCCCAGGTCTTTCTGCGCGACGACGAGGTTGACCCCGTAAAGGAACGCCGCATTGCCGTCGAGCGTGCGCAGATTCTCCGAAATCAAAATGAAGAACGAACGCCGGCGATCGAGCGGAGCGAGCGAAATGATCGGCTGCATCGATTCCAGCGGCGGCGCAGTCGTCTGTGGCGGATTGAGCATCACCACCGGCGGAAACTCCTGCATGTAGTAATCGCGAGCCTGCTGTGCAGTCGGCATGTAGACCGGTTGGAATCCGATCAGCTTCAGCGCCTGCCGCAGCGCTGGCGAATCGTTGCCCACCATCACGGCCTTGGCGCCGAAACCCTCGTCTTCTTCGGCGGCCGATGCTGCCCCGGAGGCATCGGGTGAGATCGCGGGCATAGGACCCGAGGCGCTTTCGAGCTTGCGGCGGTCGACGGTCAACTTCGTCTTGCACGCCGGACAGGGAAAGGTCACTTCCTTCATAGGAAGCTTGGTTTCGTCGAGCGAGAGGGGCTTCTGGCAGGACGTGCAAACGATCTTGATCATGTTTTACTCGAGCATCGAGAGCATCGATTCGCCCTCGGCTTCCTTCTCGGGCGCGGGGGGAGCGTTCTCGTCGGTCAATCGCAGGGCGAGATTGGTGGGATTGGTCGCGTATCCCAACGCGATCTCTTTCGTGATGGTGCGCTCCAGCCAGAGCTTCTCCAGCTCGTCATCGAACGTCTGCATGCCGTCCACCTGGCCGTCGTGCATGGCGTCGGTGAGTGAGCGCCCTTCCGTCTCCCCTTTCATGACGTAGTCGCGCGTGCGCATGGTCGACTTGAGGATCTCGAGCACCGCCACCCGCCCCCCGCCCGTCTTGGGCAGCAGACGCTGTGAGATGACGTAGCGGAACGATTGCGCGAATCGGGTGCGGACCTGCGGCTCCTGATCTTTCGGGAACACGCCGACGATGCGATCGACTGTCTTCGCGGCGTCGATGGTATGCAGCGTCGAGAGTACGAGATGGCCGGTCTCGGCGGCCTCCATCGCGATCTCGATGGTCTCGACGTCGCGCATCTCGCCGATGAGAATCACTTTCGGCGCCTGCCTGAGCGCGGCGCGCAGCGCCAGCGCGAAGGTCTTTGTGTCCGATCCGACTTCGCGCTGATTGACAGTCGACTTGATGTGCCGGTGCATGTACTCGACCGGATCCTCGATGGTGATGATGTGGTAGGCGAAATCCTGGTTGATCTGATTGATGAGCGCCGCCAGCGTCGTCGACTTGCCCGAGCCGGTAGGCCCGGTGACGAGGACAATGCCGTTCTTCAGCTGACAGACGTTGTACAACTCTTTGGGGAGTTTGAGACCGTCGAGCGAGGGGATTCCATCGGGGATGACGCGAAGAACGATGGCGTACGTGCCTCGCTGCGTGAAGATGTTGACGCGGAAGCGCTTTTTCTGGGGGATGGAGTACGACAGGTCGACCGAGCCGTTGGCCAGCAGGGTGCGCGTGAGCTCACGGTCATTGCGCAGCATGTGCATCGCGATCATCTCGGTTTGATACGGAGTGAGTCGCGGTAAACCGGGAAAGTTGACCGCCGCCAGCTGGCCATCGACCTCAACCTGCGGCGGCCGGCCAACCGAAAAGTTGAGATCCGAGACGCGATCGGAGATTTTCAGCATCGCCTCGAGGATGGCGTCGAGATTGAAATTCTTCATGGACCCCCGCCTTGGGCCACAGATTGTACAGCGGCCATCGTCATCCTGACCCCGCCGAGCGGGGGAAGGATCACGGCGGCGCTTACAATCGTAGGGTGTCGATCATGGCCATCGACTACGGCAGCCGGCGCATCGGAATTGCCGTCAGCGAGTCCGGACTCCTCGCAACGCCGTACTCGGTGCTGGCCAACGAGGGCGATGTGGTTGAGACGCTGGCAGGCCTGGCGCGGAAGCTGGAGGCCAGCACCATCGTCGTCGGCATTCCCCGCCGCAGGTTTCGCGACCGCAGCGAGACCAAATTCCACGATTTTGCCGAGCGCCTGCGGCAGAGAACCTGCAAAGAGGTCGTGCTCTGGGATGAGGCGCTGACCACCGTCGATGCCGCCGAAAGGCTGCGGTCGGCCGGACGAAAGCGGCGCGAAGCAGAGCAGGAAATCGACATGGCGGCAGCAGCGGTGATCCTGCAGTCGTATCTCGACGCGCAGCGGAGGCAGTCATAGCCCGCAGCGGTTCGCGGCGGAGCAGCTGCCGCAAATATTTTCAATCGCTGCTCACGATTCTCTTTTTCGGAGCGCTGCTGGCAGCCGGAGGCGGCTACTTTCTGTGGCGCGCTCTGACCTCGCCCTACAAGGGCTACCAGCAGCCGGTCAAGGATGTGGAAGTGCGAAAGGGTCAACGCACGGCCATCATTCTCCGTCATCTTCGCAACGCAGGCGTTCTGCGCGACGAATACGTCCCGCTGATCTACATCAAAGTGGTGCGACACGGCGAATCGATCAAAGCGGGCATCTACGAATTTTCGCGCCCGCAGTCGGCGGCCGAAGTGGTCGAGAAACTGATTCGAGGGGACGTCGCGCTCAAGAGCGTCACCATCCGCGAGGGACTCGATCGCTTCGCAATCGGACACCTCTTCGCCGCCGATGGATTCGGCAAGCCGGCCGATTGGGACAAGCTGACGGCCGATCCCGAATTGATCCGCGATCTCGCGCCCCAGGCGAAAACGCTCGAAGGCTACCTCTTTCCGGACACCTACAAGTTCAGTCCCGGAACGCCACCGCAGACGATCGTGCACGCGATGGTGCAGAATTTCCGTAAGCACTTCGGGCCGGAGATGGGCTACATCACCACCGGACTCAATCTGCATGACACGGTCACGCTCGCTTCCATCATTGAAAGCGAGGCGAAGTTGCCGCCGGAAAGACCGCTGGTGGCGTCGGTTTACCTCAATCGCCTCAATCGCCACATGCTCCTCGGCGCCGACCCCACCGTCATCTACGCTCTCAAACTTGCCAATCGCTGGAATGGAAACATTCACAAGGTCGACCTGCAGATCGACTCGCCTTACAACACCTACCGTTATCCCGGCCTCCCGCCCGGCCCAATCGCGAACGCCGGGATGGCGTCGCTGACCGCAGCCGCCGCCCCCGCCAAAACGGCCTTTCTATACTTCGTGGCGCGGCACGATGGATCGCATGCTTTCGCGACGAATCTCGAGGAGCACAACCGCAACGTACAGCAGTTTCAGGTGCAGTGGTACCGCGATCAGCGTGCCGCCGCGGCCTCGACTGCACCGAAGTGAGGGCAGGGCGGTGGTAGAATATCGGCCACCCAAATAGAACTCCGGAGCAGGAAAAGTGCCTTCCAGAACGCGGCCGTACGAGCAGTTCGGCAACTACATTCTCCTGAAGAAGCTGGAAGCCGACCTGCTCGGCGAGCTGTGGCGCGCTGTCCGAATCGATGATCGACACCTCGGCCCGCTCGCTGCGGTTCGCCGTTTCACCGGCGGCGATCGTCAGGCCCTCGCAAACGCCGCGGCCGACGCTCGGGCCGTCGTTCCGATGCTCACCGGCACGTCCTTCGTCAAAGAGCAGACCATCGACGTCATCGATGGCCTCCCCTTCATGGCGCACGAGTACAACGGCGGCCGCTCGCTGCGCCACATCATCGATCGCGCTCGCGGAGGGGCGGGAGTCATACCCAATCCGGTGCCCATCGACCAGGCCATTCACATCGCGGAGAAGGTCGCACTCTCGCTGGTGACGCTCGCCGATCTTCGATATGGCGGGAATCGCCTGGCGCACGGCGCGCTGATCCCGCAGTTCATCTGGATCGAGGAAGACGGCGAGATTCGCGTTGCCGGTCAGCAGCTCGGGCGCGGCTTGATCGCGTCGCTGAAGGACGCCAAAGTCGCGGCGGCCATCGGTCGCTATTTTTCGCCCGAATATGCGCATTCCGGCGAGCCGACTCAGACATCGGAAGTCTTTGCGATGGGCGCCATTCTCTTCCTGCTCGTCACGGGACACGACGCGCCGGATGCCGCGCACGTCAGCGCATTTTCGCAGCACGTTCGCGGTACGAAGACCATGACGGGCGAGGCGGTCCCGGACGACATCCGTGCCCTGCTCGAAAAATCGCTGGCCATCGATCCGGCGCGCCGCTTCGCATCCATGGGCGACATGAAGCAGGCACTTTCTGCGCTCGCGCATGGCGGAAAGTATTCCGCCACCACGTTCAACCTCGCCTTCTATCTCACCAGCCTGCTGAAGAAAGAGATGGAAAGCGAAGCGCTCGATCGCGAGAAAGAGTCGAAGGTCAACGTTGCGCCCTACCTCGAGCAGCAGCTCGAGAAGATCTCGGCGCCGGTTCTGTTGCCGCCTCCGACCCTCAGGAGCAAGGCACCGCTGATCGCCATCATCGCCGGCGTCGTGGCCGCCATCACAAGTCTGGGCATCTGGATGCTCCGGAGCTCGAGTGCCAACGCCACTCCGAAGATCGCCTCGCCTGCTCGAGTGGCGACCCGGCCGCCCACGCCCCCGGCGATCGTTCCGCAGCCGATTGTCGCCACCGCCTCGCAGGCGCCGGCAAACGCGACGACCGCGACCCTCGATCCGGCGGCCCAGAAAAAAGCGTTCGAGGATGCCGTCAATCAGAAGCTGCAGGAAGAGATGCTGAAGATGCAGTCGCAGTTCGACAAGCAACTGCAGCAGAAGAAGGCGAAAAACGCCGCGGTCCAGACTCCGCCGGTGCTCACAGCTTCCGTTGCACCACAGGAGCGAACCGAGACGATCGACGATCGTTCGCCATCGGCGGCAGCGTTTGATGAACGACGCCTGGCCGCTCGCACCGAAACAGTTGCTCCCACCACGCTTCAACCGGCGGTCACGCAAACGCAAGCGCCTGTGCCGGTTCCGCAACCACAACCGCAGGTCGTCAACACGCCCGCTCCGGGGCAGGTTTCGGCTGTGCGCGAGGGCGACGTCGTCAAGTTCGAACAGCTCGACGTCCGTCCCGAGCTGATCTCACAGCCGCACGTTCAATATCCTCCCATGGCGATGCGGCAGCGCATTGAATCGGCGGTCATCGTCACGGCCCTTGTTTCCGAGAACGGCGACGTCGTCGACGTCAACATCCTTCGCGGCGACGCGCGATTCGGCTTCAATGAGGCTGCTGTCCGCGCAATGCGGACCGCGAGGTTCAAGCCTGCCATGAAGGACGGCAAGCGCGTGAAGACGTGGTTGCCGCAGCCGATCGACTTCAAGTTGCACTAGGCCGGTGGCGGCGCAGGACGGTCGTCGCGGAATTGGGGTCAGGTCTTTGATTCTCGCTTCACTCTTCAAAGAGTAGAGACTGAAGAGTCAAAGAAGGCCATTCAATCACTTCTTAGCGGGCGACAGCTTTGCATCATCCGACAACGATCGTTTTTTGCCGGAACGTTGAAAAACACGCCCTTGCGCCGCGTCGCGCGCGTAGGCCGATCTTCTACCTGTAGAACCGAGCGAGAATCAAAGATCTGACCCCATACGCCCATACGCACTCTCCTGGACAGACGCATCGCGCAGTTGTCTGAGGAAATAGGCGTCGATCGATACCGCGCTCGCGCCTGGACATTCGTCCGGGTCGTGCTGGCGGTCTTGTGGTCGCTCGAGGATCATGGGCACGGGCCTGAGGAATGGCTCGCATGCAGTCACCTGCTTCCGCAGAATTGCGCCTGACTTTTCACCGGGCCGGCATCCAGGCGATCGAATTCAGACGCAGGCCCAACGTCCGAGTGTCGGCATTGATGTGCTGTGCCGCCGGTGTGACCACGCGATCGGTCTCGATGACCAGTGCGTTCGGGGCATCGGATCGTCCGGGCACGGTGATGGCGCGATTGACGAAACTGCGACTCGCGCGAAAGCGGTCGACGATGGCGCCATTCATGCGGATCACGATGTTAGGCGGAGATTCGAGGGCGTCGAGCGGGATGTAGAACGAGAGGGTCAGGCGGCCATTTCCCGGCATCGGCGGCAGCGTGGCAACCGACCGCGCCGCCATCCAACGCCATGGCTGATCGCCCGACTCTTCCTCGTACCAACCTTGACCGAAGACGATGATCTCGTTGACCGGGCGGACGGATACGTCGAAGTAACGCCGGCGGACGAGCTGCCACAGATGCCCGTGCGGCCGGCTGAAGTTTTGTGCATTCGGCGACCAGATTGCCTCTTCGCGGAGGTAATAGCCCGGTTGCCTGGGCGACCATGTCGGCGGGGGCTGGCTTTCTCCGATGAACCGCAGTTTGTACTCCGGCAAATACCACTCCGCGAACGGAGTCATACCGCTGTCGACGTAAATCGTGGCGGTCCCGGCGTCGACGTGGTTGCGAATCCAGTCGACCGCCGCGACCGGCGGCGCGATGCTCGGCCTGACAACCGAGAGTGCCGGCCAGGTCCAGGCGGCCATCAAAGCAATCACCGCCGCCGAGGCCATCGGCTCCGCGCGCCTCGCGATCCATTGCATGCCGTCGGCCGCCAGGAGCGCGATCAACGGCGCGTATCCGATCGAGAACCGGCTGGCACTGAAGCGATCGAGCATCAGCCAGCTCGCGATGCAAAGCGGACCGAATGCCGCAAGCGCGGCCATGGCATACGGACGGCTTCGAATGATCGCGATCAGCGCCAGCGCGCAGAGGATGGCATTGATCACCGGCGCGTGGTAGGGCATCACGAAGAAGTCGTCGAAGACGCGCCACAGCGGCGGCCGCGTCGCTGAGAGAAACGAATCGGTGCGTGCGATGTAGGCCTGATGGATGCGCAGCGCCTGGCGGTATTCGCTCCATCCCGTCAGAAATGCGGCCGTCAGATAGCTGAGGCCGATGATCACGACCAGCACACCGATTGCGCCGGCAACGCGGGCCACACTTCTGCGAATTTGAAAGAGTGTCGCCATCGCGAATGGCGCAAACCCGACCAGCAAATTCTGCGGACGAAATCCCGCAGAGATCGCGAGCACCACCGCGCCACCGAGATACGCGCGCGGATTGCGGCACCCCGCCAGCAGGAGCGCGCACGCCGCGATCATCAGCGTCATCGAGGGCACATCGCTGAATGCTCCTCCGCCGTAAAACCAGACATTGGGAAAGAACGCCAACAGCATCGCTGCGGACAGCGATGTCGAAAATCGCATGCGTAATTCGCGGCAGAGAAAAAACATTGCCGGCACGATCGCGATGGCCCCCAGGACGCTGAGAGCCTGCAGGGCGTGGAAATCGCCGAAGCCGAATTTGCGGATCACTTTCGCCGTCAGGACGTACAACGGAAAGCCGGGCGGGTGTGGGTGGTGGCGCGCCACATTGAAGTGATCGAGTGAGAGCATGAACAGCAGCTCGTCCCAATCCCATGGAGTCCGCGCCAGCGCCAGAAGACGGCTCACAGCGGTGATGACGGTGGCCGCGACCACCATTCCCCACTGCCGCCCGGTCAGCGGCTCGGGACGGCGCTCCAGTGAGAGCCACCACTCGCGCAGCAAGCGGCACCATTCTCGCAAAAACTCGACCCCGCATGCCGGGAAAACCGGTGCGGCGACGATGGGCCCTCGATCTCCACGGCATCCGGCGGATCGGGAGCAAGGACAGCGGTTTCAGCTATGAGCACTCCGACGGCTCTCCGGTCGTCGATGAGAAAACGCTGGCGCGAATCCGAAAAATACGTGTACCTCCGGCGTGGCGCGATGTCCGGATCGCGCGCGGCGAATCCTCGCCGCTGCAGGCCATCGGCGTCGATAAGAGAGGCCGCACACAATACCGCTATCACTCGCGATTTCGGGCGCAGCGCGAAGAAGAGAAGTTCCAGCACGTGGTCGAATTCGGGGAATCGCTTCCCCGCCTGCGCCGTCACGTTCGCGGTGACTTGCGCCGGACCGAGCTCGATCGCAACCGCGTTCTGGCGGCCATCGTCCGTCTGATCGACCAGGGCTTCTTCCGTATCGGCAACGAAAAGAGTGCGCGGTCCGAATCGACTTACGGCCTGACCACGATTCGCGGCAAGCACGTGACCGTCAAGGGACACATTCTGGCGTTCGATTACATCGGCAAGTGGAAGAAGGCCCAGCAGCGAGCAATCGACGATCGCGAAATCGCGCAGATCGTCCGTGCGCTGAAAGGCCTCAATCAGAAGGAGCTGTTTGCGTTTTTGGAAGACGGCAAGGTTCGCAACGCCAGAGATCGTCACGTCAACGCCTATATCCAATCGATCATCGGCAACACCTTCACCGCGAAAGATTTTCGGACCTGGGCGGGAACGCTCCTCTGTTCGATCGCCCTGGCCATGCAAGGGCAGGCGCCAACCAAGAGCGAGCGCAAACGCAAAATCAAGAGCGCCATCCAGGCCACGGCCGAGCAGCTCGGAAACACGCCGGCGGTGTGCCGGTCGTCGTACATTTGTCCACGCATCCTCGAGGAGTACACCGAGGGGAAGCCGTTCGAGCTGTTGCGGAGAGGACGTCGCGGCAAACCTGTGGTGCGCGTCGGCCTGTCGCGGGAGGAGAAGTCGCTGCTGAAGTTCTTGCGCGAAACGATCGCGGACCGCCGAGTGAGGCCGCGCGCGGCGTAACGGTTGCCGGGTTGCTCAGGGTTGCTGGGTTGCTGAGTAACCTAGCAACCTAAGCAACCGAGCAACCTAGCAAGCTAAAACGTCTCCCCGATCCAAAACTCCGTTCGCTTGCTGCCGTAGCTTTGTTTGAGATCGGTCCGTTTCGCGAAATCCCAATGCAGCTCGAGCCCGAGGAAGTTGAACGACAGCCCGTATCCCACTGAGGCTGCTCCGTCGACCAGACGCCCGCCCTTCATGAAGGTGTACTTCTGGCCGTTGAACTTCGCGCCGCCGATGTCGAAAAACAGATTCCCGCGCACCTGCGTGAAGGCCAGGATCGGCGTGGCCAGAATGTCGATCAGCGGGAAGCGGAATTCAAAGTTCGCGAAGGCCGCCTGGTTGCCGATGATCGATCGGAAATCGTAGCCGCGGAGAGTATTCAATCCGCCGAAGTAGTAGAAATTCGGGACGTTGCCGCGCGAATAACCGACGAAAAGGCGTGCCGCCAGCAGGCTGCGCGACGTCAACTGCAGATACTGCCGCGCGTCGATGTTGTAATCGTTGCTCAGCGTTCCGCTCCGCTTGATGTCGCGTGCGTAAGAGGTGCTGAGCTCATAGCGCCGTCCGGAGACCGGACCGAATTGCTTGAAGACCGTGCTGTCGCCGCTGAAGGTCGTGCTGACCAGTGGAAACGAGTCGTTGAAGCTGAGCAGAAACACGTTGCCGGCCAGATCGGCGGCCGGCAGCGTGTAGTTGCGTTTTTCGAAACCGACGCCGGCGTCGATGCGGTGGTAGCGATCGAAGGGATAACTCGCGATTCCCAGCACGCCGGTCTCGCGGTAGAGCTGATGGCGTTCGAAAAGAGAGGTGTTCGATTGGCTGGGAGTCACGTAGAACGAACGCTGATCGAAGAGCCGGAAGCCCCAATTCGTTCGGCGCTGCAAATCGAAGTAGAGAAAATCGAAGTTGGAGAACGATGACACCGAATCGAGCGACGCGATGAAGCGGCGGTTGCCGAGCATGTCGCTCATGTAGATGGTCGAGCGCGAGACCAGGAGCTGATCCGAAGTGACGCCGGCGTTGACTTCCACGTCATCGACAAACAACTTGAAGCCGCGGGGCTTGTCGATCTTCTCCTCATCGATGGCCACCTCCACCGGCGGCTGGAACGTCTGCCGGCTCTCGGCCAGAAGGGGGGCCGAGGGCAAGGTGGTCTTCTCGGCGGCGTGCAGCGGCTTGTCGGTGGGCGTGGAGAAGAGCTGCCAGCGCCGCTTGTAGTACGACGCGAACACCATCTTTTCGCGATTGTTTTGTCCGATGAACACCACCGGCGTGAAGCAACCGCCGACCACGTCGGTGTACTGCAGCAGATCGCCGCTCTGGAGATTCAATGAATAGACGTTGTAGGCCGCGAAGTTGGTCGGATCGGCCGGCGGGGTGTCTCCCTGCCGCTTGGCCTTGTCCTCGGCATTCTCGAGAATCTCGGCCGCTTTCTCGACATTGCGGCCGGTCTGCTTGTCCGACGAAAAGAAAACGCGCTTGCCGTCCGGCGAGAACCACGCGTCGATGTCATTCCACTGCCCGGTGGTCAGCTGATAGCGCTCGCCGGGCTTCTCGAGATTCAGCTTGAAAAGCTTGGCATAGCCGCCCACGACAGATGAATAGACCAGCCATTTTCCGTCGGGCGAAAAGACAGGCGCGCCGTCGAAGAATTTGTCCTGGGTGATGTTGGTGACCTGCCCGCTGGCGATGTCGTAGATGAAGATGTCGTCCTGACTTCCGACGTAACCCGAAAACGCGATCTTCTTTCCGTCGGGCGAATAGGTCGGACTGAGCTCCTGCTCCTGCGGCAGCGGCACCGACCGTTCGATGTGTCCGTTGAGAGCGTTGATCAGAAGCAGGTTGCGACCGCGCTCCTTCTTGACGAACAGGGCGATCTGATCGCCGTTAGGCGCGAAGGCGATATCGCGTCCCATCACAGGGCCGATGGTCAGCATCTGCGCGATGGCGTACTCGTAGCGGCTGGTATAGCCGCTGGTGAGATTGCGGAGCAGCTTTCGCTCCGGAATGTTGAACAGAACGACGTCGACGTCTTCTTTGTAAGTGGTGTACGCGGCCAGAAGATCGCCGGACGGCGCCGGAACGGGAGACATCTCTTCGCTGTGCAACTCGGGATTGATCTTGAATGGATCGCCGTATTCCTGCGGCTCCCCTTTGGCGACCAGCGCCGGCAGGTACTGCTTGCGGAGCCAGGTCCGGAAACGGCTGTCGAATTCATCGGGAGTGACATCGAAGGCGCGCTTGAGAGCCTTGTCGACTGAGGATCCTAATGTATTACGATATTCATATATGAAATCACGCAGCCCGTCCCACCCGTACTTTTCCTGAATGTACTTGAACACTGCGTGTCCGAAGCGGTAGGCGAAATAACCGCCGCCCTGGGCGCGCGTGATGGGGGGGACTTCATCGTTGACCACCGCGTCGCGCAGCACCATCCGGTCTTTCGAGTCTTCATCCCGTCCCATGAACGAAGCGAGACCTTCCATGAACCAGGTGGGCGGATTGGCGGTCACGGTCTTGCCGAGCTTTCCCTGAAAGAGGATCTCGTACTCGAAGACGTGTGTCAGCTCGTGCTGCACCAGTTGCAAAAGCTTCTCATCGCTGGTGTCGATCGGGATGACCATGCGGTTGCGCGTCGGTTCCGCGAACGCACCTACGCCTTCCGGGATGAAGTTCAGATCGACGTTGGTCTGCTCGAAGGCCGAATGGGTGTGGTAGAAGATCAGCGGGATTTTTTTCGTGATCTGATAATTCAGCTCGCGCGACAACGTGTCGTACGCACTCTCGGCGGTATCGACCACTTTCTGCAGCGCAGGTTTCTCCTCGTCGTAAAAGTAAACGTCGAAGTGCGTGGAGTGATAGATGTTCCAGTGGAAGCGGTCATAGACGATCTTGTTCTGACCGAATGGGAACGCCGGGACAGCGATGGCCAGTGCGACTGCGATGAACGCGATCAGACGTTTCAAAGGACCCTCCGGCCCATCTATTCAGTGAACACGTAACGCGCTGCTGACGTCTCCTGCGGAACGAAGATGCCGACCAGCTGCGTCTCCAGCGAGCGCAGGTTCTCGAACAGTCCAAGGATTTCGTCGTAATTGCGTTGATCGAATTCCTTGAAGTCGCGGAAATTGTCTTCCAGCACTTTTTCTCCCGAGTCGGCGTTGAAGACCACGATGTCGATGTCGAAGACGAAACCGGTCGTCTCGACCAGGACCTGGCGGTAGTACGTCCTTCCATCCGCCGGCGAGACATACTCCTCGGTCCGATATCCCGATTTGTCGTTGATGTCGAAATCGAGAATCCCGGTCACGATGTAGTCCGCGCCGGTCTTGGCCCCCAGCTCGCGCCAATAATCACGGTTGGCTTCCAGGGTCTTCAAATCCGAGCCGGGGAGGCGCGTCGAGGGCGTGTCGACGATTTTGAGCTTCGTGCTCTTGCTCAACTGCTTTCGCAGGTAGCGCTGGAATTCCGACTGCACGTCGACCTTTGACGCTCGGTCGCTCCTCTTCTCGCCGTTGTTCGCGATCACGAATGGTGCGATCGCGACCTTCTCGTCGCCCGTGATTTGGAGTTTGGGCTTGAGCGGCAATTTCAGCTTCACTTCCAGCACGCCGGCCTGCGTCATCATGGGGACCGAGGCGCAAACCAGAACAAGCGCCATTCGCTTCATCGGGCACCTCCGGGTGGTGTGGGCGGCGGCGGTTTCGGAGCTTCCGGCGCCGGCGGCGCGGTGGCGGGTGGGGTGGGTGGATTGGTGGTGGTGGCCGCCGGCGGGGTCGTGTCGGCGGCTGAGGTTTGCGCCGGCGCGGGCGTGGGCGTGGCGGCGGCCGTCTTCACTTCCTTCGCCTGCCGCTTGCGATTTCGCGAGAGGAACTCCACGAAACGGCTGTAATTCTTCTGAATGTATTGATTCGAGCGATCGAGTTTCAGCGCTTCCAGATACTCCTTCCGCGCCTTCTCGAAATCGCCGTTGGCCTCCCAAGCCACTGCCAAGTTGTTGTGCGCCATGGCATCGTTGGGATTGATCTCCACGGCCCGCTGAAAACGGAAAAGCGCTTCGCGCCACAGGTTCATCCTGGCCATCTGGACGCCGAAATTGTCCTGCGTGGACGGCTTCGCCAAATCCTGATGATGGAAGCAGGCCGACGCGAAGACGATCAGCGCCATCGTTGGGATCATTTTTCGCGTCATGAGGGGTCTCCCTGGAGGGCGGGGCAGTGGGGCTTGGCGCTCAAAGCGGTCGAAATTATAATTCTCTTTGGTAGCCGCACAATCGCTCCCGCCTTCGGCACCAAACAATCAATGGATCATGGCCTATCTCGCGATGTCTGCATCGCGTACGCGTTGTCTCCGTGCATTACCCCCGTGCGAATTCGGCTGTTGCGGGAGCACTTTGAACCGCTCGGTGATGCACAGAGCGCCCCGCTGAAGCTTCTTCAGGGTCTGCTCTCTATGGATTCCGATCAAGCGGAGATCGTAAAGAATCCGTTACGAAAGGACGATCTGCGACGCCAGGTCGACGCAATTCGCGCCGCGGCAGTCGCGATCGTCGATGGGCAATATCCCGCGCTGCTGCGCGAGATGGTCGATCCGCCATTTGCGCTTTTCTACCGCGGCGATCTGTCGCTGCTGCAACGGCCGATGGTGGCCATGGTCGGATCGCGGCGCGCATCGGCGTACGGAATGAATGCCGCCGCCCACCTGGCGCGACAACTCGTCTCGGCGGGCGTGGTGATCGTTTCGGGACTCGCGCGCGGCATCGACGCCGCATCGCATCAGGCCGCGCTGGAAGGGGGCGGAAAAACCGTGGCAGTCCTGGGCACGGGAATCGATCTGGTCTATCCGCGCTCGCATTCGCGACTGTCGCGCGACATCGCCGAGCACGGAGTCGTGTTGACCGAATTTCCGCCCGGCACGCCGCCCCTGGCCGCGAACTTCCCAATTCGCAACCGCGTGATTTCGGGCATGACGCTGGGAACCGTCATCGTCGAGGCCACCAGCCGCAGCGGATCGCTGATCACAGCACGCATGGCCGCGGAACAGGGGCGCGAAGTCTTCGCGGTCCCCGGTTCGATCTTCGCGTCCGGTTCGGAAGGGACGCATCGGTTGATCCAATACGGCGCCAAGCTCGTCCACGATGCCAATGACATTCTCGAGGAGCTGCCGGGCGGCCTGCGACTTCCGGAGGCGACTGCGCCGGCGGAACCGGAGTCGCCGCTGCGCGAAGTGCTGGACGCCTTCTCGCGCGAAGAGGCCATGCACATCGACATGCTGGCCTCGAAATTGGGACGCACGGTGGCGCACATCTCCGAAGCCGTGCTGCAACTCGAGTTAGGCGGATGGCTGAAAGCGCTGCCGGGAGCGCGATACGTCAGGGCGCGCTAGAGTTCACAGTCTATCCCGAGCCGCGAAGACGGCGAGGGATATCCGGTGGTGTATCGCGACAATGGGTCCGACAATTCAAGGTCGTCGGCCCGTAACGTGAAGGCTGGCTGCACCGACGGAGATCCCTCGCTGCGCTCGGGATAAACTAAAAGTCAGAGCGCGTTAGAGCCATTGCGCGACTTCATGAATTTGTACGCGAAGAAGCCCAGTGGAACGCCGAGCTGCATCACGCGCATCAGCGGCTTCGGAAATCCAAAGCCGACCAGGAATCCCACCACCGCCCCACCCACCATGAGCTGCGGGGCGTGCTCGGATGCGAAGGTGTTGACGTCGAGGGTGCGGCGAAGTTTGTAATCGAGCTCGTCGATGCGATTGCCGACGCCGTCGCGAGCGCGCTCGATCTCGCGCTCGATGGTCTGCTTTTCCTCTTTCGCCATTTCAGTGACTCCTGACGCGCGCGATGTCGGCCTTGATGCTCTCGAAGTCGGTCTTGATCTGTTCCATCGACTCCTTCGGCACAAACTGCGCGGCCGCAAACTTCTTCTTTCCGAGGATCGCCAGGACGCCGGCGGTCACGAACAGCACCACTGTCACGATCAGGGACGACAGCCACGGCGGCACGCCCAGGGCCACCAGGCCGAGGGTGATGGTGACGAAGACGAACGCCAGGCCGACCAGCGCGACGAAGACCGCGGCTGCGAAGAGCGCCGCGCCACTACCGAGTTTGGCGGCGGTGTCTTTCAGCTCCCACTTGAGCAGCGCGATCTCGCTGCGAAATAGCGCGGAGATGTTCTCCATCAGCTCCTTGACGATGGTGCCGATGGAGCGGTCCGTCTCTGTGGCAGTTGCCATCAATTCTTTCCAGCGAGCAAAATGCGATCCAAATGGTGGACGCGCACGTCGTTGAACTGGTCAAGGACTTCCGATTCGAAGCGGCACATTATCTCCCCAACGTGGCCGAGGGGCACAAGTGCCGCCGAATGCACGGCCATTCCTTTCGCGGCGAGGTCGCCGTGCGCGGGCCCGTCGATCCGCGCATCGGCTGGCTGATCGATTTCGCAGATCTCAAGCGCGCCGTCGATCCGATCGTGGCGCGTCTCGATCACTACGTTCTCAACGATGTCGAGGGCCTTCAAAACCCGACCTCGGAATCCATCGCGATCTGGATGTGGGAGAAGCTCGCCCCCCTGCTGCCGCAGCTGCATCGCATCACCATCGAGGAGACGTGCACCACGCGCTGTCACTACTATGGATGATGGGTCACTTCCGCGCGGGAAGATGGATCTCGATCGCTGTGCCGTCGTGCCCGATGTGGGCCACGACGCGCGAGCCCACCTGCATGTCGTCCCATTTCCCGTCGGCGTCGCCGACGCGATAGGTGGTGGCGCCGGTGAGTCGGACGGTTTCGCGAACTCCATCGACGCGTTTGACGACCACGGAATCTTTCTCGATTTTCACGATCGTGCCGCGGATGTCGCGCCCGCCGGCGTGCGCGAACACGAATGCCGGCAGCAGCAGCATCGCCGCGATGGCACTAATGGCCTTTGAGAAATTCCTCATCTTCCTGCCGCTCCATACGCTCGTGCGCACTGACCGGATTCATTTTCTTCATCTCTTCAATTTCCCCTGGCGTGATCTTGGGCAGATGACGAATGAAATGCACGAGCTTCCAGTTGTCTGTATTGTCGCGTTCGTCGCCCCACGCCGGCATCCCGGTCAGGCGAACGCCGTTCCTGATGATGTAGAACAATTCGCCATCGCTCAAAATTTGCGTGCGCGCGGTTCGCATATCGGGCACTTTGGGATAAAAGTTAGTGCCCATTTCCGTCTGGCCGCTGCCATCGTTGCCGTGACAGCTCGCACAGTGATCGGCGAAGTGATGGCGGCCTTCGGCGAGCACGGCCGGGCTGAGCGGAATCGGATTGCGGATGTTTCGCGCAGCGCGTGGAACTGCGAAATGTCGCGCCGTGGTGGCAATCATCTCTTCGGTCCTGGTCGGGGTTGCTCGTGCACTGACTCCGTTGCGCAGAACGAGCATAAGGAAGATCGCCGACACAACGATCACGATGACCAACAACGCCACCAGAAGTTTTCCGATGGCCGCCCATCCGCGCTGCGACATCAAAAATACAATGAGGAATT
>DASPZU010000059.1:0-51034 GCA_035636095.1 Thermoanaerobaculia bacterium
GAGTGTCTCCCTCACCGACTCGACCCCGGCGAATACGACCTTCGTTTCCGTGATGCAGACCTCCGGGCCCGGCTCCTCGATCACCTCGCCGGCCGTGGGCGGAACGGGAACGATCACCGCAAACATCGTCACTCTGGCGGCAGGCGCCACGGCGACATACACACTGGTGGTGAACGTCAACGCAGCGGCGACGGGAACAATCTCTAATACCGCGAGCGTCACCTCGACGACCGCCGATCCGAATGCGGCGAACAACAGCGCCACCGCCACGACGACGATCAATGGCGCCGATCTGGCGATCGCCAAGAGCGCCGGAGCGGGACCGTTCGTCGCGGGCGGAAATGTGAACTACACGATCACAGTGACCAATAACGGACCCTTGACGGCGACCGGGGTGACCGTAGTCGACACGCTGCCTGCCGGGTCGACATTCGTCTCCAGCACACCGAGCCAGGGCTCCTGCACCGGCACCAGCACGGTCACCTGCAACCTCGGCACTCTCGCAAACGGCGGCACGGCGACCATTGCGCTGGTGATAACGGCGTCTGCAACTCCCGGAATGTTGTCGAACACCGCCACGGTGTCATCGGCGGTCAGCGATCCGAATCCGGCCAACAACACAGCGACCAGCACCGTTACGACCTTCGTAGTCATTCCGACTCTGTCCGAGTGGATGCTGCTGCTCCTCGCTCTCTCTCTTGGTGGAGTCGGGTTCCTGTTGATGCGCAGCCGGTGATCTAAGTGGGCGACGATGTCACGCGCGCGATGGCTTCACGCCACTGATCGCGCAACGCGGAGCGGTCAACCTTCGGCTCGAAGACGCGATCGGCTTTCCAGCGAGGTTCGAGGCCGGCGAGGTAGGCGGCGCCGAGGGCGGTCGTTTCGGAGATGGCGGCCCTGACGACGCGCACGCCGGCGACGTCTGCCTGGATCTGCATCAATAGATTATTGCGCGAGGCGGCGCCGTCGACGCGCAGCTCGGTCAGCTCCAGTCCCGAATCGGCGCGCATGGCGTCGAGGACCTCGGCGGTCTGCAATGCAATGGCCTCCAGCGCGGCGCGGGCGATGTGCGCGGCCTTCGTGCCGCGAGTCATTCCGAGGATCGCGCCGCGCGCGTGCGGGTCCCAATGCGGCGCGCCGAGGCCCGTGAAGGCGGGGATGAATGTCAGGCCGCCGTTGTCGGGAACGGAAGCAGCGAGCGCTTCGACATCGGCGGCGGTGCGGATGATTCGCAATTCGTCGCGCAGCCATTGCACCACCGCGCCGGCGATGAAGACGCTGCCTTCGAGGGCGTAATCGCCCCTCATCCCAGTAACCCCTCGCCCCGCGTCAGCGGGGAGAGGGTGGTCCCGCGGGAGCGGGACCGGGTGAGGGGCCGTCGCCGCGAGGGTTGTGAGCAGTCCGTGTTGTGATTTCACGGCGCGATCGCCGGTGTTCATCACGATGAAGCAGCCGGTGCCGTAGGTGTTCTTCGCCATTCCGGGACTGACGCATCGCTGGCCGAACAGCGCGGCCTGCTGATCGCCCGCGATTCCGGCGATCGGGACCCCCTCCGCGGTCTCGCCTACCACTTCGCTGGATGAGACGACGCGCGGCAGAATCTCGCGCGGGATTCTCAGGATGCGCAGGAGCTCATCGTCCCAGTCGCGCGTGTGGATGTTGAAGAGCAGCGTGCGCGAGGCGTTGGTCGCGTCGGTGACGTGCACGCGGCCGCCGGTCAGGCTCCAGATCAGCCAGGAGTCGACGGTTCCGAATGCAAGATTTTTTCCGCCAACGTGATCGAGGAGCCAGCGGATTTTCGTCCCGGAAAAATATGGATCGAGGACGAGGCCGGTGCGCTCGCGGAAGAGCGGTTCGTACTCGCGGAGGGCGTCGCACATCGCGGCGGTGCGCCGATCCTGCCACACGATGGCGTTTGCGATCGGCTGGCCTGTCTTGCGATCCCACAGAATGGTGGTCTCGCGCTGATTCGTGATGCCGATCGCCGCGATGTCGCGATTCCTGCTGACTTCTTTTGCGACCTCGAGCTGGCTCGACGCGATCTCGCGCGGATCGTGTTCCACCCAGCCTGGCTGGGGATAGATCTGCTGCAGCTCGCGCTGCGCGCTGGCGACCACTTGGCCCGACTCGTCGAACACGATCGCGCGCGCGCTGGTCGTCCCCTGGTCGAGTGCCAGAATCGGCATCGTTTCTCAATCGGAGCGTAGCACTCCCGCCTGGCACGTCCCCTCGATCACCCGCTCGCCCTTGGCGTTCTCGATCCACGACTCGATCTCGAGGCGATGTTTCGCGCGATCGATGGAGCGCACCACGAAGTGCGCCGTCACGGTTTCGCCGATGCGGACGGGACGGAGGAACTTGAGCGTTTGCGAACGGTAGATCGCGCCGGTGCCGGGCAACAACATGCCCACCATGGTCGAGAGGATCGACGCGGTCAGCATGCCCTGCAGGACGCGTCCTCCGAACTGCGTCGCGCGCGCGAACTGCTCGTCGACGTGCAGCGGATTGACGTCGCCGGTGATCTCGATGAATCGCCGAAGGTCGTCTTCGGTGAAGGTCTTGGTGAAGCTCGCGCGCTGGCCGACGTGGAAGTCGTCGATGGTCGCGATGCGGTTCTTCATTCCGGAGGGTAGCATTGTACTGATCTGCGTCACTACTGACTGATGCAACGCACGCCGATCCAACGCTCGACACCGCCGCCGAAAGAGGAACCGCCGGTCGCTGCGGTAGCGGAGAAGATCAACGCCATGCTCGTCATTCACGGCATGGGCGAGCAAGTACGGTTCGAGACTCTCGACGATTTGGTGGAGGGCCTTCGTCGGGCAGGAGCGATCGAGGAAAAAGACAAGGTCGTGGCGCGGACGATTCTCGGCGCCGACGGCGAACCGACGCAGCGTCTGGAGCTGACGATTCGCAAAGGCAAAGACACCCGCAAGCTGCACCTGTACGAAGCGTATTGGGCGCCCGTGACGGAGGGTGAGGTCAAGGTCACGGACACGATCTGGTTCCTGATCAGCGGCGGATGGAATGGCATTCGGCGCGCGATCTCGCAAGGACGGTGGTGGCGATGGATGTTCGAGCACGACCAGGAATTCGAGATTCCTCAATCGACGCCGCTGCAATTGATCGTCGCGCTGACAACCGTCATCGGCCTGACCATCATGAATCTCGTGGCTCTGGTGGTTGCCGGATTGTCCATTCCGGCTTTCAACTTTGGGCGAACCAATCGTCCCCTGCTGATGGATTTGTCGACCACGCTCGGATTCGTGGCGCTGCAGGCGACCTTTCTGCTGCTGCTGCTGATCGTGGCCGGGATGCTCCGAGCAGCGCCGCTGTGGGCGCGGCGCGCGGCAGCGGCAATCGCATTCGGAGCCTTCTATGCCTCACTGACGGCCATCGCCGCCGGCATTTTCCTCGTCCCGTTGGAAGTCGCATTTCACGCCGCTCGAAATGTTCTCAGGGAAACGGCAAGACAGACCGACTCGCTGATCGCTTTCTCTGTTTCCTGGATTGTCATCACGTTGATTCTGGCGGCGATCACGTGGAGGGTCGGGCGCCCTTCTCGAGTCTTGCGTGGACTGTTGTCCATGGCGGTGCTGATTTCGATCGTGCCGATCCTCGTCGTTCTCTTGCACATCGTCGTTTCGCTCATCAATGGATACGAAAAAATCGCGCCGTGTCATTCGCTGTGGATCTTCCTGTGGGTGCAAGGACCGCCTCACCATCACTGGCTCGGCTGGGCGACCACTCCATGGATGCTGCTGGTATGGGTCATTTCGATTGTGCTTCTTACCGTTTATCGGCACGACAAATCGCCGGTGCGCTACACCTCCAGCGTTCTGTCGTGCATCAGCACCCTCGCCCTCACATACCGCATCGCGTTCTGGATCGGCTCCAAGTCTCCCCCAAAAGGAGCCGGCTGCGACGCCCGCGGAATGTTCAATGACACTGTCGCGCTGGTGCTTCCGTGGTTCGGCGTTCTCGTGATCAGCTCCTTTGTCAAATGGTTCTTATCCCAATACCTCGGCGACGTGGCCGCCTATGTCTCCTCCAATCGACTCGATCGCTTCTCGAAGATTCGCAAGGAAATTCAGGACATCGCCATGAAAGCCGCGACCACGATCTTCACAGCAGAGCCGAAGTACGATTCTGTCGGCGTGGTCGGACACTCCCTCGGCTCGGTGATCGCGTACGACACCGTGAATCGGATCATGAATGATGACGGGCTTCGCGACGGCGTGCTCAAGGTGGTCGACCGGACAACGTTGCTTCTGACATTCGGCTCGCCGCTCGACAAAACGGCCTATGTCTTCAGCACTTCGCCCGGAAAAGATGATCCGACCCGCGACTCGCTGGCAGCATCCGTTCAGCCGTTGATTCTCGACAAGAAATATCGCGAGAAACTGCGGTGGATCAACGTGTGGACGCCTAACGACATCATCAGCGACCGCCTGAAGTTTTACGACGCCCCCGGCGTTCGGGCTGTCGAGAACCACGAGGATGAAGACGCCTCCGTGCCGCTGACCGCACATACGGCCTATTGGCAGAATTCGATGGTCTTCAACTTCATCGTGGAGTGGGCCGTTTCATAGCTTTCTCGATCTCGCGCACGATATCGGCGGGGTCGACGCGCATCGCGCGGGCGATCTGGATCAGCTCGATGACATCGAGTCGCCGCGTGCCATTCTCGATCTTCGACAAATACGACGCCGGCACCCCCAGCCGCGCCGCGAGCTCCAATTGTTTGAGTCCCGCCCGCTCGCGCACGCGCACCAAAACCTCCCCCAGGATTCCCAGCTCCTCAGCGAGCTTCGTTTTAGTCGAGATGCGGTCGGCGCCGCCGTGACGGGATGTCATCGCAGCAGCTCGATCAGCCGCATGGGCTCCACCGGTTTGAGCAAGTGATAATCGAATCCCGCTTCCCGCGACAGCGCTCGATCCTCGGCCTGCCCGTACCCGGTGATGGCGACCAGCAAAGCGCCGGAAGTCTGCGGCATTTCCCGCAGCTTCCGCGCCACCGCGTAGCCATCCAACCCCGGCAGCCCGATGTCGAGCAGAACAACCTCCGGAATGAAGTCCTCCGCCTCCGCCAGAGCCCGCAAACCATCGCCGGTGGCATGAACGTCGTGACCTTCTTCTTTCAGAAGGAGCATCAGCGCTTCGCGGGCGTCCTCGTTGTCCTCCACCACCAACACGCGTCGCGAGCGCCGCGCCGCCGATGCCGCGGCTGCCGCCGCCGGCGCCGGCGCCTCGCTCAATGCTTCGGCGACCGGGACGCGCACGGTGAATGTGCTGCCGCAATCGATCCCGTCACTTTTGGCCGTGATGGTTCCGCCGTGCAATTCGACCAGGCGCCGGACCAGCGTGAGCCCCAGTCCCAGTCCTCCCTTCGGACGGTCGAGCGAGCGAGGGCCTTGCACGAAAAGGTCGAATACGTGCGTCACCAGCGTCGGACTCATCCCGTCGCCTGAGTCGCGAACTCGCAGCGTCAACCAGCCCTCATGTTCGTCGGCCTCGATGGCGATTTGACCTTCCTCGGGGGTGAACTTGGCCGCGTTGTGCAGCAGATTCGCGATGATCTGGGTGAAGCGCGTCGGGTCGACGTGAAGGCGGACCGGGCGCTCGGGCAGATTCACGGCCAGGTGCTGCCGGCGCTGGACGATCAGATGGCGCCACATGTCGACGGCCGCGCCGACGACTTCCGACAGCATCACGCGTTTGCGCTCCAGGCGGACAGTTCCGCGCGTGATGCGGGAGACGTCGAGCAGGTCGCCAACCAGTCGGTTGAGATGCTCCGATTGACGGCGAATGATCTCGCGCGCGCGATCGACAAGGGCTGGATCGCGCCTGCCCAGGAGCTCGACGGCGTGGACGATCGGGGCGAGCGGATTCCGAAGCTCATGGCCGAGCATCGCAAGAAATTCGTCCTTGCGCCTGTCGGCCTCGGCCAGCTCCTCCGCCTTCTGTTCTGCGCTGCGCTGCGCCTGCCGATTCTGCGCAGCGATCGCGCCAAGAAAAAGACCGGTAGCGGCGGCCACCGCCATGAAGACCTGCAGGTGCACAAACCCCCGCTCCGGTCCCATTCCCGCGAACGGACCGTGGCCGAGATGCGTGCCCCACACCGCGATGGCATTGGTCACGGCAATGGATGTCGCCGCGCCGAGCGGACCAAATCGCAATCCTGCCCAGATCAGAAATGGGAAGACGCCGTAGGCAGTGATCGGCACGCGCACCACGCCCACGAAGATCACGCTGCCGGCTGCCATGAGGCCGGCCACCAGTAGCATGGCCTCGCCTAACATCGTGCGGGAGAATTCGACGCGGTCGCTCCACACCAGGATCACCGGCGCGAAAATCAACCCGCCCAGGGCATCGCCGAACCACCACAAGAACCAGAGATCGGCGAGAGCGGAGGCCGGTTGCACGCCGCCGGCGCCGAGAGAGGTCACGCCGATGGTGGCAGCGATGACAGGACTCACGGCAATTGCGGCCATCAACGCGACGATGTCGCGGGCGCGCGTCATTCGCCGATCGAATCCGACGCGCTGAAGGATCATGCCGGCAATCGTCGCTTCCAGCGTGTTGCCTAACGCGATGGCTCCCGCCACCCACAGCGGCTCGCCGGCGGTGGCGTTGGCGAGGAAGGCGCCGAGCAGAATGCCCGGTGCGCTTCGACGGCCAAAGAGCAGCACCACAGCAATGGCGAAGCCGGTCGGCGGCCATACCGCGGTCACCTGTTGCGCGCGAATGGCCAGCGCAAGGCCGAGCTTGGCGCAGATGACATAGAGCGCGGCGACGGCCAGAACGATCAGAACAGCGGGCGGGTCGAATCGCTGACCTGTCTTGGCGGACGTGTTTTCGATGGCAACAGTGTCACATGAAACCGGACGTCAGGCAGTGCGGAGGCTCACTGTCGTCACTTCTCGGCCATCAGCCAGATGTCGGCCTCCTGGCTGAGCTCATACAGAATCAGGAAGTGGCCATCGGGTGCGATCTCAAATGCGAAGACCGGCCGTCCGATGTTGACCGTCCGGACCTGCTTCGTCGCGACATCGATCACTGACGCACCCGGTCCATCCACGAAGAGCAGCCGCTTCCCGTCGGGCAGCCATTGAGGATAGAAACCGCGACCGAGCAACTGTTCGTACCGCTTCGTTTCCAGCGAGTACAGCCACACGCCTGGAGGCCCGCCGAGGAGCTGCCCGGTCGAGCCGGCGAATGTTTTTCCATCCGGCGACAATGATGGAGTCTCGAACGTTCTCTTTGAATGCGGCAGCGGCGGCAGAGGCTCGATGCGCGTGGCGGTGCCGTCCGGATTCAGCGGGAGGAGAACAGTTCCGTTGCTGTTGAATTCGTACAATGCGCGACCGTCCGGCATCGGCTTAGGTCTCCACAGCGACGGACCCTGGGTGTGCGAGACCTGACGCAAGCCGCTGCCATCGGGCCGGATGCTCCAAACCTCATAGCGTGGTCCGCGCTGCGAGTAGAAGTAAATGAGTTTCCCATCGGGCGACCATCCGCCGGGACGGTCTCGCTCGGGATCATCGGTGAGTTGGCGGACTTCACTGCCGTCCGTTCGAGCGAGGAAGAGGTCCTCCTGCGTTCCGAGACTCGTGAAGACGAGCCATTTCCCGTCGGGAGAGACGTTGTCCCCCGGAAACAGGAGTGTCAGCAGCGCGCCACCGATGATTGGTGTCGGCTGGCCGATCACGCGAAGCGATACTGGATCGAAACCAACGCGCGAGATCGATTCGCTGACGTCGAGGCCGACGTACGCCAGTGCGCCGGTATTGCGCGCGAAAGTGAAGTGTCCGGCGAAGCGCGTCGGAAGGGGAATCGATTCAGGAGGACCGACCGCCACGCCTCGATGTTCATCCATCGGCAGCCGCCACAAGTTCATCGTCCCATCGCGATCGCTGCTGAAGTAGAGATACTTGCCATCGGGCGACCAGACCGGATCCCAATCGAGCGCGCGGTCATTGGTCAGTTGAACGATCGTCTTCCTCGGATCGGCGGCGTGAGGATCGATCGTGAACAGATCGCGCTGTCCGCCCGATCCGAGGACGGACCAATACGCGATGCGATCGCCGTGGGGCGACCAGTTCGGCTGGAGTGCGTTTTGCGCCGTGCTGATGGTTTCGCGTCGGGCTCCGGTCCGAACAGTGACCACGTCGATGGCAGTGACGATCGGACGGGACTGCGGCTGTAACTCGATCGGGCCGCTCATGACCGCGATTTCCGAACCGTCCGGCGACCAGGCGGGGTTGTATCCGAAGTCGGTCAGGCGGCGCACCGATTCGCCGGTCGCTCCCATCAGAAAAATGCCGCCGCCTTCGCGCTCCGATCGAAACGCGATCAGCGATCCATCCGGCGAAAACGCGGGCATGGTGTCGTCGGCGGGAGAGTCTTTTGTCAGATTGATGGCGTTACGCCCGTCGACGCGCTTGAGGTAGATGTCGACATTTCCCGACGCCCTGCTGGCGTAGACGAATGTCTTGCCGTCCGGCGCGAGGCTGGGAAAGTCTTCCACACCGGACTGATTCGTGAGGAGCGTGAATGTTCTCTTCGGCAGGGATGGTGTCTTCAGAGTCGTGGCGCTGCGATGGCCGATCGCCCAACCGAGTACTGCAGCCGCAACCGCCAGCGGTGCTGCCCATAGACCTCTCACCCGCCGCGCAGCCTGCCCCAAGGGAGTTGGGAGAGGGTGTGAGAGGGCGAAGGCCACATCTTTCGCGGACTGAAATCGCTCTTCGCGATTCTTCTCCAGACAGTGACGAACAACAGAATCGAGCGCAGGAGCGATGCTGATAACGGATCCGGAAATGTTGAGTTCGGCCGGCTCCTCTTTGAGGATCGCGTTCATCGTTTCGACCGAGGAGTCGCGCTTGAATGCGCGGCGGCCGGACAGCATCTCGTAGAGGATGGAGCCGAACGAAAAGATGTCGCTGCGATGATCGACCGGCTCGCCGCGCACCTGCTCGGGCGACATGTAGCCGGCGGTGCCGACCACCGTTCCCGGCGATGTCCCCCGCTGCTCCGTCCGCGCCTCGGTATTCTCCTCATCTCTTCCCGGTCGCAGCTTGGCAAGGCCGAAGTCGAGGATCTTCACGCGACCATCTTTCGTGATGAAGACGTTTTCCGGCTTGAGGTCGCGATGCACGATGCCCTTCTCGTGTGCCGCTGCAAGACCGTTCGCGATCTGCACCGAGTAGTCGACGGCTTTACGAACCGAGAGGCCGTCCTGAATGCGATCGCGCAATGTCGCACCGTCGAGGAGCTCCATCACCAGATAGGGCGAGCCGTTGTCGGTGCCCATGTCGAAGATCGTGATCAGGTTCGGATGATTGATCGTCCCGGCGGCGCGGACCTCCTGTTCGAAGCGCCGGAGCCGGTCGCGATCGAGAGCGAACGCCGGGGGAAGGACCTTGATCGCAACGTCGCGGCCAATGCGCGTGTCGCGCGCGCGCCAGACCTCCCCCATCCCACCCGACCCGATGGGCGCGACGATCTCGTATGGTCCCAGGCGTTTGCCGACGATGGGGGCGATTATATTTTGGAGCGCGTATCCTTATTCAAATGCACGCACTACTGCTAGCGCTGCTGCTCCTCACCGAGCAGCAGGTTCGCACCGCCATCACCCCCCTCGGCAGCGTCGATGCCGCCGGCATCGCCCGCCTGAAGACAATGGGGCCGGAGATCCTGCCCCATCTCGCGCACATCTACAGCAAATCGAACGAGGACGAGCGCGCCACAATCGCGTGGATCTTCTACGCCCTGGGATTGAAATCGCCGGAGGCGCGAAAGGTGCTGCTGAAGGACATCCACACCCAGAACGAAAAACTCCGACTGCAAGTGCAGTGGGCGCTCGGCCGCGTCAGCGATGACACCCAGGTGGTCGACATCCTGGCCGGGATCATGCGCGACGATCCGAACGCGTTGTTCCGCGACAAAGCCGCCTGCGCGCTGGCCTACGATCAGATCCACCTCACCGAGAAACAGAAGGTGCAGCTCTATGCAAAGCTGATCGATGCGCTCGGCGATCCGAAGTTACAGGTCCGTCAGATCGCGATCACGGCGCTCAACATTCATACCGGTCAGACCAAGGGATTCAATCCGAACGGCGCCCAGGCCGAGCGCGACAGAACGGTTGCAGTCTGGAAAAAATGGCTGGCGGAGTATGAGAAGAATCTTTAGCGTCGTCGCGATGCTGATCGCCGCCGAGGTCGGCGGCGCTCCACAGAACGTCCTGGTGCAGTACAGCTTCGACGACACGCTGACCGACACCGGACCCGACACCTTCGCCGTTTTTCAGAATGCGAAGGGACACGTCCGGCTGGTCAGCAACATCCGATACAGCGGCTATCGCTCGATCGAGCTGCACGATGTCGCCGGCGATGGGAACTTCCCCGAGCTGCAGGGCTACTTTCCGGAGCGGAAAAAGGGGGAGCTGTTTTTTCACTTCGCGATGCTGGTCGCGAATCCCGATCAAACGCTGAACATCGCGCTGGCGGGTCCGAGTCATTTCACGATGTCGAAGGATGGCATCGCGTTTTGGTTGAAGACGACCAACGGAGTTCTCCATCACGTTTCCGACAGCATTCCCAAGCGGCTCTTCCGCGTCGATCCGTTCGCGTGGTACCTGGTCGACGTCCGCTACAACATCTCGGATGGCGTGTACGACCTCACCATTCATCGCGAGGGATCAGCTGAACCGATCGTCGCTTTGAAGGATCAGCCTGACGCGACCAACACGCCGGCATCGTCGGTCGACAAATTTTCCTTTGTGGGATCGGTGTACGAGGACGATTCGGAGGTCACGTACTACGTCGACGACGTGATCATCGGCACAGATGAGAAAGTCATCCTCAAGCCGTTCGTTGCGCCAGGGCGCCGCAAACTCTTCATCGATCGCTGGCGCGAAGCGAAAACGCTGATGCTCGAGAGTCCCGGCTGCCCGGCTGTTCTGTCGGTGGCAGATTTCGGGCTCGCTCAGACGCCGCGCGACATCGAAACGGTACCGGTGGTGAAGGAATGGCGATCGGCATGCCAGCGCATGGAGCGGAAAGAATTCGAGACGCTCGAGAAAAAATATCCGAACGCCCCGATTTTCGCCTTATCGGAATTGAAGGCGCTCGAAGGCGACGCCGCGGTCCAGCGATGGCGCGAGCTCGAAGGAGTTCTGCACAATGACGTGCGATTCGGAATGATCGGCGCGATCATCGGGACACGTGAATCGGATGAGCAGAACCCGGAGCTCCACTATTTTTCGCTGCTGTGGAAGGGCGAGTACACGCGCGCGGCGGGGTTCGCCGAGAAGATGGATTGGCCGGAGCAGGTCGGCGACGCGCTTTTTCTCTCCGGCTCGCCCTCGCAGGCGCGTCCGTATTACGAAGCAGCACTGAGGCGCGCGCCCGACGCCTACTGGCCCACGACCAAGCTGGCCGATGTTTTCTTCGCGCTAGGCGACACCGAGAACGAGAAGTTGTATCGGCAGAAGATGTACGGCCGGCTAATCAGTGATGGTGCCAGGTCTGCTTTTGGCTGTTTTCCACGATAGGTAGAACTTCATCAATCACGAGCGTCCCCGAGGTAGCCTCGGTGACGTTATGTCAAGACCTCTTCGACTCGAATTCCCCGGCTCGCTTTGGCACATCACGGTTCGTGGTAACGAGCGACGCGACATCTTCGTCGACGATACCGACCGTGGCCGTTTCCTCGATTTGCTTGGGGAGTCGGTCGGTCGATTCAAGTGGATCGTGCCGACCTACGCACTGATGTCGAATCACATTCACTCAGTGATTCAATTGACGACGGAAACTCTGTCGCGAGGAATGTGCTGGCTGAATGGCAATTACGCGCGCGAATTCAATCGACGTCATGGTCGCGTCGGCCATCTCTTCCAAGGTCGTTACAAACCGTTCCTGATCGATAAGGATGCCTACTACCTCGAGGTGCTGCGCTACGTCGTTTTGAATCCGGTCCGAGCTTGTATTGTGGCGAAACCGGAGGACTGCGCCTGGACGAGTTATCGCGCAATCATGGGCGCCGTGGAAGCGCCCCCGTGGCTCGCGGTGGACGACGTCCTGGTGCAGTTCGGTCCGACGCGGGAGATCGCGCGTGCAAACTACCGGGAGTTCGTTGACGCAGGCATCGGCCTTGATCGAAAGCCGTGGGACGATGTTGTCGGACAGATCTATCTCGGAGATGCGTCATGGCTCGACAAGGTTCGCGCTCAAATCGCGTTGAAACCACGGGCCGATGAGCATCCGCAACAGCAACGCACGCCAGGCGATTTGCCGATGGCCGATGTCGTCGCAGCGGTCGCAAGCGCTTTATCGATCGATGAAGCTCGCGTGCGATATGGACCGGACAAATTCGCACGCATGGTCGCCGCCTGGGTCGGCAGTTACGAAGCGCTGTTGCCAAATCGCGTGATCGCCGCCGGCCTCCGGTTACGTAGCCCGAGCCGTGTCTCAGCGCTCGTCCGTCGTTGCGATCGAGAACTTGCTCGAAACTCGGATCTTCAGGCTGATGTCGACCGTTGCATCGCTACCCTGCGTAGAAAACAGCCAACAGCAGACCTGGCACCATCATGATTCCCACACCGCGCGTGCCTGGGCGTGGCGCTCGCGCGCGCCGCGCAGGATCTCCGCGAAGCGCGGCGCGCTGCGGATCGGCTCGAGCCATGGATCGTGCTCGAAGGCATAGAGCGGGAAGAAGCTGCGTGAGATCTGATCGAGAACGTCGAGGGCTCGATCGACCTCGCCGATGTGTGCCAGCGATCGAAGCATGTAGTAGCGTGCCTCCGGATCGCGGTTGTGATCGATGATGACGTTGGCATTGCGGGCGGCAGTTTCGCGATCTCCTTCCAGCATGCTGACCAGGCCCTGGTGATAGGCGTGAAACTGTTTGTCGGGATTGTTGCGGATGGTGTCGCGCAGGAGACGGATGGCTTCCGCGTGGTGACCGCTCATGGCCATCGTCAGAGGGCGCAGATAATGGATATCGCCGTGGATGGCATCGCCCGCACGCTGATAATCACCCAGCATGAACCAGGTGTGGGCAATGCTGGTGTTCATGTGTGGATCGAGCTGGCGGACCTTTTCGAAGGCCTCGGCAGACTCGCGAAGCAATCCCGTGTAGCGGAGCGCCTTTCCCAAAGCAGCGTAGAGATCGGCATTGTTAGGCCAGCGCGCGATGTTTTCCTTCAGGCGCTTGAGTGAATCGAGAGTCGCTTCGGTCTCGATCTCGATTTCGGCGTAGTAGCGCTGGGCCAGCGTCAGGTCCGGATTGAGCTCAATCGAGCGGCGCAACGCATGTTCGGCCTCCTGGAAACTGTCGCCGGGCTTTTCGGTGTACTTGGCGATGAGCCACAGCGTGCGGCCAAGGCGCGCCCACGCCGGAGCGAAGTCGGGATCTTCTTCCAGCGATCGCCGGTAGAGGTCGCGTGCCGTCGCCCATCCTCCCGGTTCGTGTGCCTGCTGATTTGCGCGCAGGAAAAATTCATATCCCAGAGCGCTGCGCGGGACGTCTTTGCGAAGCGCGCTCGAATCGCTGTTAGTGACCGAGCCCGAAAGCGAGCGGACAACTTTGCGGGTCAGCTCATCCTGAAAGCCGAAGATGTTGTCGATTGTCGTGTCGGCGCTGTGCGACCATTTCACTGCGCCCGACGGTGCTTCCGCCAGCTGCGCCGAAACGCGCAACCTTCCGCCTAACGAGAGGATCGAGCCGGTCAGAATCGCGTTGACGTCCTGCTCCGTCCCGATGCGAGCGATGTCGAGCGGCTCGTTGGCATAGCGTTGCGCCGCAATGGACGAGCGCACGATCATCGAGTTGAGCCCGGCCAGCGAGGAAACAATCGCGTCGGGAAGCGAATACGCCAGGAAGTCGACTTCGTCGTCGCGGCGAAGCATGCGGAACGGAAGAACAATGACCTTGGTCTGTGGCGGAGGCGCCGCCGACGTGGTCGTCGGCGCTCCACTCAGCGCCTCACGTAATTCCGCGGCCGACGCGAAGCGGGCGCTCGGATCTTTTTCGAGGCAGCGCATGACCACGCGCGCGAGTTGCGGCGGCACATCAGCGGGAAGGTCGGGCGGGCGATCGTCGAGAATGGCAGCGATGGTTGCCAGCGAATTGTCGCCACGAAATGGGCGGCGTCCGCTGAGCGCCTCGTACAGAACGCTGCCGAGAGCGAACAAATCGGTCTGGGCGGTGATGTCGCCGCTTCGAATCTGCTCCGGCGCCATGTACGGCACCGTGCCGACGACCTGTCCCGCTTTGGTCGCCAGCACTTCCGTCTTCTCGTCCTCCGTGGCGGGCTTGCGCACGGCGGCCAGGCCGAAGTCGAGGATCTTCACGTGGCCGTCGTTGGTGAGAAAAATGTTTTCGGGTTTGAGATCGCGATGGATGACGCCGCGCGCATGCGCAGCGGCGAGACCGGATGCCACCGCCACCGCGATGTCGACCGCTTCGCGCCAGTGAAGTTTTCCCCGATCGAGCCGACGCCGCAGCGTCTCGCCGCGCAGCAACTCGGTGATCGCGTACCAAACGTCGTGATCTTTCGAAAAATCGAATATCGCGACGATGTTCGGATGCGACAGAGCCGCGATTGCTTTCGCTTCCCGCTCGAAGCGTTGACGCATCGACGGGTCGTGGGCGATCTCGTCGGAGATGACCTTGAGGGCGACGTCGCGGTCGAGCCGCCGGTCACGCGCCCGGTACACCGAGCCCATTCCCCCTTCGCCGAGGAGATCGCAGACCTCGTACGGACCGAGAGTCGTGCCGGGTTGGAGGGGCATGTCCGACGATTGTAATGCTGGCGAAAATTTCGCAAGCCTCTGTCACCCATGACCGATGCCGAAAAGCTCACCGCGTGCCTGCGCGAGATCGGGTTCGAGGCGGATGTGCGGCCTGTCGACTATACCGAGGACTTCCGCGGCCTGGCGCCGCCAAAGGTGATTCGGCAGCGCATCAACGTCGGGTGCCATTTCCTGTTCGACGCCGAGGGGAAGCTCGTTGCCGTGCAGAGCGAGTACGACGGATGGGTGTCATCAGCTAGCGCCGACGCCATCTCGATCGTCGGCTACCAAACTGCCGATCTCGATGGACTCGGCCGGCGCGTCGTAGCGGTCGATCTCCTCTTCCGCGACGCCACCCACGCCCGCAAGCTCCTCAGCCTGCGCGAATATCGCGATGCCGGATCGGGTCGGACGGTCTACGTTCTTCCCGACACGCCGACTGTGACGGAAGAAGGAGTCGTGCACACGCTCCGTTTCCGTCACACGTAGTGGCGCTACTACCCCTATAATGTGCGCGGTTGTCGGTATCGGCTGAAAAACCAGCATCGCGTGAGCGTTTGCTTTTGGCTGCAAAGACCCTCTTTGCGCGCCTCGGATATGAGCAGACATCGACCGCTGCCATCGCGCGCGACGCCGGCAGTTCTGAATCGCAGTTGATGCGCTACTTTGGCGGCAAGGCGGGACTGCTCGACACGATTTTCAATGAGTCGTGGGCGGCGGTGCTCGCGCGGGTGAGCTCGGAAATCCCGGCCAACGCCTCGGCCCACGACTCCATCCTGGGCATCCTCGGCATCACCATCGAGACCTTCGGTCGCGATCACGACATCGCGGTGCTCTTTCTATTCGAAGGGCGGCGCATCCGTGGAACGGACGTCACGCTCTCGCAAGGATTTCTGCAGTTCTATCAGCTCGTGCAGTCGGTGATTCGGCGCGGGCAGGGCGACGGCTCATTTCGCAGCGACCTCGATCCGACCGTCCTCAGCGCCGCCATTCTCGGGGCCGCCGAAGGGATGATTCGCGATCGATTGCTGCTCGAACGCCGCGGCATGCCAAACCCGTTCGATGACACCTCGGTGCGCAAGACATTCCAGGCGATCATCGACGGCTTAGTGGGGTCAGGTCTTTGATTCTCGCTTCGCTCTCCATATCGTAGACTTCGAAGAATCATAGACTTACGAGAAACGCCAATTGTGCAACTAGGCGCCTTCCTCTCGCAGTTCTTGTTTTCCTACACTGAGTAGAACGAAGCGAGAATCAAAGACCTGACCCCATTACTCCAGCATGTGCAATTGCCAGACGTCGCGCAGGAGTGGGGCGAGGGCGAGCTCGCCGACTTTGCCGATGCTGCCGCGCAAGTACCGGAGTTCCATCAGTTTCTCGTTCACCTCGGCGTCCTTTTTCACCGGGAAGCCGCTCTCGCGCAGCATGAGCAATCCCTTGACGCGCAACGACAGCTCGCTCTGCAGACGCAGATAGCAGAGCATGTCGGCGAGCACGGCGCCGTCGAAATGTTCGCGCAACGACTGCAGATATTGACCGGCGCCTGACTCCGCGAATTCGCCGGAGCTCATGGCCTTGAGAAGCGCGACGTCGAGATCGAATCCCGTTCCGACCCACTGCCGCACGTAACGCTCGCTCTGCGAGAAAACAACCACCATCAGCGGCGGCAGCACCAGGATGATCGCGAGGGTCGACATCGCGGGCGAGAGCACAAAGTGATTGAACAGCGAGTGCAATCCGAACGCGATCACGATCCCCACCGCCGCCCACCGCTCCCCCAGCACCTTGGTGGTCATGGCCATGATGGCGGTCGTGCCGCCGTGCATGATCGCGGTGCCGAACCCGCGCACGATCCAGAGGGCGGGAGGGGCGGCGGCCAGCGACGACACGAAGTACAAATTCTCGGTGAGCGCGAACCCGGTCCCGACCGCGAATCCGCAGATCGCGGCGTCGATCAGGAATCCGATCTGGCGGTCGCGCAGCATCACGATGATGGGAATCGCTTTCAGGATTTCCTCGACCGCCGGCGCGTCGTAGTGCGTGAGCACGTACCGGCCGACACCGAGTCGCAACAGCCAGTAGTTGATGAGAAGGCTGGCTGCAGCGGCGAGACAACCGATGATGATCAGCTCGACCAGCACGCGCGGACGAACCAATTTGAAGCTGTCGAGATACAGCAGAGCCATCAGAAAAAGCGAAACAGGAAAAAATGCGAGGAGCATCATCGCAGGAGCTTGAGCGAGAGCATCACCTCATTGGAGTCTCTCCCCTTCTGCATGGCGGTAGCGTATCCCACCGAGAAGGTCGACTCCAGATTGGAAAACATGACCAGCGAAAGGTCGAGCTGGGCGCCGACATCGTAAGTCGTTCGCCGGAGAGCCCGTTCGCCGTTGTCCGTGGAAAGCACCGAAGAGAAGAGCGCGACCCGAGCCCAGTTTGTATAGAGCGACGGGACGCCGACGCGGCGGAAGCGAATCGGCGGCAGCGTCCATTCGAGGGTCGCCTTGCCGAAATCATTGCCGCCAGCCTCGTTCAAATCGAGCCCCGGGAAGCTGTAGAACTCGCGATAGCGACGCACTTCCTGGTAGTCGATGTAGTTGTTGCCGAAACCACCGAAGAAAAAGTTCGCGAATGGATTGGTGTGATCGCCGCCCGACTTCCCTGCCGATGTTCGGAGCCACAGCGAGGAATGTTCGAGCGGCAGCAGGAAGCCGCGATCGTAGGTGCCGTAGAACTGCGGAAAGAATTTGCCGGCGACGTGATTGCCTCTGGCGGTGGCGGTCCAACGAAAACCGTACTCGTCGTCGACGGCGCCAATGGTCTTGCGAACATCTTTGAAATCGAACCGTGCGGCGATGGTCTCGTATTCGGTGAATGGCGCGCGAATGTTCTGGTAATCGGGAAGCGTGTCGAGGCCGCCGTAGTACGCGCTGCTCAGCGTGTATTCGAAGGTGCGCGGGCGCTGGAAAATCATGTAGTGGTGATACGCGACCGATGCCGCGCGCCCTTTGCGGCTGACTTTGGTCGGCCCGAACAAGTCATAGAAGTCGGTGGCGTTGAATCCCAGGCGCACTTTCCACGGGACCCCGTCGTAGTCGAGTTTCAGATGCAGACGCTCGCTCTTCGGTGACACCGCCGCGGTCAGATCCAGCGAACGAAGGCCCAACGGATCGGCGGCGTTGAATCGCAATCCCGCCGCCACCGCGTTCTTGTATCCCTCGACGACGGGATAGAACGATCCGAGCCGCACGCGCGCAAATGGATGATACGGACCAGCGTAGGTCGTGACCTGGTCCAGATTGACGCGCGCGGGCGAACCGGCGTTCCACTCCTTCACGATCGGATGCTTCTCGACGACCTGCTGGCCGAGGTAATCGATGGCGTTGATGTCGCTGCGGACTTCGATCGAGAGTCGCACCGGCGCGAAACCCTTGGCGGTGTAACGATACGCGATCAGGGCATCGTTGGAGATCGGAATGGGTCGAAAGAGCCCGGTCTGGACGTTGCTGACCGCTTCCATCTTTTTCGTCTGCGTGTCGTAGCGAAAGACGTTCGACACGCCCGTGAAGTACGACGTGCCGTAGAGGTATTGGCCATCGGGCGAGAAGACGAAGTTCAGCGGCGAGTTGTTCACGAATTCGTGAAGGACCGACAGCCGGGGGCGGCTCTCCTCCACTGGAAGAGTGATCAGTTGTTCGCGGCCGGTGACGTCGATCATCGAAGCACTGAGCGTTTTGCCATCGGGCGAAATGTCGAGATCGAAAATGTCGCGGCCATAGTCCAGCGTGAGCACGGATCGCCATCGGTTGTAGGGCGGCGGAATCGCGATCAGGATCGAGTGACCATTGTGATGCTGCACGCCCCAGATCGATTGATCTTTCGGGTTGACGACCAGATCGCCGGTGCGGCAATTCTTGAGCAGACGCCGGCGACGGCCGCTGGTGAGATCGAGCTCATTGAGGTCGCGCCAGCCGCGCGAATTGTTGGTGGTGTAAAAAATCTTGCGGCCCTTGGCATCGTAGGCCATCGACGTTACGAAATAGAGCGCCGGCGCGACGACGTCGGTGAGCGGCGTCATCTCACCGGTCTCGACATGGATCGCGACGATCTGCGCCGGCTTGGCGGGACGATTGATCGCGGCGTAGAGCAGCTTCCGATCAGGATCGTAGAAGCTGCGCGAGACCGATCCGAGGATCTCGTGATTGATGCGCCTCTCGGGCGTGACCGGATATTGGCGAATGCGCTCGAGATTTTTTCTCTGCCACTCGTGTTCCCACACGATCCAGCGCTGCCACTCGTCGTCGAGCGTGGTGCCGAAGACATTTTGGAACTGCGACGCGAAGTAGCGTTTGCTGCCCGGGGTGCGATTGACCCACGCCACGACTTTTTCGGGACCGTACTTCATGCCGAGGTAGCTCATGAAACGCGTGCCGTAGAGATAGGAGTTCTGCCCGATTTGAAAATCGATGGTCGTGCCTTCCGACTCTAGTCCCACGATGTCGTAGAAATAGGCGTTCTCGAGGACCATGGTGCGGAAGACCATCTCGTCGTAGCCGCCTAACGCGCGTCCGACGCCCCCCGCCATCCAGGTCTCGAGAAAGACTGCAATGCCTTCGTGATACCACCGCGGCGAATACCATCGCGGGCTGGCCAGATAGCTGTAGAACATCGACAGCGGCTCTTCCTTGATCGGCGCGACCTTGCCGTGAAAGAGCTTTCGGTATCTGAGATCGGCATCGGCAGCCTTGTCGGTCGCCACCACGTGAATCAGCTCGTGATGCATCAGCCAATTCATGCGCTCGTTGGTCGGCATCACGTCATAGACGTAGTCGAACGGCTCGATGCCGATACTGATGTAGTTCCACGGAACGGTCGATGTTCCGCCGTGACCGTAATCGCCGAAATCCTGCATCAGGATGACGATGGGCTCCGACGGCGTGTAGCCGAAGAGTTTTTTGTCGAAGGCCAGTGAGTTCTCGAACGAGCGCGCGAGGTGGTACGACAGATATTCGTGCGCTTTATCGTAGTAGACGAGATCGAGATCGCGGGTGCGGCGGGAATCGAGGTGCTGCGCCCGAGCTGCCAGCGCAACGGCGAAAACTAATGAGACGATCGACGCGCGGCGCATTGGGTAAACAGTGGAGCGCCAGTCCCGCAGGGGGAACCGGCGCTCCAACATGCCCCTACTGCGCCTGCCTGTGTGCGACTTGCAGTTCGAAATCTGCGAGTCTGTGCTGCAACTGTTCCGTGTGATAAAGCTTGGAGTCAAGCGCCCTGACCGCCATCAACTCGTCAGTCGCCGCCGCATTGGCGCGCGCGCGGAACTCGTTGTCACGCGCGTTCAGCGCCTGCTGAGTGTCGTTGAGACTCCTGGCGAGCAGCGAGCTGCTGGCCATGGCCGCCTGCGCGCCGGCGATGCGTTGCGCGCGTGCGATCTGGTCGTCCATATCGCGGAACTTCGCAGCCATCTGCTCGTCCGCCAGGACTTGCTCTTCAATGTTCTTCATCGCCCTGGCGTCCAACTGTTCGCTGCGCTGGAAGAGCTGTTCCTCCGAGACATTGGCGGTCACGATCCGCGCGTTCATGGCAGTCTCCTGCAGGTACTCGATCTCATCGGCCAATGAAATCGCGAAGAGTTCCTCGGATTTCAGCTCGTGATTGACAGCTTCGAGCTGCTTCGCGACCGCGAGATACTCGTCCTCCAGCTTCGCCGATGCCAGCTTGTCGACGGCTGCCGCCAACTGCTCGTCCGCGAGACTGACGACGCTGCGTGAGGCCATCTCTTCCTGCGCAATGTGCGCAAGCTTCTTATTGGCCAGCGCCATATCTTCATCGTTGAGATTCGCCTCGCGACTGCGGACGAAGTTCGCGGCCTCGGCGATCTCCGCATCGAGCGTCTTGCGATTCGCCGAAGTGCGGGCCGCGGCCTGTTCATCGGCCAGGACTTCCTCGGCCACCGCGATCCAGCGCGAGTACATCTCCTTGTCGAAGTCCGCGAGCGCCGCGGCGTCGGCGTGACCGAGGGCCTTCAGCTTCGCTGCGTCCGCGAGAAAGTCGGCGTAAAGCACCTTCTGCCGATGCTTGACGCTCTCGTTGCCGAGGACCACGTCCTTCTGGGTGATCTGAGGAGCACGATGCTTCTGGACCTCACCGATGGCGCCGGAAGCATCTTCCTTCCGGAAGTTGGGTGGCCAGAGCGCGATCGCTGCAACGAGGATGACCACGAGCGCACCGAAGCCGAGGAGCACCTTTTTTCTATTCTCACTGCTCATGAGAGCCTCCTTGGTTTTCAAACCTCAATACCCCCTCATGGAGGCAAAAGTTGGCTAGTCGATTGAAATCGCTGTCTTGAGGACCTCGTGACCTCCGATGTTGAGCTGAATGACAGCCCAGCCGGACGCTCCGCTCTTCTTGTGCAGGATGACGACTTCCGGTCCGCTGGTGTCCGAAAGGACATCGGACATATCGAGTTTTTTCTGGTCCCAGGCGACTGAAATCGGCTCGCCGTTGAACGCGTACGGCTGGATCGCGAATTGATCACCGTTGCGGCGAACGGTCAGGCGTCCCTCCTGCGGCACGCCGATGCGCGTCACGACCTTCCAATGATCGAAAGGAAGGGGCGCCATGGTCGCTTCGGTGTGCTCCCACGGAAGCGAGTTGCGCTCGATGTACGCGACGCTGACGACGATCACGACCGCAGCGGCCCAGGCGAGGGACACGAGGAGGTGCCGCCGGCCTCTGGCCGGGTGAGGGGCTCGCAGTTTTCCGATCACCGCGCCCCGCATATCGGGCGGCTCGACCTGCGGAACGGATTCGAGCTGCTGCACGACTTCCTCGTCACTGATGGCCATGGCCTTTTGCCTCCAGCGCCTCTCGCAACTGCTGGCGGGCAGTAAAGAGGCGCGACTTCACCGTCTTCTCGGGAAGATTCAATATGTCTGCGATTTCGTTGTAGGAGAAATGCACGAAGTGGCGAAGGATGACGACGGCGCGGTAGTTGGGCTCGAGATTCATGATCGCTTCGTGCAGATGCGTCCACTCCTCGAGCTCTTCGAATCGCTCGGCGGGATTGGCGCGAGGATGCTGCAGTCTGTCATCGAGTGTTTCGTGCGGCTTTCGGGCTTTGAGATGGTTGATCGATTCATTGACCGCCACTCGATAGATCCAACTGAAAAACTTCCGCTCCCGGTCGTAGCTGGCCAGGTGCTCGAACGCCTTCATGAACGCCTGCTGGCAGACCTCCCTGGCATCCTCGGCATCCCCGACCATGTGCAGGACGGTGTTGAACACCGGCCGCTGGTACCGTTCGATCAAGGTACCGAATGCGTCGACGTCCCCCTGCAGGCAGCGCTCGACCGCGATCCTGTCCAGTTCTTCCTCTTCCATCAAATACAACGCTCGGCGTGAAAAGTTGGTCGCGTCACGCGATCTCAAAGATCTGATCGAATCCGGAGAAGCGGAACACATCCCTGATGTGATGATTCACGTTGATGAGCTTGAGCGATTGTCCGCGCTGCGACAGCCGCTTTTGCGCCGCCAGCAGAACGCCCAGGCCGGCGCTGGAGATGTAATCGAGCTGCCCGAAGTCGACGATTTTGCCTTCGTTGAGCGACATCAGCACGCCGCGCGCGCGCTCGACCTGCGACGCGTCGAAGCGGCCGGCGAGAATCAGCTCCTTGTTTGCGCCCTCGCGAATATCGAACATACGGATGGGGTCAGGCCTTTACTTTTGCCTTTCGCTACGCCTTGTAGTTTTTTTCTACGCCTTGTAGGCAAAAGCAAAAGTAAAGGCCTGACCCCATCATCTCCTTTTGTAGAGCGTCACCCTGCTGTTTCCATTTTCGTGGTGGTACTCCACTCTATCCATCATTGTCTTCACGAGGAAGAGGCCCAGCCCGCCCGGCTTCCGCTCCTCGAGCGGCTTGTTCACATCCACCGCCGGCGCCTCGGTTTGCACATCGAAGGGTGGGGCGTTGAAATCGGTCAGGCTGAGGGCGACGTCAGCGCCGCCGAGCTTTAGCCGGATCTCGATCCGATCGCCGCCGGCAGGATTGTGTCGCAGAACATTGGTAAAGATTTCCTCGGCCGCAAGCTCCACGGCGTACTTGACTTGTTCGTCGACCTCGGCCACGGCGAAGAACCGTTCGACGAGATCGAAGACGTCTTCGAGCTCGGCGATATCGCGCCGGAACGTCTCGGCCATCTCGAACGGACGCTGCGCGCCGTAATACTGCACGCATAGCATCGCGATGTCATCGGCCTGCGGCGTGCCGTCTGCGAATCGGTCGACGCTCGCCGCGACCTGCGAGACGATCGTCGAGGGCTCCGAGTCAGGACAATGTTCCACGACCTCGCGGAGCCGCTTCACCGAGAACAACTCTTCGGCGGAATTGGAGGCGTCGGTGACGCCGTCGGTATACAAAAAGACTGCGTCCCCGGGCTTAAGAGTCGTTTTCTCGACGACATACTTGAAGCTGCGCAGGGCGCCCATGGGCAGGCCCGATTTGGATGCCAGTCGCTCCACGGATTTGCCGCGCACGATCAGCGGCGGCTCGTGACCGGCATTGCTGTACATCAGCCGCCCATTGCGGAGATTGAGAAATCCGCAGAAACCGGTCACGAACATCGACGGATCGGTCTCCTCGTAGAGCCGCGCGCTGACTGCCGACAACAATCGTGCGGGATCGTATTGGAAGACGGCATAGGCGCGGAAAAGAGTCTTGGTCATGGCCATCACCAGCGCGGCGCCGACGCCCTTTCCGGTCACATCCCCGATGCAGAAGTAGAGACTCTCGTCGTTCCAGAAGAAGTCGTAGAGGTCACCGCCAATCTGCTTGGCCGGCCGGATGAAGGCGTGGATCGCGAAGGGCGTGCTCTCGGGAAGCGAGACGGTACCGCTGGGCAGCATCCGCATCTGAATCTCGCTGGCGAGCCGGAGCGACTGCTCGTAACGTTGATTGTCGAGGTGCAGCTTGGTCATGCGCGCGCGCTCGATCGCCACCGCCACATGTGTCGCCAGCGCGTGCATGAGCGACTCATCATGCGCGTCGAAACTCGATTGCGTGGTCTTGTTCACGCTCTCGATCATCCCCAGCACTTTGCCGTGTGAATCGATGACCGGCGCGCGCAGAATCGAACCGGCGTTGGTCAGACTGCGATCGACATCCGGCGGCGGGTCCTCATCGTCATAAAGAAGGATGCGAGTCTTCTCGGCCTCCACCACCGCCGACGCTTTCTCGACGATGACCGCCAAAAGCTTATCGAGATTGAACTCCGAGCTGAGGGCTTTCGATAGCTCCAGCAGCGCGTAGAGCGCGACATCGCTGCGCGCCGACGTGTCCCGCTGCACTGCCGGAGTGGTCATCTTTTCTCGAGCGCCGGCAATCTTATCGCTGAACAGCTGCCTTGGAGTGCGGTGCCTTGGCACCGCTTTTTCGGCCGCAGCTAGCGGCGGCAAGCCGCCGCACTCCAAAATCCATACACTCCGCGCATGCTGACAGCACTCTTCTTTCTCGCCGCCACCATCCCCCCGCCCCAATTCGCCGATGCCGACCGCCCCAGGAAGCTTGCGGCGGCATTCCCGGAGGTCGAGAAACTCTTCACGGCCTTCGTGGAGAAACAACACATCCCCGGCGCCGCGGTGGGCATCATCATTGACGGCGAGCTGGTGTGGGTGCAGACGACCGGCTTTCGCGACGTTGCGGCAAAGGCGCCCGCCACGCGCGACACCGTGTGGCGGATCGCGTCGATGACCAAGAGCTTCACGTCGATGGCCATTCTCAAGCTGCGCGACGAAGGAAAGCTGTCGCTCGATGATCCCGTCAGCAAATACGTTCCGGAGCTCGCGAACCTCACCTATCCGACCGCCGACTCGCCCAGGCTCACCATCCGGCATCTCTTGACGCACGCGGAAGGCTTCCCGGAAGACAACCCGTGGGGCGACCGGCAGCTCGCGCGAAGCAATGCCACGATGTCCGAGTGGATGCGCGCCGGCATCCCGTTCTCGTCCTCGCCCGGCACCGTCTACGAGTACTCCAACTACGGCTTCGGAATCCTCGGGCAGATCGTCGAGCGCGTCGCGAAAAAACCCTACGACGACTATGTCCGCGACAACATCCTCAAGCCTCTGGGAATGAAGTCGACGACGTATTCCGTCAGCGAAGTCCCCGCGGATCGCATCGCGAAGGGATATCGATGGAGCGGCAAGACGTGGACCGACGAGCCCGCGCTTCCGCACGGCGCCTTCGGCGCGATGGGAGGCTTATGGACCACGCCCGACGATCTGGCACGCTACCTGGCATTCATGATGTCGGCATTCCCGCCGCGCGACGATCCGGAGAGGGAACCGATCCGCCGAAGCAGCGCGCGCGAGATGCAGCAGGCAGCGCGTACGATTCCCGCGATTGCCTCGCGATCGACGATCGACGCGCCGCTGGAATTGAGCGTCAGCGCCTACGCGTACGGACTTCGAATCGCGCAGGACTGCCGATTCACCTACATGGTGCAGCATGGCGGCGGCTTGCCGGGCTACGGGTCGTACGAGCGATGGCTTCCCGACTACGGCGTCGGCCTGATCGCATTCGGCAACCTCACCTACGCCGGATTCGTCCCGCTCTTCGATGACGCTCTGAACGCGATGTTGAAAACGGGCGCACTCAAGCATCGCGTCGTGCAGCCGTCCTCAGCGCTGCTGCAGGCGAAATCGGACGTGTCGCGCCTAATCAATCAATGGGATGACGCGCTCGCGAATCGAATCGCGGCCGACAATCTCTTCCTCGATCAACCGGCTTCGGAGCGGGCGGAGGAGATCCGCAAGCTTCGCGAGCAGCACGGCGCGTGTCGCGAGGAGCCAAGGATCGACGCCGACAATGCGCTGCGCGGAACGTGGTTTATGCCCTGCGACAAAGGATCCCTGTCGCTCCGCATCACGCTCGCACCAACGATGCCTCCGCGAGTGCAATTCCTCAACATCCGCTCGATCATGCCGCCGAGCGACGCGATGCGGAGCGGCATCGAGTCGAAGCTATCGACGATTCCCGCGCAGTGGGGCAAATGTGCGATCGGCGAGCCGCTCAGCGAAACGGCGGTCAAGGTGAGCTGCCAGCACGGCGATCTCGCCGCCCGCGTCGCGCAGGGAAATGTGACCTTCGCGCCGATCATCTCCGCCGATCAGCGGTGCGCACCGTAAGTCAAACAATGACGTTACCGCCGCACGCGTCCCTCACTGAGCTTGCTGGGGCGACGAGACTGTTCACCTAAATGTGACCGACGGCACACGGAAAACCGGCCCAGCGCCGGTACTTAGTGTGAAGGTCCGACTTCCAGTCGCGTCCCCGATGTGCCACATACGATCGATCTCTGTCCTTGTTGTAGCCTTCATCGCGACGGCAGCTTTCGCGGAGTCTGCCAATCACCCGGGGCTTGTCGTCTCAGCCACGGTGGTCCCGTACTTGCGGTGGAGCGTGACCGGGGAGCCAGGCACGGTCGAGGTCACAGCCGAGGATCTCCAGCGCGGCGTGCTCGAAGTTCGGGGCATCGTGGCAAACGTCCGCACCAACGACCCCGCCGGATATGTCATCACGTTCCGCTTTGATTCCACGGTCTTTAAGGGCGCAGAGATTACCGGGCTGCGCCAGGCCGTCGCCGTTGGCCCGGGCGGTGCGTTCGTGATCGGACGGGAAAATCTCACGCGACAGCCGCTGCGAGTTCACCTCCGACTGCCCGATGGTGCAGCAGTCGGCCGCTATGGCTGGCCGCTTCGCATCGAAGTTTCGCGGCTGCAGAGTCGCTGATCGCCTGCCGTTACGACATTTGTTGTTCTGGATGGCGAAAAACTTGCATCCATACGTACGGCTTGCAGCAGAGTCTATAATTCCGGACTTATAATTCCATAAGCTTCAGTCTGGGTCTACGTCCATGAGACGAATGCCGAGCATCATTTTTATGAGCTCGCTCACAGCTATGGCTGTCACTCCGGCCGCCTTCCCGGCCGCAAGAATTCGTGCGGTGCGCGCGGTGCAACCCAAAAATGCCGTTGTGCCCTTGACACACTATGAGATCGAGTCCGATTCGATCGGCTTCGGCAACCTCACTCCGGGCGAGAGCCGGGTTCTCTCTGCTGCAACGAGGGTGCGCGTCTTCAGTGCGCAGCCGTGGCGCCTCCAGCTCATTCCGATTTGTCCTTCGCTAACGCGCTCGACAGCACCTGCCGTTCCGATTTCCCGGCTCCACTGGAGATCGGCAGGAGGCGAATTCGTTCCGTTCCGCACCGCAGTCCCCGCCCTGGTCGCCTCCGGTGGACCGACGGGTGCAGCTGGCCGGGTCGTCGACATCGACTACGAGCTCGTTCTTCTCGACACCGACCCCGCTGAGCAGTATCGGTGCGAGTTGGAAATTCTCCTGGATGACAAAAGCACCATAAGTGTTCTTTCGCTTCAGCATCAGCAGCAAAACGAGTCCAATTGAACGCGGCTAGGGTCGCCGCAAGGAGAGAGGATTTTATGGATAAGAGTCTCTTTAGACCAATCGGAATCATGTTCATGCTCGCGTCGGCGGGGTCGATCTCTGCGGCAACAGTCGACTCGCCAACCTTGAGTGTTTCGGCGAACGTTCAGGGCGTGTTCATCTTCCAGATCAACGGCAGCACGTCCGGTCAGAGCTTCTCGTTCGGACAGGTCAACGCCCAGGGAGATGTGTCGCCGACCATCGCAACCAGTTCCGGCGTCACAGCGACGGCCGAGTCGCCGTCAGGCGGCAGCGCGACATACGAGAAATTGAGCGCGTTCACCTGGCAGGTCGTCAGCTCGCCGCGGCGAACGGTAAACATCTACATCTCCAGCGCGTCGCGCGCCGGGACGATGAACGTTGGGCAACTGCTGCTGCACATGACCAAGACCGGCGGACTACCGGGCGCCGGAACCTCGGCCGGCTACGTCGCGGTGCCGGCAGCGCCTCCTTCGACGGATTTGGTCGGCGGTTTCCCGGCTGGAACGGGCGCCAACACTGCCTCGGGCATCATCGACGCACATCTGCAGGTGCTCGACACCGACACGCCGGGGACCAACACATGGACGATCACTTTGACCGCCAACGGCGTTTGATCGAAACGGCGATCCGATATTCGGCAGCGGCGATCCTTGCTGTGGTGGGGGCGCCGGCACTTCCGGCGCAAACCTCGGTTGCGATTTCGCCGCACATCATCGAGAAAGTCGTCCGGCCGGGCCAGGGTCTATCGGATATCGTTTCCTTCACAAACTCCGGCAAAGAGCCGGCGCAGGTTTCGCTCGAGCTCGCAGACTTTACTGTCGACGAGAACGGAAAAGCGCACGACCGACCGCCGGGCACGGAACCGAGCTCGCTGGCGCCGTTTCTGCGAATTGCGCCGCCGACGGTTCGCGTCGCGCCGCAACAGACCGTCAACTTCCGATACTCGGCTCAGCTCCCGGCCGCGTTCACGCACTATCGGGTGATGATTTATTTTCTTGTGCGTCCGGTGACGGCACTGGTCGCGAACGGCGCCGGCTTCCTCATCGTCCCCCGCCTCGGCGTCCCGCTGTACGCGGAGAACATTGGCGCGAAGCCGGCGTCGCTCCACATCGACTCGATTTTCTGGGCGCGATCGCCTGAGGGCTCACTCTATGCCGACCTGCAACTGCGCAACGACGGCCAGCGCAACATTCGTCCGCAGGGGTTGGTGTTCGTTCGCTCCGCGAACGGGCGGTTCGCGCGTCAGTTTCCGTTCAACGAAGGGCGTGAGCCGGTCCTGCCCTCACAAAGCCGGCAATGGCATGTGACGTTCGGTCCGGTTCCCCGCGATGACCTGTCGGTCGATTTCCGACTGACCACTTCGGCGACCAAGACCTTCCACGAAACTTACGAGATTGCCGCAGCGCGTTAAATGCGAATCGCGAAGGCGAGCCTTGCGCTTTCGATCCTCCTTCTGACCTGCACCCTCCCCGCGTGGAGCGGAACGGGCGACAACCCGCAACGCGGCAATCTCGATATCGCCATCAGCAGTCACACCTTTCGGTCGCCTTTGTTCGGCTACGACTCTGCCGCCGCGATCCGCGTCTTCGGAACGCAGATGTTGCCGCTTGGCGCACGCATCACCGCTTTCCTGCAGAGTGGGGCTCCGAGTTATCCAACGGTCGGCTCGATCCGCGCCGATGGCATTCCGATTGTCGGCGGCGTGGGGAGCGCTGAATTCGGCGATGTCACCGCCGTCATCGCCCCCGGCCACGGCGGCGATCTCCTTCTCGGCAATTCGTACCCTCTCTTCGGCCTGACCGCCGCTTACTCGCTGGGCGACGACGATTACTCCGGCTTCGTCGGCCGCGCGCGTTACTTCATTCCGCCTCCTGGAATGGCGCCATCGACGAAACCCCGTCTGGCTGGTGGAACGTTCGTTCACCACATGGGTCTGACCACGGAAACGTTCAATCTGTTGACCGTTTCGGACCCGGTGTATGTCGACAAACGGCAACGCTCGAGCGACGCGATTCTCACCGCGACGCTGACCCGCACACTGTCCCCAATCCTGTCGGTCTTTTCAGCCGCCAACGCTTCCAGCGTCGGCGCATGGGGAGGCCGCGTCGGCGGGCAGCTCCATAGCTTGCATACCGAGGTCGCGGCGGCTCTCTATTCGTTCAGCAGCAGGCTGCCGTACCTCTACCCGCTCATTCGCGCCGGTGAAACGGGAGTCGAATTGGCGGGAACGCACAGGTACTCGGAGTTCAGCAGCCTTGATGGCTCGGTGAACCTCCTGCGGAGTGAGAACGACCGGCGACCGCACAACCTTCGCACGTCACTGGGCGTCGCGCATTCATTCGGCACGGACGCGCCGTACGTGAGGGTTTCACACAGCCACAACGAACTCACGTACCAGACGCTCGACGCCGCGCGCCTTGCGACCATTGCGGACGAGACATCGGTGATGCTTCTTCGATCGAAGGCGGATCGACAAAGCAGTGCGACCTTGCAGTATTTGTCCAACAGCGAGAACCAACCGAATCGACTGCAGATCGTCGTCGATGACCGCCGCGCGACGCTCGCAAATCTCATCTTCACCACAACCCTGATCGCGCAGCGCAGCGAATCGGATGATGGCGTGACCTTCGAAACGGCGGCGCAGATTCCTTTTCGAGCGAGCTACGCATACATCGCCGGCATCGGCTCGGCGTACCTGCACAGCGGCGGCGAAGACCGCGGCGAGGGCACTGTGCGAGTCGGTCTTGCGCGGAGCGTGTACGGCGGCGCCTGGTATCTGGCACTCGACGCGCGGCTACCGTTTTCGATCGGATTGCCGCGCTCGCGGCTGGGCCGCTCGGCGCTCACCTTCGATCTCGGACGGCGCTTGCAGTGGCGGGATATCCACGATCTCTCTTCGATGTTCGCGCCGTACCTGCGGCCGGACGCGTTCGGCGAGATCGAAGGAAGTGTCTCGCTCAACGGGATCGGAGTCGGAGGTATTGCGGTGCTGCTGAACAACGGCCCCATCGCGGTCACCGATGCATCCGGCAATTACGCACGTCGAGTCCCGGTAGGTCCGGCGACGGTTACGGTCGACTTGTCGAAGGTTGATCCGCAGTTTCGAATTCTCGGTGACGCCGAGAAACGCGTCGTCGTTCCACCGAACGGACCAGCGCGTGCCGATTTCGTTTTGGGGCGCTTCACCTACTTGCAAGGCGCGCTCGTCCGATGCGCAAAGGCGTCGCTCATGCCGGTCAGCGGCGCGAAACTCGCGCTCGTCGGAAAGAACTTCACGACTGCTGTCGAGACGTCGAGCACCGGATCGTTTCAGATCGACGAGATTCCGCCGGCGGTGTATCAAGTGATCATCGATCCTTCCTCGGTGCCCGACGTGGCAGCGTCGGACATCGCCGCAATTACGATCGACTTGACTCGAGACGTGATGGGATACGTGATCCGCATCGGGTGCGGAGCAACCCGGTAATCGCCATTCCCCGGTCACTGCTGGTGTGAAATCGTAGCCAGAAATTTCGCCAGCTCGTCCCCCCACACCTCGGGCCAGGTGTGGGTGCCATGTCCGTGCGTGCGATCGCTGGTCGGAATGAGGACGTAGCGGCCGCGCGGCACCCGTGGGATCAGCTTCTCCATCAGTCCGAGCTCGGGGGGATTCACGAAATCGTCAGCGGAGTTGATGGCCAGCAGCGGCGCCTTGATCTTTTCGAGATCGGGCGACGGATCGTAGTCGCGTGACGCTTCCAGCGCATAGAGCAGATCGTCGGCCTTGGTCGTCGCCGTTCGCGTCTTCATCTGTTCCGCGAGCCAGCGGTCGGCGTCGTCGCGCGTCGGTGCGCTCTTCTGCCACTGCAGCGGCGCGCTGGTCGCGATCAGCATGATCTGAAGCGCGGAGGTCGTATCGCCGCGCTGCAGATCATCGATGACCATCTTTCGCCACACCCGATTGCGCCCCGCGATCTGCGTCGGCGCGCCGGCAAGCGGCACGAGCGCGTCCATCATGTCCGGCCACCGTTCACCCCACATCCACGTATGCATGGCGCCCATCGATGTCCCCATGACGAGAAAAAGATGATCGACGCCGAGGGACTCGATGAGCCGATGCTGAAGCTCGGTCATGTCGGTGTAGTCGTAGTGCGGAAATTTGCGGCCCAATCCGTCGCTCGGCTTGCTCGAGTCGCCATGGCCGATGCTGTCGGGAATCACGATGAAGTATTTGCTGGAATCGAGAAGGCCGCCCGTTTTGAAAAGCACGCCCGCGAAGTGATCGTTGAGAAATTGCTTCGAAGAGCCGCCGGTGCCGTGAAGGATCAGCACGACATTGTCTTTGCGCGGTTTCCCGATGGTCAGGTAGTGCAAGCGGACCTGCTCCAGCATTTCGCCGTCATGAAAGTGGAAATTCTTGACGATGAGATCGTCGGCGCGCGCGGAAGCGGCAAGCAGAAAAAGAAAGGCCAGGCGACGCATGGGATATAAGGATATTCCCATGCTGCAACGCGAACTCGACGACGGCGTCATCACGCTCCGCCTGGCCCATGGAAAAGCGAGCGCGCTCGATCTCGAGCTGTGCCATGCGCTGCAGGCGGAATTCGAAGGCGCAGCCGAGTCTTCGGACATCCGCGCGTTGATCCTGACCGGAACGGGATCGATTTTTTCCGCAGGCGTCGATCTTCCGCGCCTCGTCAACGGCGGCAAGGACTATGTGCAGGACTTCGTCGAGGCCCTCGGCGCCATGCTGCAGGCGCTGTTTGTTTTTCCGAAGCCGGCCGTGGCCGCCGTCAACGGCCACGCCATCGCGGGCGGCGCGATCATGGCATTCGCGTGCGACTACCGGCTGATGAGCGGCGGGCGCATCGGCGTTCCGGAAGCGCTGGTGGGCGTCCCTTTTCCACCTCTGGCCCTCGAAGTTGTCCGCTTTGGTGTCCCGCAGCAGCATTTGCAGCCGATGCTGCACCTCGCGAAAACGATCGAGGCGGCGGAAGCGAAATCGATCGGAATCATCGATGAGATTGTTCCCATCGACAATCTCCTGAATCGCGCAAATGCAATCGCGCGTCAGCTGGGGGACATCGCGCCGGCCAACTTCCGCCTGACAAAACGTCAGATTCGCGAACCGTATTTGCGCGATGCCGCGGCGGTGGCCAGCGTCTCCGCCGACGAGATCGACGCGCAGTGGGCGTCTGCCGAAGTGCACCAGCACATCAGGGCTTATCTGGAGAGGACACTCGGAAAGCGTTGATGCCTCATTGGGCGTCTTCGGGGATCGTAATCCACTTCTTCTGATAGGCAAACGAAATCGCCAGCAGCAGGATGCCCAGGGCAATGAAGGAGAGGATGCGATAGACGCGCTCCAGCGCCGCGAGATCGTACAGAAAGACTTTGCCGATGGTGAGGCCGATGAGAATCAACGCCAGCCAGCGCAGGAAGGCATTCGCGCGCACGAAGCCGATGACCATCAGCGCCCCGCCGTAGAGCATCCACAGCGCGGACCACGCGAAGTCCCTCGCAATTTTCTGCGCGAACGCTTCGTGCACCTCGGCCGTCAACGCGATCAGGGCCAGGACATTCAGCGCGGTCACCGCGAACCTCCACAGCAGTTTCTCGCGCGCGGCAATCGCGATTCCGCTGAAGATCGCGACCGCGATGGCATAGGTCAGCATCCGCATGTTGAAGACGAGATGCTGGGGATGGAATTGGTCGATGAATAGCAGCCGAAAGACGCCGCAGGTCAGAGCGGTCGATCCCAGAACGCGGAATACTTTCGCCGCCGGGGGCGGCGGCGCTCCACTGATCAGCAGCAGCGCGGCCGCCTCGGCAAGCCATCCGATGGTGATCCAGATCGTCTGAAACTGCAGCGGAATCGCGATCGTCACGAAGCCGAGTGCGATCGCGAGGTGTGCCGCCGCCAGATCGTCCTCCGCGCCGCGCAATCGGAGCGCCAGACACAGGACGAGAAAGAATGCGCTCAACACGATCGCGTACTTCGCGAGACGCGACGCATTCTCGATGATCCAGCTCAGCTCCGCGAAGTAAACGAAGGCGTTGACAAACGGCAGGACCAGGACGACGCCAAAGGCGATTCCGCGATCCCGCCATCGACGCAGCAGCGGAACGACCGCGAACAGCAATAGAAAGAACGTGATGAACGCTACCGTGCGCGGCATGTGCGGCTTCGAATAGAGGGCCGCGTACCAACCGATGTAGAGAAAGAGCGTGCCGAAAAACGCGACCGTCAGTGCACGCACCCATGGATAGAGCGACACCAGCACGAGTGCGGCGATGTCGAGGAGCGAAACATAGGTGAAGAGCGCGACCTCGCGATTGGCTCCGGTCGACAGCAGGACCGGCGTGAGAAAGCCGCTGGTGAGCGCCAGGCCCGCCAGAAATTCCGATTGATGCCGGATCGCCAGAGCCACCAGCGCGATCGAAACGATGGCCATCGCGGCGAAGGACGCGCCGTTCGAGATCAGTGCATACGTCTGCGACGACGCCCAGATCGAGAGGTAGAGGGCTCCCACCGCCACCACTTCCAGCGAATGCGCGAAGGCGCGATGTCCTCGCTTGTGAAAGCGATCGCTCCACACCAGCAGCGCCGCCCCGACCGCAATTCCGATGCCCACGCGCGCGGCCGGCCCGATCCATTCATTCTCGAACGCGTACTTCAGAAAAAACGCGACGCCGATCAGCAGCGCCGCGATGCCGACGCGATTGAGCCAATGCGCACCGATGAGGCTTTCCACCGATTTTTTCGGGGCCGGTGGGGGCTGCTTCGGCGTGGGGGCGGGGGCGGAAGGAGGCGGCGGCGCATAAATCACGCCCAGGCGATTTTCGATTTTGGTCAGACGATCTTCGAGAAAATCGAGGCGAGCCCGGATGTCTTCATCCGTCACGCCGATACCCTACACGAATCCCAACGGTATGTGAGAATGTCGCGTAACTACTGAAAAGTGTGCAGATCTGCTTTCGTTGCGCTGTGGCTTTTGCAGGCCGCTTCCGTCTTCGCTGCCGCGACGTCGGTCACCGTGACAGCCATGCCGCACGGTATGGTGCAACCGGTTGGACAAGGTGGCGCCGATGACTTCTTTTCGCTCACGAACTTCAGCACGTCGTCAGTCCCGATCAAGCTCATACCTTTGGTTGACCCGACCTTCATCACGGTGACACCGAGCGCCTTCACGCTGGCGCCGGGCGCAACACAAGTTGTCACGTTGATCGCAAAGCTGGAAGCGGAAGGCTACTTCGCAGTCGCGATCTTTGTTGACCCTGTTGGCCTCTTTATCCCTGTCAGGCTACTTTCTTCGGCAGCCCCGAGCGCTCCGCCGCAGCTAGCACCTGGATCGACGCGAACCGAAGTCATTACACCCCCCGGCGGAGTCGTCATCAGCCCTGCGCCACCGGTCCCCGCGATCGCGAAATTCACGAACAACGGCAGCTCTCCGATTCAGGCGATCGTCGTGTCAGATGTGCCGTGGATCGTTCCCGACGACGGACTCGTTACGATCCAGCCGGGCGAAACGAGGGATGTTTCGTATTTCATCGATCCGAATCAACGATCCGCCCTGCTCGGCGGCAATATCGGAAAACTATCGCTCGTCTTTCCGAATGTTTTGCAGACGAAGTCGAGCGTGTCGATCACGATCGTCTTCGTCGTTAGGCCCGACGTCCAGCCAGGATCGCCGCCGCCACTGGCGCCCGGCGAGATTGCGATGTTCCTTGCAGGTCTGGCATATCGGCCAACCGCCATCGGTGATTTGCTGCTCGCCACGAAAAACAGTTCAGTCGGGGATCTCAAGATTTACTTTGAAGGACGTGTCGCGAATCTTCCGCAACTCGCAGCAAACACGTCGGTCTCACTTCCATCTTTGCTGCCGGACGTCTTCGGGAGCGCTGCGCAAAGCGGCTCGGTGCAGATTCGAGGAAGCGACCTGTCCAAAGTGTCGGTCGCGGCGGTGCAGCTCAATAATTCTTCGCCTGCCGGGGCGTTCGGAACCGCGCTGCCGGTTTTGCGCTCCGATCAGGGGATACGAACCAACGAGCAAATGGTGCTTTCCGGAGTGGCCAGACAGAGCGGAACGCAAACCGATCTCTACATCCAGGAAATGAGTGGCAACACGGCGACGATCAATATCGAGTTTCTGAACGCATTTGGAGTTGTCACTTCTGCCCGCAGTGCCGATGCAATCGGTCCGTTCGGATTTCTCGAGCTGCTCGATGCGGTACCGGTCGGCGCAACGGCGGTGCGAATCACGAACGCATCGTTAGGGGCGTCGAGAGTGAGCGGATATGGGTTGGTCAGGAATCAGAGCTCCGGCGATTCGTGGGTGGTTACCGATCCGGCGCTGACCGCCACTGCGTCCGACAGCACGCTACTCATTCCACTGATCGACGTCGGCTCAGGATGGCAAACGTCTGCTTTCGCAACCAATCGTCTCACTCAAACTTCTTCGATTATCTTTGATGTTCGTTCGTCGGCCCGCCGCCGCTCAGCGAAGCCGCACGACGAGCCGCACAGGAGCTTGCCGGTCGACCCGCTGGGCTTGAACCCGTTCGACCTCGGACCGTTCCAGACTCTGGCGGCGCAGGTCGCGAGCACGCCGAACGGTCAGATCCGTGTGATCTCTGCGCCGCGCGCGGTCAGCGTGGCCGCGCGGTCAACACGTACCGTCGGCGGAAGCGTTTTTGGGACGGGTCTGCCTGTGGTTCCTCTGTCGGCGGCGATCGCGAGTGGGGATTTGAAACGCTTTCCGGGCGTTGAAGATGGCTCGGTATCCTCGCGCCAGTCAACGGCCGGCGGGACGTTCAGAAACAATCTCGTCCTGGTCGAAACCACCGACCATGAAGTGACTGTCAGAGTGACGCTTCGCTATGCCTTTCTCGCATCCAGCCTTCTCTCAGCGACGGTCGTGAACACAAAAGAGTACACAATTGGTGCATCGCAATATGTCATCATTAATAATGTCATTCGTGACGTGGCCGGAGAGGTCCGCGACACGTTCGGCGACCTTCACAACGTTCAGGTCGATGTCGAAGTCAGTAGCGGAGCGGGACGCATCATCGCTTTCCTGCAATCCATCGACAATCGAAGCGGCGACTCGATCGTTCGAACCGATTAATCACTGTGCCGGCGGCGCGAAGTTCACCGTGACTTCATACTTGCCGCTGCCCTCGAACTGCCACTGCTTCAGCGATTCGAAAGCCGCATACACCAGGGTGGGCGCGGCGCTTGGCGACACGAGCCTGGGAGCTCGCGCGACGCCGTCGCTGATCAGGGCTCCGATGGTGACCGGCTGGTAGTACGCCCCTTGAATCGCGCTGAGCGGACATTTCGGCTCGATCCTCCTGACCACAATCGCGGACGGCAAATCGCCGGGGATCTTGTCGATCCTCTTCTTCGCCGCGAACCACTCCCCAACTTCACCCAGACTCGTGAAGTCAGTGTCGGCGAGCTTCGGATAAAGGTTCGTTGCGACGTGCCAGTACCAGTCGGCCTCTTCCGGCTTCTTCAAACCTTGTTCGGCCATGGCGCGGTAAGCGACGGTCAGGGCCAGCGTGTAAGTGGCGTCGGGACCGGTGCCGAGGTGATCGGTCATGCTGTTGATCAACTTGATCGACCACTTGCGCGCGTGTCCGTAATGATGGGTGCGGAGATCGTTTTCAACCATCTCGAGCTGGCCGCGCCAATCCTGAGCGGAGAGAGTTGTGGCGGTCAGGGCGAAAACCAGGAGAAGGGGTCTCATGACCCATTTTCATGAGCGAATTTGATGCCGGATTTACTCCCAGCGCAGCGCGTCGATGGGATCGAGGGTGGCGGCCTTCCAGGCCGGATACCACCCGAAGCCGATGCCGATGATGGAGCAGACAATGAGGCCGGTGACCGCCCAGAACCATGGAAAGACCATCGCGATGTCGAACCACAGCGCGACGCCGTTGCCGCCGGCGACGCCGAACAAAATCCCCGCCAGGCCGCCCACTTCCGAGAGCACCACGGCCTCGAAGAGAAACTGTTTGACGATGTCGTCCTTGCGCGCGCCGATGGCCTTGCGCACGCCGATCTCGCGCGTCCGCTCGGTCACGCTCACCAGCATGATGTTCATGATGCCGATGCCGGCGGCCAGCAGCGCGATCGCGCTCACCACGAACGCGCCGATTCTGATCGTGCCCGCGACTTGCGCGAATGCCGAGACCAGGGTGTCGTTGGAATAGATCTCGAAATCGTTTTCCTTGCCCAGCCTGAGGCCACGCGCGACGCGCATCGCGCCGATGGCCTTGTCCAGGGTCTGGTTGTACGTCGCCTGCGACGTCGATTGGGTCGCAACGTTGATGGTCCGATTGACCCATCCGAAGTCGTTGAAGTAGCGGGTGATCGGAACGAGCAGGATGTCATCCTGGCTCTGACCGAACGACGATCCCTTTTCCGCAAGCACGCCGATGATCATGTACGGGCGCTCGTTGATCTTGATGGTCTTGCCGATGGGCGTCTGATTGGGAAAGAGTTTTTTCTCGACGTCGCGTCCGACCACCACCACACTGCGCGCGAGATCGACATCCTCGGGCGAGATGTTGCGGCCGTAGCCCAAGGTGTACGAGTTCGCGATCAGGAAACTCTCATTCGTGCCGACCAGCGTGAGGCCCTGGATCTTCGAGTTGCCGAACGCGGCCGGCTTTCCGCGATCGAAGACTTTGAAGCAGATGGCGTTCGCTTGTCCTTCCATCAGGCGCTTGTATTCATTGGCCTGTTGCAACGAGATGTTGCGGCGATTGGCGTACTTTTCCTCGGGATCGCGCGAGCTGATCACCGGGTATTTCGCGAATTGAAAGAGATTGCTGCCCAGAAAGCTCAATCCGTTCTCGATGGAGAGCTGGATCACGCTCAGCGCCGTCATCACGCCGATCACCGAGAACACGCCGATGGTGACTCCGAGCATGGTGAGACCCGAACGGAGCTTGTTGGTCTTCAGCGCGCCCAGCGCCATGCGGATGATTTCGTGGAAGTTCATCGCCCCTCACCCGGTCCCGCTCCGCGGGACCACCCTCTCCCCGCTGACGCGGGGCGAGGGATTACGAAGTGAGGGTGCCTCATTCGTACCTCAATGCCTCGATCGGATCCAATCGCGAGGCCGAGAGAGCGGGCGCGAATCCCGAGACGATTCCCGTGATCGTCGACACCACCAGACCCGTCATGACCAGAGCGATCGAGAAGCGCATCGGAAAGGAAGGGAATGCCGCCGCGACCGCGGTCGACATCAACCACGAGAGAAGCAATCCGACCGCGCCGCCGACGAGACAGATCGCGACCGCTTCGACGAGGAACTGCAACAGAATCGATCGCCTCCGCGCGCCGATGGCCTTGCGCGTGCCGATCTCGCGCGTGCGCTCCTTCACGCTGACATAGGTGATGTTCATGATGCCGATCGCGCCGACGAAGAGAGCCAGCCCGGTCACGAAAAGCCCCGCCACTGCGATGCCGCCCTTGATCGGACCGAGCGTGCTGCGCAGCGCGCCCTGCTCATTGATCTCGAAATCGTTGGGCTGCTCCGGACGCAATCCGCGGACGCGGCGCATGTGGCCGACCAGCTCGTCCTTGGCGGCCTCGAGGTGTTCTTTGTCTTTCACTTTGACGCGAATCGAGGTGTCGAGCCGCGAGCTGAATGTCTTCGTGAATGCCGGAAGCGGCACAACGGCGTACGAGTCGAAGCTGAAGAGTCCCAGGAAGGTGCCCATCTTGGTCCAGACGCCGATGACGCGGAAGGGATTGCTGTCGATGAGCACCGTCTTTCCGACCGCGGGCTCGCTCGGGAACAACGCTTCCGCGACGTCGAAGCCGAGGACACAGACGTTGGCGCCGCCGCGCGATTCGGTCTCGGTGAAAAATCGTCCCTGAGTGAATGTCCCGATCGATGTGACCAGAAACTCGTCGGTCGTTCCCTGGGTGAAGACTGCGTTGACCTGGTTGTCGCCGTACTTGATGTTGCGAACTGTGTTCAGCGTCGGCACGGCGGTGATCAACTGCGAATTCGGCGTCGCCGCGATGATGCGCTTCAAATCATCGGCGTAATGCACCTGCATCGTGCGGCGGTTGCGATAGTTCCACCAGTCATCGACGTGGTGCCACGGCCACTTCTCGACGTAGAGGAGGTCGTCGCCAATGACGGAGAGGCTGCGCTCGAATCCGATTTCGATGCCCGCGATCGCCGATCCCATCAGCGTGACCGCAATGATGCCGATGATCACGCCCAGAGCGGTCAGGATCGAGCGCATCTTGTGGGCGCGGATCACCTGAAATGCGATGCGAAAGGCTTCGGTTAATTCGTAGATCATCTGAAATTAAGAATTTCAAACTTCAAATGAAAAATTAAGAATTTACGACTTTTTTCATTTTTCATTTGAAATTCTAAATTCTTAATTTCGGATTATCCCTTCCCTGCCTTCTCAATCTCCACCCTCGCCCCATCCTTCAGTTTCCTCGAAATGGCGGTGTAACTTCCCGACACGACCTCATCGCCCTGCTTGATGCCGCTCTTGATCTCGATGTAGGTGCTGTCGGCGATGCCGGTATCCACTTTCTGCATGCGGACCTTGTCGCCCGTTTTCACGAACACGACCCGCAGCAGCTTTTCGCGCAGCTCACGCTCCTTCTGCTTCTGCTGCGTCTGATTCGTGACATCGGCGCGATTGTCGCCGGCGTCGCGAGCCTGTTGCAGCGCCTTTTGCTTCTCACGCTCCTCCGGAGAGAGCTTGGCATCCGTGCGCACTGTCACGGCTTGAATCGGAACGACGATGGCATTCTGCACCGTCGCGGTCTCGACATCAGCAGTGGTGCTCATTCCCGGCCGCAGCGCGACGGGCGGGTCGGGGATGCTGATCTTGACCTCAAAGTTGGTCACTTCTTCCTGCGAGCCGAGATTGCGCGTCTGCGCGGTGCTGGCAATTTCGCGAACCACGCCCCGAATCTGGCGATCGGGATAGGCATCGACATTGATCCGCGCGGCGTCGCCGATCTTCACGTTGACGATGTCGTTTTCGTTGACGTTGACGCGGGCCTCCATGGCATTCAGATTCGCGATGCGCATCACTTCCGTGCCCGCGAATTGAATGGTGCCGACCACGCGCTCACCCACGCGCGCGGGCAGCGAGCTGATGGTGCCGTCGACCGGAGAAAAGATGACCGTCTTCGCCAGCGTGTCGTTCGTCTGCCGCAGACCACCCTCGGCGCGCTGGGCATCGAATTCCGAGGCTTCCAGCGCCGCCTTGGCCATGTTGTAGCTCGTCTCGGCAGACTTCCGATCGGACTCCGAGAGCAGGCCCTTGTTGAACAAACTCATAGCGCGCTTGTAGTCGATCTCAGCCTTATCGACTTCAGCCCGATTCCGAATGGTCGACGCGCGCGCTCCGCTGAGGGCCGCCTGTTGCGATGAGACCTGGGCCTGATAAACGTCGGGCTTGATCTTCAGAAGCAGATCGCCGCGATGAACGATCTGACCTTCCTTCACCGGAATGGCGACAATCTCGCCCGACACTTCCGGAGCGATCTTGACCTCGACCTCCGGCTCGATTTTGCCGGTCGCGGTGACCAGTTGCGTGATCGTTTTTCGGAAGGCTTTATCGGTGGTGACCATGGTCGGCTTCTCGCGCTTGCGAGAGGCCACCATCGAGGCGAGCGTGATCACGATCAGCGCTGCCGCGCCGATCAATAGAATTATTTTCTTTTTCCTGGACAGTTGCACCACGCCATTATGAACGGTGAAACAGGCCAAATGTTGCAATGGGTTGCTTTGTTCGGACAGAATTCCGCAAAGTCCATCGGAACGGGAGGAGGAAGATATGAAAAGTCTCCTTACAAGAACTCTGTTGTGCGTCGCGGCTCTCTCATTTGCAAACCCGGTTTTGCCGGTCATGGCGCAGGAAACGCAGAAAAAAGATCAAGAGAAAAAGACTCCTGAGGAGGAGAAGAAGCCGAAGGTGACCGAGGAGATGACGGTCACGGCGCGCAAGAAGGAAGAGACGATCCAGGAAGTCCCCATGTCTGTTGCTGCGCCTACGGGAACCGAGCTTCGCGATCGCGGCGCGGAAACGATCGAGGACGTCGCTGCCAACGTGGCCGGCTTCACCGTCCAGAACCTCGGCCCTGGCCAGAGTCAGGTCGCGATGCGCGGCGTTTCATCCGGGCAGATCGTGCGCGACCAGCCGGGCGTCAAGGAACAGGTTGGCGTCTATCTCGACGAGTCCGTGATTTCGCTGTCGCTCTTCACGCCCGACGTCGACTTCTTCGATCTGTCGCGCGTTGAGGTTCTCCGCGGACCGCAGGGAACCCTGTTCGGCTCCGGATCGGAGACAGGCACCGTTCGCTACATCACCAACCAGCCCAAGGCGGGAGTTTCGGAAACAGTCGGCGAGCTCACGGGCGAGACGATCGACAACGGCGGCACGGGGGGGAGCTTCAAGTTCGCCACGAATGTGCCCATGAGCACCACCGCCGCGACGCGCATCGTGGGCTACTACACGAAATACGGCGGATTCATCGACGCCGTGCAACCCGACCTCAGCGTCAAGAAACATGCGAATGACGGTTACCGGGCCGGAGCCCGCCTGTCATTTCTGTTCAAGCCCAACGACAAACTGAGCATCACGCCGCGCATCCTTTATCAGAAACTCGACATGAAGGGATGGAACCGGATCGATGCCTTCAACATCCTGGGAAACCCCTATACGACCACGCGGCCGAAAGTGACGCTTGGCAAACGTCAGCAGTTCACTCAGATCGGAGAGCCGACCACCGACAAGTTCACATTGGGCGACGTGAATCTCGGATATGACCTGGGCGGCGGACGGACTCTGACGTCGATCACGTCGTACACCCATCGCGACATTCTGGTCCTTCGCGACGCGACCGCGCTGACCGCGAGCATCACCGGCGGCACAATCGCCCTGCCGGCAGCCGTCTACACCATCAACGCTCCGCTGTTCGACGCGACCAAGGCGAAAGGATTCACCGAGGAGCTCCGCGTCGCCGGAAACACAGCCGGATTCCAATGGGTCGCCGGCGGCTTTTACGCCGACAACAAACGCGACTACGGACAGAACCTTCCGGTCATTGGATTCACAGCGAAGAGCGGCATCCCGACCGCAGGGACGAAAATTGCGAAGACGGATGAGCTCTACAAGTCCGACCTGCATTACAAGCTCAAACAGTCGGCGCTGTTCGGCGAGGGTACTTACACCGTTGCCAATAAGCTCGATCTCACCGGCGGATTGCGCTGGTACGACTTCAAAGAAGACCGCACGCAGATTTTCGACGGGATCTTTGCGGATCCGATCGACAGCGTCGGTTCGGTGAAGGCCAACGGCATCGCGCCGCGCGTGATGGCGAGCTACAAGTTGAGCGATTCCACACGCCTGAACGCGCAGGTCTCGAAAGGCTTCCGCCTCGGCGGCATCAACGATCCGCTGCTGACCCCGCTTTGTTCGCCAAGCGACCTGACGACATTCGGCGGACATCCGACCTGGAAGGACGAGACGCTGTGGAATTACGAGGTCGGCTCGAAGTCCAGAATCATGAATAACCGCGGCGCCTTCAATGTCGCGCTGTTCTCGTCCGATGTCAGGAATCTGCAAGCCACCGTGACGGCAGGCACGTGCTCGTCGCGCATCATCCTGAATGTGCCGCGGGCACGAAGCACCGGCGGCGAAGTGGAATTCGAAGCGGCACCGAATGACAATTTCGATTTCGCAATTACGGCAAGCCACGCCGACTCCAAGCTGCGCTCAACCGTGAGAGACGGAGCAGGAAATATCATTTCCGGAATCCGAAGCGGCGCCCGCATGCCCAGCGTGCCGCAGGATCAGGCGGCCGCCGCGGCCACGTATCGCTGGCCGACGCAGCGTTGGGTGGGTTATCTCACCGGCGTGTGGAACCACGTCGGCGACCGTTTCACCCAAGTCGGCGACGAGGACCTCGGTACGAATGCCACCGTCAACCTGACGACGTTCAAGGGAACGATCGGAGGCCCGTTGACCCAAACGACGTTCACCTTCGATCCGAAACTTCCGGCGTACGACATCGTCAACCTGCGCGTCGGTGTTTTGAAAGGGAAATGGGACACGGCGTTTTTCATCAACAACGTGACCGATGAGCGGGCGTTCCTGGCGCTCGATCGCGAGCGCGGTTTCCGGGCACGCGTCGGCTACCTGACCAATCAACCGCGGACATTCGGAGTCAGCACGCGGGTCAACTTCTGATCTCGCGACGAACGTTCCTTGCTGGTGTGGCGGCGGGCGCCCTCGCCCGCCGCGCACACAGCGCAGCCAACAAACTACGAATCGCCGTCATCGGCGCCGGCGCCTTCGGCGGCTGGACGGCGTTGCACCTCCGCAACCTCGGCGCCGATGTCGTGCTCGTCGATGCGGCCGCTCCGGGCAATTCCATTTCCAGCTCGGGCGGCACCACGCGTGTCATCCGCGCGATCTATGGACCCGATCGCGTTTACGTCGAGATGGTCAAGCGGGCGTACGAGCTGTGGCAAAAACTCGACCCGTCGCTCTACGTCGAAACCGGAGCGCTGTGGATGCATCGAGGTGATGACGCGTACGTTCGGGCAGCGGTCCCGATCCTCGAGGATCTCGGCTTCGTCGTGGACAAACTCACGCTGCCGGAAGCGAGGCGCCGCTATCCGCAAATCGATTTCAAAGGAGTGAAATCGGTCTGGTTCGAACGGAAAGCAGGAGCGCTGTACGCATCGCGCGCCTGCGGCGTCGTTCGCGACGCATTCGTCAAGGCCGGCGGAACGTACCGTCAGGCGACGGTTGACGCCAATTTTCGAATGAAAGACACCGATGTCTACGTCTTCGCATGTGGACCGTGGCTCGGCAAGCTCTTTCCGGATGTTCTCGGCGACTGGGTCCGCCCAACGCAGCAGGAAGTCCACTACTTCGAAGTTCCCAAGAGATCGAAACGCTACTCCCCCCCTGATCTTCCGATCTGGATCGATTTCGGCGAACGCATCATCTACGGAATCCCTGCCATCGACAGCCACGGCTTCAAAGTCGCCGACGATACTCGCGGAATTCGGGTCGACGCGCCGCACGAGAAGCGAAGTCTGAACAAGGAAAATCTGGAGCGAACACGGCGGTTTCTCGCCGAGCGATTTCCGGAGCTGGCCAAAGCACCGCTGGCCTCGACAGAATTCTGCAACTACGAAAACAGTCCCGACGGAAACCTGATCATCGACCGCCACCCGCACGCTGACAACGTCTGGTTCATCGGCGGGGGCTCGGGACACGGCTTCAAACTCTCGCCGGCGGTGGGAGAGTTGGCGGCACAGGCGATCATGGCAGGAAAGGACGTTCCGGAAGCGTTTCGCCTCAATCCGTCCCGCGACACGACCAGGCCGAAGACGCAATTCGAGAGGAAAAAGACCTAATCTGACTGGTCTTTTCACCGAACGGAATGGCCCGACGGCGTGTTGTTAGGACTATGAAGAACTCCTGGACCGGCGGCGAGGCTGCCCCAGCCCTCGAGACCCATGAGGAGAACCTTGCTGTGGCCGTCCATCGACACGAACCGGGAGCTTTCGAGCGCCTGATCGAGCGGTTTGAAGCACCGCTCTACAGCTACGCGCACGGCATTCTGCAGAACGCCTTCGACGCACAGGAAGTGGTGCAGGACGCGATGATGCGGACGCATCGCGCGCTGACGCGCCAGTATGACGAAGCGCGTTGTGCGGCATTGGCGCTGCGGCCGTGGCTGTTCCGGACCGTTCGCAATCTTTGTCTCAACAAACGCCGCGGAAAACGCCACCAGCTCGAGCAGCCGCTCTCCGATTTCGACGACGGCCGCATGGGGCCATTCGTCCATCTCGAAGGCTCGGACCTGGAGCGAAAACAGGAAGTTGAATTGTTACGCCGCGCGATCGCGCTACTGCCGGTCGACGCGCGCGAATTAATCATGCTGCGTTTCATGGAAGAGATGTCCTACGGGGAAATCGTCAAGACCATCGGGGGATCCGAGGCGTCGTTGAGAGGGAAAGTGTTCCGGTCGCTCAAACTGCTGCGGGAGGCGCTGGAGAAGAAGGGGGTCGCGTATGCGGTGTAGACCAACACTGACGCGCGTCGATGCACTTCGCACCGGAGAGCTTCCGAAAGAAGAGCATCGCGCAGTCGAAGAGCACTTGAAGACCTGCAAGAGCTGCGAAGAGTCCGCCACCGATGTCGGCGAGCTGGCGCAAGCGGTCAAGGCGTTGCGGATCGAGCCTCCGCGTTCGCTACGCGAGAGCGTTCGAATGACGGACTTTTACGATCGCGTCGAAGACGTCTGGGTCGCTTTCTCGGATCGGACGATTCGAATGATCAGCGGTCACTCCCTGGATGATCTTCGCCAGCGTTACGGCAAGCGCTACGGGCGCACACTCGAGCGCGCGACCGTGCCCGAGCCGCTGCGCAAGCAGGTCATCGATGCCCTGCATGGCGCAGGCGTCGACAAGCCGGCCGTGGATCTGAGCGAAGCCTCGGAGCTGGAGCGCAGTGTCGCGCAGGCGTTGCTCACCATTCCACGCGGCGAGGTGCGCAGCTACTCCTGGCTGGCGCAACAGGTCGGGAAACCGAAAGCGGTACGCGCGGTTGCGAACTATGTCGCGCGCAACGTTGTGCCGTTCGTGGTGCCATGCCATCGCGTGGTGCCGGCCGCCGGCGGCGTCGGCAAGTACGGTTACGGTCCGAAGATGAAGCGCGATCTGCTGCAACGCGAAGGCGTCGACGTCGATCAGCTCGACGCACTGGCGCGAGAGGGCATCCGGTTCGTCGGTTCCCGGACAACACGGATTTTTTGCTGCCCGACGTGTCGGGACGCGCGTCGGATTCGCGAGGAAAACCGCGTCCCATTCCACGACGCGGACGAGGCGACCGGGAAAGGATTCCGCCCATGCCGGAGATGTCAGCCAGCGGCGGCGTAGTCGTGCAGATGCCGTTGTTCTCCGTGCCGCCGAGGTCGGCGGCGCTCCACGATGTGCACGCCATTTCGATCCCGGCGCGCGCCTTCACCGGCGACTTCTATTTTCTGCATCGCGCAGGCGAGCGACTGTGGTTTGCGTTAGGCGATGTCGCGGGCAAGGGACTTCCGGCAGCCGTCGTGATGGCGATGATTCAGGAAGAGCTCGAGCAGCGGATCGTGTCGTGCGCGCGGACTGCGTGCGATCCCTCCGTCACGATGACTCGCCTCCACGCCTTCATCAAGCCGCTGATGGCTGCCAACAAGTTCGCAACCGTCATCATCGGCAATCTGCACGACGATGGAACGGTGATGATTGCGAACGCCGGGCATTGCCCGCCCATGATCGCGCGCGCGGACGGCGCGATCGAGGAGATCGCGTCGACCGGGCCGGTGATCGGCATCCTGCCATCATCGAGCTGGACAACGTTTGAAACGACACTGCAGCGCGGCGAATCGCTCGTGCTTTACAGCGATGGGGTCATCGAAGCGCAGGATTTTGGAGTGCGGCGGCTTGCCGCCGCTTTGCAGGGCCGCGATTCGAAAGAAATCGCCGAGAACATCGAGCGGAACGTCGACCATCACACCGGCGGCATTCGCGAAGATGATCTAACGATTCTGGTGATCAAGCGATAACATCCCGCGAATGCTGAGCCTGGCATTCGCCGCGTGGTCTGCTGTCGCTGTCCCTCCCCCTCCCCCTCCCCCTCCCCTCCCGCCGCCGATCCCGTGGGATGGCAAGAGCCGTCAATGGATCGCGAAACCGGACGATCGCTGGATCACGATCGCCGAGAAAACAGCGTTTCACGCCACGCCGACTTACGAACAAACGGTGATCTGGCTGCGCCAACTCGCGGCGGTTGCGCCGGAGGTTCGACTCGTTTCGCTCGGGCGGTCGCCGGAAGGGCGCGACATCTGGATGGCGGTCGTTTCGCGCGATCGCCTCTTCACGCCCGAAACACTGCAGCGCAGTGCCAGGCCGACTCTCTTCGTCCAGGCCGGCATTCACGCCGGCGAGATCGATGGCAAGGACGCCGGCCTGATGTTTCTTCGCGAGCTGACCGTCGGCGGTCGGTGGAAATCGCTCCTTGACCGCGCCAACTTCATGTTCGTTCCGATCTTCAACGTCGACGGTCACCAACGCGCGTCGCAGTACGGCCGGATCAATCAACGCGGACCGGACGTCACCGGCTGGCGCACCAACGCGCAGAATCTGAACCTCAACCGCGACTACACGAAACTCGACACCGACGAAATGCGCGCGATGATCGCGGCGCTCGATCGGTGGCGCCCCGATCTCTACATGGACATCCATGTGACCGACGGCGCCGATTACCAGTACGACATCACATTCGGATGGAACGCCGGCGTGCATTCGCCGCAAAGCGCGCGCTGGCTCGACGTCACGCTGGCACCGGCGTTGCGGGGAGCGTTGCGCGACATGGGCCACATTCCGGGTCCGCTGATCCCGGAAGACCCGGTCCACGGCCTAACAGCGGTGACGCTGCCGCCGCGATTCTCGAATGCCTACGGAGATCTGCGACACATCCCCTCGATTCTGGTGGAGACGCATTCGCTCAAGCCGTACCAGCAGCGCGTCCTCGCCACTCTGGTCCTCATCCAGTCGACATTCCAGATTCTCGGCACTGAAGGCGTCGCCCTCAAGCGCGCCGCGATGGTCGACACCGAGTCACGACCGAATCGAGTGCCGCTGGAGTGGCGGGTCCCGCCCGCCTCTGCCACCGTCGAGATGATGGATTTCCTCGGCATCGAATCGCACACATTACCATCAACAATTTCCGGCACGACGCGGATCGAATACACCGGCAAGCCCATCACCAGACCTCTGGCCGTTTACAGACAAAACGAGGTTTCCCTCTCCGTTCCGCGCGCGAAGGCTTACTGGATTCCTTCCGCCTGGAACGACATCGTCGATCGATTGAAGGTCCACGGGATCGCCGTCGACCGCATCAGCGATGCGCGCGACGTCGACGTCGACATGTACCGCCTCGAGGATCCGAAATTCGACGCCCAGCCGTTCGAGGGCCACGTGCGCGTCGTTTCGAAAGTGAGAATCGAGCGGCGTACGGAACGCTTCCCGGCCGGCTCGTTTCGCGTCAGCACCGAGCAGCCGCTGGGCGATCTGGCGGCCGTTCTCCTCGAGCCGATGTCGTCCGACTCGTTTCTGCAATGGGGGTTTTTTCACTCGATTTTTCAGCGCACCGAATACGCCGAGGCCTACGTGACGGAGCCGATGGCGGAGGAGATGCTGGCGTCCGATCCGGCGCTGAAAAGCGAGTTCGAGCGCAGACTTGCTTCCGATGAGGCCTTCCGCGCCAGTGCCGAGCAGCGTCTGGATTTTTTCTACTCCAGGACGCCGTTTGCGGATCAGCGATGGCGTCTCTATCCCATCGCCCGGGAGCGGTAAGGCAGGCGCGCTTCATGAATATTGAGGAGACACGGCTCATGCCGAACACAGCACAACCCGAAAAGCGGAGTAACCGGCAAGTAGTCGACGACGAAGACGATACCCTTCGCGAAGTGGGCGAAGATCACGAATACGAGCTGGAGGACGAGGTCGATCCGGCCGATCGCCGCCGCGATCCGCTCCGGCAGCCGCACTAGATGTCGAGCAAGAAGAGGCCGGTCTTGTCGTCGATACGACGCGTCAGCCGCGTTCCGTAATCGACGACGAAGATCTCCACGGTCGGATAGACAACGCCGCGCACGAGGTGCCCGCCAACCGTTGATCCGTTTCGGAGGCCTAACACGGCGTGAGAGTGAATTTTCACGCCATCGCCCGATCGCGCGATGCTGCCGTTGAGCGCAACCACTTCGACCTGCTCCGCGACCTCGATGTTCTCGTACTGCTTCGTTTCGCGGTTCCAGTACGCCACGGTCGCGCTCTGAAACGCGCCGATCGCGGAGAAGCTCCCGCCCTCGATGCGATTCCTTTTCGCGAAATCGGTCAGCGACGCGAAGAATTCGTCGTCGGGATTGAGCACCAGCAAATGATCGCGATGCGAAGGAAAAGCTTGCGATTTCATTGCGAAAGAAACGCGTCAGCGATCTCGATGCCAATCTTGTAAGGCACACCTTCGTTTCGGTTCGTCAGCACCACGACGGTCAGATGCCGCTCGGGAAAGCGGACGATCGCATTCCGAAATCCCATCGTCTCGCCTGTATGCGAGACCAGCCGCTGGCCGGCGTGCTCGCTGATCCGCCATCCGAATCCGTATTGAACCGCAGCATCGTCGGTGGGAGTGGCCGGGACGAGCGCGGCATCGAACCGGCCGCTTTCGAGCCAGGCGATCCAATGAACGAGATCGTCGATGGAGGTGTAAATGCCGCCGTCGCCGAGGACGGCGCTGGTGAGGCTTTGATCGGTGCGGCGCCATCCTTCGCTCATGCGACTGTAGCCGAAGGCGCGATGCGCGACCGTCGAGATTCCCTCTTCCAATGCCACCGTCGCCCTCATGCCGGCCGGTTTGAAAATGTCGTCGCGAAGAAAATCGGCGAATCGCTGCCCCGAAACGCGCTCCACGATCAGCGCCAGGAACGCGTAGCCGGTATTGCTGTAACGGTAGTGCGTCCCGGGCGCAAAGTAGGTCGTGTTCTGCCCGGCCAGAAGCTCGAGGACATCGGCATCCTTGAGCTGTCGTGTGGTCCCGGGGGGAATCAGATCCTCGTACGCCAGAAGTCCGGAGCTATGGGTCAGCAGGTGTCGAATGGTGATGCCCTGCTCCGGAACATGCAAGTATTTCGTTATATAATCATCAAGTGATAACTTGTTGCTATTTTTCAATAACAATATCGCGCCGGCCGTGAATTGTTTGGTAACGGAAGCGAGACGGTAGTTGGTGTCCGGCGTGGCGGGGACTCGCTCTTCGAGATTGGCCAGGCCGTAGCTTTTGCGGAGGATGACATTTCCGTCGCGAACGACCAGCACGCTCGCGCCGGGGACGTCGCCGGTGTAATCGCGCATCAGGGTGTCGACGTGATGCATACGGCCGGTCGCGCATCCTAACGCGACAAGCGCGACACCAGTGCGTATTCGTCTCCATGCGGCACGAAGGTTTCGTCCGGCCGCAGATCGTCGAGCCATTGCACCTCCGCGACTTCTTCCGGATCGAGTTTCAGCGACGCGATGTCGGCGTCACGCCGAACGAGAAAGATCTCATGAAATTCGTTGTCGATGTACTTGCCGCCATTGAGGACGCTCGATTGCCGAAGCGTCATGGCGAAGAGCAATTCTTCGGGCGCGAGCGCCAGTCCGATCTCTTCAAAGGTTTCGCGAATTGCGGCCTCCACCGCTGACTCTCCCGCCGAGAGATGTCCGGCCGCCGACACGTCCCACAGTCCCGGGTTGTTTTCCTTTCGCAGCGATCGGCGCTGCACGAGGATGCGGCCCTCGGGCGCGACCACCCAGACGTGCGCGGCGCGATGCCAGTCGCCATCGCGATGGACCTGATCTTTCGGCTTGCGCAGGCCGGTTGATTTTCCATCCGGCGTGAGGACGTCGATCAGCTCGATCAAGTTAGTCTTCGAGCTTGTTCAGAAACTTCCGCTCGTCCTGTTCGCGTGCCTGCGTGTCGCCGCTGAGCTCTCCGCGGCGGGCGGCGGTGCGGCAGAACGACGGTTCGCGATCGGTGATGACCTCGATCGAATTGGCCTTCAGCACATCCTTCGACGTCCATGCGCCGCGGAGCTCGAGAAGATCGCCCGGCTTGAGCGAGCTGACCCACACCCGTCCGGTTGGACCGTAAGCAGCCTTGGC
>DASPZU010000060.1:0-54213 GCA_035636095.1 Thermoanaerobaculia bacterium
TCGGCACCGACGTGCGCGTTCCGGGCATGCTCTACGCCGCGGTCGCGCGATCGCCGGTGTTCGGCGGCAAGGTGTCCAGCTTCGACGCGGGCCGCGCCAAGGCCATGCCGGGTGTCAAGCAGGTGGTGCAGATCGATGCCATCGGCGTCAGTCTGCCGTGGAGCGGCGTGGCAGTCGTTGCTGATTCGACCTGGAAGGCCATCAAAGGGCGCGACGCGCTCGAGGTGAAGTGGGACGAGGGACCGCATGCGGGCGAAAGCAGCGCGGCCCTGCAGAAGGCGATGCAGGACGCCATGGCGGGCGCGCCGACGGAGCGCTTCCGAAATCGCGGCGATGTCGACGCCGCGCTGAGTGCCGCCGCAAAAATCGTCGAGGCAGAATACGACGTCCCATTCCTCGCGCACGCGACCATGGAGCCGCAGAACGCAACGGCCAAGGTCGGCGATCAGGGCGCCGAGATCTGGGCTCCGACGCAGTTTCCCGACGCCGCAGCGCGCGCGGTGGCAGCAGCGCTCAAGATCAAGCCGGAGAACGTGAAGGTGCATGTCACGCTCGCCGGCGGCGGGTTCGGCCGTCGGATCAACAACGATTACGCCGTCGAGGCGGCGCTGATCTCGAAGCAGGCCGGCGCACCGGTTCATGTGCAGTGGACGCGCGAAGACGACATGACGCACGACTTCTACCGTCCGGCCGGGCATTACAAGCTGACCGGCGGGCTGGATCAGAACGGGAAGTTGTCGGCGTTGCGTTGGCGGGCTGCGTCTCCCACCGTGAGGGCCTACTACCGCGGACCGAAGGCGGAGAATCTGGCGGAAGGACGAACGCTCGACGAAGTGTTCGAGCTGATCCCGAATTCGCGCGGAGAGTTCATGCTGGTCGATTCCGGCGTGCCGCGCGGATGGTGGCGCTCGGTGGGCGGCGCCGCGAACACATTCGTGATTCAAACTTTCTTCGACGAGCTTGCTCGCGCTGCCGGCGCCGATCCCATCGACTTTCAACTGGCGCTTCTGCGCGACGGAGTTGTCATTCCGACGAGTGACGCCCAGGAAAAGGAATTTCCGTTTCGAGGCGATCGCATGAAGGGCGTGATCGCGGCGGTGCGCGATCGATCGGGCTGGGGCAAGCCGCTGCCATCCGGACGCGCTCGCGGCTTCGCGTGCGTCTACGATTCGCTGACCTACTGCGCCGAGGTGGCCGAGGTGTCGATCGGGAAGGATGGGACGCCGCGGGTTCACCGCGTGGTCGCCGCCATCGATTGCGGTACGGCGGTCAACCCTGACGGTATCGCGGCGCAGGTCGAGGGCGGGATCGCGTTTGGATTGTCGGCCGCGCTTTACGGAGCGATCACCGAGAAAAATGGCCGCATCGAGCAGACCAATTTTCACGATTATCCATTGCTGACCATCGATCGGATGCCGGTCGTCGAAACGCACATCGTTCCGAGCAGCATGCTGCCGACCGGCACCGGTGAGCCGCCCGTCCCGCCCATCGCGCCCGCGGTCGGCAACGCGATCTTTGCATTGACGGGGAAGCGGCTGCGGAAGCTGCCGTTCGAGATGTAATCACCACAGAGGCACAGAGAGCACAGAGACAATCGCTCGGTGTCCTCTGTGTCTCTGTGGTGGATGTTTTGAATATAATCTCAGGCCTGCTTCCGCAAAGGAGCCTCTCATGTCTGGCCATAGTCGATGGAGCACCATCAAGCACAAAAAGGGTGCTACCGATGCCAAGCGCGGAAAACTCTTCACGCGCCTCATCAAAGAGATGACGGTGGCCGCTCGTTCGGGCGGCGGAGATATCAACGGCAATCCTCGCTTGCGGGCCGCGGTCAACGAGGCCAAGGCGAACAACATGCCCAAGGACACCATCGAGCGCGCGGTGAAACGCGGCAGCGGCGAGCTGGAGGGGGCCACCTACGAAGAGATCACGTATGAAGGCTACGGTCCGGGCGGCGCGGCCATCATCGTCGAGGCATTGACGGACAACTCGCATCGCACCACGCCGGAGATCCGCCACATCTTCGAAAAAAATGGCGGGAACCTCGGCACCCCCGGCTCGGTCAAGTTCCAGTTCGATCGCAAGGGTTTTTTCACGATCGAGAAGAAGGCGGTCGGAGAGGACAAGCTGATGGAGATCGCGCTCGAAGCAGGAGCCGACGATCTGCAGACCGACAACCCCGAGGCCTACGAGATTTTCACTTCGCCCGACAGTTTCGAAGCCGTGCGTCAGGCGCTCGAAAAGAACAACATTCCGACCGTGGAAGCGAAGATCGGGCAGATCCCGTCGCTATACGTGAAGCTCGATGAGGCCAAGGCCAAGCAGACCATGCGCCTTCTGGAGATGCTCGACGATCAGGACGACGTGCAGAATGTCTGGTCGAATTTCGATATCCCCGCGGAGATGATGGAGTCGGCGTAACGTTTTCCTCCGCGCTCCTCACCGATTTCTACGAGCTCACCATGGCCTATGGCTATTGGAAGAGCGGTAAGGATCGTGACGCGGCGGTCTTCCATCTCTACTTTCGCGAGAATCCGTTCGAGGGCGGATACACCATCGCGGCCGGACTGGAAGAGGCGGTGCACTACCTCGAATCGCTGCGATTCGGGAAGGACGACCTCGATTTTCTGGCGACCGTCAACCTCTTCTCCGACGACTTCCTCCGCCATCTCGAGACGCTGCGTCTGACCTGTGACATCGATGCCATGCCGGAGGGGACGGTCGTCTTTCCCCACGAGCCGATGATGCGCGTCGTCGGTCCGATTCTCGAAGCGCAGATCGTTGAAACAGCACTGCTGAACATCCTCAATTTCCAGTCGCTGATCGCAACCAAGGCCGCGCGTGTCGTCTACGCCGCGAAAGGCGATCCGGTCATCGACTTCGGGCTGCGCCGCGCTCAGGGCGTCAACGGCGGCCATGCCGCCAGCCGCGCGGCCTACATCGGAGGCTGCGTCGGGACATCGAATGTTCTGGCCGGCGCCGATTTCAAGATTCCCGTGATGGGCACACACGCGCACAGTTGGGTCATGGCGTTCGACAGCGAGATGGAGGCCTTCGAGCGATACGCCGAGGTCATGCCGGGCAATTGTCTGTTCCTGATCGACACCTACAACACGCTGCAGGGTGCGGCGCGCGCCATCGAAGTCGGGAAACGGCTCCGACAGCGCGGACACGAAATGATCGGCGTGCGCATCGACTCGGGAGATCTGGCGTATCTGTCGAAGGAGATCCGCAAAATGCTCGACGCCGCCGGATTTCCGAAGGCGGCCATAGCGGCCAGCAACGAGCTCGACGAGCATCTGATCGCGAGCCTCAAGGAGCAGGGAGCGAAGATCGATCTGTGGGGAGTGGGAACCAAACTCCTGACGGCCTTCGATCAGCCGGCGTTAGGCGGCGTGTACAAATTGTCGGCCATCCGACCGCGCGGAAAGGAGTGGCAGTATCGGATCAAGGTCTCGGAACAGGCCATCAAGACCTCCAATCCGGGAATGCTCCAGGTGCGCCGCTTCGATGACGCCGACATGATCTTCGATCAGCTCGGCGGCCAGCCGGGTCGCACCATCGTCGATCCGCTCGATCCCACGCGCCGGCGAAGCGTCCCGGCAAATGCGAAGTATGAAGATCTGCTGGTGCCGATTTTCCGGCAGGGAAAGCGCGTCTACGAGCTGCCCTCGATCGAGCAGATCCGCGCGCGCCGTGCCGCGCAGCTCGAGCGTTTCCACGACGGCGTCAAGCGCTTCGTGAATCCACATCGCTATCCGGTTGGCTTGGAAGAGGGGCTGTTCGATCTCAAGACCCGGCTGGTCCTGGCGGCGCGCACCGACGCGGCCGCGGCCAGCGCCAGCGCCGCCCCCGTGAAAAAGGCCGCACGCGGTGAGACGCCCTGATACAGGGCGCCGAAGAGCGCCGTGCCGGCCAGCACGGAGAGCCCGGTGGCGAGGTAGTACATCCCGAAGCTGCGTCCTCGTGCCTCGGCCGGCACCAGATCGCTGATCCACGCCCGCTCCGCCCCCTCGGTCAGCGTGAACGGGATGGCGTACAGAACAAAAAGTATGACGAACATATATAACGATTTAGCGAACGGGAAAGCGAAGTAGATGGCGGCATAGAACAACCATCCGGCCATGAGCAATTTTCGACGGTCGGTGATGTCGGATCGCGCGCCGGCGCGAGTCGAGAAGAGCGCCTTGATCACGTGGTGTGCCGACCACAACACCGGCAACATGCCGACAGTCACGCCCGCGGCGTGCGCCTGAAGCAACAGAAATACATCGCTGGAGTTGGCGAGTGAAAAGAGCGCGATCGATGCCAGGGCGTAGTAGAAGGGGCGGGGGAGGTTGCGCGGTTGCGGGGTTGTGGGGTCTCGTGGTGGTGTAGTTCGAAGCGGCTCGCGCAGAAACAAAATCAACAGCGCCACTCCGATCGCGCCCGGAATCACCGCGATCATGAACACGGTGCGCATGGGGAGGTGGACGGCGTTGAGCAAAAGAATCGCGAGGAGCGGGCCGACGACGGCGCCGGTGTGGTCGAGCGCGCGTTGAAATCCGAACGCTCGGCCGCGGCTCTCGATGGGCGTGACGTCGGCGATCATGGCGTCGCGCGGCGCCGATCGAATCCCTTTTCCGGTCCGATCGAGAAGGCGCGCGCCGAGGACGCTGGCCCACCGGCCCGCCAGCGCGATCCACGCCCGCGACACGGTCGCCAGCGCGTAGCCGCCGACGACCAGCCATTTGCGTCGCGGCAGTCGATCGGAAATCGATCCCGCCACGAGTTTGAGAATCGAAGAGAGTGCGTCCGCCGTTCCTTCGATCAGTCCGACGATCATCGGCGTCGCGCCCAGCGTGGATGTGAGAAAGATCGGCAGAAGCGGATAGATCATCTCGCTCGCTGAATCGTTCAGCAGCGAGATGAGCCCCAGAAGCACGACTTGGGGCTTGAGCTTCTGTCGCTCCATGAACGGGAGCATAAGGGATGAGGGCTGAAGGATGAGGGATGAGGGCTGAGGGATGAGGGCTGAATCTCCGCCCTCATCCCTCATCCCTCCCGCCCTCATCCCTCGCTTAGAATGCCCGACCATGTCAAAGATCAAGAAGGTTGGCGTTCTCGGCTGCGGATTGATGGGCTCCGGCATCGCGCAGGTGTCGGCGCAATCCGGCTACGACACAGTGGTGGTCGAGGTCGAACAGAAGTTTCTCGAGAAGGGGATGTCCGGCATCGACAAGAGCCTGAGCAAGTTCGTCGACAAGGGAAAACTCTCAGCGGACGATAAGAACGCCTGTCTCAAACGCCTGAGAGGCTCGGTATCGCTCAAGGACCTCGCCGAATGCGACATCGTCATCGAGGCCATCACCGAGAACCCGAACATCAAGAAAGAGACCTACGCCGCCATCGACACGATCGTGAAGAAAGAGGCGATCTTCGCGTCGAACACGTCATCGCTCACCATCACCGAGCTCTCGATGGCCACCGCGCGTCCGAAGCAGTTCGTCGGACTCCATTTCTTCAACCCTGTTCCGCTGATGAAGCTGGTGGAAGTCGTGCGCACGATTTTGACGAGCGATGCGGCATTCGACACGGCCTTCGCATTCGCGAAATCGCTGGGCAAGGATCCCGTGTCGTGCCGCGACAATTCGGGCTTCATCGTCAATCGCCTGCTGGTGCCCTATCTGCTCGACGCCATCCGGGCATTCGAGGAGGGTGTCGGATCCATTGAAGACATCGACAAAGCCATGCAGCTCGGTTGCGGCTATCCCATGGGTCCATTCACGCTCCTCGATTTCGTCGGGCTCGACACCACCTACTACATCACCGACGTGATGTTCAATGAATATCGCGAGAAGCGTTTCGCGTCGCCGGCGCTGCTGCGCAAGATGGTGCTGGCGGGGCGCTTCGGGCGCAAGTCGGGCGCGGGCTTCTACGACTACGCCGGCGAGAAGCCGGTGCCCTTCGATCGGATACGGTGATGGCCTACGAAAATGTCAAAGTCGCGCTTCGCGACGGCATCCTCGTTCTCACCATCGATCGACCGAAAGTCCTCAATGCCTTGAATGCCGCGACTTTCGAGGAGATTTTTCACGCTTTCTCGACCGCGCACGACGACGTGATGGTGAAGGCCGTCATCGTCACGGGCGGAGGCGAGAAGGCATTCGTCGCGGGCGCCGACATCAACGAGCTCGCGCAGAAGACTCCCCTGACCGGCAAGGAGACTTCCGAGCGCGGGCAATTCATCTTCGCGTTCATCGAGAAATTTCCAAAACCCGTCATCGCCGCCATCAACGGCTTCGCGCTCGGAGGCGGATGCGAGCTGGCGCTGGCATGTCACATCCGCATCGCCTCCGACAAAGCGCAAATCGGACTCCCCGAAGTCACCCTGGGCATCATTCCCGGCTACGGCGGCACACAGCGGATGGCCCGTCTCCTCGGCTCGGCCAAGGCGTTGGAGCTGATCTGCACGGGCGACCGCATCGGCGCGGCCGAGGCGGAGAGAATCGGCCTGGTGAACAAAGTGGTGCCCGCCGATCAGCTCATGACGGCGGCCGAGGAGATGGCGCGCAAGATCATGTCGCGCGGGCCTCTGGCGATCCGCGCCGCCATCGAGGCCGTCACGCGCGGCGGCGAAATGCCGGTTCGAGAAGGCGAGTTCTTAGAGGCGACGCTGTTTGGTCTGCTCTGCGCGAGCGAGGATACTAAGGAAGGCATGAGGGCTTTCCTCGAGAAGCGGCCGCCGAGTTTCAAGGGCAAGTGACATGGACGAAAACCTTCACGACCTCATTTATGACTGGAACAGCGCGACTGAGAGGCCGGCTCGCGGCGGCGATCGCAAAATCGAATTCGATGACGAGACGCTGCGCGACGGACTGCAGTCGCCCTCGGTGACTGATCCGACGCTCGACGAAAAAGTCCGGATCCTGCATTTCATGAACGATATCGGCGTCGATTCCGCCGATATCGGCCTCCCCGGCGCAGGTCCGCATGTGCAGCGCTCGGTTGAGCGCCTGGCACGCGAGATCGTCGATCGAAAATTGAGCGTAGCCGCCAACTGTGCCGCACGGACGCACGAGAACGACATCCGCCCGATCGCCGAAATCTCCCAGCGCGTCGGCATCCCGATCGAAGCGTGCACGTTCATCGGCTCCTCACCGATTCGACAATTTGCCGAGGAGTGGGACCTCGATTGGATCATCGATCAGTCGGCCAAGGCGGTCCGCTTTGCGATCGCTGAAGGTCTGCCGGTGATGTACGTGACGGAAGATACGACGCGCGCGAAGCCCGAGGACGTCGAGAAGCTTTACACGGCGGCCATCGACGCCGGCGCAATGCGCGTGTGCGTGTGCGACACAGTGGGCCACGCCACGCCGTGGGGCGTGCGCAATCTGATTCGCTTCGTGCGACAAGTGGTGAATGCCGCGAACCCGGCGGTGAAAATCGACTGGCACGGTCACTCCGATCGCGGCCTCGGCGTTATCAACTCCATCGCCGCGCTCGAGGCAGGAGCGGATCGCGTGCACGGATGCGCGATGGGGATCGGCGAGCGCGTCGGCAACACGCCCATCGATCTATTGATGGTGAACCTGAAGTTGATGGGCTGGATCGAGAACGACCTGACGCAATTGCCCGAGTACGTTCACTTCGTGTCGCATGCGACCAGGGTCCCGCTGCCGGATCAATATCCGGTCATTGGCCGCGATGCGTTCCGGACCGGAACGGGCGTCCATGCTGCGGCGATCATCAAAGCGAAGAAAAAGGGAAGCGAGTGGCTGGCCGATCGCGTCTACTCCGGCGTGCCTGCCGGGATGTTCGGCCTCCAGCAGATCATCGAGGTCGGGCCGATGTCGGGATTGTCGAACGTTGTTTACTGGTTGGCAACCCACGGCTATCCGCAAGAGGAATCATTGGTCAAGGAAATTTTTCAACGCGCCAAGTCCACCAACCGTATCCTTACCGATGAGGAATTGCATTCGATTGCGCACCGTTGGCGAGATACTCAGTCCTCAGTGCTCAGTCCTCAGTCCTGAGAAAAGCCCGAGTGGCGAAATGGCAGACGCAGCAGACTCAAAATCTGCCGGGGCGCAAGCCTCGTGTCGGTTCGACTCCGACCTCGGGCACCATGCGAAGGCAGAAGTCAGAAGTCAGAAGACAGAAGTCAGAAGGCTGCTCACTTCTGCCTTCTGCTTTCTGCCCTCTGCCTTAGCTAAACCATGATCGCAACCCTCCTTCTTGCCGCCGCCGTGCAGCACTTCGTCATCGACGCCGAACACGTCTTGCGTCAGGAGGAAATTGCCGATCTGGCGCGACACGGCATCGAGGTGCAGCGCATCTTGCCGAATCACCGCTATCTGGTCCACGCCGCGAGCGCCGATTTGCTGGAAGGCGACGTGCGGATCGCGAAAGTGGATTCCTACACTTCCGGCAAAAAGATTGCGCGATCGGCTTATCACGCGGCGTCGCGTGGCAACGCCTTCACGACTGTTCGTCTGCTCTTTCACGACGAAGTGTCCTTTGACGACGCGCAGCGTGCTGTGAGCGCGGTGGGCGGCGTTGTCGGTCGACCGCTGACATACGACTTTGAGATCCCGCATGGGTTTGTGGCCAGGATTCCTTCGACCGCGCTCACGGAGATCGCCGATGACGATCGCGTCTTGGCGGTCTATGGGCCGCCGCTTCATGCAAAAAACGATAACGCTGTCGCGGCCTCGCTTTCCCACGTCACGCCGTTGTTCAGTGCGCCGTACAACCTGACGGGAGCGGGCGTCGTGCTGTCGCTGTTCGAGCTGGCGGCGGCCGACACGACGCATCCCGAATTTGGAGGACGATTCACTTCGCATGTCAGCGGTTCGACAACCGGCAGCGACTCAGGCCATCCGACTCACGTCGCCGGCACCATGATTGCCGCAGGCATCGATCCGAGGGCCAAGGGAATGGCGCCGCGGGCAACTGCGCACGAATTCTTTACGTCAGGCGACCCGGCCATTGACCTCGACCTCAAACAGAATGCGCTCTCGCCTCTCGGCGTGGTGGCCGATAACAACTCGTGGGGTTACTCGCTCGGATGGCAGCCGAATTCGTCGGGCAGTGGTCCCGCGGAGGTGTGGTGGGGCAGTGAGGACCTCTTCGGGGGCTACGATGCCGTTTATACGGGTGGGTTCGATTCAACCGCTCGAAAAACTCCGGTGATCTTCGTTCACTCGGCAGGCAACGATGGCACCGAAGGGATTTCGCCCGTTTCCGGGCCATGGTTCCCCCACGCACACGTCGACGACAACACCGGCGACGTCATCAAGGGCCAAATCTTTTGCTACTCACAGAACGGCAGCGGCACCGACTGTCCGTCGCCAGACTGTTCGGCGGGCGCGACGCACTGTGAGGTGATGCGTCATCCGACCTACGGCCCATTTGGAACGATCGGCGTGGTGGCCGCCGCAAAAAACGTGATCGCGGTCGGCGCAGTCGACAGCACCGGGGAGATCGCCTACTTCAGCTCCCGCGGTCCGGCGCGAGATGGTCGCGTCAAGCCCGACATCGTCGCGAAGGGCCTCAGTCAATATTCGACGGTGCCCGGCGGCTTCTATCGCACCTCGGATGGCACTTCGATGTCATCTCCTGTGATCACCGGGATGATGGCGCTCTTTGTCGAGCAGTGGCGCAAGACGTTCGGCGGGCAGAATCCGGATCCTGAAACTCTCAAAGTTCTCCTCATCGCCGGCGCCGACGACCTCGGCAATCCCGGTCCGGATTACACCTACGGCTTCGGCCTCGCGAACGCGCAGGCGTCGGTCGATCTGATTCGGGCCGATAACAACAGCGGCTTGCGGATTCGCAGCGGCGATATCTCGCAGAGCCAGCGGATCGAGACAACCATGGCTGTCAATTCGACGCAGAATGTTCGCGTGGTGGTCGGCTGGCTCGACCCCGATGTCTTTCCGGCCGGCAATGAAACGGGGGCAAAGGCCCTCGTCAACGATCTCGATGTCAAAGTCATCGATCCGAGTGGCAACACGATTTTTCCGTACGTGCTCGACTCAACCGATCCGAATGCACTCGCGACGCGCGGCCCCAACAGCATCGACAACGCGGAAGAAGTCGAGATCAAGAACGCGGCACCCGGGACATATCGCGTGGTGGTGATCGGAACGACCATCGCGACCGGTCCGACGCAGCATTATGTTCTCGTCGCCAACGCTGCACTCGGCCAGACCGCCGCTCTTTGCAGCGACAGTTTCGAACCGAACGACTCAGAAGCGACCGCATTCGGTCCGCTGGCGAGCGGACAGACGATTCGTCCGAAAACCTGTTCGACGAGTGACGTCGATTTCTTCCGCATCAACGCTTCGGCCGCCGGGCTGCTGTCGATTGCCATCACCACGACCGATACTCCGATCCGCGTGACGTTGTCGGGCAACGGAATCACCCCGGTGGTCGCGAGCGTCGCCGCGAGCTCGAGCGGCTCGGTGAGTACGCAGGTGACCTCGCCGGGGACGTACATCGTGAAGGTCGAACCGACTGGAACGATCGGTGCGAACGCCAGCTACACGCTGACGCCGACGTACAACTTCTCGATTCCGCCGAAAAAACATTCTGTGCGGCATTAGTGTGGCACCGGCACTCCTGCCGGTGCGGCACAGACAGGAGTGTCTGTGCCACAATCGAACCGACATGCCTTACAAAACCCTCCTCGTCGAGGAGAGTGACGGCGTTCTGCTGGTCACGCTGAACCGGCCCGAGGTTCACAATGCCTTCAACGACGAGCTGATCGCCGAGGCCATCGACCTTTTTCGCGGAGTCGGTCATCGCGATGTTCGGGCAGTCGTCCTGCGCGGCAGCGGCTCGAATTTCTGTGCCGGCGCCGATCTGAACTGGATGTCGGGGATGCTCAGTTACTCACGCGATGAGAATGTCCGCGATTCCTCCAACCTGGCGCGGATGTATGCCTGCATCAACGAATGCGACCTGCCCGTCATCGGCCGCATCCAGGGGGCCGCCATCGGCGGCGGTGTCGGCCTGGTCGCAGTGTGCGACATCGCGATCTGCACGCGGGATTCAAAATTTGGTCTGGCAGAAGTGAAGCTGGGAATTATGCCGGCGGTGATCTCGCCGTATGTGATCGCCAAAATCGGTCAAACACATGCGCGCGCGTTATTCCTGACCGGCGAACGCTTCGACGCCGAGCGGGCACTGCGCATCGGCCTTGTGCATCGAACGGTCGACGATACCGCGGCACTCGATGCCGCCGTTGGTGAAACGATCGCGCAGATCAAGACATCGGGACCGGAGGCCGTGCGCGAATGCAAGAAGCTGATTGCGCACGTCGCGGGCCACGATTTGATCGACGCCGTCCCCTACACCATCGAAGCGATCGCCACGCGGCGCGTCTCCGAAGAGGGGCAGGCGGGCATGAAGGCGTTTCTGAAAAAAGAGAAGCCTCCCTGGACGACGGAGTCCTGAGTGCTGAGTCCTGAGTCCTGAGTCCGGAGAAAGGACGGGCGGGACTCAGAACTCAGGACTCAGGACTGCCATGAAGCTGTTGGTTCCCAACCGTGGTGAAATTGCGGTGCGGATCGCGCGCGCCTGTCGCGAGCTGCGCATCGGGTCCGTGCTGGCATACGTCGAGGACGACGACATCCGCTACACGCGGCGCTTTTTCGACGAGGCGGTGCCCATCCCCGCCTACCTGGACGTCGCGGCAATCATCGATGCTGCGCGGAAGGCTGGCGCTGATGCTGTGCATCCCGGCTACGGATTTCTTTCCGAACGCGCCGAGCTGGCGGCTGCCTGTGAAGAAGCCGGGATCACATTCGTCGGTCCGAAGTCGTCATCGATTGCCGCGATGGGATCCAAATCGCATGCGCGACACCTCATGCAGCGCCTGGGCGTTCCGATCGTTCCGGGCTACGCCGGCGAAGATCAATCGAACGCCACTTTGGCGCACGAAGCGGAACGGGTCGGATTTCCGCTGCTGGTCAAAGCATCGTCGGGCGGGGGCGGGAAGGGCATGAAAATCGTCCGGGCTGCGGCGGAGCTGGAAGCGTCACTCGAGTCCGCGCGCCGCGAGGCGATGAAGGCCTTCGGCAGCGATCGTCTGCTTCTGGAGCGCTACATCGAGGAGCCGCGACACGTCGAATTTCAAATCTTCGGCGACGCGAAAGGAAATGTGATGCATCTCTTCGAGCGCGACTGCTCGATTCAGCGCCGCTATCAAAAAATCATCGAGGAGTCGCCCGCGCCGCATTACCCGGACAAATTGCGGCAGAAGATGGCCAAAGCAGCAGTGGCCGCGGCCGAGGGAGTGGAGTATCGCAATGCCGGAACCGTCGAGTTCATCGTGACGCCCGAGGGCGAGTTCTATTTCCTGGAGATGAACACGCGGCTGCAGGTCGAGCATCCGGTGACCGAGCAGGTGGTCGACGTCGATCTGGTCCGCGCGCAGATCGAAGTGGCTTCCGGATCGCCGCTTCCGTGGAAGCAGAAGGAGCTGCAGCAGCGGGGACATGCGATCGAAGTTCGCGTCTACGCCGAGGATCCGGACGATCGGTTTCTGCCGCAGAGCGGAACGATCGCGATGTACCAGGAGCCGAGCGGGCCGGGCGTGCGCGTCGATGCCGGCGTGACGGAGGGGAGCGAGATCAGCGTGAAATTCGATCCGATGCTGGCGAAGCTCATTTGCTTCGCGGAAACGCGCGACGATGCCATCGACCGGATGCACCGCGCCCTCGGCGAATACACCATCCTCGGCACGCGCACGAACATCGGCTTTCTTCGCCGCGTGATTGCGCATCCGGCTTTTCGTGACGGAAAAATTTCTACGCGATTCCTGACCGATCATGCCGAATCCCTTCGCGCAAACGTGCCGGAAGCCGTTGAGGCCATTGCCGCTGCTCTCGCATCGGCCCCTCGACAGACGACAACCGACAACCGACAACCGGCAACTGTGTGGGACACCCTCGGCAACTGGGGCCGAGTCTTGCACTAATCGCATCGATGGCCGACTCAACCGGCGACGGGCGCAAGGTACTGGTGGTCGAAGACGATCGCGGCATTCGCGATCTGCTCATCGCGCTGCTGCGGCGCGACGGCTACGTCGTCGACTCCGTCGCGGATGGCGAGGAAGCAATCCTGGCCATCGGCTCCAGCCAGTACGATGCCATCCTTCTCGATCTGATGCTGCCGCGCGCCGACGGATACGACGTGATCGATCATGTCGTGACCAAGGGCCCGCGGATCCCGATCGTCGTCGCGACGGCGTCCGTGAAGTCGATCAAGCGCGACCGAATCAATCCCCAGGTGGTCGTCTCGATCATTCGAAAGCCTTTCGACCTCAGCGACGTCCGCGAGGCGATGTTCAGCGCCACGCATCGCGTTTGAGGAGTTAAGCGCGGCCTAATGCCTCCGGGGCGCGCACGCGGCCGGTGATGCCGCACAAAATCAGCAACGTTGCGACGTACGGCACCGCCAGCAGAAGGTGGAAGGGCAATCCGATTCCGCTTGCCTGCAACGCATATTGCGCGGCGGCCGCAATTCCGAACAGCGCTGTGCCGAGAAGTGCGCCTTTGATTTTCCAGCGGCCGAAAATGACGATCGAAAGCGCGATGAATCCGCGGCCGGCGGTCATGTTCTCGGCGAATCCGCTCGACAGCACCAGCGCAAGATGCGCTCCCGCCACGCCAACCAGGACCGTTTCGATCGCCAGCGCCACCCAGCGATACATAGCGACCGATCTGCCCACGGCCTCCGGGTTTTCGCCGCAGGCACGAAGCCGGAGGCCGAACATCGTCCGCCACAGCAGGGCGGCCAACCCGATCGGCGCGACGATCCACGCCGCCGGGACGACCAAATCGTGCGCCAGCCGTGCGACCGGTCTCGCGAAAGCATCCTGCATCTCGCGATAGAGGGAGCCCGTGACGCCGAGCGCCAGCAGGTTGATGGCGGTGCCGGCGACGATCTGGTCGGCCCGCAAGATGATCGCGAAGACACCGAAGATCGCCGCCATCGCTGCCGCGCCGATGATCCCGCCCAGGAACGAGTGGGTGAGCGCGGCCGCCATCGCTGCGGCGAGCATCATGCCTTCGATACCGAGGTTGATGATGCCGCTGCGTTGGACGATGACTTCGCCCTCGACCGCCAGCAGCAGCGGCGTGGATGCAGCGATGGCGAGGAGGAGCGAATCAATCGCGTGCATGGAATGCTCCGAATGCAATCACGGTCAGGATCACGACGGCCTGGCCAAAAGTCGCGATGGTCGCGGAAATGTTCGCCGACCGCTGCAGCTCACCGGCGCCGGTGGTGAGCGCGCCGAAGAAGAACGCCGACAACACAGCCGCCAGAGGATGCAGTTGGGCGAGCAGAGCGACCGCGATTCCCGAATATCCGTAGCCGGCGGCGAAGCGCTCGAACAATCGATGGGTGACGCCGAGGAGCTCGATGCCGCCTGCCAGTCCGGCTATCGCGCCGGAGATGGCCATGGCGCGCGCGATTTGCGCGTTGACGTTCACGCCCGCCCATCGCGCCGCCCTTGGATTGAACCCGGTCGCGCGAAGGCGCAGGCCTTCCTCGGTTCGGTAGAGCATGACCCACGCCGCGATGGCGAGAATCACGGCGACAAGCAGACCGGCGTGAATGCCGTCGATGGCCGGAAGGACCGCCTTCGGCGGAACGACCTCGCTCTGCGGATATTGTCCGCGCGCTTCCTGCAGCGGCCCGTTGACGGCATAGCCCAGGAGATGAAACCCGATGAAGTTGAGGAGGATGGTCGTCAGCACTTCGGGAGCGCCGCGCCAGAATCGCAACAGCGATGCGATCGACGCCCAAATCGCGCCGGCGACGATCGATGCCAGAAGTGCTGCCATCAAACCGAAACGCGCCACCAGAAATGATGCCAGCGCGCCAACGATGAACTGCCCCTCCGCTCCGATGTTCCAGACGCCGGCGCGAAATGCGATCACGACGCTCAACCCGGTCAGCAGCAACGGAACGGTTTTGATGAGGGTGGCCTGAAGTGCGAATGGCGATCCGATCGAACCGACCAGCAGAATCCGAAGCAGCTCTCCCGGCGGATGACCGAAGGCCATGCCGCTGAGCGCCAGAATCGCGACAGCGCCGACGGCCGCTGCAGCGCCGATGAACAGGCGCCTCACTGAAGTCCTGCCATCAACCTTCCGGCGTTGGTGGCCGCATCGGCGGGTGAAAGTCGATCGCTCAGATTGCCGCGGTAGATCACGTGAATGGCATCGGCAAGCGCGAAAGCTTCATCGAGATCGGATGTGATCAGCACAATCGCGCCGCCGTCGTCGGCGCTGGCGCGCATCTGCGCGTGGACGAATTGCGTCGCTTCAATGTCGAGACCGCGGGTGGGCTCGGCGGCCACGATGATTTCCGGCCGCCGATCGAGCTCTCGAGCCAGGAGGACCTTCTGCTGATTACCTCCCGACAGCGATCCGGCGCGTTGTTGCGGGCTTTCCGTGCGAATGTCGAATCGCTCGATGAGCGTCCGCGCAGATGTCTTCGCCCCGAGCGCCAGATTATCGGCCACGCTCAGTTCCGCGATGATGCCGTCGCGCGCTCGGTCTTCCGGAATGTGCGCCGTGGTGCGACGCGGCAGCGTATCGCGAAGAGTCGTCGCGAGCTCGGTCTGCCCATTTCCAGCGACGCCGATGATCGCGACAATCTCGCCAGGAGAGACAGTGAGGTTTTGAAAGTGGAGCGCCGCCGACCTCGCCGGCGTCTTCCGCGGCGCCGCCGGGGTCGGCGGCGCTCCACGGACCCCCACCATCGCTGTCGCCAGATCGTCCGCCGACATGTTCTTGCCGTCCGCGACGATTCGACCGCGTCGCATGACGACAGTGCGCGTCGCGACCGCGAGGACTTCGGCAATCTTGTGGCTGATCAACAGCACCGAAGTTCCGTCGTGCGCCAGCCGCTCGATGGTCTGGAATAATTCGGATGTCTCCGCGGGCGTGAGCACCGAGGTCGGCTCATCGAGAATGAGGAGGCGCGGCTTCGGTGCGATCGCTTTCATCAATTCGACCTTCGCCTTTTCGCCCACGGAGAGATCGCGAATCAGTCGTTGCGGTCGATCGAATTGGACCTCGCGGCCTAACGCGAGCCGCAGGTTCTCCGCGATCGTGAACTCTGACACCAGCAGGAAATGCTGATGCACGAAGCCGACGCTTCCGTCGAGCGTCACCATTCCGCGGTTTGGCTCGAGCTCGCCGGCGATGATCCGCATCAGCGTCGTTTTGCCGGCGCCGTTTTCGCCGACAAGACCGACGATCTCGCCCGCTTCGACGGTAAGCGAGACGTCGTCGACCGCGATGGTGGCGCCGAAGGATTTGCTGACGTGCTCGAGCTTCACGCCGCCTCGGTGACGAGTCGGATGAAATTCGCGACCAGCAGCGGATCGTAGAAGGTCTCCGAGCGCTTCTTCAGAAGCTCGAACGAGGCCGCTCGCGACAATGGCTGCTGATACGGTCGAACGGTGGACATGGCGTCGTAGGTGTCGGCGATCGAGGTCATCCTGCTCGCGAGATTCGGCACGCGCGGAGAGCGCAGCACGGGGTAGTTCGGCTGCCCGTCGTAACGCAGATGATGTTCGAACGCGACCACCACCGACAGCGGCGAAGCATTCTCGACTTCGCCGAGGTACCAGGCGCCTTGCTGGGCGTGTCCTTTCATCGTTTCCCATTCAACGCCTTCGAGCTTGCCGGGTTTGTTCAGGACAGCGATGGGAACCGACAGCTTGCCGATGTCGTGGAGGAGCGCGGCCATACCGAATGCGTGCAGCATCGGACCCTGAATTCCGAACGAGCGGGCCTGGGCGAGCACCAGCAGCGAGACGTTCACGGAGTGGACGAAGGTGTACTCATCGTGCTCTTTCAATTTTGCCAGCGGAAGAATCGCACGCGTAGTGCGCGAGATGGAGTCGATGAAGTTCCAGACCAGATCCTCCATCTCACCCATGGGGAGTTTTCGCTCCACACGAAATTTGGCCCACGCTTCGCGAATATTCTCGAGTTGCTCCGGCGAGAGCTCGCGGCGAGCGACCTGCAGGTTCTCCTCCTCCAGCTCGACGTGCACACGACCGAGGATGATGTGGCGCGAGGAGGCCACAGGTTCGTTGGAGGCCAGCGCTCCGATGAGCTGGTGTGCCTCGTCCTGCTGCAGTCCGGCCGCCAGGGTCAGGCGCTCGATGCCGCGGCGCTTCAGCACTTCGATGAATTGCCGGACCGAAAGGCTGGTCTTGCGAATGACGTCCTGACCGAAAACCAGATCGTCACCGACGATGAGATAGGTGACCGAGTCGGATTTGGTCTGCTGGAGCAGACGATGGACGCCGGCCACGATCTGTTCGATGGTCTGGACGACGCGCGGATGATTGGCGGGATAAAGCGCGCGCATGTTGATGGCGGCGGCGATCTGCGTCGGGATGTGTTCCATGATCAGCCCTGCGAGATGCGCACGCAGATCTCGCGAATGTTGGGGTCGCGCGACTGCAATCCTTTCTCGACCAGTGGCGCGCGCGCATCTTTGGGATAGCCGGCCAGGGATTCCCACGCCGCATAGCGCTCTTCTTTCCACGGCCAGAAGAAAAATGCGTCGCCGAAGAAGTGCTGGAGGCCCGGCAGAGCCGAAGCGTCACCGAGCTCACCGAGTGCGCGGATGCTCTTCACACGCTGCGTGCGCCGTCCGCCGAAAACATCCTTCCCCTCCAGCACGCGCAACAGCGGCTGTACGCCCTCCTTGATTCCGTAGCTTCCGATGAGCGTGATGGCAGCCTCGGAGACTTTCGGATCGCGGTCGCGAATCACGTTCTCGAGCAATTGCGGCGGCACGTTGGTGTCGAGTGTGAAGAGACTCTTGATCGCTTCCATGCGGACCCGAATATCGCCGTGCTGCGCCAGCTTTCTGACTTCGGGCAGCGACGTGCGGTCGTTGACTGTTCGCAACAGGACCACCATGTTTCGCACCACGAACCAGCGCGAGTCGGTGACAAAGCCCGTGACTTCAGGGACGATCATCGGGCCCAGCGAGGCGATGAAGTCGAACAGCCGGCGCCTGCGCGAACGGTTGGTCTCTTCGGTCAGCGCAACCAGAAGGTTGCGTCGCGCGCCGCCTCCTACCGATTCGACGAGCCGTTGGATTGAACGCGTTTTTTCCGGCGGTGCGTTGTAAAGACTCTCGACCAGCGCGCGAATCATCTCCGGCGTTGCGAGACGTACGAAGGATTCCTGGATGTTGTGCCGAAGATCGTCGTTCGCGGTCGACGTCGCGATTTCCTGCAGTCGATGGACGAGCTCGAGGGCTTCCTCGAATTCGCCGGCGGTGAGATGCGAACGGAACAGGCCTTCCAGCCGCGTCAGAACCGTTTGAGGAGAGCGTGAGGCACCGAGACTCGCCACCAGCTCCACGATCGTTCGGCCGAGCTGCCGCGTGAGGGCATCGTTGGCCACCGTCTCCACGCGTTTTCCCAGGCGCTCAGTCGTTTGCGTCACGCCGGTGGGAGCGGTCGGAATGTGAATCGTCACCTGCGCGAGCAGAGCGGCGTGATCGGGTGGATTGAATCGATCGATGTCGTCCTCCCCGAAAATCTCCACCAGATCTTTGACGACGTTTTCCGACGGCAGCTCCGCCTGTGTCGATGCTTCGAGCACGCTGAGCGACTGCAGAAGATTCAGCGCGTGATCCGAGAGCTTCTGGATCGATGCCAGGTAGCGCAGCGCCTCCAGGACTTCGTCTTGCGGAAGGGCCGCCGCCAGCTCGCGCAATTGCGAGGCCGCCGATTCGTCGGTGGCCAGGACCTCGGCAATTTTTCGGATCACGGTCTTGCGCAGCGGGTTGGGCAGCGTGCCTAACAGCTCGATCGCTTGTTCGAGTGATTTTTCGCGGGCCGCACCTTTGGCTCTCAGAATGTGTTGCGCGACCGCCTCCGCCAGCCGATCGTGAATCGCCTCCGGAGTCTCGCCATGGACCGGCATCCGCACGCCGAAGGTCGCGTCGGGATCGAATGTCGGTTTGTTGCTGGTCGCAGAATCGACGTACTTCAGGATCATCCGCGAAACCTCTTCCGCAGATCGCTCCTGTTCTGCCGCCAGGAATTCTTCCGCCTCGGTCGACAGCTCGCGTCCCTCCATCATGGCGCGTAGCACTTCCTCCCAAAGAGAAGGCAGCTTTGTCTCGATGAGTGGCGCGGAGAGATCGTCCGTGACCTGAACCGAGGAGTAATCGACGGGCTGAAGAGTGATGTTGATCACGCCGGCGGCGGACAGCTCATCCCAGATCGGCCGTTTCTGGTCCACGGGAGTTCCGGCGGCGAGGATTCGAAGGAAAGCCTCGATGTCGCGCGCATCGGTCGCGTTTGTGAATCGAAGGACCGCGACGCCGCGCGCGTACAGCGCCTGCGCGAATTTCTGCGCTGAGGCCGAATCGATTTTGTCGGCACCGTACAGCAGGCCGTCGCTTTCGATGCCGAGGACCACATCGCCGGCCGGGCCGCGGAGATCATCGAGCCGGCGGTGCACCAGATCGAGCGAGCTGGAGAGGGCAGGGTGGCCGGGAGGGTAAGCCGCGAGATTTTTCCAGCCGAGCGCAAGCGCTCGGACCAGTTCTGCCACCTGCGTTGCCGCGGCAGTCGACGACACGGCTAGATTCTAGTGGAGCGCCGCCGACCTCGGCGGCGTTTGGCCCTGGCCCCGCCGAGGTCGGCGGGGCTCCACTCCATCAAAACCCGCGGGGTACCTGTAGCGCCCCGCTCAGAATCTCCTTCTCGACCCTGGCAACCTCGGAAACCGTTGCCGGCGATACCGTCGATTTCAGGCGGTCATTCCATACCATCGACACGATCCCTTCCTTCATGCCCAGGGCGTGAATGCCGGGCTGAAACCGGCGATCGCGAACGGCTTTTGCCACGTAGAGGAAGGCCGAGGGGACGTCGAGGACCGCAGAGGCCAGGACGACGTTTGGCGCGAGATCGTTCTGATTCCTGTTCGATCCGAAACAGCGCACATTCCGTTCGCTGCACGCCTGAAAAACCCCGCGGCCGGCCTCGTTGGCCTGATGGAAGATGAAGTCGCAACCGGCATTGATCAGCGAGAGCGTCGCGAGCCGTGCGGCACCGATGTCATCGAAATTGCCGGTGTAGATCTCGCGGACCTCGAACTTCGGATTGACCGACAGCGCACCAGCCTTGAACGCGATGAAGGTCGAGTCGATGGACGGCAGCTTGATTCCGCCGACCAGGCCGGCCTTCCCGCTTTTCGACTCCCGCGCCGCAATGATGCCGAGGAGATAGGTCGCCTGCTCCATCTGAAAGCGCATCGGCGAGACGTTCGGCGCCACGGAGCTTCCCGATGTGGTGATGAAGACCGTCCTGGGGTACTCCTTCCCCGCCTTCAGCGCGGCGTCCTGGAATTCGAAGCCATGCCCGAAGGCGAGGTTGAATCCCTTGGCCCCGTACGAGCGAAAGCCCTCCTCGAATTCCGCGGGCGTCCTGGTCTCCTGATGCGAAATCTCGGCGCCGAGCTCTTTCTGAATTCGCAAGAGGCCTTCGTACGCGATGGCGTTCCATCCGTGATCGTTGATGGATCCTGGTGTCAGAAGGCCGACTTTGAATTGCGGCGAGGGCGACCTGGCCGGTTGTTCGCACGCGAAGATCGCGAGACAGCACAGGATGGCGATCCGCCGCATTCGCTGCGAATTCTATGCATTTGTGATAAATCCCGCCCCGAAAGGCAGAAGTCAGAAGGCAGAAAGCAGAAGGAAGAACGCCGGCGGTTTAGCACGGGCTCACTTCTGCCTGCTGCCTTCTGCCTTTTGCCTTCAGGAAAGGCAGAAGTCAGAAGGCAGAAAGCAGAAGGAAGAACGCCGGCGGTTAGCACGGGCTCACTTCTGCCTGCTGCCTTCTGCTTTTTGCCTTCAGGTTGAGGAGACGGACGATGGATGAAGAGGTCGAGCGCAACGGAAACGGCTCCGAGGATGACGAGCAGTTCGAGCAGATGATCATCGAAAACAGCATCCTGCTGCACAGTCTGGCAGCGCTGCTCGTTCGCAAGGGCATTCTGAAACAGGAAGAGCTCGACGATGAGATGGACAAGCTGTACGAGGAGATGGAGAAATTTGACGAAGAGTAATGCGTTGGAGAGACGTATGAAAAGACTTCTAATTGCGGCGCTGCTGGTCGCGGCCGCCGCCACAACCGCGTTCGCACAACTTTCGATGGCGAAAGCGGACTGGGCCCGCGGTCCGGTGCAGTTCCTCATGACCAAGGAGGAGCAGACAGCGTGGAATGCGGTCAAGAGCGATGCGGAAGCCGATCAGTTCATCGCCCTTTTCTGGGCTAAACGCGATCCGACACCCGCGACGCCGCTCAATGAATTCCGCCAGGAATTCGACCGCCGCGTGCAGTATGCCGATCAGAATTTCGGCAACGGCCGGCAGCGCGGATCGCTGACCGATCGCGGAAAGGTGCTCGTCCTTTTCGGAGCTCCGACGCGCGCGGTGCGTACGCCCGGGCGTCCTGCAATACAGCCGCCGCCAGATGCCACGTCAACTGCGGTGGGAACCGAACCCGAAGAATCCGCAGGTGAAAAGCAAACGTGGATCTACGAAGGAGCGAGTGCTGAGAAGATCTTCGGGCAGCCCAAGGTCGAGATCCAATTCACCGATCGCCTGAACAATCGCGACCTGCGCCTGCAGCCGACGCGTTTCGATTTCGGAGCGACACAACAGCGCATCGTCACGGGGTATATCACGCAGCCGAATCTGACATCGGGTCCGACCTACCCGGCGCAGCCTGTTCCACAGCAGCAGCCCGCCGCTCCAGCAGCACCGGCAGCTCCAGCAGCGCCGGTCACGGATCTCAAGACGCCCGCATTCGACGCTGCAGTCGCCGACGCGAAAGCCGGCAAGGCCGCCGCGAAGGGGGCGGTGATCTCGTACGCGGAGTTCGTCGCCCCCACCGGCGACTACTACGTTCCCATCTCGCTGTATGTCCCGGCATCGGCGGGTCTGACGGCGGACGCCGCCGACACGCTCTTCGGAGTGGTCGAGGATGCGACGGGCAAGCGCGTGCTGGCCTTCGAAGATCCGGCAAAGCTGACAGCCTCGAAGACCGATTTCTTCGCGGACAAGTCGCTCAATCTTGTGTCGGGTAAGTACACGGCCGTAGTGGGACTGGCCAAGGCGGGCACGCCCGTCGTGGTCGCGAAGACGCCCATCGAGCTGAATTCGCTCACCAGGGAGTCGACCGGCACCTCACGGCTGATTCTTTCCGACAACGTTTACGAGCTGACGGACGCTGCGCCTGTGAAGACCGCATTTGCGTTTGGAAAACTGAAAATCGTTCCGAAGGCAACGATGCAGTTCACAAACAAAGACGAATTGAATTACTTCGTCGAGGTTCACAATCCGGGCCTCGACACAACCACCAATCTGCCCAAGCTGCAGATGAAGCTGGACCTGATTGACTCGAAGGGAAAGACCGTCGCGGGAGCGCCGCTGTCCGACGCGCAGGCGCTGCCTCTCTCCGGTGCGCCCGGTCCGGGACAATACGCCATCATCAACGGCATTCCGCTCAACCAGATGGCCAAACCACTGCCGGCAGGGGATTACACGCTGAAGATGAAGATCGTCGACACCGTCTCCAAGCAGTCGTACAACTTGGAGCAGAAGTTCAAGATCACAGCGTGACGCTACAATAGGGATCCATGCCGTTTGCCACCGTCGAAGAAGCCGCCGAGATCTACCGCCGCGGGCAGTTCGTCATCATCGTCGATGACGAGGACCGCGAGAATGAGGGGGATCTCTGCATTCCCGCGGACAAGATTACCCCGGAAGCGATCAACTTCATGGCCAAGAACGGCCGTGGCCTGATCTGCCTGGCGCTGACCGAAGAGCGATGTCATGAGCTCGACCTGCCATTGATGGTCGAGAACAACACCTCGCCTTACGGAACGGCGTTCACCGTATCGATCGAGGCCCGCGGCCGCGTCACGACCGGGATCTCGGCGTTCGATCGCTCCGAGACCGTTCGGGTGGCGATCGATCCGAAAACCCGGCCGCACGATCTGTTGCGCCCCGGCCACGTCTTCCCGTTGCGCGCCCGCAGAGGCGGAGTGCTCAAACGCGCCGGTCAGACTGAAGCGTCGATCGATCTCGCCTCGATCGCCGGGATGACGCCCTCCGCCGTGATCTGCGAAATCATGAACGATGACGGCACGATGGCGCGGCTGCCCGATCTCCGCGAATTCGCCACGCGCCACGGGCTGAAGATCATCACCGTCGCCGACATCATCAACTACCGCATGCAGCACGAGAAACATGTGCGCTGCCTGGCGTCACCGACGCTGCCGACTCCGTATGGCCAGTTCCGCGTGCACGCGTACAAGAGCGACATCACCGGCGAGGAGCACGTCGCCCTGGTGATGGGCGAAATCTCGGAAGGGGAGGGAGTGCTGGTGCGCGTGCACTCGTCATGTCTCACCGGCGATGTTTTTCATTCGAACCGCTGCGACTGTGGCGATCAACTCGAGCGCGCGCTGGAACTGATCGCGAACGAGAAAAAGGGCGTCGTACTCTATCTGCTGCAAGAGGGCAGAGGCATCGGACTGCTCAACAAGCTGAAGGCCTACGAGCTGCAGGAGCAGGGACACGACACCATCGAAGCGAACGCCAAGCTCGGATTCGCGCCCGACATCCGCGACTACGGCACCGGCTCCCAGATCCTCCGCGACCTCGGCGTCCGCAAAATCCGGCTGATGACGAACAATCCCGCCAAATACGTCGCTATCGAAGGCTTTGGCCTGGAGATCGTCGAGCGCGTGCCGCTGGAGATCGCGCCCCACAAAGGGACGCAGAAGTATCTCGAAGCCAAGAAGAAAAAGCTGGGCCACATTTTGGAACTCGTTTAGGTCTCGCAGTAGCGAGGTTGCGCGGTCTCGCGGCCGCGAGACTTCGAAACCGCGAGACCTCGCGACCGCATGGCACACACCGGCCCCACCCTCGAAGGCCAAGGCGACACCGACTACGAACGTTACGTTCGCGTGCCGGAGTTGCTTGCGCTCCAGAAAAAAACCAGCGAGCTGGCGCATCCGGAGGAAAGGCTGTTTCAGACGACGCATCAGGCGGCGGAGCTGTGGCTGCATCAGGTCGACTACGAAATCGATCGGGCAGCGGAGATGATGCGCGACCATCAGCCGCACATCGCCGCCGACCTCCTCAATCGCTGTCGTCTGATCCTCGATCTTCTTCGCGAGCAGATCATCATCCTGGAGACGATGACGCCGGCCGACTATCACGTCATCCGGCTGGCATCACTCGGTCGCGGAAGCGGGCAGGAATCGCCGGGGTTCAACAAGTTGCTGGATGCCGGCAAACGGCTCTGGCCCGGCTTTCAGAGTCTGTTGAAGCGTCATTCGGTGACGTTGATCGAGCTGGAGCGTTCGCCCCGGGATCGCTACGAGCTCTTCCGGCTGGCGCAGACGATGATGGATTACGACGAGGCGTTCATGAAGTGGCGCTTTACGCATATGCGCCTCGCCTTTCGCATCATCGGATCGAAGGTCCTGTCGCTCAAGGGCGTGCCGGCATCGCAATTGGAGTCGGGAACGCGCGAGCCGCTCTTCCCCGAGCTGTGGGAAGCGATCAGCGCGCTGACCGACGAACATAAGCCGACATATTGATCGGGATGGTTTCCGCGGCGCCGGGGAGTGTGTCGAACTGTCGAAAAGTCTGTGGAAAACGGACTCGATTTGGACGACAAAACTTTCGGTATCAGGCCTTAGGGTTGCTTGACGGTGCAAAACTCGATCGGTATATTCGCTGGCCATTTGTCTGGAAAGGGCCGGCTCAAGCCCCCTGAGGCGCACTGCGCACGCTCTGCGACGATCACAACTGGAGAGTTAGATAAATACATGAAACGGATGTTGTGCCTCATCGGGGCACTGAGTTTTTCCATTAGCCTGCTGGGCTGCGGCAAGATCAAGGCACGCAGTGAGATCAAGCAGGCAAACCTGGCTTATGAGCACGAAGATTACGCCGGGGCGCTGGCCCACTACAGGCGAGCGCGCCAGATCGATGGGAGCTTTCCCGACCTCGACCGGCTGATCGGCTATTCCGAGATCGGGCTCTACATTCCGGACAATAAGACGCCCAAGAACGAGGCCCACGCCGACGCCGCCATCGCCGAGCTTTCGAAATACCTGAGGAAACGGCCCAATGATCGCATTGCCAGAGATGCCTTGATCAGCATGTACCTGACCGCGAATCGCACCTCGCAGGCGATTGATTATTTCCGGAACTATCTGACCGGGCATCCCGGCGACATTGAAGCCGTGAAATCCATCGCCACCCTTTACTCCAAGCAGGGCGATTTCAACGAATCGCTCAATTGGTACCAGAAGATCACCCTCCTCGATTCCAAGAACCCGGAAGCGTTCTATGTTTACGGGGTGGTCTGTTACGAAAAAGTGGCGAAGAATCCGCCGGCTGATGTAAATGAGAAGATGGCCATTCTCGAAAAGGGGAAAAACGCATTGATGCACGCCGTTGACCTGAAGCCCGATTACGCGGAAGCGATGGCCTACGTCAATCTGTTGTGGCGTCAGCAGGCGTTGATCGATGCGACATCCGACCCTGTCAAAGCGCAGGACGATGTCAAGAAAGCCGACGAGTACCGCAGTCGCGCCATGGCAATCATCGCCCAACGCAAAGCCAGCAAAAAGTGAAGAGTTAGACCATGTTTGAATCGACCGTCATCGAATCGAAAAAGAGAAAAGTAGGCTTCCAGCGGCTGATCACGCTGCCGGTTTCGATCGGCCTCCATGCCGTCATCATCCTGGCCGTCGCGATCGGGGCGATCTGGAGCGTCTCATTTCCGACGAATTCGCCCGCGCAGATCGCGCAGTACGCGTTGGCCGCCGCCCCCCCGCCGCCCCCGCCACCTCCTCCGCCGCCACCCAAAGCTGCGCCACAGCCGGTGGTGCAGCATGTCGAGGTTCCCAGGAACATCCAGGAGATGGCCCCGACCGTGGTTCCGGAAAAGGTGCAGCCGGTGGCGGCTGCGCCGTCGACCTCGACTGCCGAAGGCGTAGAAGGCGGTGTCGAAGGCGGCATGCCGGGGGGCGTGGTGGGTGGAGTGGTGGGAGGCATACCCACGGAAGCGAAACCCGAAGCGCCGCTGCGCGTCGGCGGCGATATCAAAGCGCCCATCGTGATCAATCGTGTCGAGCCCGTTTATCCGGAGGTCGCCCGCAAGGCGCGCATCTCCGGCATCGTGATCGTGGAATGCATCATCGACAAGGGCGGGAACGTGACCAATGTGCAGGTCCTCAAGCCGCTGCCGTTCGGTCTCGATCAGGCCGCCGTCGACGCCGTCAAACGCTGGAAGTTCAAGCCGGGAACCCTGAACGGTCAGCCGGTCGATGTCATCTTTAACCTGACTGTCAACTTCAAACTGAATTAAAGGCATCTCCGGCTGCGGCCGGACATTTTTGGAGGGAACTGAAATATGGATACCAGTCTTCCGGCCCTGTGGGCATCGATGACGTGGGGTGCCAAGGCCGTCGTCTTCATCATGTTGTTCATGTCGATCTTCTCGATCTGGGTGATGGTCGAACGCTACATCACGTTCCAAAAGGCCAAGAACCAATCGCTCAAGCTTCTAGGCGCCCTTTCAAACGTCTTGACGCGCGGCGACTACCAGCAGGCGATCGACATCACGAAGAAGTACAAAGAGAGCCACCTGGCCAAGGTCATCTCCGCCGGCCTGCTCGAATTCGAGGCCGCTCGACGCGATAAGCGCAACATCGATCCGGAAGTGCCGCTCGAAGCCGCACGCCAGGGCATGGACCGGACCGCGATGATCACCGTGGCCGAGCTCAAAGAAAACCTCGGCGTTCTGGCAACGATCGGCGCGACTGCACCGTTCGTCGGCCTGTTCGGAACGGTCATCGGAATCATGCACGCGTTTCAGAAGATGGCCACCTCGGGCGGCGGTATCGCGTCGGTGTCGGCAGGTATCGCAGAAGCTCTCGTCACCACCGCGATCGGACTCGGCGTCGCAATCCCGGCGGTGTGGGCTTACAACTACTTCCAGAACCGCATCGATCGCTTCACGGTCGAGATGTCGAATTCCGGCTCCGAAATGGCGATTTATTTTCTGAAGGAAGGCAATGCTCAGTCAAAGTCATCGGTGGCATAGCTCGGTCGGAAAACTGACCAAGACGACGCTCAACGCGGACATCAACGTCACTCCGCTGGTCGATGTGTGCCTCGTGCTCCTGATCATCTTCATGGTCGTCACGCCCATGCTGCAGAAGGGCGTCCCGGTCAATCTGCCGGTGACCGAGGATCCGCAGAAGACGCCCGATACCGAGAAGCAGCTCCAGATCTCGCTCAAGAGCGACGGTACGGTTTACCTCGGCTCGACGGTCGTTCGAAAAGAGCAGGTGCAATCGGAGCTGGAACAGATTCACCAGCGCACGCCCGATCGCGAGATCGCGGTCAAAGGCGATCGGGCGGTGAAATACGGCGCGGTCCTCGACGTGATGAAGGCCTGCCGCGAAGTCGGATTCAACAACGTGGGTCTGATCGCACAGCCGAAGAGGACCCCGAATCAAGGAACTTAGCAATGCAAGTCGGTGGCGGCGGTTCACTACGCTCGGACATCAACGTCACGCCTCTGGTCGACGTCGTCCTCGTGCTTCTCATCATCTTCATGGTCATTACGCCGGTCGTGCAGATGGGATATCTGGTCAAGGTGCCGCCCAAGGCGCCCGCGAATCTGCCTCCCTCCGCGATTCAAGACCAGATCGTTTTGCGCCTCCTGCCTGAAGGGCGCATCTTCATCAACAAGGACGAGGTACCCGCCGACCTGTTCCCGCAGAAGATCCGCGAAGTTCTCCACGGTAACCCCAGCAAGATGATCTTTTTCCAGGGTTCGCCCGAGAACGACTACGAGACCACCATGAGGTTCCTCGACACGGCGCGCAGCAATGGAGCGCAGAACATAGGCATCATTGTGGAGGCGGCGCAGTAGGGGCGGCCAGCGGCCGTCTGCGTCTGATCCATCGGTCTAACGACCACCGCCCCCCGCCCAGGAGCACCAGAGCCAACATTGCCGCCAGGACACTGAGCGGCAGCTCAATGCTGCGAATTGCCGCAAACACCTTATTCTTGCCGGCAGAGTCCGGATCGCGCAGCGCATCGGGAAGTTGAACGACAAACGCGGCGACGAACATGGTCGCGGCCAGCAAAGCCGCGGCGATGCGGGTGAGCAGGCCGGCGATCAGAAGAAGGCCGCCGACAAGCTCACTGTAAGCGGCGACGTAGCCGAGAACCGTGGGGATGCCGTAGGAGGGGAGGCTTTGAGCGAAGGTCGCGACACCGCCCGAGCCGAAAACCTTGCTCCAGCCGTGCGGAATGAAAACCAGGCCGCACGCGAAGCGCAAGATGAGGGTCGCCGTGTCGCTGCGCCAACCGTTCATTTTTTAGAGCTGCTCGGTCCGATCACGCTGTTCGTTTCTGTCTATCTTGCCACATTCCTCGCGATCGGCTACGCCATGATCGCGGTCGATCTTCGTTATCAGCAGTGGGCCGCGCTGCTGGCCGCGATGTGCGCCACGGCATTCACGGTTCGGATCATCGAGCGAGGCCGCTGGCGGCTCGGTCTCTTCGTTCCGCCGCAAATCGCCGCCATCGATTTCGTGCGCGGCGCTCTTTTGGCGACATTGCTGATTCTTTTCGCGGACGCGGCCTTGCTGTTCAACACAAATCTACGCCACGCGCGGGGCGCTGGATTTCCCTGGCTGGAGCTGATGGCGGTCTTCGCGCCGGCGGCCGTTCACGAGGAGCTCGTCTTTCGCGGATATCTGTTTCAAAAAATGCGAATGTGGAATCGCTTCGCAGCGATGGGCGTGACCTCGATCGTCTTCGCGGTCCTGCATGGGACCAACCGCGGCATCACCATCGTCGCCGTCGTCAATCTCGTCATCGCAGGAATTCTTCTCGCGCTGGCCTACGAGCGTTTCGAGCGCCTGTGGTTTCCGATCGGAATTCACCTGGCCTGGAATCTTCTCTCCGGCCCGATCCTCGGCTACCACGTCAGCGGCTATGTCGCGAACTCGACAGTTCTTCGGGTGGTGGGGTCGGGCCCTCTGCTCGTGACTGGCGGCGCCTTCGGAATCGAGGGGAGCCTCTGGATGACTGCGGCAGAGCTGGGGGGCATTTTTTTGTTGCGGCGGACATTAAAGAGGGACGCATGAAGAAAGAAATCGTCATCGTCAACGGAGCTCGGACGCCCATGGCCGAGTACAACGGCCACTTCTCCGACATCTCCGCGATTGACCTCGGCGTGATCGCCGCCAAGGAAGCGCTGGCGAGGAGCGGATTCGCTCCCCAAGAAATCGATCACGTCATCGTCGGCAATGCGCTGCAGACTTCGGGCGACGCCATCTACGGCGCGCGTCACGTCGGTCTCAAGGCGGGCGTGCCGAAGGAAGTCCCGGCGCTGACGATCAATCGCCTGTGCGGCTCGGGCATTCAATCGATCATCAACGGCGCGGAGCAGATCGAGTTGGGGGAGGCCACCACCATTCTCGCCGGCGGCATGGAGAACATGAGTCAGGCGCCGCACGTCATTCGAGGCGCGCGAAAAGGTCTTCGCCTCGGTCAGGGCGCACTGGAAGACTCGCTCATGGTCGCTCTGCTCGATTCGTACTCCGGCCTGTACATGGCGCAGACCTCCGACAACCTCGCGCGCAAGTACAACATCTCGCGCGAACAGCAGGATCAGTTCGCCCTGCGCAGCCAGCAGAAAGCGACGGCCGCTCGCAGCGCGTGCCGGTTGAGCGAGGAGATCGTGGCGGTCACCGCCGGAAAAAATCAGGTCAAAGAAGACGATCACCTGCGTCCTGAGACAACCATGGAAGGACTCGGTAAGCTGAAGCCGGCATTCGCGAAGGATGGATTCGTGACCGCCGGCAACGCCAGCGGCATCGTCGACGGCGCCGCCATGGTGACGGTGACAACCGCCGAAAACGCGAAAGGAAAGAAGCCGCTGGGCAGGATCGTGTCGTGGGGCGTGGTGGGCTGCGATCCCGACATCATGGGCATCGGACCCGTTCCGGCGACGAAGATCGCGCTGAAGAAAGCGGGACTCGAGCTCGACGACATCGATCTCATCGAGATCAACGAGGCCTTCGCGGGTCAGATCCTGGCCGTGATCAAGGAGCTCGGCCTCGACACCGAAAAACTCAACGTCAATGGCGGCGCGATCGCGCTCGGCCATCCGCTGGCGGCGTCCGGAACGCGTCTCGTTCTGACGCTCCTGCACGAATTGCGGCGGCGTCAGAAGCGATACGGGCTGGCGTCGGCGTGCATTGGCGGCGGGCAGGGCATCGCCATGATCGTGGAGCGCGCGGCGTGAAAAAATACTGGATCATCCTGTTGATGATTTCGGCGCCGGCGTTCGCGGCTACTGAAAAGAAGATCGACCCGAAGCCGGTCGTCCGCGAAAAGTCGAAGGTAACTCTCGATGTCAAAGACGAAGATGTTCGCGACATTCTGAAGTCGATGCAGAAGCAGTGCGGCATCAAGAATCTCGCCATCGATCCGCAGGTGCAGGGGAAGGCCACGTTTTATCTCCGCGACGTTCCGTGCGCCGCGGCCTTCGATCTCGTGCAACGAGTGTTCGGTCTCCGAATTGTGACCTATTCGTCTTCGCTCAAGGCAGTCGAGAAGAGACCATAAGGTAGACTGTCGCCCAACTCATGATCTCACGCAGGGGGCTGAAGATCGCGACGCTGGTCGTCCTGGTTGGCGGTGTCGCGGCACTCTATTTTTCTCCGCTCCACAATTACTTCACGCGCGAAAATATCCTTCACGCGGTCGAACAGATGCGGGGCCTGTGGTACGGGCCGTTCGTGCTGATCATCGCGTATGGCGTGGGCTGCATTTTCGCGATCCCGGCCAGCGTGTTCATTCTGGCCGCCGGTGCCATCTGGGGCTGGAAGCTCGGCACGGTCTACGCGATGTGCGGAGCGATGTTGGGCTCCAGTGCGTCCTATTTCGCGGGCCAGTTCCTCGGCGAAGGCGTTCTCGATCGCTTCGGCAAGATGGGAGAAGCCGTCTCGCGGCAGGTGAGTCGCAACGGCTTCGTTTCGCTTCTCATCGCCCGGCTGATTCCCGGTCCCCCCTTCGCGGTCTGGAACTACGCCGCCGGCATCGCCCGAATGAATTTCGGCGAATACTTTCTGGCCACACTCCTGGGCACGCTGCCGGCGCATCTGGTCTTCGCGTACTGCGCCGATGCGCTCTTCAACGGAACGATGACCCAGGGCGATGCCGTCAAAAGATTGGCGATCGTGGCCGGCCTTCTGATCTCGATGATCGCCGTGACCGGACTTCTCAAACGCCGTTTCGCGAAGAAGGGTCTTACCGTGTCGGGGCAGCGGCTAGAGACTCCGCAATCCTCGCCTGCAGATCGTTGATGTCGAACGGCTTCCGCAGGATGGCGAAGACGCGTCCGTCGGCGAGATTCTTCAGGTCTTTCTCAGCCATGGCGGTCACCACGATCACCGAGCGCTTCGCCATTCCCGGTTTCGCCCGATGCATCCAGGCCAGGACTTCGAATCCGCTCGCCGTCGGCATCATCAGATCGAGCAGGACGACATCGAAATCGCCTTCGCGCAAGGCGTCAATCGTCTCGCGGCCGTCGGCTGCGAATTCGATGGCGTGACCCGACCGGCGCAGAACTGCGCCGATCAGCGCGCGAACATCTGCGTCGTCCTCGGCGACCAACACGCGTGCCATGGAAGCGAACCTCTTTCTCTCGCGGGAAACTGTATCATGAATATGCACAGGTAATTGTGCATCCCCGCTGTGCTACACTCAGCGATCCGGCATGATTGAGATCCAGATCGTTCCGAGCGACATCCGTCGCAATGTCCGATACGTCTTCTTCGACCGAAGGCGCGTCCTGATGGCGATCTGCTTCCTGACGGTCGTGCTGGCCGCGATCCTCGGATCGATGGCCGCCGCCCCCACCGTCATCCGCAAGGTCTATAAGGACAACTACGTCAAGTCGATGCAGGTGGAAAGCGACATCCAGCGGGAGCGCCTGCGCGAGGCCATCGTGCAGATGACGTCGCTCGAGCGCAGCCTGGAAGATCATCAGGTCCGCGTCGAGAAGCTCATCACCATCTACGGCCTGGAACACAACCTCGGCCAGGGCGGCTTCTCCTTCCCGCTCAAGAGCAAGGATTCCAGCGATCTCCAACTGACCGATGCGCAACATCGCGAAGAGGCGTTGCGCCACTCCATGACGCGGCTGCAGCAGCAGCTCGACCTCCTGTCACAGTACGAAGCGGCCAATGCGGCCATGGTCCGGCACACGCCCTCGATCCTCCCCGTTCCAGCCGACCAGTTCGTGCTGACTTCACCCTTCGGCATGCGCATTTCTCCCTTCACGCGGGCGGCCGATTTTCACAAGGGACTCGATCTTTCGGCGCCGTCCGGAACACCGATCTATGCCACCGCCGACGGAATCATCAGCTTCGCCGGCCAATATCCGCTGCGCCTGAGCGCGAATTGGTGGCGCTTCGGCAACGTGGTCGTGATCAATCATTCCGGCCATTTCGTCACAATCTACGGGCACTGCGACACGCTCAAAGTCCGACGCGCTCAGGAAGTGAAGCAGGGACAGATGATCGCGACGGTCGGCAACTCCGGCTGGAGCACGAACTCGCATCTGCACTACGAAGTGCGCAGCGATCTCGAGCAGCCGGGAACTTACGTGGCCATCGATCCGCGGATTTACATCCTCAACTACCAATGGACGAATGAGGCGAACCTGCTGATGCGATCGCGCACCAGCAAGGAGTACCAGGATTTCGATCCGCTGCCGCCATCATTCACCGGCAAAGGCGAAGTAGTGCGAGTGAGGACAAGGGGGAGAGGGCGAAGGAGGGCGTGATGACTTCAGCCGCCGATCAGTCAAATTTTCCAACCATGATCATTCCACGCGGAACGGAAATCCGCGTGAACCAGCACGGACAGCTTTCCATCAAGACTCCCGGCAACCTGGTCATACAGAATTCGGGACTCTACTCCGAGCTCGAATCGACCAACGGATCGATTCGCATCGAAGAGAACGTGACGGTCGAGGCGGTCAGCATCCGGGCCGCCCAGGCCTGCTTCATTCAGGGCACCGTCACGGCCTGGAAAGTGCGCGCCCGGCGCATCACGCTGGAGGACAAAGCGCGCGCCTTCATCATGCTGCAGGAATCCGAATCGCTCGAGCTCTCCAAGACCAGCCGCCTGGTCGGCAACTTCGCGAACGAGAAAGAGCTCTTCCTGATGATGGGGAAGTTCACGGCGCAGCTCAAAGAGCTTCCCGGCACGGTCGACATGGCGTCGCCGACCCCGCTGGCCGAGGGCGTCCGCACCCCAATTCAAGCGCCGCCACCGCCGCGCGATGAGGGCGCCGAGCATCTGCGCAGCGCGCAGGCGATTCTCGAGCGTGAAATGAGTCGCACCGATCTCGCTCCCGGCGAAGCCGAAGCGTTGCGTGAAGTGTTGTACGCGTTGCGCGAACGCAATCTGCCGAGGATCGCCAACGTCTATCGCGACGCCTTCGCCGAGGTCAAGACGCCCTCAGAGCCGCTCCGCCAGGCGCTCGATCACCTCGACCGCTACTTCCGGCGATAGACCCGGAGATTTCTCTATGATCTCTGTGCCTCTGTGGTGAGATCCCAGGCATAGAATCGCGGCCGCATGTTGCCGCTGTCGGATCACAATCCGATCCGCACCACTCCGGTGGTCAACTATGTGCTGATCGCCGCGAATGTGCTGGTGTTCCTTTGGGAACTGTCGCTCGGCCCTGCCAACATCGAGCACGAGCTCGTTCTGGTCTCGTTTGTGCCGGCCCGTTTCTGGGTCGCGCCGTTTTATCCGCCCAACATGCTCCGCATCCTGATCTCGATGTTCCTCCACGCCGGATGGCTGCACCTGGGCGGAAACATGCTCTATCTATGGATCTTCGGCGACAACATCGAGGATCGCCTTGGCCACTTCAAGTACGTGATCTTCTATGTGCTTTGCGGAACGATCGCGACGTTGACGCACGCAGTGATGAATCCGGCCTCACGGATTCCGTCGCTCGGCGCATCCGGCGCGATCGCCGGCGTCCTGCGCGCGTACATCCTGCTGTTTCCGAAGGCGCAGGTGACGACACTGATCCCGATCTTCGTGTTCGTCACCATTCGCGAGATCCCCGCAATCCTGGTTCTCGGATTGTGGTTTGTGTTGCAGCTCTTCGTCGGTGTCGCGTCGGTCGGCGTCCCTGAAGCGCAAAACAGCGGCGGCGTCGCTTACTTCGCGCACATTGGCGGCTTCGTCGCGGGGATGCTGCTGGTGGTACTGATGGGCGGCTACCGCCAGAAGCGGCTGCCGCCCACCACGTTTGACGAGCGTTGGAGGTAGCTACGGTTTAAAAACTTCGTTATTGGGAACGGAATTGCCGAATCCCGGCTTTGCTCCGCCAAGGATGTAGATCCGACCACCGTGGCTCGCGGCTCCAGTTTCCGCTCTCCCCACCGGCATCGGAGTCTCCGTCGTCCAATTGTCATGGGCCACGTGATACGCCTGATTGGTTTGTACTCCGGGAACGACGCCGTTCCATCCGCCGATGGCATAGACGGCGTCGCCTTTGGTTCCCACCGCGTAGAACGCTGCGCGTGGCCCTGGCATGTCGGTGGGCGCCGTGCTCCAGGTATCGGTCACGGGATCGTAGACGTCGACGTCGGCGACGAAACTAAAGGCGTTTCGGCAGCCGCCGAATACAAAGATTTTTCCGCCCATCGTGGCCGCGGCGCGATCGGAAAGGGCAAAAGGCATCGAAGCGACAGTTGTCCAGACGTTGGTATCGATGTCGTAACGCTCGACCGACGAAAGCGCGCCGCCGCTGCACGGGCCTCCAGGGTTCGTGCGACCTCCGAAGGCATAGATTGCGTTGCCAGCGACGGCCAACGCCAGACCGGTGCGAGCCTGATTCATCGGAGCGAGAACCGTCCAGAGGTCCGAGGCTGGATCGTAGGACCAGAGGTCCTTGCGCGAAGTGAGCAATCGGCCGCCGGCGGTATAAAACAGACCGCCATGCGAAACGCCGGCTCCCTCCGAACTGGTGCCGGGCGCGTCGGCGCCAAAGGACCAGCTGTCGCTGGCGATGTCGTAAATCCGGGTTGTCTTCGTATCTCCTCCATCGAAACCGAGAGCGGCAATGATCCGATCGCCGACGACGGCGACGCTCATTCCTTCCACGCCGATAAAGCGGTGGGGGACCGGGGCCAGCTCAGTCCAGGTGCCGGGTTTGCTGTCTGCGAGCGCCGGCATTGCCAGAATCAGAATGAGGAGGGGGAAGGCGAAGCGAGAGAGGTTTTTCGTCGAGAGATTCGTCATGAGGTCCTCCTTTCAAAGACACCGGACATCATAATGTCGATAAGGCATTCAGGGGGTGAGGAAAGTCAGCGACGGTCCCTGATCGCGCTGCCGGTTCCGAGCTCGAATCCGGCGTGCATCGTCAATCGCGGAAACAACTGGACGTACCAATGGGCGGACGGCTGCTGCGGAAAATTGATGAACATCCAGTTGAATGAGTCGGATTTTGTCAACAGAGCGCAAGCCGCGCGTTGCAGAATCGAGGCGAGCTCGAGTGGCTCTCGCATCTCGTTGGTGTGACGGACCGGAACGATCCACTGCTCGTGCGCCATCATCGATCCGCGAGGGGCAATCCATAGGTAATTTTGCGTAGTATCGATCTTCTCATCTCGAAGTTCGCATAGCGGGCATCGTGACATGAACGCCTCGGCCTCTTTGGCAATCCGCGCCGGGATGAAGGGAACACCGAGGATTTGGGAGTGCGGGTGGGGGATGGTGGCACCGGCGAGCAGGCCGTGATTCTTGAAGACGCAGACGTATTTCGACGATCGCGCCAGATTCTGATAGCGATCGATATACGCGTCGACGACGCGTGACGCGACGTCGGGCGCGAGTTGGTCGAAGCTCCTGGCGTGATCGGAGCCTTCGACGATCAGCTCGTGATGTTCAGTGGCGGGATATTTGTTTGGGAAGATGCGGATTTGCCAGGGATGGCCGTCGCGCCAGATTTCGGGCGGCGTATCGGATTCATTCCCCGGGCAGAACGGACAGCGATCTTCGGCTTCACGAAATGCGTTCGGCCGCGCGGCGCGGCCCGGCGCGACGATCACGGCATCGCCGGTGATCGGATTGCGCTCGATCACGATGAGCGGTCCATCCGTCGTGCCAGGGCGATCCGCTGAAGAATGCCGAGGAGCGCGAAGGCCAGCAGCAGAATCGACAACCACTCGGCAATGGTCGCGCCGCCCAACACAAGTGCGGCCCATCCGTTGACGAAGAGGATGAACGACAGAATGGGAAAAACGACGAGCGTCAGGACGAATTCACCCCGGCCGAGGGCCTCGTAATTGCGTTCGCGAAACGACGCTTCGATCTGCGTCCCGATGTAGCCGTTGAGCATGACCACGATCACCACTGCCACCACCATGACTTCGCGAACGCGATTGCCGATCATCCAGCAGGCGGCCAGAAGTGTGTCGGAAATTCGATCGCAGACATGATCGAGGAAATCGCCGAAGCGCGTTTCTTTGTGCTGCAGTCGCGCCACGATGCCGTCGAGCGCATCCGCGAATCCGGCCACGGTGATGCAGGCGACCGCGATCAGAAAATTCGGCGGCCAGCGCGCGCCCAGAGCGAGCAGGATCGCGGCCGCAACATTGATGAGGAGAGCAAGGATGGTGATGGCATTTGGCGAGAGCGGGGAACGAGTCGCGATCGGCGTGAACCAACGGTTAAGTCGCTCGCGCCACGGATGCATGCGCTCCGATTGTATTGGAAGGTCAGTAGATGATCACCGTATCGCCGACATTCGCCATGGCGTAGAGCGTCGCGATGTCCTGGTCACCGAGTCGCACGCAGCCATGCGAAACGGACTGTCCCAGCTTATCGGGTTGGTCGGTGCCGTGAATCCCGTACCCGTCGCCCAACTCCAATCGATAGCGGCCGAGGATTCCCTTGAAGTGACGCTGCTTGGTGTTGGTGGGGGGAACGACGATCGCGTCTCCGGCGGTGATGATTTTTCCTTCCGGTAGTTCGCGCTCGATGTTGCCGTCAGCCTCGACGACTGTGTTCCCCTTCACCTTCAAAACAGGTCCGCTTTTTCCGCCGCCGAACCACGACCAGATGCCTTCGCTTCGACCGCTGGACGGATCGCCGGAGCGAGCGTCGATCGGTTGGCCCGGTTCGAGATGCACGACTCGCATCCCGTTCTTCCGCGCCTCTTCGATGTAGTGCCAGTCAGGAGGGACCCATTCGGGGTTTTCCTCCTTGGCGACGATACGAAGCTTGCCGATGGGCGTGTCGAACACCCAGGTGTGGCCGTCGATGGCGAGCGTGCTCCCTTTTCCGGTGGAGCACACCGCCTGGAAAACCATCTGCCCGTCTCGCCTGACATAGAGTTTGTTCTCGGTCGTCGACACGATGATCGTCTGTCCGGTGTCGGGGACGTCATCGGTCTGCTTTTCGGCGTTCTGAACTCTGTACTGCAGCAGGTTGACTTCAGCGGCACGCCGGGCGGCTGTCTGGCGCAGCTGGCCCGCTTTGTTGCCGGTCCGCTCCGCGATCATCTCGTCGATCATCGCGACGCGATCGAGACGGCGGATGTCGCGAACGTTGATCCACTCACCGGCAACGGCAAAGGCAGCCAATCCGAGTGCCGGCACCAGCAGCGCCCATGAACCCAGGAATCCAACCCATCTCGGCAAATCGAGCTCTCCTAGAAAATGTACACCCGAGTATCTTTCGTGATGCGCGGCCAGATCGCGGCCAGGTCTTCCTCCGGCACCATGTACGATCCCGGCTTTGGTCCCTGCAGCGGACTGTCAGGCGGCGGAGGCGATTCAATGACGTAGTTGTTAGGCAGAAAAATCACATAGTGTCCCAGCCAGTCGTGCAACGTGGGTCGCGATGCCGGCGCAGACTGATTGCGCAATGCATAGACCCATTCGGCCACCGGCGATTCGTAGTCGTCATCCTTGCCGACCACGTTGAACGCGCCCTTTAGCGGCGAGAAAGTCCAGGTCTTGTTATCCCGCGAGGTGACGGTCCTGGTCTCACCGATCTGAACATCAGCCTCCCTCACCACTGATTTTCCGATGCGAAATTGCATTTTCTTTTTCGCACTGTCGATCGAGATGTAGAAATCCCGGCCTTCCAGCGCCTGCATGTATTGCATGTGTCCGTCGAGCTCCTTCGCGAGCTGTGCCTTGGTCAGATCCATCTGCGCGAGCTCGTCGCGCATACGATTCAGCTCGGCGGGCGAGTTCTCGCTCCGGAAAAGAATGACCGTCTTTTTGCGAATGATGTCGCGCTGATACTTGGCATAGGCGAAGCTGGCCGCCGCGACGATCAGCAGAAGCAGGTTCAACCATATTGGGGGGCGGGGAAAGCTCCGCCGTTCCGGGCCCAGTCGTTCCATCCCGAACTCGAGAATAGGCGAGGGGCGTGCCAAAACTGGCCATGAAAGCGGTGCCAAGGCACCGTGCTCCAAAGGCTACGGGGTGAAGCCCGCCGCGACGCCGCGCCGGCGCGTCAGGGCCCATGCGACGGCCATCAGTACAAGGCTGATACCGAAGGTGCAAACGATGGTCGCGCCGGTGGGCAGATCGAGCTTGAACGACAGCAGGATTCCGAGAGCCGTCACAAGGACCGCCATGGCCCAACCGATGGTTAATCGCTTGCCGATGGATTCTGCGAACAGCATGGCGGCGACCGATGGCACGATCAGATACGAGAAGACGAGAAGCACGCCGGCGATTGACACCGACCAGGTCACGACGAACCCGAACGAAATATAGAAGAGAAAGTCCCAGAGCTTGACGTTCGGGATCCGGTCCGCCACGCCGTTGTGCGCATTCAGGGTAATGGCAAGGAATCGACGCCGAAAAACAAAGTGAAAAAGCCCGACCACCGCGTAGAGAACGGCGGTCTTGATCACTGTGGCCCACGAGACGGCCAGGAGATTGCCAACGAGCATTTCTTTCAGATGCTCTGTTTCCTGGGTCGTCTTGCTCATGACCAGAACGGCTGCAGCCGCCGAGACGGCATACACGATTCCGATGATCGCTTCCTGGGGAACCCGGGTCTCGCGATGCACGCGAGCGAACGCAAAAATCGCCGCACCGATGATGGTGAAGCCGAGGGACCAGACGTAACTCCAGCCGCTGTGAACGTCGTACCCGGCGAGAAGCGCGACCGTCGTCCCGAGAGCGGCGATCTGAGCCAGAGAGAGGTCGACGAAGATGACCCCGCGCTCCACGACGTGAACGCCGAGATAAGCGTGAATTCCTGTCAGAACAAACCCGGCGACAAATGGCAGAAAGAGAAATGACAGCATGTCCATTATTTCAGCGCCTTCATGAGTTGATCGAGGTTGTAGTCGAAGAGTTTGAAGTAGTCATCGAGCTCGGGCTTGCCGCCCACGGATGGGTACATCACGACGACCTTTGCTCCCGTGCGTTCCGCGATGGAGTCCGGAGTCTTACGATCGAAGTAGGGTTCCATGACGATGACTTTCACCTTCTGGTCCTTGATCTCATTGATCAGCTCGAGTGTGTGACTCGGTGAGGGTGGGATGCCCGGCTTGGGCTCGACATGATCAACGACGACCAGTCCAAAGTGCCTCACGAAATTCGGCAGGGAGTTGTGATAGGTGACGATCTTCGCGCCGCGAAAGGGCGCCATCTCCGCAACCCATCGCTTGTTGGCGTCATTCATCCGAACCTTGAAGGTGTTCAGGCGCTGCGAAAAATACGCGCCATCGGCCGGGCGCACCTCCGTGAGTTTGTTCGTGATCTCGATGGCCATCCGCACCGCGTTGGCGGGATCCAGCCAGTAGTGCGGATTGCCGAGCGGGTGCACGTCGCCCATCGAGCGATTCACGGCCCCCGACGGACGGTCGAGGATCTCGACGCCCTGCGACAGATCGAGATAGCCCTTCTGCCCCGGGCGGATGTTGTTGTTGCGGCTCTGATCCAGCAGTGGCGGCAGCCATCCGATCTCGAGCTCGAGGCCGATGACCTCCAGCAAATCCGCTTTGCGCAGCAAAAGCAGAAAGCTCGGCTTTGGCTCGATGAAGTGCGGGTCCTGGTAACCCTTGCCGATCGAAGTCACTTCGACGCGGTCCCCACCGACCTCGCGAGTGATCGAGGCCGCATCTTCTGTCGCCGTTACGACGTTCAGCTTGTCCGCGGCCAGGGCGCTGCCGGCGGCAAGCAATGCGGTTGCGAGAACGAAAATCTGTTTCATGGAATCTCCTTAGAACGTATGCGCGCCGTGCGCGCCGATCGAAAATTGCAATTGGAAGAGAAATTCGTTCACTGACCGCCCGACGTCGCCGTAGCGAATGCGCCGTAACTGGCCGCGGAGCTGGCTGAATTCCGACGGCCAGAAGGTCACGGTTGCCGCAGCTCCGCGGTCGGTGAAGCGAACAGTCGATTGTTCGCCGACCACCGGCCGGTCCGACGCGTCGATGCGCACCCCCGCGAACCATCGGCGAGTGAATTGCCGGTCGGCAGATGCGTAGAACCCCTTGAGGCGATGATCGAGGTCCGCCCGATCGTTCGTGACCGCTTCGAGCCGTGCGATGAACGATGAATACAGCCCCTGCATCAGCGGCCGCCAGCGATAGGTGACGTCAACGCCTGCAAACTGGTTGGCGCCGCTGTTCGCGTGCGCGAGCGCCCCGCGCGCGTAGCTCGTCCCGACCTCGATGTTGCTGTTCTCGCTGATGTCGCGGAATCCTTTCAGGTGCGCGTTGTAGAAAAGCTCGTTGAGCGAGCGGCGCTCGAATACATTCTCGACATCGCCTTTGAAGGCCTCGGCTGTCGCTTCGAGATAGACATTCCACGGGTTCGGGAAGACTTTGCTGACCGATACGCCGGTGTCGTTGAGCCCTTCCTCTCCGAACAGGTTGTGGATCACGAGCGGCTGATCCGCCCATGGACGCACGTGCGTGTGCCAGGTGTTGTCCTTGCCGAAGTAGGCCTTCATCTTTCCGACCTTAGCAGTCAAGTCGTAGGGCAACGTGACAAAGTTTGCGTAACCTTCCTCGACGTCGATTCCCGCCGGGGTCAGCGAAAGAAAGAAATTCGCCTTCGCATACGGATCAACAAAAGCCTGGAAGGCTACCTCGGCCTCGTCGAGCTGCATCGGGGGCCGCTCGTCACTGCGCCCGAACTCGAACGGATTCGGCTGCCCAGCCTTGCCGAGGAAATTGCCAATGACGGAGATGTCGGGGTTGAAGACTTTCGACGCGCCAGGGTTCTGGACGTTGTTGATGGTCTGGACATCGGTAAGGGGAGCGGGAGCAGGCGGGGCGGCGGGCGCGGGCTGTTGCTGCACCGTTCCGATTTTCGTCAGGTCCTCTCCCGCCGATGCCGGCGGCTGCTGTCCCTTCAACTGATCGATCTGCGCCCGTACTTCGGTCATCTGACGGGTCAAGTCATCGAGCCGCGTCTCGAGCTGCTGCACGCGCTGTTCAATGGTCTGCTGCGCCGCCATCGGCGCGGCGACGGCGAGGCCGATCAGCAAAGATACGAGCTGACCACGGGTGGCCATAGTTCCTCCTGTTTTGTGGCTTGTGAAAAAGAAAGGAAGCTATGAAGCGGGAGGTGCTCGCGAGGGAAGGGTGGAGACTGCCGGAACGATGACGCGCTGGATCGCGGATGGCGTCAGCGTGTAGACGATGACGCGCGGGGCCGAAATCGCCGGTGCTATCCGCGGAAGCCGGCCGACGCCGGTGGCACAGACGGCACACGCGCCGGGAATTGAGTTTTGTTGTAAGGGGTGAGAATGCAGCAGCGGTTCCGCGACGATCACCGCGGCGAAGAAGAGCAGGAGAGTCGAATACCGCCGAAGCACCAGCATCGGATCATACAACGTAAGCGGATGCTGTCTGCCGCTATTCCTCTGGAATAACCCGCGGTTCGTTAGAATTTGATAGCGGATTAGGAGATGCAATGGCCGAATCGAACGGAATCAAGCAGGTAACGGATCAGGATTTCGATACGACGGTGCTCCAGGCCGGCAAGCCGGCGTTCGTCGACTTTTGGGCGCCGTGGTGCGGCCCGTGCCGGCTCATCGGCCCGATGGTCGAGGAGCTCGCGCCGTCCTACGAAGGCCGCGCCGTCATCACCAAGATGAACGTCGACGACAACCCCGAAGTGGCGCAGAAATATGGCGTGACTTCGATTCCGACTCTGATGATGTTCAAGGAAGGCAAGCTCGTCGACCGCGTCGTCGGCGCCATGCCGAAAGGCGAGCTGCAGAAATTCATCGAGCGAAACCTGTAAACTGAAATCAGAAGGCAGAAGGCAGAAGGGATTCAAGCGAGTTCCTTCTGCCTTCTGCTTTTTACCTTCTGCCTTTACCAATGCTGTCCGATCTCGATTCACTGATGCGTTCGCGTGGGGTGGAGACGGTCATCGTTCCGATGCACGAGTCGGCGCACGCTGCATTCCGGTGGATCACCCGCGGCGCGAAAGTCACGCGCGGCTACGCCATCAAGATGATCGACCGCCCGCCGCTGCTGATCGCGTATCCGATGGAGCGCGAGGAAGCCGGTGCCACCGGACTGATGACCCGCCTAATTCACGATTTCGACTATGACGCCATTTTCAAGGCCGCACCGAATCCGGTCCAGGCCTACGCCACGTTTTTCAACTCCGTTCTTCGCGAGCTCGCATCGGGGAAAGTCATCGCCTTCGTGGGCGACCTTCCCTTTCATCTTTACTTCAGCATCGCCGAAGCGATGGAGCAGCGCGGATGGAGCGTGTACCGAAGCGGTGACGATTTAACCCAGATCGCGCGCAAGCGGAAAGAAGCGTGGGAAATCGAGATGATCGCCTCCGTCGGTTCGCGGACCGAAGCAGTGGTCGATCGCGTGAGAAGGATTCTGCGACAGTCTGTGGTCGAGCGCGATCACCTGCTCTTTCGCGGTGAAGTTCTCACCCTCGGGAATCTCAAGCAGGTCGTGTCGACAGAAATCACGCGACTCGGCATGATCGAAGATCACGACACGATTCTTTCCCAGGGGCGTGATGCCGGGATCCCGCACTCACGCGGCGACGCAGCCGCGGTGGTGCGGCCCTCAGTTCCGATCGTGCTCGACATCTTCCCGGCCGATCGCGACAGCGGGTATTTTTTCGATCTGACACGAACCTTCTGTGTGGGTCCGATTCCGGCAGAGCTGCAGCGCGTGCACAGTGACGTCCTGTCGGCCTTTCAACTGGCGGCCCAGGAGATGCGCGCCGGGGCGAGGGCGTCGTCGTATCAGGCGCTTGTCTGCGATTTCTTCGAAGCGCGCGGGTACACCACCACGCGCTCCAATCCTTCCACCCTCGACGGCTACGTTCATTCCCTCGGCCACGGCGTTGGTCTGGAGGTGCATGAGCGACCGTTCTTCGGATTGACCGCCACCAATCAGGATGTGATCGAAGTCGGCGACATCGTCACAATCGAGCCTGGCCTTTATTTTCCGGACCGCGAAATCGGCGTGCGGATCGAAGACACGCTCGTGGTGCGCGACGACGGACGCGTCGAGTCGCTCTGCAGCAGCGATCGGGGCCTGATTCCCTAGCCGGTGCCCGCGAACTTCTTGATCGCTCTGGTCAGCGTGTAACCCTTGAGAAATGTCTGCTTTCGATAGCCGCGACCGTCGTAGAAGTACACCGTGACGCCGGTCGGCTCTTCAAAAAAGAAGTGCGTTCCCATCGCGGCAGCTTTGAAGACCACCTGCTGCCTGCCATCTCCGGACAGCGACGCGAGAAACATGGCAGTCGGATGCGGAACGATGTCGGGCGCCATGCGCCTGGGCGGAGGTTGTGCCGACGAGACTGTGCTGGCGAGCAGAAAAAGGGCGACCATCGTGCGGCTCGGCATGGTCGCATATTCTAGTGCGGTGTCCCGCTTTCTGATCGACGGTCCAACCGACGCAACGAAAACTTATGTTTTCGCACATGGCGCGGGGGGACCGATGGCGTCGTCGTTCATGAAAACCGTTGCACGAGGCATCGCGGCCGGCGGGATCCGCGTGGTGCGATTCGAATTTCCCTATATGGCAGTGCGACGCAAGCGCCCCGATCCGCCGAGCGTGCTTCTCGACGCATTTCGAGAAGTGATCAGCGAGCTCGGGGATCCGGCAAGTCTGGTCATCGGTGGGAAGTCGATGGGTGGGCGGATGGCCACCATGATCGCCGACGAGCAACACGTGTCGGGCGTTCTCGTCTACGGATATCCTTTCCATCCGCCCGGCCGGCCGGAGCGACTGCGGACGGAACACCTCCGGACACTGACGACGAACACAGTGATCGTGCAGGGCACGCGCGATACGTTCGGATCTCGTGACGAGGTAAAGGGTTATGCGCTGTCTCCGAGGATCGCAATAAAGTGGATCGAGGGTGGCAACCACTCGCTTGGAAAAACCCTGGATGAACCGATCGCGCTGGGCGTGAGGTTCATCACATCGCTTTAGCGAGTTGGTCAATAATTTGCTCGACAGTTACGTACATGCGTCGAAAAGCCCTGATTGTCGAGGATGACACACAGACCCGGCGCCTTCTGGGTAAGCTCGTGGAAGCGCAGGACTGTAAGGTCGACGAGGCTGCAGACGGTCTCAAGGCGCTGGAATTACTTTCGAAAAACGACTACGACGTCGTGCTGCTCGACATCGTGCTACCCAAAGTCAGCGGCACGCAGATCATGGATCACCTCTGCGCCACGAATCCCGCGCTGCTCGAACGCGTCATCGTCGTCACGGGCCTCAACGTCGAAGATATCCGCCAGCTTTTCCCGACCGTCTGTCACGCGCTCTCGAAGCCGGTGATCCCGAACCGTTTGATGGATACGATCCACAAATGCCTCGACGCAGTGGGGTCAGGTCTTTGATTCTCGCTTCGCTCTACCTATCGTGGAGATGCAATCGTTAACCCACATCCGCAAAGCGTTACTTTGAGCGAGTTGACGTTCACAGTCTTGGACCATCTTGGTGACGTGACCCGAGCTTCGGACGCGTAGGCCTGCGGCGACTTCGGCGTTCGTCAAGAGAGCCTCATAGCAGCCGATCCAGGCTGCAACGTTGCGAAGAAGTCCACCGCGAGGCTTCCGAAGAAGATCTTCCTCGATACCGAATGTTGTGGCCACGCCGGAAACGACTGAAGCCATCGGCGATCCCGGAAGAATCCGCTGGATTCGCGGATGTTCATCCGCTCGCGATTTGAGTGCGATCTCGGCACGCACTCGATCAAGCCACCGCTCGCTGCCGAGGTACATTTGACCGACCAGGTCGTCCCATGGCTTTCGCTCGAGGCCAATGCCGGCGTCGACAAATTGCCGATAGTTGTCGCGAGCGATGTCCCGGGTCGGGCCGAATTGCGTCAGGATATCGTCGACGGCCAGCCAGTTAGGCGCTGCCGCTATCCCAGCAATCGCCCGGTAGCTGGTCCAACTGTCGTCTTCCGGACGTGCGACGATGCCGGCCCGCACGGGGTTCAGCACGACGTAGCGTGATAGCTCGAGGTGATACGTCTCTTTTTCGACGAGGATTGCCTTGAATCGACCTTGAAAGAGGTGCCCGACACGTTTGTGGCGGCGATTGAAGTCCTGCGAATAACACCCATTCAGCCAGTGCATTCCGTCTGACAGCGTCTCGATCGTGAGCTGAACCATGAGGTGAAAGTGATTGGGCATGAGCGCGTACGACGACAAGATCCAGCGGAATCGATCGACACAATCGCCGAGGAGCTCGAGGAAATGGTGACGGTCGAAGTCGTCGCGGAAGATGTTGCGTTTCTCGTTGCCGCGGACGGTGACGTGGTAGAGAGCACCGGGAAATTCGAGTCGAAGGGGTCTTGCCATAGCGACACCGAGGCTACCTCGGTGCCGCTGAGATCCAATCAAGTTCTACATGCCGTGGAGTCAAGCGAGAATCAAAGACCTGACCCCATTACATATCGCGCAGAAATTGCTCGGGATCGTTCATGGTCGACTCGTACTCACGCTGCAGGTCCGTTTTGTGTTTCCACTCGAGATCGGCGAGCTCGAAGAATAGGTTGGCCAGGACGGAGTCGACAGGCGCACGCTCGGCCATGAATCGGAAGTGACTCTCGGAGTCGCGTTCCCGTTCGAGGGACAACTTCAGCGCGCGCGTCATGTCGAGATCGCGGATTTCTGCGTCGAGCTCCACGGTGGCCGGCTGCGGTGGCGGCGGCTCCTGTTTGACGACCTCGCGATACTTCCGCTCCATCTTTGCGCGATGCACGAGTTCCGCATCCGCGAGTTGCAGCATCCGCTCCCGGACTTCCGGCGATGCCGCGCGCTCCGCCATCTTCTGGTAGTAGAGGCGGGTCTCAATCTCCGATTGGATCGCGTTTCGGAGAACCTCTTCGACGGTCGTCTCGAGCGGCTTCATGCTCCGCGGTAGAGATCGGGATTGGGCGGCGCCTCGTCGGGATATGGCGCCTGGCGAATCGGCTGGCCGATTCCCGTCCCGCCAGCGGTCCCTTTCTTCTCCAGCGACCCGTAGTATGGACGCCAGCCCATCGGCTCGATTGGAAAATTGGGCGGCACAACGAGATCGCGCAGACCGACCACCGCGCGCGCCCGGGTGTCGATGGCCATCTCGTAATCGCGCGTCATGTAGATCGCATCCTCCGGGCAGGCGTCGACGCAGTAGCCGCAGAAAACACAGCGGAGAAGGTCGATGTCATAGCGGACCGGAAACTTTTCGCGCGTGCGCTCATCCTCGCCCGCCTCGATGGTAATGCACTCGGCAGGACAGGCGGTGGAGCACATGTAACACGCCACACAGCGCGTCGTACCGTCCTCTCGAGTCGTGAGAATGTGACGTCCCCGAAAGCGCTCCGAATAGATGCGCTTGACCTCCGGGTACGAGATGATCGGCAGCTTTTTGTAATGCAGCAGATTGTGGATGAGATGCCGAAGCGTCACGAACATTCCGGCCAGGACTTTCGGAATGTAGAGACGCTCCGCGACGGTCAGCTTTCGCGGTACGACTCTCACGACACCCGGTTTCACGCGTTCGATCGGCATCAGTGGTCCAGCTCTCCCGCAATGATATTGAGCGATCCGAGCGCGGCGATCGCGTCGGGGATGGTCTGACCGGTGATCATGCGTCCGTAGGCCTGATAAATCGCGAAGCAGGGCGGGCGGCAACGCACGCGATAAGGATTCTTCGAACCGTCCGAGACGATGTAGAAACCCAGTTCTCCATTGCCGCCTTCCACCTGGAAGTACGTTTCGCCCACCGGCGGCTGAATGCCGTGCATGATCAGCTTGAAGTGATAGATCAGCGACTCCATCTCGTTGTATACCCGCTCCTTCGGCGGAAGGGCAACATACGGATTGTCGACCATGACCGGGCCGGGCGGCAGGCCGCGATCGATGGCCTGCTGCAAAATGCGGAGCGACTGCCGCATCTCTTCCATCCGCACCAGGTATCGCGCGTAAGTGTCGCCCCCCTCGGCGATCGGGACATCCCAATCGTAGGTTTCGTATCCCAGGTAGGGGTTGGTTTTGCGGACGTCGAAGGGGACGCCGCATGCGCGCAGGCACGGTCCCGTGAAACCGAAATCGATGGCATCCTGGGGCGAGATCGGTGCCACGCCCACGGTGCGATCGAGAAAGATCTTGTTGCGGTCGACGAGCTTTTCGACGTCGTCGATGTATTTAGGCAACATGTTGACTAATCGCTGCGACTGCTGGAGAAAATCGGGCGGCACGTCGACCGCCAGTCCGCCGATCCGTGTGTAACTGGGCAGGAGCCGCGCCCCGCAGCACGCTTCGATCAAACCGTAGATCTCCTCGCGGGGCTGGAAGAGGTACCAGAAGTTCGTCAGCGCACCCATATCGACCAGGTTGGTTCCGATGCACACCAGGTGGTCGGCGATGCGCATGAACTCGGAGAGGACCAGGCGAACATATTGCGCGCGCTGCGGAACCTCGAGGCCGAGCAGCTTCTCGACGGTCATGCAGTAGCCGACGTTGTTGATGATGGCCGACATGTAGTTGAGGCGATCGGTGAACGGGATGGCCTGCTGATAGGTGTGCGTCTCGCAGCTTTTCTCGAAGCAGCGATGCAGGTATCCGATTTCCTGCTCGGCGCCGATGATCGTTTCGCCGTCGAGCGTGACCACCACGCGCAGCGTTCCGTGGGTGGCGGGGTGGGAGGGGCCGAGGTTGAGGGTGACGCGCTCGAAGTCGGTGTCGACGTTTTCGAATCGCGGATCGATCTTCGGAATGATCTTGGCGACGTCTTTCTCCGTGCACAGCCAGCGCTGCGCGGGATCGTAGTCTTTCCTGAGCGGGTGTCCCTGAAACGCTTCGTGCGTCAGGATGCGCCGAAGATTGGGATGCCCGGCGAATCGCACGCCGTACATGTCGAAGACCTCGCGCTCGAACCAGTCGAAGCCTTTGAAAACGGGGAGCGACGAGTCGACCGGCTCATCTTCACCGACGCGGACCTTGAGGCGCACCCGTTCGTTGTTCGCGAGCGAGTAGAGCTGGTATAGCAAATCGAAGCGTTTTTCACGTTCCGGATAGTCCACCCCCCAGAGGTCGAGGGGCAGCGTGAATTGCAAATCGTCCTTCAGAGTACGAAGCGTCTCGACGATCCGCTCCTTGCTCACGATCAATGTCGGCAGATCCTGCCCGCGCTCCCGCTCGGCCCCCACCCGGCCCGCGATCTCCGCCCCCCGCGCATCCAGCTTCGCGGCGTCGGTGGGAAGGTAGGGTTCGCGATTCGTCGGCGCCGGACCGGTGTACGGGATGGCGCTGTACTTGGTGAGCGTGCTCATTTGTTGGTCTCGCGGTCTCGTGGTTTCGTGGTCTCGAGGTGAGACCCACCGCGAAACCGCGCAACTGCGCAACCGCGAGACCTCATCTCCGTATCTCTCCGCGCTCGATTTTCTCTTTCAGTTTGAGGATTCCGTACATCAAACCTTCGGGAGTGGGCGGACAGCCCGGCACCCAGATGTCGACGGGGATGACTTCGTCAATGCCTTGCACGACGTGGTACATGCGATAGAAGCCGCCGGAGGTCGCGCACGCTCCCATCGAGATCACATACTTCGGCTCGGGCATTTGGTCGTAGATCGTCTTGAGCACCGGTGCCATTTTGTCCACGATCGTTCCGGCCACGATCATCAGATCCGCCTGACGCGGTGAGAAGCGCACCACCTCCGCGCCGAAGCGCGAGATGTCGTAGTGCGACGAGACCATCGACATGAACTCGATCGCGCAGCAGGCGGTGCCGAAGGGGAGAGGCCACAGCGAGTTTCCGCGCGCCCACCCGATCAGCGTGTCGAGCTTGGTGGTGAGGTAGGTCCCGCCGGCGAGATCCGTGATTTCGCGCTCCGCCTCGCCGGGAAGCGTGATGAGGCCCTTTTCCGCTTCTTCGCCGGGAGGAACGCCAGGCTTGCGCGCGATGATGGACTCAGGATTTTCGATTCGCTTGACGGGCATGCCGCGACACCGTTGAGGCCGCGGAAGTCTATGGGTTTGAGAAATTTTTCACAACCTAGACTTGGCCTAATCCTCAGTCCTCCACTCCGCTGACGTAGGTGTGATGAGGTCGAGGGTGAGCACTCACGGCCCCAGCACGATTTCCGTGACTCTTTTGAAGTGCTTAGACGTTTCTCAGTGCCACGACTGAACCGATGAATGGAACCCTGAGGATGGTGCCCGCGGCGGCCAGATTTTCGCGCGCATCGTCCGGCGGCCATTAAGGCCGCCGGACGGATGCTGGATCACTTGATTTCGAACGGGACGGTGTGAATGGTCGGGTCGCCCGAGACCGTGAATCCGAGGACGTACTGCCCCGACGCGAGCCCCTCCGTTGTCAGATTGAACCTGTACCTCCCGCCGTTCTGGAACATGAAGTCAAGGCCCTGATTGCCAGGCGGGACGGCTGGCAGCCACGTCATGGAGCCGACAAGCTGGACGCCGAACGCGGTCACTACGATGTCCTCGGACGAAAGGTTCGCTCCGTTGGCATCAATGATCTGGATCGCGAACGGGATGGTACTTCCTGAATTCGCGGGTCCCGGCTTTTCCGAGCCGCCCCTGATTCCGAAGGCCACAGTCAGCGTCGAGGATCCGGTCGCTGGATTAAAGTTCGCGTCTCCGGGATAGCTGAAAGCGATCGGATGCAAACCGATGCTGAGACTGCCGGTTGCGAACGACGCTTCAAAACTTCCGTCAGCCTGGATCGCTGCGGATTGTGTGGCGCCTTCGACAGTCACGATGACAACGCCGGTCGGAATGAAAGTCCCGAATGAAATCGTCCCGGTTACGGTGGTGGTCGCTGTGCCAATCACGATCACCGGCGCACTGAGGTTGCTGAATGTGGGTGTTGCCTTCAACACGTTGATCGTGACGGACGCGGTCGCCTGATTGTAGTTCGCGGTGGCGGCAGCGGTGACGCTCAAGGTATTGACGCCGGCATTGAGAACCACGCCGGCGGCCGGGTTGTACGTGAGCGCTCCCGCGGGCGACGGCCCTGGGACCGTAACGGTGGCGTTGAGTTGCGTGGCGCTGAGCGGCGTTCCGTAGACAATATCCGCCGGATTCGACCAGTTGATCTGCTGATCGGCCTTGTTCACAACGAGAGAGGTGGTGGCGGAGGCCGGCTTGTAATTTGCCGTGTCAGCGGGAGTGAAGTTCACCGTCAACAGTTGCGTTCCCGCGTTCAGAATCGTGCCCGCGGGCGGGAAGTACACGAATGAGCCTGGAACATTAGCGGTGGCGTTGAGTTGAGTTGCTGACAGCGGAGTACCGTACGTGATGCTGCCCGGCGGCGGCCACGTAATGACCGGCGTAGCCTTGTCAATCGTCACCACAATCGTCGGCGATGTCGATGGTGCGAAGCTTGCCGATCCGTTGTAGACAGCCGACACATTGTGGGTGCCAGCGGTAAATGACGCCACGTTGATGAAAGCGGATCCTCCGCTGAGGACCGCGGTGCCGAGCAGCGTCGCGCCATCGAAGAACGACGCGTTGCCAGTCGCGGTCGCTGGACTCACGCTAGCCGTCAGTTTCACGGTCGTTCCGAAAACGGCCGCGCTTGGATTAGCGACAAGCACGGTCGAAGTCGCCGCAGCCGAGACATTGATCGTGTAACCGTGACTGCCGGCGCAGCCGTTAGCATCTGTCGCAATCACCGTAAAGGAAAAGCTTCCTGAGGTCGTGAGTGAACCGGACAGTAGACCACCCGAAGTCAGGCTGAGTCCCGGAGGTAATGTTCCAGCGGAGACCGAGAAACCAATCGGAGCGGTGCCATTTGAGGCGGTGATTGTCTGACTGTACGAATCTCCAACAGACGCAGACGGTAGTGATGACGGCGACACGTCGATCGTCGGACATGTTGTGGTCGTCAGGTCAAAATTGATGTTCGAAAGGGTCGCGCCGTCCGCGACATGTATCGCGGTGCCGGTCAGCGGGTCGCAATTTTCGCACGGCAGGTGGTCCCATAGTTGATCGTGGTACTGCGGTGCGACTGTGTTCTGGGTCCGAGCGAAGAAGGTCCCGCCGGTTGGCAAAGAGACCGAGTAGTTACCGCCGCTGTCGGATGTGCCCGAGCCGACTTGCGAGTCTGTCGGATCGTAAATCGCCACTTCGATGCCCGACAAAGCGGTGTTTGTCGCTGCGGCGCGTACGTGGCCGATGATGACGATTGCCGTAGAACTGAGTCCAAAGTTGATGTTGGCAGTCGTTTGTCCCTTCGTCACTTGCACGGCTGTGCCGCTTGTAATGACACACCCTGTAGTGCAGGGGATTGCGGAGTATAGGACCGGCACATAACCCGGTGCGCGTGCGATGACGAAGTAGCTGCCCGTCGCCAGGCCGTCCACCACAGCATACTGACCGGTGGTGTCAGCATAGCCGTATGCAGCAACGTCGCCGCTCGCGCTCAACACTTGCACAAATGCCAGCGGGATGGGGGCGCTGGTACCGGCGTCGAGGATACTGCCGGTGATCTTTCCGCCGCTCTTGTTGAGCGCGAAGTTGATGTTCGTGCTGGGCACACCGAGCGTGATGTCAATCGGCGTCCCGCCGGTCGGCGGGCAGCCGCTGCAATCAATGCTCATGTAGAGTTGGTTCAAATACTGCTGCTGCAATCCGTTCTCTGAACGGGCGAAGTACCGCCCTGCCGCCGGAAGATTCACGGAATAGCTTCCGGTGGCGAAATCGGAGGTCGTGGCGACGATCTGTTTGCCGGCGGTGTTGAAGAAGACGATCGTTACGCCGCCAAGCGCTCCGCCGGTAGCGGCATCTGTCACTTTGCCGCTCGCCACCGCCTGTGATGAGTGCATCGCGAAGTTGATGTTGGAGGTGGTGGATCCAAGGGTGACGCTGATTGCCGTCCCGCCTGTAATCGGACAGCCGGTGCAGTCGATCCCGTTGTAGAGCTGGGAGAAGTACCCGGCGGCGGAGGCGAGCACGTAATAGTTGCCGCTGACCAGGCCGTTGAACGAAACATAGTTACCGCCAGCATCGGAGTCGGCAAACGAAACCGGCGTTCCGGCGGAGTTGTAGATGGTCACTCGGCGCAACTCCAGAGGAGCCGAGTCGAACGCGTCGGTCAGCTTGCCAGCGATGCGACCGCCGTTGACAAGCGAGAAGTTGATATTGCCCGTGACGCTCCCTACCGGAGCCGAAAATGAGGTACCGGAGGTCGGGTTGCACCCCGTGCAGTTCATGCCGGAATAGAGCGAATCGACGAGGCCGGGATAGACGTTGTTGAATGTCCGTGCGAAGAACGTCCCACCACTAGGGCTGCTCACGCGGTACTGCCCGTTGACGTCGGTGATCGCCGAGCCGCTCGGCGAACCGGCACCGTTGTAGAGCACGACCGTGACTCCGGTCAGCGGCGACGGACCAGGACCTGTGACCGTGCCCGTTACGATTGCGGACGTGGAGTGAAGCGCGAAGTTGATTCCGCCAGTCGTTACTCCGTCGGTGACGGCAATCGCGTTTCCGTTGAGCGGCGAACAGGTGAAATCGGGGCAGGCAAGGCCGTTATACGCCTGGGCCACAAAACCATCGGCGAAAGAAACAGCGAAGAAGTTGCCGGTGCCAAGGCCGCCGACTGTGTAGTTGCCGTTGGAATCCGTCGTTGCGAAGTCCACGAATTCGCCGCCTGAGTCGAATACGTAAACGGCTGCGTTGGCAATCGCGCCGCCCCCGAAAGCCGTCACTGTCCCGGCGATCGCTCCTATAGCGTTCGCAATTACGCGAAGCCTTCCGAGTGGAATCGTCGCGCGACCGGGCGCGTATGCCAGCGCGATCGGGTACCGCACTCGTGCATCGCGCACCTGCAGACGCAACGTCGCGATCGAGCCGCGATCGCTGCGATCGATCGCCCACCGCGCGCCAAGCGACGGGCGGCCAACCGAGTCGATGATCAATGGAGCCGAGAGCACCAGATCCGGCCCCGTGCGCGACACAAAGCGAATGCCGCGGCCGCTATTGACGATTTCGGAAACGTCTTGCGCGACAGTGACTCGGTATGCAATCGATTCCAGCTGGCGCGCCTGGGTCAGTAAGAAAATCTCCATCGCGCCGGCTTCTGGGCCGGCACGGAAGGCATCGATATCCTCAAAAGCTCGGCGGTAAGAGCGTCCCGATCTCCCCTCCTCACTGGTGGCGCTCTGCGGCCTTTCCGGGCGCAGGACGACCATGGCGCTGCCATTGCGCAGCCGATAGCCATCCGCGAATGCCGAGGACAGAAATCCTTCAACACTGCCGTTCAGAAGTAGTGGAGCTTCTGAAATCGCGGCGCGTGCCGCGTCGATGCTGGCGAGTCGCGCCATTGCAGGGAAATCTGTAGCTAGTCGATGTTCAATCCCCGAATCGGGCGACTCGACGACGACCTCGGCCAGCAGCGCGGGCGCCAGACCCAAGATGCTGACGAGACTCACAAGCAGGAGAAACCGGTTCCTGTGCTTCACTTGTGCCTCTTTCTCTCAGAGCCGCACAAACAAGCGGCGGGCGATCCACGATGCAGTTGCTATTGTGTATTGAGGGGAAGGTTCGTGGCTTGTGTTCCGCCGTTGCCTTGGATCG
>DASPZU010000061.1:0-15247 GCA_035636095.1 Thermoanaerobaculia bacterium
ACTGTGGGACGTTTACTTCTGCCACAAGCGGATCGCAACAGTCGACCGTCGCAATCCACATCGCAGTTAGAGGTGTATCGTCACTCAATGGTGTCCACCGTGTCCCCGGCCAGGTGTTCACCATGTCTCCGGTCTAAACAAAGCCGCCGCACTCCAAAGGCGTATCGTTCGCCCATGAAAAACACATCGGGCGTCCTCTGTCTGCTCCTCATCACGACCTTCGCCCAGGCGCAAACGACCGTCATCAAGGCCGGCCGGCTCATCGATCCCGAAACGGGGACCGCGGCGGCGAATCAGGTGATCGTGATCGAGGGCGAGCGCATCAAGGCCATCGGACCCAACCTGGCGATCCCGCCCGGCGCGGCGGTCATCGATCTGTCGAAGCTCACCGTCCTCCCCGGCCTGGTCGATGCGCACACGCATACCGCGCTCACCTACAAAGAGCAGCCCGAGAACAATTACTACTACCTCACCTACGTCATGGAGTCGTCGCCGCTGCGCGCGATCCAGGCGGCATCCAACGCCATTCAGTTGCTCAACAGCGGGTTCACCGTGATCCGCGACGTCGGCAACAACGCCAACTACGCCGACTGCGCGCTGCGCCAGGCCATCGAGCAGGGATGGCTGCCCGGGCCGACGGTGATCCCATCCGGCCCGATGATCGGCTCGACCGGCGGCCAGTTCTGGCCGACGCCCGAGATGTACAAGGACCACAAGATCATGTACCCGGAGTACATCGATGCCAACAGCCCGGAGGAGATCGTCCGCGCCGTGCGCGAGAACATGCTGTTCGGCGCGCGCACGATCAAGCTGTGCATCGACTGCAAGCCGTGGGGTTACTCCGTCGACGACATCAAGCTCGCCATCAGCGAGGCCGCCAAGGGAGGATGCAAAGTCGAGGGCCACGTGCAGACTCCGGAAGGGGCGCAGCGCGCGATCGACGCCGGCATCTACATCATCGCGCACGGCAATGCGCTCACGCCCGAGCACCACCGGCAGATGGCGGAGAAAGGGATTTTTCTCAACGGCACCGACACGCCGCTGACCAAGTACCGCGGCACCGAGGCGGCCTTCAAGACGACGGTCGCCAAGCTGCGCGACGCGTGGGAGAAGAAAGTGCCCCTCACCTTCTCCACCGACTTCGACTACTGGAACGATCGGATGAAGGACGACAAGACGGGCGAGTGGCTGTCGCGCGGCGACATGACCATCGCGTTTCTCGATACCTGGAAAGCGGCCGGCATTCCGGCGGCCGACACCTTGCGCGCGCTGACGATCAACGGCTACCGCGCCGCCGACGTGATCAGGGAGCGCGGCCCGATCAAGCCCGGCTTCTTCGCCGACATGATCGCGGTCGCCGGCGACCCGCTCACCGACATCGACTCCCTGCGCAGCGTGCAGTTCGTGATGAAGAACGGCATGGTGTTCAAGAAGGACGGCGCCATGATGCCCGAAAAGTTCTTCCACCCCGGGCCGGTCAGAACACCGAACGGGAGATGGACGCGCTAGACGAGTCCTGAGTCCTGAGTGCTGAGTCCTGAGTGCTGAGTCCTGAGTGCTGAGGAACGCTGGTCAGCTCTCCAGCTTCTCTTCGATGCGCCTTACTGCCGCCTCGAGCGTCTGATATTCGCTCTCCAGGCGATCGAACCGTTTGTAGATCGCATCGAAGTGGGAGAGCGTCTCGTCGCGCAGCGCGAACGGTGCCACCGCATCGCCGACAATCCGTTGAATGTCGGGAAACACTACCTCGCGGTGAAACGCAGGCAGGACGTGAGACAGCATCCCATCGCGCAGGTCGGCGACCATCCGTTGCATGTCGGGAATCATCACCTCATGGTGAAACGCAGGCAGGACGTGAGACAGCATCTCATCGCGCAGGTCGCCGACCATCCGTTGCATGTCGGGAATCATCACCTCACGGTGAAACCGCGTCAGAACGCTGTACAGCTCGTCCGGCATAACCTTCCGACCGAGGATCCCTCGGAACGCGCGCCCAGGCAAGTTCTTCTACCACACGTGGATTTCAGGGCTCTGGACTCAGGAGTCAGGACTCAGGACTCACCACTCAGGACTTTGGTATCCTTCCCCGCTCGCAAGGAGATTCACTTTGAGAAAGATTGCTCTGCTCGCAGTCCTCACACTGTTCGTCACCTCCGTCTTCGCCGCCGATACCGCGCCCGCTCCAGCCAAGCGCTACGGCACGTGGGGCGTCGACCTCGAAGGCATGGATCGCACCGTCAAGCCGGGCGACGACTTCTTCAAATACGTCAACGGCCACTGGGCCGCGACCACGCAGATCCCGCCCGACAAGACCGCCTACGGCGCTTTCGCGGTCCTCGGCGATCTCTCCGAAGCGCGCGTGCACGGTTTGCTCGATGCGTGGGCGGCCAACAAGAACCTGAAGGCCGGCTCGGATGAAGCGAAGGTCGCGACGGTCTATCGCACGTTCCTCGATGAAGCCACCGTCGAGAAGCTCGACGCGAAGCCGCTGCAGCCTTACCTCGACGCCGTGAAAAAAGCCGAGACCCGCGACGACATCGCGCGCCTCATGGCGCGCGGCGCGCACTCGTTCGGCAGCTCGTTCTTCGGCGCGGGCGTTGGCGACGATCAGAAGAATCCCGACAGGTACACCCTTTACATGAATCAGTCAGGGCTCGGTCTCCCCGATCGCGAGTACTACCTGCGCGACAACTTCAAACCGCAGAAGGAGCGCTATCAGAAGTACGCCGCCGACATGCTGCGCCTCGCCGGGTGGGACGATCCCGACAAGAACGCCGCCGACATCGTGGCGCTGGAAACGAAGATCGCCGAGGTGCAGTGGACGCGTTCGGAGAGCCGCGATCGCGACAAGACCTACAACCCGATGACGATCGCCGATCTCGAGAAAGAAGCGCCCGGATTCCCGTGGCGCGTCGCGTTCAAGGAAGCCGGCCTCGAGAAAGTCGATAAGGCCGTCGTCCGTCAGAACACCGCATTTCCCAAGCTGGCCAAAGTCTTCGCCGACACACCCATCGAGACGCTCAAGGCGTGGGAGGCGTTCCACGTCGCCGACGACGCCGCGCCGCTGCTGTCGAAGCGCTTCGTCGACGCGCATTGGGAGTTCCACTCGAAGTTTCTCAACGGTGCGCAGGAACAGCGGCCGCGATGGAAGCGCGCGGTGGGCGCGGCCGAGGGCGCGCTGGGTGAGGCGATCGGACGCACGTACGTCGCCGAATACTTCCCGCCCGAGTCGAAGGCCGCGATGGAGAGCCTGGTCGCCAATCTCCGCGCCGCGATGAAGATGCGCATCGAGAACCTGGCGTGGATGGGGCCGGAGACGAAGGCCAAAGCGCTCGAGAAGCTGTCGAAGTTCGGCGTGAAGATCGGTTATCCCGCGAAGTGGCGCGATTACTCCAAACTCAAAGTGACCGAGGGAGACGTCGTCGGCAACGCGGAGCAAGTCGGCCGGTTCCAGTGGGCTTATCAGATCGGCCGGCTCAGCAAGCCGGTCGACAAGGGCGAATGGGGCATGACGCCGCAGACAGTCAACGCTTACTACACGCCCGTCAAGAACGAAGTCGTTTTCCCGGCCGCGATCCTGCAGCCGCCGTTCTTCGATCCGAAGGCCGATCCGGCCGTGAACTATGGCGGCATCGGCGCGGTGATCGGCCACGAGATCACGCACGGCTTCGACGATCAGGGACGCAAGTCTGACGGCAGCGGGATGCTGCGCGACTGGTGGACCGCCGACGATGCGGCGAAATTCGAGGCGCGGGCGGCGAAGCTGGGCGCGCAGTACGAGTCATTCAACTTCCCACAGCTCCCCGGACTGCACATCATCGGCAAGCAGACCATGGGCGAGAACATCGGCGACCTGGGCGGCATCCTGATGGCGCTCGATGCGTATCACATGTCGCTCAAGGGCCAGCCGGCGCCGGTGATCGACGGCTTCACCGGCGATCAGCGCGTGTTCCTCGGGTGGGGGCAGGTGTGGCGGACGATGATGCGCGACGGCGCGCTGCGGCAGCAGCTGATGACCAATCCGCATTCGCCGGGCAACATCCGCGCGATCGCGCCGCTGCGCAACGTCGACGCGTGGTACGCGGCGTTCGAGGTGAAGGAAGGCGACGCGAATTACCTGAAGCCCGAGGATCGGGTGAGGATCTGGTAGAACCGTGTGGAGCGCCGCCGACCTCGGCGGCGCTTCGGCCGTGAAGGCGGTGCCGAGGCACCGCACTCCAAAGGCTCACCGCAGACCGTCGAGCAGAAACAGATCCGAGAGCTGCTGCCGGTACGAAGCGACGTACGTTTTGCCGTCGGGAGTCGGCAGCACGCGGCTGGCCTCGTACATCCCGGCGATGTCGTACGGCTGCAGCTCCTTCCACAGCGTCTTCTCACCGCTCTGCACGTTGAGGCGATAGACGCGCGCGGGAATCTGTCCGCGCGAGTAGACGTAGAGCGATAATCCGTCCGCGGTCCATCCCGAAGGCTGATCGCCGGGCATGAGGTTCGACAACAATCGCGGCGCCGCCGAGGTCGGCGGCGCTCCACTGATCGGAACGAGATAATTCTTCTGATCGGGACCGGTGGCCGCGACCCATTTCCCGTCCGCGGAGATCGTGCGCACGAACTGATGAAATCCATCGCCGGAGATCGGCCGCGGTGGGCCGCCGGTGAGAGCCTGCAGATAAAGGCGCACAGATTTCGCGTCGCCGCCGGTATAGAGAATCTGCTTTCCATCAGGCATCCAGTCGGCGAGATTCACTTTCAATCCAGACGTCGAGATTCTGCGCGCCGTCCCAGCGCGCGTGGGATAGAGCGTCACTTCGTCAACGGAACCCTGCACAATCCCGACAACCCACTGGCGATCGGGTGAGAGCGTCAATCCGATTCCTTCGCCGAGGCGGATGGCGGGAGAGCCGTCGGTATCGCGGATGAAAACGGAGTAACCGAGACCTCCTCCCTCGCCCGCTTCCGTGAAGACGACTTCTTTGCCATCGCTCGTCACGTCACCGGCGATGGACCAATCGAGCCACGTCACCTCGTGCTCCTTCTCGCCGTTGCGGCTGGTGAAGAGTCGCATCCGGAAAACATCCTGAGTGACGACAGCACGGCCGTCGGCGGTAATGTCGTGCAGAGTCACTGAGCCGGCAACGCGAGCGAGCAGACGATCGCGACCCGGGCCGCCGGCGGCATAGAGAGCGCGATTCGAACCGCCTTTCGAGCCGCTGAACCAAACTTCGTCGCGCGGCGACCACGCCAGACCCGCGAGTGTCTGATACGGGCCCGACAACATGTTTTTTTTACCGCTGCGATCCACCTCGGCCACCGCCCCACCATCATCATTGAGGATCGCGTGGTCGAGAAAGGCGACGCGAGATCCGTCACGGGAGACGCGCGCGCTGCTGACCCATCCGGAAGTCTCGTACAGGACGTGCCCGATCGGCAGCTCGATGCGACTGTGTCCGCCGACGTCGCGCACGACCATCATCTCTTTCTCGTCCGGAGTCCAATCGGCTTCGCGAACATCATTGGTGAGCTCGCGCGGCGCGGTGTTGCCGTCGACCGACATTTGCGCCAGCGTGCCCGCGCGTTGAAATGGATCGGTGTTGTGGCGATGGATCGACACCAACATCTGGCCGGAGCGCGAGATCGCCAGGACGTCGGCTTCCGCGAGACCGAGCGAGCGGGACTCCTCGAAGATCGTGCTGGGCGCGCCCTCCCACGCCGCGGCGTAGACGACGCGGCCATCGGGAGCGAAGCGCGCGTTCCAGATCGTCCCGCGGCGGAAGGTGAGCTGCTTGAACTGTGGCGGGGTGATCGTATTCGTCCGCCGTCCAATCACAAAGGCCGCTCCGACCGCGACCACAAGCAACAACAATGTGGTGCCGACTCTCAGTCGGCGCGGAGCCGGCTGAATCGGGACCGCCACATCGCTGAGATGATCGCGAGCGGACTTCAGATCGCGCGCGAGGTCCTTCGTCGACGCATAGCGCGCGTCGGGATCTTTCGCCAGGCAGCGTTCGATGATCCAGCGCAACGGCGCGGGAACCGACGCATCGAGTCGTTCCGGCTCTTCGCGAATGATCGCGGTGAGCGTTTCGGCCGCGGTGTTGCGGCGAAACGGATTCGCGCCGCTGGCCATCTCGTAAAGGATGGTGCCGAACGAGAACTGATCCGATCGAAAGTCGACTTTCTCGCCGGCGGCTTGCTCGGGCGACATGTAACCGGCGGTGCCGAGGAGCGTGCCGGCGGTGCTGTCGCGCCGGACGGTTTTGCTGTCGTCGCTTTGCGGCGGCGTGAGCTTGGCGAGGCCGAAGTCGAGGATCTTTGCGAAGCCGTCGCCGGAGATCATGATGTTCTCCGGTTTCAGATCGCGATGGATGATGCCGGCGTCGTGGGCCTTGGCGAGGCCGTCGGCAATCTGCACGCCGAGGTCGAGGATGCGGCGGACGGGAAGTGGGCCGTGATCGACGAGCTCGCGCAGCGATTTTCCCTCCACCAGCTCCATGGCGAGGTAGGAGGTGTGATCGACGCTGCCGACGTCGTAGACGGTGATGATGTTGGGATGATTGAGAGCGGAGGCCGCGCGCGCTTCCTGCTCGAAGCGCTGAAGGCGGGCCGCGTCGGCGGCGAATTCGGTGGGCAGGACCTTGATGGCCACCGCGCGCCCGAGCCGTGTGTCGCGCGCGCGGAAGACCTCCCCCATCCCGCCCGCACCAATCCGGGAGATGATCTCGTAGGGTCCGAAGCGAGTGCCGGGAGCGATGGGCATCGAGGGGTGGGAATTATCGCATGCGCCTTCGGGGTGCGGCGGCTTGCCGCCGCCTTACGTCAAACGACAACAACGAGAGTGTCAAACGTCTCCGGCGGGACAGGAAGCTGATCCTCTTCCAGAGCGGCAATGTACTGCTCGACCGCATCACGGGCGTTCTCGATCGCTTCCTCTCGAGTGGGGCCTTGCGTAACGCATCCAGGAAGGCTTGGACACTCAGCGACCCACTGCCCATCCTCTCCTCGGCTGATTACGATCTGGCGCATGGATCCGATTTCGGCGCGCCGCTGTCACCGTCTTCTTTCAAGCCTTCAATGTGCATTTGAATCGCGCCGTGCATGTTCGTCTCAGCCTCTTCGCGAGTTGCACCCGTCGCCACACATCCTGGGAGATCGGGCGAGTAGGCCGAATAGTTCTCACCCGCTTGTTCGACGACGACCAGAAAACGGTACATGCTCACTTTTGCGATCCGACGAGCGATTCGAGTCGAGCGCGAAACTCTCGGAGCACGCGCAGAAATTCACCATCAGGCTCGCGGAGGGCACGCATCCTGTCATCGAGAAACTTCAGAAGCGCTTCGGGCGTGAACTGCCCCTTCCGGAGGGAGCGATCGATGTCCAACCCGACGAGATTTCCTTTTTCATCAAAATCGGCGACGACACCCGCTGCGATCTCCTGCGACTCGACGCTGGGACGGTCGTCGACATCGACATAGACCGATTCAGTCTCAGGGTAGTAATGCGCTTTCAGCGTCCTCATGTTTGCTCTCGAACAACTCTCCGTGTGCAGCAAGAATCGCACAGACCTGCGCGCCTGAAACGACGCGGAGCTTACCCAGCACTGACCTCCAGCGCGGTTACGTACAGCTCTTCTCGCGTTCGCGCAGCGATCTCAGACGGATCAGCGGTCTCGATGAAGAGCTCAACCGCCTCACGGAGATTCGTCGATGCTTCTTCTACCGAACCCCCCTGGCTCGCAACGTCTAGCTCGGGGCAGAGCGCAACGTAGCCGCCGTTTTCGCGATAGATCATCGCGGTGAACCTTCGAATTTGACTCATGCCCTGACTGTAAGATTTCGCCGCACCGCTGTCAAAAAATCTACCGCGAGTAGAAAAGGCTATGCGCTTTTACAAGGGGCGTTTCAGGCCTTGTACGTGCGACCCCACACGGCCAGCAACTCTTGACGCCTTTTTCCCAGCGACCGGAAAGCGTGATCGTTTGCAGCCCTGACAACACACACGAGAGTTCATCGACGTCGCACTTCTTCACGATGAGAGGAATGAGGCGCTCCTCGTATCGATCGCTTCGAAGCGCATAGTGCACTTCGCGTCTCACCCACTTGGATTTGACCGAATCGGGAGTCAGCAAGACAACTAACCAATCGCACTTTTTGAGGGCGTTGCCAATTTCATCGTGCCACTGAGAAGCGCCCCGGATGTGTTTCTCGCTGTACCAGACGTCGATTTCGTGGCCGCGAAGCACTTGACGAGCTTCTTCAGCGCCGCGGCGTCCTTGCTCGAATGTGACAAAAACACACAGCGCGGGGCGAGTTTTTTCTTCGCCATTACAGGCGATGCTCGAGCTCCCTGACCACAGCCTTCGCCGCACGGGCGACATCCGCGGCCGGTTCGTTGCGCATCTTCACGATCGGCAGCCGGCGGATGATCCAGGGCACCTGAACATCACTCGACAACAGAACAGGCACAACGCGATCCTTGAATTTTTTTGTGCTGAGTAGGTATTCCAACTCATGGGTCGTTGCCTGCGACCGGAGCGCGGCAGATGAGAGAAACAGGACGACTGCGTCCGACTTCTGCAGAGCCTGCCCGACGACCAGAAGCCAATTCTGGCCTGGCTCAATACTGTCGGCGGGATTGGAAATCTCAAAGCCGGCGGACTTCAACGTTTCCGCAAAACCCTGCGCCACCTCGCGATCGGACCAGCTGTAGCTGAGAAAGATCCGCCGCGCAGGGCTCGACATTTTGCGAAACGCATCATTTCGGGACGCCTTGCGGAGAGACTTGGCCGTCATCGTCTTTTCGTCTCGGCAAGTGTAACGCTGTGGAGACTCGATCCATTCGACTTCTACAACAGGTAGAAAAGCGCATAATTTGAAACCTTCCCCAACTCATGCGCCTCCTCGACGGCCAGCTCGTGCTCTCCCCTAGTGATCTCACAAAGTTCACCCGCTGCGCGCACGTCACCACCCTCGACCTCGGACGCCTCCGCAAGACGCTCAAGCCACTCGCGTATCCGCAGCGGTCGCTGCACACCGACTTCATCGCCGAGAAGGGCACGGAGCACGAGAAAGATTACGTCGAGCGGCTCGCGCGCGCGGGCAATCGCGTGATTCCGATCCAGGGCGAGCGCAGAACGGCCGAGGATCTTCGCGACGCTGCGGCGGCGACGATCCATGCGATGAAGAGCGGCGCCGACTACATCAATCAGGCAGTCTTCTTCGACGGCAAGTGGGTCGGCGTCGCCGATCTCCTCGAGAAAGTCAGCGACGGACGATACGAGGTCATCGACCTCAAGTTGGCGCGATCACCCAAGGCCCACGCTCTTCTGCAACTCGCCGCTTACAGCGAGCACCTCGCGCGCATCCAGGGGGTTCGCCCCGAAAAAATGTACCTCGTTCTCGGCACCGGAGAGAAGAAACCATTTCGGGTCGCCGATTTCGAGGCGTACTACCGCTACATCAAGAAACGCTTCGAAGAGCGCGTCGGTGGAGCGCCGCCGACCTCGGCGGCGACGCTCCCCTACATCATCGACTTCTGCTCGCTGTGCGAGTGGAACTTGCACTGCTGGCGACATCTCGAGCAGCTCGATCATCTCGTGCGCGTCGCGAACATTCGTCGCGACAACGTTCGCCGCCTGGAAGGCGCCGGCATCAACACGCTAACAAAACTCGGAGCGACGGAAAAAGCAAAAGTCGAAAAAATCCGCGACGACACATACGCCGCGATGCATCAACAGGCGCGGCTCCAGAGCGAGTACGCGCGCACGAAGACGCATCGCTACGAGCTGCTGACGCCGGAGGTTGAGCGCGGCTTCGCGCTGATGCCGCGTCCATCGAAGGGCGACGTCTTCCTCGACTTGGAAGCCGATCCGTACGCGGCGGGCGGCATCACGTATCTGTTTGGAATCGCGACGTCCGATGGCGCGTACCGCTCGTGGTGGGCGCACGATGCGCTGCAGGAAAAAGAGGCGTTCGAGAAAGTGGTCGACTTCATCGTCGATCGCCGCCGCGAGCATCCCGATCTGCACGTCTATCACTACACGGCGGCCGAGCCGTCGGCGTTCAAGCGGATGTCGAGCGAGTACGGCACGCGCGAGAACGCGATCGACGACTGGCTGCGCGCCGGCGTCTTCGCCGATCTCTTCACCGTCGTGCGCCAGGCGATGCGCATCTCGCAGCCGAGCTACTCGCTGAAGAAAGTCGAGGCCTTCTATTTCCATCGCGAGGAGGAGGGCGTCTTCGAAAAAGGCGGACCGATTCTCGCGTACGAAGAGTGGCTGGAGGAGCGCGATGACGCGGTGCTGCAGACGATCGAGAACTACAACCGCGAAGATTGCGTCTCGATGGTCGAGCTGCAGAAGTGGCTGCTGCAACTCCGCGACGAAGCGGGCGTGTCGACGTGGAGGGAAGCGCCGCCGCCGGTGGAAGTCGAAGATCCGATCGACGACCTCACGCGCGCGATGTTCGAAAAATCCGAGCTGCTCGCAAACCTCCTTCAATATCACCGCCGCGAGGACCGTCCGGCGTGGTGGTGGTATTTCGAGCGTCTGAAGATGTCGCCGGAGGAGTTGAAGGACGACCACGAGTCGATCGGCGATTTAAAGGAAACAAACATTCCACCGCGCGGCGAGAAACGGTCGACGATCTACACGCTGCGCTTCGGCGCGCAGGAACACAAACTCACGGCCGAGAAAGACGTCGTCGATCCCGCGACCGAGAAGCACATCAACATCGTCAGCATCGACAACGAGAATGGCCTGCTGGAGATCAAGCGCGGAAACGCTTCGAAGGACCCGATGCCGGCGGCGTTGATTCCCGCCGGCCCGCTCGAGACGAAGAAGCATCGCGCGGCGATCCGCCGGCTTGCGCAGTCGATCCTCGATGACGGCTTCGACGGCTCGCGCTATCGCGCCGCGGCCGACATCCTTCTGCGCCGCCCGATCACCTATGAGACCCCTCGCCCCGCGGAGCGGGGAGAGGGTGGCGCGCAGCGCCGGGTGAGGGGCGCAGCATATCTCTTTGTGCAAGGCCCGCCCGGTTCCGGCAAGACCTATTGGGGAAGTCACGAGATCGTCAAGCTGCTGGCCGAGGGGAAGCGCGTGGGCGTGACGTCGAATTCGCACAAGGCGATTCACAATCTGCTCGATGAGGTCGTCAAGCACGCCGCTCCGTTCGTTGGTTTGAAAAAATGTACGGAGGACAAACCGGAGACCGAGTATCGCGGCAAGTTCATCGCGAACTCCGACAAGCTTGACGACTTCCTCGATCCGAGTGTGCAGTTGATTGCGGGGACGTCGTGGCTGTTTGCGGACGCGCGATTCGATCAGACGCTCGACTATCTCTTCATCGATGAGGCGGGGCAGGTTGCGCTCGCGAATGCGCTGGCGGTCGCGTTGTCCGCGCGCCGCGTCGTGCTCCTCGGCGACCCGCTGCAGCTCGCGCAGGTATCGCAGGCGGTGCATCCCGGCACCTCCGGCTCCTCCGTCCTCGAGCATCTCCTCGGCACCGACGCGACGATTCCGCCCGATCGCGGATTGTTTCTCGAGCACACCTGGCGGATGCATCCCGATGTCTGCCGCTTCATCTCCGAGGTGGTGTACGACGGGCGGCTGGAATCCGCACCCGAATGCGCAAACCGCGGCATCTCAACTGGAGTGCGGCAGCTTGCTGCCGCTTTGGAAGGCGGCGGGGCCGCCTCTGTGACAGCAAGCGGCGACGCCGCGCGAGACCCTTCTCCCCGCGAGCGGGGAGAAGGTGGCCCGAAGGGCCGGAGGAGGGGCAGTGATGAAGGCCTTTCAGGCACCGGCCTGCGTTTCATCGCGATGGAGCACGAGGGCAATTCGCAGTCCTCGCCCGAAGAGGCAAACCGCATTGCCGACGAAATCGAGAGACTCCTGCAGCAGACGGTCACGGACGAGAAGTGCGTCACACGACCAATCCAACAAACCGACATCATGGTCGTCGCGCCATACAACGCGCAGGTGCGATGCGTGCTCGACGTTCTGCGCAAACGCGGCTTCGCGGGTGTGCCGGTCGGCACAGTCGACAAATTTCAGGGACGGCAGGCGGAGGTCGTGTTCTTCTCAATGGCAACATCGAGCGGCGATGACCTCCCGCGCGACATCGATTTTCTCTTCAGCCGGAATAGGCTCAACGTGGCGATCTCGCGCGCGCGATGCCTCGCGGTCGTCGTCGCCTCCCCTCGCCTACTCGACGTCGCGTGCCGCACACCGGAGCAAATGCAGCTGGTGAATGCGTTGTGCAGGTTTGTGGAGATGGCGGAACAATGCTGAACCATTCAGTACTCACTGACTACGTACATGGATTCTTCGGTTACGGTACTTGGAATGCCAATTACTGGTTTGTCGGCATGGAAGAAGCGGGCGGCGTCACGATCGACGAGGTAAGCAAACGTCTCACGACTTGGGTCGAACGGGGACGCCCGGCTATCGACGATCTAGTGGAGTTTCTTCGGCAAGCGGATCTGACCGACTGGTTCGAACCGAGTTCGCGTGCGCAAACGACGTGGCACCCGTTGATTCGCTCCGTCCTGGTGTCTCAGAACAAGTCGGATGATGCTGAATCGATTCTCAACTATCAACGCACGAAACTCGGCCGGGCAACGGGCGAAACGGCAATCCTCGAGAACCTTCCGTTGCCAAGCCCCGATACTCGCATGTGGAAGTATGCGAAGTGGTCATCGATTCCTACGCTTGGTTCCCGCGCGATTTATCAACGCACGTACTTGAAACCTCGTGCCGATCAGATTCTCGAACTCATAAGGATTCACAGACCGAAGGTCGTCGTCTTCTACGGAAATCGTCAGAGTTGGAGCAAGCGTTTAAGCCTCGCCCCTAGCGGCAAATACACAACGAATGCAGGCCGCTGGCGCGACTCGTTCGTTGTCGCGACAGACCATACCGGAGCAAGAACCAATGATGCAGCGCAACGATTCGATGAGATTGGAAAACTAATTCGACAAAACTGCACATTTCTTTCCGAGTCGGCATGAATCGCCGAACGCAAATCATTGGAATTGATTGCGCTGTTGCTGCAAAGAATACCGCTGTCGCACACGGCTGGAGCGAGAACGGCCGCGTCATCGTTGACAGAGTCGTTGCCTGCACTCCCAAACAAGATGCTGTTGCAACAATTGGAGCGCTCCTCAAAGACGAGAGGCCACTCTTGTTTTGCCTCGACGCTCCTCTCGGTTGGCCGAAGCGGCTCGGCGAAGCCCTTGGTAAACATCGAGCAGGTGATCCGATTGACGCGGAAGCTCACGCGCTGTTCCGCCGCGAGACCGACCGAATCGTGAAACGTGAGACTGGTCAGCAACCGTTAGACGTCGGAGCCGATCGCATTGCGAGAACCGCCGAAGCTGCATTGTCGCTCCTCGCCGCGGTTCGAAATCGCACCGGCGCGTCGATTCCGCTGGCATGGACACCCGACGAGATTCCGGATGCTTCGGCTATTGAGGTTTATCCTGCGGCGACGATGCGGCAACTCGGTATCGCCGCACGCGGCTACAAGGACGTTGCTGCTGTTCAACAGCGGCGTGCGATCATCTCGGCTCTCAAATTGTTTGCCGATCTAACTCAGATAGAAGAATCGATTGTGACTGGCGATGAACTCGATGCCGTTTTATGCGTCCTGGCAGGTAGCGATTTCCTCGCTAGGCGTTGCCTCCTGCCAAGCGATCGGAATAGCGCGGAAAGAGAAGGTTGGATTTGGGTTCGACAAAATAACTGTTCTGACTAGGCCAACAAATACTCGTCAGTGGTTTCGAGGGTAGCAAATGCCTTCCCCCGGTCACTACTCTGCAGCGGCGAAACTGCTTAGGCCCAGCGGAGCGTCAACCTTGACCGCGAAAGCGGCTACACCAGTACTTTCGATATTTCTCGAGAAGGAAGGCATTTCCGAAACGGATATCGTGGAGCCCCGCCCTGGTTCATTCGCAACGCCAATCAAAGTTGGCAAGATCGACGGAACCCTCTATACGTATTCATCGCCGCCACATCTCCCTTCTTGGGCGTCGTTCTTCGGGACCTCAATAAACGAGGACGTTCTCCGCCTTGAAACCGCAAGCGCCTCGGCGGTCCTCGTTGTCCCGATGAAAAACCGGATTTTTGCCATTTCCTTTGGATATGGCCGACACCTTATCGCGCCGATGGCGATAGAACCGAACTTCGGACTGCGCACGACGCTGAATTGCGTCCCAGAAAACAAAATTCGGTCGATCGACAAAAGATCGTTTGAGGGTGTCTCGAGTCACACACGCGAGCAGGCGAGCAAAGACACCTCGATCGGAGACTTCGGTCTTGATGTAGAGCGAGACGTTTTGCACGCTGTCGTCGGGACGCCCGGCGACGCCACACTCGGTCGGCGATTGGTAGGCATGGACTCTCTGACGGCAACTTGCAAAGTCACGTTGCAGGAGTTGCCTGAGCTCTTGCAGGCGTATCTCGCGAGGAGCTCGGATACTGCTTACAAGATCCGATATCCGTGGGTCGATAATATTTTGGAAGTTCGAGATCCGGTCAAACGAGAGCGGCTCGATAACCAATTGATCGAGATACTTCGCTCCGGCGACGTCGGATCGACTTGGCTTGCAGTACCAGACATCATGGATTGGACAGACATCGCCGGCTTCTCGTACTCGAAAGCGAGCTCCGCCGATACGTATCCTGACCTTCACCTAAACGACTACGTCGCGTTCACGGGTTCGGAAGAAATATCGGAGATGGCTCTAAGGCGTCACTATGTATTTGCCCGTCGCGCTTCAACGGAGCAAATCTTTGCGAAATGGCCTGTGTATCGTTGCTTATACGCCGAGATTTCAATCGATGACGAAACTTACCTTCTGAACGGTGGTGAGTGGTATCAGATCGACAATGACTTCGTTACGTTAGTAAACAAAGCAATTGAAAGCATACCGTCGAGCGGTGTCGCGCCATTGAGCTATAAACTCGGCGAGGACGAGGGGCAGTACAACCAAAGGCTCGCCGAATCCATTAACGGATCTAGCTGCCTAGATCGGAAACTCATTAGCTATGGCGGCGGAAAGAGCAGCGTCGAATTCTGCGACGTTTTTACGCCGCCACGACAAGTCATCCAGAGGATGTCCCGAGCTTAGTTGAAAAGTGAGATGGCGGTTCCTTTCACCGGGTCGTACGATCCGGTTGTGAAAGAGAAAGGAGAACCGCCATGGAGAGAGCCTACCAGAAGAGAAGCGCCGGTAGATCGAGAGCAGGAAG
>DASPZU010000062.1:0-2472 GCA_035636095.1 Thermoanaerobaculia bacterium
TTCAATTGATCGATCAGCGCGTCACCTTCCACGTCGCGCGGATGAACGACAAGGACGCGAGCACCACGCAGATCTTCGATGAGGCGGCGGATGCCCGGCTTCATGAGACCGGCACCTCGTCACCGATCCAGCGCGCGCCCAACGGCGACACCGCCAGATAGGGATCCGGCTTCACCGCGGCTTTTGCCTCCCAGACCACGTCGAACCCGCCGTCGCGACGGAGCCGTCCGATACGCGGCGTCAGCCAGGTATGGTTATTGTCTGGATCGATCCGAATTGTACCTTCCGGTGCTTCGAATGACAGGCCAAGTGCAGCCTCGACCAGCCGCTGCGTGTCGAGTGTTCCAGCGCGCTCCAAAGCCATGGCGAACAGGCGGACCTGAGCATAGGCCCCGGCGCTCCACATGCTGATCGGCCGGTCGGGGCCAAAGGCGCGACGGAAGTCGTCCGCGAAACGTCGGTTGCTTGCGCCCTGCAGCGACGCGAAATAGGTCGCCGCGGTGATGTGCCCTTCGCACAGCGCCGCACCGATCACCTGCACCTCGCCTTCGGCCATTGTGAGACTGGCGATGGGCAACGACGCCGGATCGAGACCGGCCTCGCGATAGAGCCGATAGAAGCTTTGCGCCGCACGCCCGACGACCGTGGAGAATACCACGTTCGGGGCCCGATCCGTGATCCGCGCAACCAGATCACGCAGACACGGCTCGGTCGCATCCATCGGGACATAAACCTCATCGACGATCTCGCCGCCATAGGACTCGACGAGATCGCGCATGATGCGATTCGATTCCCGCGGATAGACATAGTCGGAGCCAACCAGAAACACCCGGCGTCCATGGTTGCGGACAAGATATTCGGCGAGCGGAAAGCTGTTCTGGTTCGGCGAGGCCCCGGTATAGATCACATTAGGGGAATATTCGAAGCCTTCGTAGAGCGATGGATACCAGAGCAATCCGTTGCGACGCTCGATCGCAGGCAGAACGGCCTTTCGCTCCGCCGATGAACTGCAGCCGAAGATCACGGAGATACCGTCCTCGGTCAACAGTCGATCGGCCAGCCGGCGATAGGTCACCGGGTCCGATTCCGGATCATAGGCAACGACTTCGATTTCCCGCCCGAGGACGCCTCCAGCCTGGTTGATCTCCTGGATCGCCAGCGCCGTGCCGAGAAAATGTTCGGTCTCGGTGACTGCCGTCAATCCCGTGCGGGAAAAAAGGACACCTACCCGCCATGGGTCCGACCGGGATGCATGACTGCTGACCATTGTCTCGCCCTTCACCAAAGACTTCGGAATGGACCGTCCTTAGCAACCCACGCTCCGTCAGTCACTAGCCGCGCGGAAACCGAACGCGATTCCGTTAACGCCGATCCAGCGGTTCTTCGTTCAACGGTGGAGCCGTATTTCGATTTCGCGAGCAGCCTCGCCGACGCCTTGGGATCGAAGCTGTTCGAGGACTAAATTCCCCAGCGCAAAGCCGCCGTATGAACGGGTGCATCCCAGAGATGCTTCATCTCCTCGTCAAGGATCGATACCGTCGCCGAACAACCTGCCATATCGAGCGAGGTGACAAAATTGCCCACGAGCGATCGCGTAACGATCATACCCGCTGCTTCGAGCAATCTGCGGACGGCGTCATACATCAGATAAAGCTCCGAAAGCGGCGTTGCGCCGAAGCCGTTGATTAATAGAATAACCTCGCCACGCGCGCGCTCGCCCAGATCGGTCGTGAATGCATTGACCATCTCTGCCGCTATCCCGGCAGCCGGCTTGAGTTTTACACGGCGACGCCCCGGCTCCCCGTGAATGCCAACGCCGACCTCCATCTCGTCCTCGGCGATGTCGAAAGTTGGCTTGCCCGCCGCCGGAACCGTACAACTCGTCAGGGCGATCCCGATCGAGCGCGTCGCCGCATTGACTCGATCGCCAAGCGCCTTCAGGGCAGCAAGGCCGCGTCCCTCTTCCGCCGCCGCGCCCAGGATTTTCTCGACAATGAGCGTGCCGGCAACACCGCGGCGTCCGGTCGAAAAGGTCGAGGTCTCTACCGCTACGTCGTCATCGGTAATCACGGTCGCAATCGATCTTGCTGACATCTCGCGCGCCATGTCGAAGTTCATGACGTCGCCTTCGTAATTCTTCACGATGAACAATACGCCACCGCCGGTGTCCGCGGCCTCGGCGGCGGCGAGAATGAGATCGGGCGTCGGCGAGGTGAAAACCTGACCGGGACATGCAGCGTCCAGCATTCCGTGCCCGACGAATCCGGTGTGAAGCGGCTCGTGCCCGGAGCCCCCACCGGACAGCAGAGCAACCTTGCCTGGCTTGAGATTCCGGCGCTGCACGAACGGCGCAAGCTCGCCCATACGCACGATATCGGAATGCGCCGCACAGAATCCGGCAAGACTTTCGCTCATCGCAGTTTCGACGTCGTTGATCAGCTTCTTCATCCTGGCCTCCCCCGCCAGAGTCTC
>DASPZU010000063.1:0-55674 GCA_035636095.1 Thermoanaerobaculia bacterium
GATCCGGGCCATGGTCGACCGCGAGACTGGGGCGTGGGATGAGCAAGATGCCGAAGCGCTGGTCGATCTTTTTCATCCCGACATGGTGTGGCCCTGGCCGCCCGATCCCCTGGCCCACGATCCGGCCGAGTGGATCCTGACGCAGGGGCGATACAACCGCGAGCGATGGCGGCGGGGCTGGCAGCATCTGTTCGATACGCACGCGCTGCTGCACAACCAACGCAACATCGTATTGATCGCGGTCTCGCCGGAGGGCGATGGCGCGTTCGCGGTGGTCGATGTCGATACCTTGTGGCGATCGTCGACCGGACACGACTTCCGCTGGAAGGGCCGCGCCTGCAAGGTCTACACACTCGTCGACGGCGAGTGGAAGATGATTTTTCAGACAGGACTGCTCGACTACGAAGTGATCCCCGTTAGGCCGGGATGATGCGCGAAGCAAGCATCGGTTCGAGCTCCTCTGCCGGAAGGGGGCGGGCGAAGAAAAATCCCTGAAGGTGTTCGCAGTCGGCGCCGCGCAGGAAGAGCGACTGCTGCTCGGTCTCGACACCTTCAGCCAGCACGGGCTGTATTTCGCAGCGAGCTCTTCAGAACGCAATCGCCATTTTTGTGACGGCTCTCACCATGCCGGGCCGCTGACGGGTTGAGAATCTCACCCCGTCAGAACGCGGCGCGGGCGACCAACCTCTCTCTCACACCCGCCAAGGAGGACATCATGCGTTCACGCAAATCATCCGGTTTTACACTTGTAGAGCTTCTCGTCGTCATTGCGATCATTGCCGTACTCATCGGACTTCTCTTGCCAGCCGTCCAGAAGGTGCGCGAGGCTGCTTTGAGAGCGGCGCAGTTCGAAAGCCTGGGGCAGCTGGCCGCTGCGACGCAGACCGAATCGCGCTTGCTAGAGACGGAGTTCAACAGGGTGGCCAGCTTCCTCCCAGCCGTTCAGAGCGGCGAGCTGCCGAGCGCGGAAGAAGTGGAGTTGTCCGCCGTTGCGCTCGAGCGGCACGGCGAGATTCTGAGCGGTCTCGATCAGGAGGCCGTCCACATGATCTCGGGCCTTGCTCAGTCGCGCCAGCAGAAAGCGAAAAAGGCAGTCATCGATCTCCATCAGGAGCTTGTTCATCTGACTGCGGACACAAACCGCCTGCAGAACCAGGTCCAGCGGATGGGTGCGATCCTGCGAGCCTTGCAGGAGTAGGCGACACTACGAAGTCAGTGCGGCATCACCCTGCGTCTGCTGTGACTCTGCCGCACGTAGTTCGCCATCATCTTGAGAAAACCGTTGATGAACGGGGTGCCGTTCTGCAAGAGATTGTCCTTGGTCATGTAATCGCTCACGACCTCGGGGCGCACGCCGCTGTTTTCGATGTAGATCGAGGTTGGATAGCCTGGGACGGCGGTCGGGATCCGGCGCGTCTGAATTCCGATCGTCATTCCAACCACTGCCTCGGAGAACGGCCCGGCGTCGAACGACGTGTTGTTGCCGCCTGCGCCATTGGTGCGCATGCCGTAGAGCAGCCCGCGGTCGGAGCTCTGAATCATGTTGGCCACCGAATCGGCCGTCGAAACGGTAAATTCATCGATCAGCAGCATCAGCGGCTTCCGATACGCGATGATGTTTCCCGACGCGTCGCTTGCCGGATTGCGGTTCAGGCTGGAAGTGCAGAGCGGCACCGGCACGGTGAGGCCGCGAAGCTGCGAGTTGGCGTCGGCGAGTGCGTTGAAGAGCAACTGGTACTGCGCAACTATGTCCGCCGGCGCGCCCGCATCTCTGGCGCTGATGAAGGCATTGTAGAAGCCCAGCATCCTTGTCCAGTAAGCGCGGAGCTGAAAACCTGTGGCCTGGAACGGCCAGGGGATCAGCCGGGTCGCAATGTCTTCGCCGAAACAGAGGTTGCCGCCGGTGTTGCGCATTTCGTCGACGATCAGGCCGTCGGTGTTCGCGTTCATGAAATCGATCTCGGCCTGGAATTGCGTAGAAGCCGTACTAGTCGACGGCGGCGCGTAATTCGGAATTCGGATGTAGCCGAGCGTCAGCTCTTCATATTTGAACGTTCCGGAGTAGAAGAAATCGGCGGTCTTGGTCCCAAGGCGTTGCGTAAAGGTGGATGGCAGACCGCTCGCGAAGATCGGCGCGCGACCGCCGAAATTGAGCACACCTGTCAGACTGCCCTGCTCGCCGACCCCGGACCAGCGCGTCTCCTCGAGCAGGCGCATGTAGTCGGGTGTTGCCGTGGTAGCCGTTGTTGGCGGCGTTTTCACGAGTGGACCAACTTCCAGAGGAGTTCCCGACTTCTGCCAGGCAATCGTGTACGTCTCCATCGTGCCGCTCTGACGGCGGACCACCATCGTCGCGGAATCGCCGACGTCTGTCGCATGCGGCATGAGCGACTGCGTGCGACTGACGATGCGCGTCGCTGCCCGCCGCCGCGTCGAGATCGAGTTTTCATAGACAGCGTAGTTTGTGAAGTCGCTCAACAACTGCTCCACGCCTTTCCCATCGACCGAAACAATCTCATCGCCCACCTGGAATGGATATGTCGCCTCGGGCAGCGCAGTTCTGTTGATGGTTTCCACCAGAACCTTGCCGTCGTAAATGTCCGCGGTGATCGGAAGGCGTGCGGCAAAATCGGACGGCAGGAAGAAACCGACGTGTGTATCGTTCAGGCTGGCCACGTACGCAACGCAGACTTCATAGAAGTCGAGGTCGGTGGTGGTGGCGGCGACGCGGTTCAGCCAGGGCTGGATGCTCAGCAGGTCGAAGCCCAGGAGCTGCTTCTTCCACTCGTACGGAGCGTAAAAGGTTGCGTAGAGGCTGGCCAGGTACCGGAAGTCCGACTCTTTTTGAGAGGGAGTCAGATTCTGAGCGGCAGCGGCTCTCGGAACCAATCGGCCCGCGGGCTTGCTCTTTTGAATGGTGTCGACCATCGCCGCGACGAAGGCGTCGACGAAGGGCTTGCCGTTTTGCGTCAGGTTGTCGCGGGTCATGTAGTCGACCTGGATCTCCGGACGCACGCCGATGTTCTCGACATACGGCGCGGCCGGATAGTCGCTGGTCATGACGGGGTTCTTCCGGTTCATCAGCGACTGCGTGACCCTGATCGATCCGAGGGAATAGCTTCCCCCTTCCCAACTGACCACGTTGCCGCCGGCGCCCATCGTCCGCCAGCCTAACAGCGGCCCGCGGGCGTTGTCCTGCATGGTGGCGGCGAAAGCATCGCCGGCAGACGCCGAAAGCTCGTCCACCAGGACCATGATCGGTTTGTCATACGCGATGATCTTTCCGGTCGCATCCTTGGCGGGATTGCGGTCGATGACGACGTCGTCCAGCGGGATGGGATTGGTGCGTCCCCGTTTGGCGCGGTTGGCGGACTGGATCTGATCCTTGATTGCCACCAACAAATCGATGGTGGTCTGCGGCGCTCCCTGCGCTTTGGCCGACTCGATCGAGCTGGAGATTTGCACGATCCAATTCGAGGTTGCGCGGACCTCAAACGCAATGCTGCGCCATGTGGTCGGCATCAGCAACGCGAGGATCTGATTGAGATAAGACACGGAACCGCCTGGATTGCGCATGACATCGACGATCAGGCCGTCGGTGTTCTGCTCGAGGAAAGCGATCTCGGTGCGGAAAGTAGCCGTTGCAGTCGTTGAATTCGGGGGGGCAAAGCTTGGAATACGGATGTAGCCGATCTTGAATCCGCCGGACTGGAAGGTCCCCGAGTAAAAGACATCGGCGGGCGTCGCGCCGAGGCGCCGCGTGAAGCCGGCCGGCATTGAAGCGACGAAGATCGGAGATTGTGCGCCGAAGCCAAGTACGCCGCGATCGGGGAGCTGGCAGTTCCAAAGCTTCAAGAGCGGTGTCATGTATTCAGGAAACGTTTCGACGTCGGGTTCGTCCCCGATCACTCGCTTGTCGCCCGGCGCCTGCGAAGGGGTGATGTATTTGCCGATGCTGGTCATCGGTAACCCCGTTTTTGTCCACGGGATCAGATAGGTCTCGAGGTTGCCAGCGGGGCTGCGGAACACGACCGTTGAAATGTCAGGGACATCGGTGGCGTGCGGGATGATCGATTGGGATCGCGTGGTCAGCAGCGAGGCCGAGGCCCGGCGAGTGCTGCGCGGATTCGCTGCGATGTCGTACTTCAGCAGACCATCGAGGATCTGCTGCGCGTCGGTGCCATCGATGGACACCAGCTCATACCCGATCTGGAAGGGGAAATTCGCGACCGGCAGCCTGGTCCGGTTGATCGTATCGACCAGCAGTTTCCCGTCGTAGATGTCGACGCCAAAGTTGAGGCGGGCCGCGAAGTTCGATGGCACGCCGTAGAAGTCATGCGCATCGTTCAGGCTCGCGACGTAGGACACCATGACCTCGTAAAAGTCGAGGTCGTTCTTGGTGGCGCGGACCTTGTCGAGCCAGGGGGCGGTGTTGAGCAGATCGAACCCGATCGCGTCCCGCTTCCATTCATAGGGTCCGTATTGCTTGTTGTAAATCCCGGCCACGAACTGGAAGTCCGAGACCTTTTGGTCCTCGGTGAGCTGGCCAAACGCGTTGGCCGCCACCAGGAACAGCCCAATCACCTTGCAGAGATCGCGCATGTATAAAATCTCCTTGGACGCGGAGGCTAAAGGATATCGCGTCGGGAGGAGCGCTTCAATCCGGCGCCGCCGCGTAACGGGGCGGATGCTGAATCTCGCGGCTCCCAGCGGCGCTACACTTTCGGCGTGCGTGTTCGTCTCGACCAATTCGTCCTCGATACCGATCGGTGCGAGCTGGGCGTGAAAGGGAGAGGTTGTCGATCCGCCCCAAGGCGCTGCAGCTCTTGCAGATTCTGATCGAGAACCGGCCGAAAGCGATGGCGCAGGAAGAGCTGTACGACCCGGATCAGCCTCTGGAAAGCAACGACACGCCGGCGGGTCGCGCGCTCAACCGGCGCGTCGAGATCACGCTGAGCCGCTAGACGATGATCCGCGACGCCAGCAGTGGCTCGAGCTCGTCCGGAGGGAGCGGGTGGGCGAAGAAGAATCCCTGCAGGTGCTCACACTTTGCGTCTCGCAGGAATACCGACTGCTGCTCCGTCTCCACTCCTTCGGCCACGACCGAGAGGCTCAATTGATGGGCCAGCGCGATGACCGCGGAAATGATCGGCGAATTCGGACGGCCTTCGCCGATCTCCTGCACGAAGGATTGATCGATCTTCAAGGCATCGAGCGGGAAGCGGCTGAGGTACGTCAGCGCTGAGTAGCCGGTACCGAAATCATCAATGGAGATGCGGACGCCGATGCGCTTGAGTGCGCGCAGCGTTTCCAGCGCCTCCTCGGGATTCTGCATCGCTGCACCCTCGGTAATCTCCAACTCGAGCAGATCGGGCCTGAGCGCGGTTTCGCGCAGGACCTCTTCGATGATCTGAACGAATCGTTCGTCGGAGAACTGTCGGGGAGAGAGATTGACGGAGACGCGCAGCGGCGCGGCCGAGCGATTCCACTTCGCGGCTTGCCGGCAGGCTTCCCGCAGCACCCATTCGCCGATCGGAACAATCAGCCGCGACTCCTCGGCAATGGAGATGAATTCGGTCGGAAGAATGAGCCCGCGGCTGGGATGCTGCCATCGCAGCAGCGCTTCCACCGCGATGACGGATCCGGTGCCCGCTTCGATCTGCGGCTGGAAGTGTAACTGCAGCTCATTGCGACCAAGTGCGCCGCGAAGATCACTTTCCAGCGACATCCGTTCCATGGCACGGCGGCTGCCGGATTTCGAACAGAAGACAAACGTGTTTCGCCCGAGCTCCTTGGCCCGGTACATCGCGATATCGGCGTTGCGAAGAAGCGTTTCGGGATCCTCGCCATCGGCGGGACTGACAGCGATGCCGATGCTGACGGTCACGGAGATTTCGCGCCCGGTGAGCAAAAACGGCTCGGCGAAAACCCTGCTGATTTTTTCGGCGATCCGGGCTGCGTCTTCCGCCGAGCGAAGGGCGGGAGCGACGATCGTGAATTCATCGCCTCCCAGCCGCGCCACCATGTCTTCCTGACGTATGGCCGATTGCAGGCGATAGGCGATCAGTTGCAGAAGGTCATTTCCGATGTGATGGCCGAGGGTGTCGTTGATCAGCTTGAATCCGTCGAGATCGAGGTACAGCACGGCGGTGTGTCGATGCGTATTCCTTGCGGCCTCAATGGAGTGGCGGACGCGCTCTTCGAAGGTGGCCGTGTTCGGCAGCCCGGTGAGGCTGTCGTGACGCGCCTGGTAGTTCAGGCGGTCTTCGGCCATCTTGCGCGCGGTGATATCGAAGACGCTGGCCTCGATGCGCGGCTCCTCGCCCGGACGGCTCATCCAGGCCAGGTTCTGCAGGACCCATTTGGAAGCTCCGCTGCGCGTTCGAAACGTGCTCTCGATTCCGGTGACGAATCTCTCCGTCTGCAGTCGGGCCAGAAGAGCATCGCGATCGGTCGCATGGACGTAAAAGTCCGACGGCGAAGAAGCGAGCAGCTCTTCGCGCGATTCGAATTCGAGGATTTGTGCGAAGGCGTCGTTGCAATCGAAAACGGAGCCGTCGGCGCGAGTGAAGTACACACCGGCCAGATTGTGATCGACGAGTGAGCGATACCGTTCGCTGATTCGCCGGACGCTTTCTTCGGCGCGCCGAAGCTGTGTCACGTCCAGCATGGTCCCTCGCGTGGACACGATGCGTCCGGCGTCATCGCGCGCGGCGGTCGCAGAGATGAGCACATTTCGCGTGCTGCCGTCCTTTCGAACGATGGTGTACGGAACGTTGTCGACTGCGCCGCCCCGTTTCAGCACCTCCCAATGTCGATCGAAGCGCTCGACATCGCTCGGCGAGAGCAGGTCGGGCAGCGATTTGCGCTCGATCAATTCTTCCTTGCTGTATCCCAGAAGATCGAGAAACGCGGTGTTGACGGCGATGAACTGTCGGTCGGGGCCGAGGCTGTGATGGCCGAGCGGAGAATTCTCGAAAAGGTCGCGATAACGCGCTTCACCCTCCCGCATTTTCCTTTCCGCTGAGACATGCTCGCTGACGTCGCGGATGATGCCCACGAACCGGCGCGAACCGTCGTCCGTGAATTGGCCGAAGGAGATCTCCAGCTCGATTGCCTTTCCGTCCTTCCGCAGACCCGGCAGCCGCACCGCCTGCCACGGAAAGCTCTTCGCTCCCGACGCCTGAAAACGCGCCATGGCTGCCAGATGCCGCGCCCGAAGCTCGGGCGGCATGAGAACGGTCAGACTTTGTCCGATCAGATCCTGAGGGGAATACCCGAAGATTCGATCGACACTGTCGTTGGCCGAGAGAACGGTGCTTCTGTCATCGATGGTGACGATCGCATCGGTTGCGCATTCGATAATGGCGCGTGTGACCGATTCATTCGAGAGGGCGAGCCCCTTTGCGCTGGCCATGACGATGAGCTGAAGCCATTCCCCTCAGATAGTTGAACTCCCGACTGGGGCGCCGGTTGTGATGCCTGTCACAACCGCGATGACCTGCGCCGATCCTACCGTCCAGCGGGCACTTGAGGGCGTCGCGAAACGAGCTGCCACACGATCAGGGCGAGCGTCGTCCACAGCGCGGGAACATAGAACGCCAGGATGAGCCAGGTGACGCCGTAGGCCGCCCCCAGCATTTTTTCTCGCATCCCGCCCACCATCGCATTCACGAGATCGGCGGCTGTCGCGACCACGAACACCCACGTGATCGGAATGGCGAGGCGCGACCGCAGGCGCAGCGCGATGAGCGCGCCAAGCGCGAGAATCGTTCCGGCCACGTCACCGAAGGCAATCGCGTTTCGGAGATGATCAGGAACGACAAGCCCGGCCTTCTGCGCCGAAAAAACCTGCAGCGCTACGTGGCGGAATGCGTGCACCCACAAAAGAGGAACCAGGGCGATGGCCCGCTCCTGCTTCTGCATCCACGGCACGACGTACCAGAACGCGATGATCGCGTAGACCACGAAGCTCAGCGTGTTGGCGAGAAGGACGGCCTGGGTTGTGTCCATGGTCGCTCCTTCAATCTGCAGCCAGCCAATCGAGAGCTGCCCGCCGATCGATGAACCACCTGGTCGGGAAGATGGCCGGACCCTCGACCTCCTCGGCTCCCGCTTTTGGAAATCCGCTCGGCATGTGAAAGGCGAACTTGCGAACGCCCGCCGCGCCGTAACGCGGGATGATGTGCGCGTCCCGCCATTCCATCACGCCCTCCCCGAAACGGTGCCGGAACTCCGTGGCATCGATCAGGAGCCGGCGCGGCCTGGCTTTCTCCGCCTCCCACACGAACAGGCAGAGTGTGGCCATGAATCCGCCGTCGGTCATTTGGCTGGTGGAGGGAAACCACCGCAATTCCAAAATGTCGAGCGCTTCGTCGCGCAGGATCGCGCCCCATGCATTCCGTACCAGCTCTTTTGCCATGCTGCGAACTATTGGTTACCTCGGTATTCAAAGTCAACTAGGCACATTTTAGGAACCGAGTATAGAATCTGACCATGGACGACGAGAGCCCGGTCGAGCGCGTGGAGACGATCATGGGGATCATCGCCGGAAAGTGGAAGCCGGCCATTATCTACGCCCTGGTGATGGAGGGTCCGCTGCGGTTCGTGGAGCTGAAGCGGCGGATTCCGAAGGTCACGCAGCGAATGCTCACCCAACAGCTTCGCGACCTCGAGCGTTACGGCATCGTCAAGCGCGTGCATTACAAAGAGATCCCGCCCCGCGTCGAGTATTCCGTGACACCGGTCGGCCGGAGCCTTCACCCCTTCTTCAAGTCGCTTTGCGATTGGGGCGGCGAACATTTTCCGGCCCTGGAGAGGGCCCGGCTCCGGTACGACAAGAAAGGGAACCGGTGATGCATGCAATGCTGGAAGGAGGCCGAGCATGCCTACGGATCCGAACGTGCTGATTGGACCGATCGAGCGCGGATGGCCTCTGAACGGCGTCGCTGCGGATTGGATACTAGATCTCGAAACCGGCAGCTTCGGCGCATTGCAACTGCGGATGGGCTACGGCGAGGTCTCGCGGCTTTTTTCGCACGACGAGGGGCGTAGTGGAATGGCGCCGCGCGGTCCGGCGGCTGTTCGTCTGCGACTCGACTTCGATGCAAGCGAGCAAATCCCGGAGGATGACGGTGCCGAGATCGAGTTCGCCACTGAGATCGAGCTCGACTGGAGCGAGCTGTCGCAGGCTGCACCGGCGACCGCTCCTCTCATTCGACTTCCCGGCCGGGAGCCAACGCACTGCACAAGCCTGACCCTGGCGGATCTGGAGGAGGCCTTCGGCAAGCCGGCGCAAGCCGAAATTTTCGACGAAGCTGAAGATGAGTGGCTGCTCGAATGGCGGCGAAACGGCTTCTGCGTGACGGCGCATACCGGCCATGGATTCCTGCAAAGCGCAGGCATATCGGCCCTTGGCCTTACCGACGTTCAGGCGTTGCATTTGGTTACGTGAGCGGGGGCGGATTGACATCCGCGGCCCGCGAACGTTTTTCCGACCGGGCGTGTTTCGTCATCTATGCATCCGAGCAGCTCGCAAGCGAAGGAAATGGCCGATGAATCGATGGTGCGCAATCTCGCCGCGCAGGCGGAAGCGATCTGGCCGCAGGAAGAGCCGATCTTCGACCGCCATCCCGTCGGAAGCGGAGCGGTGCTCGATGTCGGCTGCGGAACGGGCGAGTCACGGAGCGTCTCGCCACGAAATACCCGAAAGCGTCGCTGGTCGGCATCGACCTCGAGGAACAGCATCTCCAGCGCGCGCGTGCGCGCTGCGCCAGGTTCGGCTCGCGCATACGTTTTCAGGCCGGCGATGCCTTGGCGCTGCCGTTTGAGGACGAGCAGTTCGATCGCGTCGTGTGCAGGCACTTGCTGCAGGCGGTTCCCGATGCCCCGAAAGTTCTCTCCGAGATCTGTCGCGTTCTGCGCCCGGGCGGACGCGCGCATCTGATTGCCGAGGACTACGGGATGCTGTGGTGTCATCCCACCGAGCTCGACTCGGATGGCTTCTGGCAGGTGATTCCGCCGCGATACGCCGCGGCCATCGGCTGCGATCTCCATATCGGCAGAAAAATGTTCACGCTGCTTCACGATTTGAAGATGCGCGACATCGCGGTCGATTACATCGTCGTCGACACGCTGCGCGCTCCGCGCGACACATTCGCGCGCATTTGGGAAGCGTGGCGCGACGGATTCACCGACTCGATCGCACAGCATTCCGGCATCCCGCGCCGAGAGATCGAGCAGCGATTTCGCGAGATGATCGACTGCGCCCGCGATCCGCGCGGATACGCGCTGTGGCAGGTGCCGCTCTGGACTGCCGCTAAGGCGTGATCGACCGGCGCTCGGCCAGGCGCCGAGGTTGCAAGCGCATGACACCGTGCTTGAGATTCTCATCGTCGTCCTGCTGGTTCTGTGGCTTGTTGGATATTTCGGGCCTCGCCGCCTCCCTCGAATCCCCAAGAGCGGGAAGTTGATTCACATCCTTCTGGTGATCATCCTCGTTCTCGTCCTCATCCGACTCCTCGGCTAGCTAAAATCGGGCGGTCCCGCTGAGCGAGACCACCCGAAGATTTCAGTTCGAGAAGGCGATGTCGGAGATCAGCAGCGCGCCCGAACTGGTCTGATCGAATTCGAAGCGCACCGACGTGATGTTGGTCAGATCGATGTTCTGAAAGGCACTCAGCGGAACGCGCACGGTGTTCAACAGCAGTTTGGGAACGTGCGTCTTTTCGCCCGGCGGATAGAACAGACTGCGCGAGACATTGCTCACGGTGACCCGCGCGCTGTTCTTACGGTCGCTGAGCACCACCGTCAGATTCTGCGGCGCACCGACACCATTTCGCGCATCGCCGAAGTTCACACTGGCGCGGAATTGCAGCGCACGGAATGCGCTGACGTCCCGCGTTCCTTTCGGCAATCCGTTATCGATGAAGGCGGAGACCGAAGACCAACCCGCCTGCAGTTGGCTCAAGCCACGCTTTGGCGACCGTGCGCTCGGAGTCGTGTGCGGTTGCCGCGAATTGCGTTCTGCTGGAAGGCATTTCGCAGGCTGCGGCGCCTCGCCGCCGCACAGCTCGTAAGGTGTGATGCCCACCTGCGCTACGGCGCCGCCTAACGTGTTTGTGCTCAGGTCAGCTGCGCTCAGCAGACGATTGACATCAAGACGGCCGGCGGCCGGCGCATGAAACATGAGGAAAATCTGATCGGTGGTTGCCGACGGAGGCGGCGGAGCGTCTCCGTTGAATTGCGAGCTGAAATCCTCGCCGGCGAGGTTGTTGCGAAAGAAGCCGGCGATGTAGGCAAGACCGGTCCCGCGCTGCTGGTCGGGTGTTAGGCGCGCATTGCCCTTCACCTGCCCGCAGTGCGGATCGCTTCGCCCGCCCGGCACGAACGCGTTCCAATCGTCGGCCGATGCGGCGTCGAAGATGCCGGGAGTCCAGATGGTGTTGAAGAAGTTGTGATTGGCGCCCATGACCAGGATGGTGTCCTTGGCAGCCGTATCGCCCGGCACGTTGTAGCGGGCATCATCGTAGAAGTGGACGCCCTGCAGGTCGGCGACGTCCCCATCGCAATATGGGAGGATCACCGCCAGCGGCACGTTGTTGATCACCGGCCGGTTGAAATCGACAGGAGCGAGCGGGAAGACCGCCTTGATCCCGTAGGGCGAGCCGAGGGACTGATTGAAGACGAAGTGGCGGACGACGCCTTCGCCGCCGCGCGAATGTCCCATCGTGCCGACGCGCGTCAGGTCGACTTTGCCGACGAATTTCGTTCCAAAGGGCACGCCGCCGACGGTGTTGAAGCCGTTCCAGATATCGAGATGTTTCTGGATCAACTCCGCACGCGCGAGAGCGCCGAGATCGCGGACGAAGTTGTCGCGCGCGTTAATGCCATTCGCGCTGATCGACACCACGATGAATCCGTTGCTCGCCAGCACCTCGGCGATGTAGTCGTAACCGCGATAGCTGGGGATCGGTTGGAGCGGCGCTGAAAACGAGGAGCACGGCCACAGCAGGAAGCCCGTCCGCCCGGTGAAGCAGGTGGCGTGGCGGCCGTGAAGGAAAACGACGAGCGGATACGGGCCGCCCGGCAAGCCGGTCGGGTAGTGAACGCTGGCCAGCAGCTCGACCGGTCCCGGGAAATTCGTCGGGGTGAAGGCGGTGTCGCCAAAGTTGTATTCCTCACGCGTGACGGACAGAGGCCCTGGGGTTCCTGGATCCGCAGCGAGGAGCGGAAACACAGTGATGAGAGCGAGCGCAAAGAGAATTTTCTTCATGGTCGCCTCTCAGTTTCGGGTCAACTTCTCGGGAAGCACGGTCGTGTCTTCGCCGTAGGAAAGTGTGATGGCTGCGCCATTCGTGAGCATCGACTGATCGAACGTGATGGTTGCGACGACGGAGAGGTCGGCGCCCTCCTGCGCCGGCATCAGGTCGACGCCGCCGACGGAAATCACCGCTGCCTGATCGCGGACCGGGAACGGCCCGCCATTGATCGTCACACGCCACGCTTTCGCGGCGTTGATGGTCTGCCCGTCGATGACCACCGGTTCGGTCAGAGTGAGTTCCTCGACCTTGTAGCTTTTGACTCCGAACTGTCCGACGGGAAGCGAGTTCGAGCCTTTCCCGAGAACCTTTCCGGGCATGTTCATCAGATCTTCGAGAGTGGAAGCGTAGAGAGATGAAGCGAGGAGGAGACAGACAGCGACGACAAAGGTACGGTTCAGCCGCGGCATTTTTAAAACCTCCTTCTTTATAGAGATCCTGAAACTATATCAGCGATTGTTTCGGCGACTCCACGACTCAACTCAACTTCGCGTGTCCGGCGTTTCCGCGTCGGGCGGAGGTCTCCGCGCGCCCGCCGAAATAAAAGCCGATCACGGTGCCGACCAGCGCGACCACGGAGGGAAAGACGACGGTCAGGATCTCTTTGATGCTCGCGATGTCGAGTTTGAGCCAGCCTGCAGAAGCGAGCAGGGCCAGCGCGCCGGCGCCGAGGCCGGCCAGAAGACGGACCAGGAGGAGGGCGATCTCGCCGCGCTTCTCTTCGCGTTGCTGTTCTACCGTGCGAAGAACGATGAGCGGCGGAGGCTCGGTAGGGACGGGAGATTCGTGACTGGTGTCCTCGACTCCGACGATCTTGGCGAGAGGCACTTCTTCCTGGTGAGCGAGGGTCACGGGGGCACCTATCGAATCACGAGCTCCCGCACGCCGTGAGAATCTTCGAGCAACACCTTGCCGCCGGCCTTCAAGGTCTCGTGCAGATATTTTTCGATCCAGATTGCGCGACGGATCACATCGGCGACTGTCGTGCCGCGCTCTTTCGCCATTTGCCGGACTGCTTCGATTGCATCGGGTGTCAAATTCACAGTTGTTCGCACCACCGGGATCGACTGTTCAGGACTCGATCGTTTTTCGGGCATGAACTTTTTGGCGTTGTCATGTCTCGGCATGCGGTCCTCCTTCCGCTACCATAGACATACTTTGTATGGCTGTCAATCGTCACTTTGCTGTAACAAAGTCACGCTTTTGCTTCACAAATAACATATTGGCCGCTAATATCCTGCCTTACGGAAGGAAGGCTAAATGTCTCCGCCGCGGGCCTGGAAAGTGGATGTCGATCCGTCGTTCGAAGAGCGTGCTCCGGTTTCGGAAGGGGGAGCGGTGGGCCTGCTGGTTGGGATCGAAGTCCTGCGTCGCTACGCCGGCGATCTTCCAGCCCTCACTAAGAACGGGCGCAGCATTCGCCGGCTGGCCAGCCCGAAGACCTACCGTTTGCCGGATGGATTGATCGTGCCGCCGTTTGCGATCTGCTACGAGATTTCGAAGGATGGCACGACTGCCATCATCGTGGGAGCGCGCGAGTTTGAGCCGCGACTCGGAGAGGTCAGGAGCTGCAATCTCGATGAATTGACCACCGATCTGGTGCCGGAGGTCGACGTGTGACTTCGGGGGGCGGTTGTGATCTGCGTTACCACGAGCATCGAAAGCGGCATTACCATTGCTGCAAGTCCTTTTTAACACCCATGCAATTGACGGATGGCGACGAGCGATTCGAGTTGAGACGACGTCTGGGCTCGGGATCGTTCGGGATCGTCTACGAGGCGTTCGATCGCTACCGCAATCGCACCGTGGCATTGAAGGTGCTCGAACATGCGGTTCCCGATGCAGTAGCCCGCTTCAAACGCGAATTCCGTTACCTGGTGGAAGTCCGCCATCGGAATCTGGCGAGCTTGTACGAGCTGCTCATGGTTCAGGACCGGTGGGCTCTCTCGATGGAGCTGATTCGAGGGTCGGAGCTGCTGGAGCATCTCGCCATCGCCGAGCTGCAGAATTCTCTGTTCGCGTCACGGGAAGGCACCGGGCCACCTGGCGATCAAACACTGCGGTTCAAGCCGCGGAAAACAAATCGGAAGATCAGTCCACTCTACTTCGATCGCGTTCGCGACACCTTCAGCCAGCTTGCCACCGGCACGGCCATGCTGCATGCGCACGGCATTGTGCATCGCGATATCAAACCTTCCAACATCATGATCACTTCCGGCGGGCGGGTGGTGCTTCTCGACTTCGGGCTGGTGGTCGAACGGGCGCACGACGACTCGCTCGATCGTAAGACTGTTGTCGGCACGCCCGGGTACATGGCGCCGGAACAGATCAGCGGAGCGACACCGAATGCATCGGCCGATTGGTACAGCGTCGGCGTGCTTCTCTACCAGGCGGTCACGGGCCGGATGCCGTTTACCGCGTCGACCTCACTCGAAGTGTTGCAGATGCAACTGCACGCAGACGCGCCGCTGGTGCGAGAGGTCGTGGACGAAGTGCCTGAAGACCTGGCATCGCTCGCCGATGCCTGTATCCGTCGCGACCCTCAGTCGCGTCCCGACGATCCCGAAATCCTTCACCGCCTCGGCATCCGCGACTTCGACGCCGCCAGGCTCGAACGCAAGCGCGCGCGCCGGCCGCATCTGGTGGGACGCGATCGTGAGCTCAAAGCGCTGACCTCGTGGATCGCTTCGACCCAGCCCGGCGTTCCGTACGTCGCCGCGTTGCACGGAGCGCCGGGATCCGGAAAGAGCGCGCTGCTCGATGTTGCACTCAACCGGCTCCGCGCCGGCGAGAACGCCTGCATCATCGGCGGGCAGTGTCAGGCGTGGGAGTCTGTTCCGCTGAACGCCATCGATGTCATCGTCGACTCTCTGGCGCGCGAGCTCCGCCGCCAACGGCCGCCGGCGGTCGATGAAATCATGAGCCGATCGGTGGCCGTGACGCAGCTCTTTCCTGTGCTGCTCAACACCTCCGCGGCGTCCCTGGCCGACGAGACCATCGCCCTTCCGGCGACCGGCCAGAAATTGATCGCGCGCGCCGCCTCCGAGCTGCGATCGATCCTCTTCGCAGTGGCCGGGGATCGGCCGCTGCTGCTGTTTCTCGACGACGCCCAGTGGGGTGACTTCCAGAGCGCGCAAGTTCTGCTGAAGCTTCTGAAGCCGCAGCGTGGACGACGCCTTTCGCTGATCCTCTGCTATCAGTCCGAAGACTGGAGAACGAGCCTGCTTCTCCAGGCGCTGCTGGGCAGCGGCACGGCCATGCGCGAATTTCGTCTCAAAGATCTGTCGCGTGTCATGACGGCGCAGATGGTGCAGCGAGCGACCGGCCAGCGCGGTAAGCGTCTCGCCGATCGCATCTTCCGCGTCACGGGCGGGAATCCGGCCATGATCGAAATGGCAATCGAATCGCTCCGTCGCCATAGCGCCAACGATCCATCCCTGATGGCGTGGGCCGTTGCCTGCCGTCTGCAGTCGCTTTCACTCCCGGCCCATCGGCTCTTCACCTGGCTGCTCACGCCGCCGGGCGCGGTGGGGGAGGAGACGGTCGCGGAAGCGCTGGAGCTCTTCGAAATCGATGAGCCGCTGCGGATGCTGCGCCGCGAACGCCTGATCCGCCTTCGAAAAACCGGCGACTTACGCGCCATTGAGATTTATCACCCGCGAATCCGACAAGCGTTCGACGTTGCCTAGCGAGGTACGATGTGCCGCATGAAGATGCAGTGGATTGTTCCCGTTCTCTGTCTCGCGATCGTGACGGCGTGCAAAAAGAAGGAAGAGCCGACACCGCCGCCCGCAGCAGCGGAAACCAAAACGATCGAAACCACCAGCTCTGCCGCAACGACGACGCAGCAGCAGGTGACAGTGACGCTTGCCGCCGGCGCGCCGATCCCCGCCAACGGCGTGGCGCTGTGGCTGATCGCCGATGACGCCAAAGCGGATGGGAGTGGAAAGCTGGCCTCGTGGAGCAACTCCGCCGTGGCGGGAGTCACGGCAAGCGCCGACAAACCGGAGCTGCAGCCGCGGGTGGTCGCAAAAGCAATCAACGGCCATGCGGTCGTCCGCTTCGACGGCGACCAGAACATGCTGGTCACGAATATCGACATCAGTCCCGCGCGCATGCCCGATGCGACCGTGTTCGCCGTCTTCAACAGCAAGAGCGATCTCGCGACGCCGCTTCGCAAACTCTATGGCGACGACAACGGCGGATACGATCGCGCGGCCGGCCTCGACGATCGCGCCGGCGAGGGAATGAACTACACCGTCTTTACTGGGAATGGCGTCCACGGCTATTTCACGCTGAAGGCGGACCAGGCCTACGTCACGACCGATCAGTTTACGAAGACGGATTTCTCAGGATGGGTCAACGGCGCCGCTGGTCCGCAGAAGATCGCTGCGGCGTGGGAAGATGCGCTGCCGAACCTCTACATCGGAGGAACCGGCGACTCGTATCACGAGCCGTGGCAGGGCGATCTCGCGGAGATGATCGTCTACGCGCGCGTGCTCACCGATCGGGAACGGATGCAGGTTGAAGACTACCTGGCCAAAAAATACGGGGTGCAAATCGCACGCAAGTAAGTGAACGCCTGACCCCACCGCAGTGTGTGATTTTCCGAATTCCGAAAATGACACGCCGCGGGGTGCCTGCCGCATCTATGTTTCACGACAGAGATGAGGCCGACGGCTCAGCAGAATCATGCGCGCAAGGTGACGCTTTCACCGATCCTTTTGGCCGGTCTGTTCGCCGTGCGTGTGCAAAGCGCGGGAGCTCAACCCGCCGCGGTAGCGACGATCGGAAATGATCCTGTCTCCTCGGCAAAACTCGAGGAGCTCGTCGGCAATCAACTGCTGCGGTTTCGAACCGAGGAATACCAGGTTCAACGGCGAATCCTCGACAGCTACATCGCCGAGGAGTTGTTGCGGCGAGAAACCGAAGCAAGAAAGATCACGTTCAAGGAACTCTTCCGATCTGAGATTGAGGCGAAGGTCTCTCCCGTCACGCCCGAAGAGGCAAAGGCGGTGTATGAGAGCGGCGCGGGGCCTTCCACGAGTCTCGCTGAGCCGGAGGCGCTGCGCGAGATCACCGCGCGTCTGCAACAGCAGAGGATCCGTCGGCGTCGTGCCGAGTTCGTGCGCGAGCTTCGCAAAAGCGCCAACGTCAAAGTGTTTCTGGAGCCGCCACGGCTCAGCGTCGACGCTTCTGGCGGGCAGTCGAAGGGCCCGGCCGCCGCACCGGTCACCATCGTCGAGTTCACCGATTTCGAATGTCCGTATTGCGCGCGTCTGAATCCGACGCTGGCGAAGGTGCGGGACAGCTATGGAGATCGGGTTCGCCTAGTGTTTCGAGATTTTCCATTGCCCGGCCACAGCAATGCACAAAAGGCGGCCGAGGCGGCTGCCTGCGCCGGGGACCAGAAAAAATTCTGGGAAATGCACGATCTGCTGTTCGCGAACTCACAACACCTGCGCGTATCCGAGTTGAAGAAGTACGCGTTACAAGCCGGAATCCGCGATGCCGAGGAGTTTGGGCGGTGCCTCGATTCAGGCCGATATGCCGCAGCGATCGATCAGTCGAGAGCAGCGGGTGACCGTTACGGCGTCGGCGTGACCCCGACTCTATTCATCAACGGCCGGATGCTCACCGGTGCGGTGCCTTACGAAATGCTGGCGGACACCATCGACGAGGAACTGGCGCACGTCGCCGAACAGGCAAATGGAGGAGGTTCGCATTGAGGAACAGAGTGTTGCTCTCACTGTTTTTTGGTCTTGTGGGTATCTCGGCACACACCGTAAAAGCCGACGACCTCGATCCATTTCGATGTGCCGACTGTATCCAGTCGAGGATCGATTGCCGGCAGGAGGCGAGAGCAATCGGAGCTGAGTGTTATCGACAGGCCATCGCGTTTAACTCGCGGTGTCGCGCAGATGTCGATCGATGCTCCAATCCCGACAGCGGCGGCAGTTGTCTCTATTATGAATGTCGTCCCGAGGTGGACTGTCCCGACTGTTGCACAGCGCGACGGGATGAGGAGTTCGCGCAGTGCCAAGCCTGGTTGGACATCGACTCCGCGGTCTGCGCCGGCGTGCTCGAGCTCGAACTGAGCGGTTGCCGGTACAGCTGCGCCCAATATTGTGGTGCCTTCGATTGCGACCCCAATCGAGAGGGATCTTGCCCGTGACGCGAGACCATTAAGCACAGCGCGCGAAGTCGATCCTGTTCCTCGAGGATAGGCCCGGGCTGGTTGACCGCCGCCGGAGCAAGGAAGGAGGAAGTCAATGGTTCCTAAACGATATCCCTGGATCGCCTCATGTTTTGTGGCCGCATTGAGTCTCAGCCAGGCCGCGCCGGTAGTGGCGCAGTCTCGATCGTCGCCTCAACCCGGAGCTGACCATCTCCAGGCGCGCTTGTCACTTCAGCCGATCACCGATGGCCTGAAAGGAGAGAGTCTCTTCTCGCTCGAGAGTCGCGGACGAACGGTTGCCACGGGGCAGGTCCGACGTGGCGATCAGCCCGTGATGATTGCTGTCCGACTGAAGATTGACGGCATCGATGACGAGCTGATCTTCCGGTTGGAGAAAGACCCCGAGTTCGTCCACGCTGTGCTGCACCTCGGAGCTCTTCGCGGAGAAATCAGAGCCGATCCGCAAAACTTGCAAGAGCTTCCCCGGACGGTCGTCGATCTCGAACGACTCGGAAGAAGCGGCGAGGCCAGAGCCGTGCAGGCGCGGGGCATCGTTCAGGTCATCGGAGACTTCGAGGTCATCAGGCAGAAACTGGCCTCGTCCGAGCAGGCAGCTCCCGCACTCGACGCCATTCGCGCGGTCAGTCGTGAGCATCGCGCCCGGAATTTGACAGACTTCGCGCTACAGAATTTGGCGCATCTGATCACTTCGCACAGCGGGCACGATCCCTCGACGGATGCGTTTCGGCCGGTTGCGAATCGCATGCGCATTCGTCATTCGAGCGCCTACCACTTCGTGCAGACGCCGAGTTGCCCCGACGCGGAAGACGCCTGCTTCGGCTGGTTCGCGCTGGAGTTCGGCGGGTGCAGTCTCTTGTATTGGTGGTGCACGTCCGAAGAGTGGTTCGGTCCCAATTCCTGGTTCGACTGCGGCGACCTGTGGTCCATTTGCGTCCTGGTCGCTTATTACGACTACGTGTACTGCCTATGCAACAACTGCCCGGAAAAATACAAGTGTTGATGGCCGCGTAGCCGTGAAGGCGTGAGCCCAGCGTGTCATTTTCGGAATTCCGAAAATGACACGCGTCGGTTGAGAGCTCCGATGTAGGTTTTCGAGTAACCGGATCTCACCGCAATGCGACTGCCCTCTTCCCGCCCACTCTCTCCGATCGCTCTTCCCATTCTCCTGGCAGTGCTCCTTGCTACCAGCGCTTTTTCGCAGTCCTTTCCTGTCGTGCCCGGGTTATCGCCTGCGACTGCTGATGACATCAGCCCCGATGATCTGGATGGTGACGGCATTCCGCAAAAGGTCGAGTTCGAGCTGGCGCGGCATTTCTTTCCCACCATCTGGTATGACTCGGGGGAAGACACCAGCGCTCCGGGCGGGAACAAAAATCATCGGGAGCTCAATCAGCCGGGGCGGGTCGTTTTTCGAGTGCGCCCGCATCCAAAGCTCGCCGATCACATCGCCATCAGCTACGCCGTCCTCTATCGGGTCGACGGCGGCTTCTCGATATCTTTTCCGCTTCCTGACTTTGCGTGTCATCGCGGCGATGCCGAGCCGTTCGCCATTTCGCTGAAGCCCGACCCGTCATGCCCTCTCGGCTACCGCATCGAGTCGATCGAGACGTGGGCGCACGAAGGGACGAGCGGCGAAATCCGCAGCATCCGCTTCCTCGACGCCTGCAACTGGGGTTTCTCCAACGCCCCGGTGACCAAGACCGACGTGGTCCTGGCCTCCAGGAACAAGCACGGCAACTACCTTACCGAATCGGACTGCGCCACCGGACTGGCCGGATTCGATAAGTGCAGTTACGACTGGACAAACGGCGACGTCAACTCCTGGATTGGAATGAACATCGGTGAAGCCGCCACAGGCTTCCGCCTCGATCTGACTCCGCTCGGATTCTCTGACCCGAGCGACCAGCCCTTTTGTGGAAATCCTCTCAGCCCGGCCGATCTCGACTCGCTTTCTTGCGCGCTTCAGCAGTCGTGCCCGGGGCCGGTCCAGAAAAACTTCACCGACAAGTTCGTGGCGCCGGTGTCCTTCCGGTCGCCACCGCCGAACCATCCGATCGACTTCGGCTATTACTTCGTCGATGGCAAGTATGGCGACTACCGCGGCGAGGTGAATTGCTACACGAATCTGTACTACGCGCTGCCCGTCAACAACTACTTCAGCGATGCCAACTGGCCGCCGCTTTTCCAGGAATCGATGGCCAATGCCGCGGCCGAGGAGCGGAGGATTCACCTGAACCTGAACTGGGATGCGTTAGGCGGCAACATCGGACAGGTGCTCGATATCGCTGCTCCGTTCTGGTCGAGCGTGGCGCGCATCGAAATGCAGGATGAGCCGGGATGGTCGCGCGCGGAAACGGAGCAAAACGTCAGCTCACTTCGCTCGATGCTCGCGGCCCGCGGTCTGCCAGCGCGTCCGATCGGCAATGTCTACACCCGAAGCCAGATTCTCAACGACGACGCCCCGGACGCCAACGGTCTCGACTGGGTGGGAATCGAGGCCTATCTCAATCCTCCGGGAAGCCCCGACCCCGGCACGAATACCGAGGAGCTGCGCCTGTACCTGAACGTAGCGAAGGCGAGAGTGCCGGCATCGAAGGACATCGTTCTGGTGATGATGGCGTATGACCGGAACGGCGCCTGGACCAATATCGAGACGCTGGTCGAAATTCAATACAACACTTACACGCTGGCAGCAGCTAACGATCCGCGAGTGGTGGCCATCACCATGTTTGCTTATGGACGTCCGGGCGGCTCGCGCGATCACCCGGAGTTGAAAGCGGCGCATCGCGAGATCGGCAAAGCGCTCTTCGGCCCTCTGCCCGACTCATGCAATGTGGCCCCTCCACCGCCGATCACAGATCCGCCCACGCTCACCGGACCGGAAGGCTGCATCACGAACTTGCGGCCGACATTTTCGTGGAGCGCCGTGCAAGGAGCGACTCGATACCGGATCGTCGTCATCCAGACCGCTCGCGATGCCATCGTGTTCAACGCCGTGACGACCGGCCTATCCTTCACCGCGCCGTCCACTTTGCTGGGAGGGCAGGAGTACCGATGGAAAGTCAAAGGGATGAACAGCGGTGGAAGCGGTCCCTACTCGGATTCGATGTACTTCCGGACCAACTGCGGTTTCGAGGGACCATACCTGTTGAGCGCCGGTCCCGGTTGCGTCGACACACTGCGTCCAACGTTCACCTGGGGAGCGGTCCCCGGCGCCCGAGATTATCGGATCGTCGTTGCGCCGGCGGGAACAGACAATTTCTTCATCAGCGAATTTCCGGCCGCGACTTCGTTCACCCCCTCATTTGACCTTCAGGCGGGACAGGAATATCGCTGGAAAGTCAAAGGAAGAAATGACGTCGTCGACGGCACGTTCTCCCGCCACCGCTTCTTCACGCCCGGGTGCTCGCGAAATATCGGCACCGCTTCGCCGCTGTCGCCGTGGTTCGGAACGATTCCCACGGGGAATCCTGTCTTCAATTGGGAGATCTCCAGCAACGCGGATCGATACGATCTGATCATCACCAATCCATCCGGAACAGTGATCTTCCGGCAGCGATATTTGGCAGAGCAGATTTGCTCACCGCTCGATTGCTCGGTGACGCCCGCGCTGTCGCTGGCTGACGGAACCTACGTCTGGGAAGTCGTTGGTGGGACTGCGACCGCTGCCGGACCGGGCAGCCCGGAAATCTCTTTCACCGTGGCGGCGGGTGCTCCCGGGCCGCCGACTCCCGCGGGCCTGAACGTGAATGTTTCCTCCGGATCGGTGTCGACAAACTTCGAGCTGGTCGGCACGCCCGGCACGACCACTGTCGTCCCGCTCGATGCCGGCGCGCTTCCTCCGCTGCCGGTGGGATTCCGGCCCTTCAACAACATGGCGTTCGATGTTTCGACAACGGCGCAATTCTTCGATCAGGTCTCGGTCACGTTCCAGTTGCTGCCGGTTTCGCCCGATCAATTTGTCCGGCTGCGCGTTTTTCATCGTGAGCTCGATCAGTGGGTCAACCGCACCAGGAGCATCGATCTCTCCGCAAACACCCTCACCGCGCGGGTGAATTCGCTTAGTCCGTTTGTAATTGCCGAGGCGATTGTGAATCGGCCGCCGGTAGCGCGTTGTCGGAATTTGGAGCTCGCGCAGGGCGGCTCGGCGATGGTCAGCGTGACTGCCGCGCAAGTGGACGCGGGATCATCGGACCCGGATGGCGACGCCCTCACCTTCGTTCTGCAGCCCGCCGGTCCGTTTGGGCTCGGCGCTCACGCGGTCGTTCTGAGCGTGACCGACAGCCACGGCGCATCGAGCTCCTGCGCCGCCACGATCACGATCGTCGATCGAGCTCCTCCGACCACGACGGTCGCTGCAACTCCGCCTGCGAATGTGGCCGGATGGCAGAAGTCGGACGTCACGATCAGCTTTACCGCGGCCGACAATGTCGGCGGTTCGGGCGTTCAGAGCATCACCTATCGCGCCGAAGGAGCGCAGAACATCGCCTCCACGACCGTGATTGGAGCGAGCGCCTCGGCGCAGATCTCAGCCAATGGCGTGACAACGCTTTTCTTTGGCAGTCGCGATCAAGCTGGAAATGAGGAGGCGATCAAGACCCTGATCGTTCGTCTGGACAAGCTGGCGCCCGCCATCAACTGCGGAACCGCGGATGGCCAGTGGCATGCGAGCGACGTCACGATCACGTGCAGTGCGACCGATCCGCATTCGGGCCTCGCCGATCCAGCGAATGGAAGCTTCTCTCTCGCGACCGCCGTGCCGTCGGGGACGGAGACTGCGAATGCCGCGACCACGGCACGCACCGTTTGCGATGTCGCGGGGAACTGCTCGAACGGGGGTCCGATCGGCGGAAACAAGATTGATAAGAAGCCGCCATCGATCGTCATCAAGTCCCCGGCGGCGACGACGTACACGATCGGGCAAGCCGTGCCCGCAATGTATGCATGTGCCGACGGCGGATCAGGCTTACAGTCGTGCTCCGGCCCGGTGGCGAGTGGCATGAACATCAGCACGGCCGCTATCGGTCCGATCACCTTTAACGTGAAGGCTCAGGATCAGGTTGGGAACCATTCAACCGCCAGTGTGCTCTATGCGGTGACCTACGGAGTCTGCGCGCAATACGATCAAGAGAAAGAGTACAAAGCCGGAAGTACGATTCCCGTTCGGCTGCAGCTCTGCGACGCCGCTGGCAGGAATCTGTCGGCGCCGCAGATTGCGGTGACCGCAACCGCAGTCACGAATGTGGCCGGCACGATCTCGCAGCCTCCGGAAGACGCAGGCGGGGCAAATCCAGGGAATCTCTTCCGATACGTCGGCGGCAACAGCGAACAGGCTGGCTATCTGTTCAATCTGAGTACGAAAAACCTGGTCGCGAACGAGTATCGCCTTGCCTTCAGCGTGGACGGCGATCCGATTGTTCACACCGTGAAGTTCGTCCTGCGCTAACAGAGCGCGGCCCTGGACGGCTCGCTTTACCGTCAGTAAGTGTACGGAATACTGAAAGTCTCACGCTGCAGCAAATACTTCTTTAAACTTCTCCCCAAGCAATTCCGTACAACTGACGGGTCACATGCTGAAACGGCCGCTGCTTCTCCTTCTGTGCATCTGCGCTTCGAGCGTCGGCGCGGACTTGAAACTGCCTCGTGTCAGCCCGCGCGCAACCATCACCCAGACGGTTGGACTGACGGATGTGACCATCACGTACGGTCGTCCCGCGGTCCGAAAGCGGAATATCTGGGGTGAACTGATTCCGTATGGCATGGTTTGGAGGACGGGCGCGGACGAGGCCACTACGATCACGTTCACCGACGACGTGACCATCAACGGTCAAAAGCTACTCGCGGGGACGTATAGCCTGCACGCGATCCTGTCCAAGGACGAATGGACGCTGATCTTCAACAAAGTCTTTCGGCAGTGGGGAAGCTTCGAGTACGACCCCTCGCAGGATGCGCTCCGCATTCAAGTGAAGCCGCAAGCCTCCGACTTTACGGAGCTGCTCACGTTCTCCATTCCGCGGGTGACACAAACCTCGGCGGACGTGGTGTTCCAGTGGGAGCGTCTCAAAGTCGCGTTCACATTCGAAGTGGACACGATCTCGAAGGCGTTGGCGAACGCCCGGGCAGCGGTTGCCAGCGCGAAACCTGATGACTGGAACACGCCGCTGCGAGCCGCAAGCTGGGCCTTCCAGAACGAGGTCGCGCCGGCCGAGGCGCTGCGGTGGATCGAGCAGTCCATCGCCGCTCGCGAGACGTTCTACAATCTCGCTCTGAAGGCGAAGATGCTTGCGCGCGCCGGAAAGAACGGCGAGGCGGTGGCCGTTGCCCGGCGGGCGATCGACGCTGCACAATCCGCGGAACCGAAGATCGATCCTGGGGAGCTGGAGAAGTTGATTGCGTTGTTGGAAAAGAATTCGAGTTCGTAGATCAACCATTCGCCGATGCGCACTCGGCTATCGCTTCTCGCCATCTCTTTCGCAGCGTCGCTCGCCGCTGTGCCGCTGTTCAGTGCCGCGCCGGCCCTGACGCGCCTGGCCGATCCTTCCACGGAATCCTACGCGATCAACAACCTCGGATTCGTGCACGCGCCGCGCAGCGAGGTCGAAAATGCCTTGCGCTTCTTTGCTGCTTCGCTTGCTGCAAAACGCAGCGATGGAGATCTCAACGGGGAAGCGTCGGCGCTCCATAGCCTGGGAGTAATCTACGAGTCGCGCGGTGAGAACCGTGAAGCTCTCGATTACCTGCAGCAATCGCTCTCGATCTACCGGCGGCTGGCGAACCGTCGTGAAGAAGCAATCGTTCTCGACAACCTCGGCGTGGTTCACAGCAGGCTGGCTGAGACCAAGTCCGCCATCGCTGATTTTGAACAGTCTTTGGCTCTCTTCCGACAGCTCGGCATACGCGAGTTCGAGGCCTCCACGCTGAATAATCTCGGCCAGGCCAACCTCACGGCCGGAGACCGACAGGCGGCGTTGTCACATCTGCTGCAGTCGTTGAAGATTCGAAGAGCGATCGGTGATCGGCGGGGAGAGGCGCAGACTCTCAACAACCTCGGTGCTCTGTACGATTTGATCGGCGAACCTTCGCAGGCTCTGGCGTACTTCACCGCCGCTCTCAATGTTCGCCGCAGGGTCGGCGACCACTATGGCGAAGCGCATGTCCTCAACAACATCGGCGTGGTTCAGATGTCCCTGGGTCGAGCGATTGAGGCGTCACGCCGATTCAAGGAGACGCTCGAGCTTCTCCGCGCCAGTGGAGATCGTTTCGGAGAGGCAGGGGCGCTGAACAATCTCGGCGTTGCGCTGGCGGCGACGGGTCATCCCCGGCCAGCTCTCGAGAACTACGCGGCATCCCTGACACTGCGCCGTTCGATCGGCGACCCGCGCGGTGAGAGTCTCACTCTCGACAACATCGCCCTGACGCATCTGGAGCTCGGCGCGATTGAGGAAGCGGTTTGCGAACTGCACGAATCGCTCTCCGTCAGCCGTGAAATCGACGATCTCCGCGGCCAGGCTGTGGCGCTCCACGCGCTTGCCGATGTTGAACGTCAACAAGGGCATCTCCTGGCCGCCCTCGCGCTGATCGCTGAAGGTGCCGAGATCATCGAATCCATGGGCGACAAGATCCTGAGCGATGATCTGCGGATCAGCTTCAGCGCGTCAGAGCACGATGTTCAGCAGCTCTTCATCACGATTCTGATGCAACTCCATCGACGGGACCGCACCCGACGCTATGACCTCATGGCGCTGGAAGTCAGTGAGCGTTTTCGCGCGCCGGCGCTGTTGGGCGCACTGACCGATGCAACCCAGGCGAGATGGCACAAGGCGGACGCCGAGCTTGTGGAGCGCGAGCTCACCTTGCGTCGACGTGTAGGGGCTGCGGCGACTTCTTACATGCACCTCCTCGCTGCCGCAGCCGGAAAGGAAGAGCTGGACGCCGCGCACGCCGAGCTTCTGCGCGAAAAAACTGAATACGCAGCGGTCGAGGGAGAGATCAAGAAACAGTCCGCGCCTGACTTCTGGACCTCGCAGCCGCCGCTGACAGCAGATGAAATCCGCTCGACGATCGTTGACCGCGATTCGGCGGTCATCGAATACTTCCTCGGCGAACAGCAGAGTTATCTCTGGCTGATTACATCCGAGGCTGTTTGCACCTTTGAGTTGCCGTCAAGAGCACGGATCGAAGCTGCTGCTCGCCGGATGTATGCGTTGCTCACTGCTCGCAACGCGCATGTTCGTTTCGAGACCGCCGAGGAAAAGGTGGCCAGAGTGGCAGCCGCAGATGCGGACTACTGGCCGGCCGCCTCCCGATTGAGTGCGATGTTGATTGGACCGATCGCAGCGAAGATCGGAGGAAAGCGGCTCCTCGTCGTGCCCGACGGAGTTCTTTTCAACGTCCCCTTCTCAGCACTTCCTGATCCGCGCGCCGGATCGGGCGGCGTCCCGCTGGTGGTGGATCACGAGATCATCGTCCTTCCTTCGGCGTCAACTCTCGCTCGCCTCCGAAGCGAGATTGCCGGCCGCGCGCCGGGACGCAAGCTGGTCGCCGTCATCGCCGATCCGGTTTACTCCAAGGAAGAATCGAGTACCTTTCCGCGATTGCGGTTTGCACGCGAAGAGGCCAGCGGCATCCTCGAGCTCGTTCCGCGGGCGGCCGGCCGAGGAGCACTCGGCTTCCAGGCATCGCGCACACGCGTGTTGCGAGATGACCTGCGCGACTACCGCTACATTCATTTCGCGACGCACGCCTATGTGGATGACACGAATCCGGAGCTGTCTGCTATGGTTCTGTCACTGATTGATGAGCAGGGACGGACACAGGATGGATTCCTTCGCCTCTCCGACGTCATCCATCTGAAACTGTCCGCCGAGATGGTCGTGCTCAGCGGATGTCGAACCGGCCTAGGGCGGCAGGTCGGAAGCGAAGGCGTGATCGGTTTAGCGCGAGGATTCTTCTATGCCGGAGCGGCGAGAGTAGTCGTGAGCCTGTGGGACGTCAATGATCGGGCCACGGCCGAGCTGATGAAGGAATTCTACCGGCCGATCCTTGGCAAGCAGCGACTTTCGCCCGCCACCGCTCTTCGCGCGGCTCAAATCTCGATGTGGAAGCAATCGCGGTGGCGCGCGCCATACTACTGGGCTTCATTCGTGATCAGCGGCGAGCCGCGCTGAGATCGTCGATGACCTGTTTGGCAATCGCCGCCGCGGTCCGCCCTCGGTACGTTCGCTTCGCGCCGTCTTCCGGCCAGAGCACTCTGCCGTTGACGTCGACGAGTTTCGCATCGACCGTTAGATTGCCGTCCGCGCTTTCGTGGATGAAAAGTTTGAGCGCGCTGCTCGCATTTTCGGCTTCGACAATCGGGATGCCAGCAGCAATCGCTTTCCGCAAGGCACCGGCGCTCTCGGTATCACCCGCGACGTCGAGATAAATCGCCGACACGCTCGCAACCGAGCTTTCCCGATCGCCGAGATGCGCAGCTCGAGTTCTGTCGTACTCCGCCACCGTCTCCACAGCCGCACTTGGCGCGGCCGGCTGTCTCGATGTTGCCGTCACGACGGCAGACACAGGTGCCCGGCGATGAGGAACGACGTTTTGTCGATCGACGACCAGCCATGCCGAGAGGGCAACCACAGTGGCTGTACCCATCACCCATGCGAGCGCTCTCTGGCGGCCCGTCAGCCACTCGAGCATACGACGCGCGCGAACGGCATGGCATTGAACATCGATTGAGGCTCCCGACTCGCTTGCGCTCACCCGAAGTCGCAGGCGATCGCCGCTTTCCAGAGTTCGCGCGGCGTCACAGGACATTAGTCGGTCGCCGCGGTATGGCAAGAGGAAGAGAGCCAGGACGGTCTCGGCCTGGCCATACCCGCTGCGGACCTCGATCACTTCTGCGCCGCAATCGATTTCGAAATGCGCGCTGGCGCGCTGTCGCAATTCGAGCCGTGCGCGGTCGACGCCGTCCGCGACGATCCGCACGACCTGGGATGACATCTGCTGACGCCTCGAGACGCCGCCGGCAAGGCGGGCGCGAATCTCCTGGACGTCAGGCGGAAGCAGGCGCGAATTGCCGTCATCGCCGGGCCTGCTGTCGTCTCCATGATCTTCGGCGACCGCGAAGACCGGGACGTCGAGACGACAATCCGGAGGAGTGAGCCCGAGGAATCGGATCAGGGACTCGAAGCAAGGGGGGTGAAGAATCGCATGCATCCGTTTAATCTCCTCTTCGTCCTCCAGGTCGATCGCCCTGGGACTGGCCGATGGCGCGAATCCGGCGACCGGACATGGGGTTTTCCAGGGGGTGAACATTTCGAGGGACTGCCTGACACGATCGATGTAGCGAGAGGGAGACCTGACGGAAGCGAATCGCTCTTCTCCATGGGCCGCGCGGCAGATCCGAAGAGAGTCTCCAAAGCGATCGATGAGCTCGCGCATCAGAATCGATTTTCTGGAGCGGTAGTAGCAGTCGTCGCGTCCGCGCTCAGGATCCTGGACGAGGTCGTACATCCGCATCGCTTCGGCGGTGGTGTAGTTGTGGAGAATGCGGCCGACTCCGAGAGCAACATAGAACGAGTTCCGCTTCAGCGTGATCCGCACCAGGTGTTTGATGAATCGCACCACCATGGCGCGCTGGTCGAGCGGCACGTCATTGCGCGATTCGGTTTGGCGCTCGTACTTTTCCGAGGTCACGTAAATGAGCCGTTGAAAAAGATGCAACCTGCTGAGCGAGACTTTTGTCACTCGCTTGGGGTGGTAATAGAGCCGTTTGTCCTGCGCCACCATCGCCACATCGAGCTTCTCCGCCGCCTCGGTCACCACGTCGATGGCTGTCGGCTTGTCGCCATGAATGAAATAGGCGAGCTCGAAGCCTCTCCGGATCACATCATCGATGAGAGGACTGTTAGGCATACGGTCTCGGTGGCTCACCAGAGTCTATCGAGAGTGAGCCCCTGGTAGCGTGAGACTTTCGGAATTCCACTTTGCGCGGTGATCGACACCGACCTATATCGACTCAAGCGACAACGAAAGGACATCTCATGCGACTCTGTCACTGTCTCGCTCTATCGGCCTTCGTCGCCACCCTGTCCGCCGAGCCTGTGTCCGCACAGCAGATCAGCATCCAACAAACCGTTGACGTCATGGATCAGCAAGAGGCGATCGCTTGCGCCATGGACTCCGATCCACAGGTCTTATCTCTACAGCCGTTAGACATGGATTGCGACCTGGTCTGCTACGGCATCGACGTTTGCCGTGAGGTTCCGGAGTGCACCACCGATATGGACTGCACGCCTGACGGCTGCACGGAAAGGCAATCGTGCAGAATCGGTCTTCGGTGCGGCTGGGAAGAGGTGTGTCGGACGGAGTGCCATTTCACTCGCGCTTGACCCCATCCTAAGCGCTGGCACCGTATCATCGCGGCGCGATGACATACGCGCTGGCCGTACTCTCCTCCATCACGTATGGCGCCGCCGATTTTCTGGGCGGGCTGGCCACCAAGCGGTCGCCGCTTTTCTCGGTCGTCATCTTTTCACAGCTGTCGGGACTCGTTCTGGTACTGCTGGCGCTTCCCGCTCTTCCGCGATCTTCGCCCACCGCGATCGACTTCGAGTGGGGGGCGGCCGCCGGACTCGCAGGGGGCATCGGCGTCGCACTGCTCTATCGCGCGCTGGCAATCGGAGTGATGAGCGTGGTGGCGCCGGTGACCGCGGTGTGCGCGGTGATCATTCCGGTCATGGTCGGAGTCGGTCTGGGCGAGCGGCCGGCAACCCGGGCGATGCTGGGAATCGTGATCGCGATCGTTGCCATCATTCTGGTGAGCCAGACCGGCCAGGAGCGCGCCACGACCGGCGTGCGGATCGCGATCGCTTCCGGCATTGCCATCGGCATCTTCCTCGTTTTCCTCGGGCGCACCGGAACATCGGCGGGTCTGTGGCCGCTGATCGCCGCGCGCGTCGTTTCGGTGTCATTCTTTACGATTGCGGGCCTGATCGCGCGCGAAAAGCCCATCCCGAGGCGCGAGTCGATGACGATGGTCATCAGCGGCGGTGCCGTCGACATGATCGCCAACATTCTCTATCTCATCGCAGTCCGCACCGGGCTGTTGAGCATCGTCGCGACGCTGACCTCGCTCTATCCGACCAGCACCATCATCCTCGCCCGCATCGTTCTGCACGAGCGCCTGCGCGCGCTGCAGCAGATCGGCGTCGCGTGCGCGGCGGTCGCGATCGTGTTGATCGTCACGGCGTGAGAGTCAGGGTCTTCTGGTACGACGCGTAGCCGTATCCGACATTGCCGTATACGGTAATTGTGACTGTTTGCGTGCTCGGCACAGCGGCAGTGGTCATCATGAATGGCACCGAGCTCGCGCCCTGCGGTGTCGTGACGCTCGTCGGAACCTGTGCGAGCGCGGTGTTGCTGCTCGAGAGCTGGTGACTGTTTGGGCAGGTTGCGGGTGGACCCGCTGCGCCGTTGAACACGAGTTTGGCCTGAACAGCAGTGCCACCCTTCACACTCGAGGGGAAGACGAGCGTGTTCTGAGTGATGAGCGGCTCGCGTAAGAGGATTCGTGCGCTTTTTCCCGAGACGTAGTAGAAGTACTCGCCCATCCCGGGTGAAGTCGAGACTGTAAATGTCCCGGAGGCGGAGCCGCCAGGAACCACGACATTAGCAGGCGCCGTCGGCGCCGGTCCGCAACCGTGACTCGATGCTGAAAGCGTGAGCGGAATCGTTGCGCCGTCGGCCGGCGCCGCAGCGGTCAGGGTGATCGTGCCGGTTGTCGATTGTCCTCCGATCGGAGAGTCGGGGCTGAAGGACAACGCCGCCACCGCCGGCGGCACCAGCGTCAGGGTGGCCATCTTTGAATTCAAAGTTCCATAGGCAGCCGTGATCTGGACCGTCGTCTGCGCCTGTACTCCTTTCGTCCCAGCTGAAAAAGACACCGTAGTCGATCCAGCCGGCACCGTCACTGTCGAAGGGAACGAAACGGGAGAACCGGACTGCGAGACCATTTCCGCCCCGGCGCGATTCGAATCAGGTTTGGGCGTGGAGAGCGATATCGATAATCCGGCCGCGGGCGCTGGTCCAGTCATGGTGATTTGTCCTGTCGCGGCTGTTCCGCCGGGCACGGTGGCGGGATTGAAAGACAGCATACGAGTGCGGGCGGGCGGACGGTCAGCTTCACGCTCATCGCCGGCAGCGTTCCGGCTTGCGCCGATATATCGGCGGTCGGCGCATCGGTCACCACGTTTGGATTTACCGATATCGGAAAAGTCTGCACGACGAAAATCGCAGATGTGGATCCCGGCTGCACGACCACATTCGCCGGAACGGTAGCGATGGCAGTGTTGCTGCTTTGAAATCTCACAGTGACGCCGGATGGTCCCGCAGCTTCCGCGATCGTGACTGTGCCGTTCGCAGTCGCGCCGCCGACCACGCTGAGAGGCGTCACTGCGAAGCTCTTGATTTGCACCAACACAACGCGCGGAACCTGTTTCGTGAGTTGATCGGCATCACTTACCGTTGCAATTGCGCAAAGACAAAAGACCGTCAATGCCAACCGTGGCGTTTTTGGAGTCCTCCTGTCGCTGTGTTCCCGATCGCGAGGAATCGTTACGTTATGGGGTAGTTGTGAGGTTTTGGTGGAATCAGCCGACTTTCCGCAACGTGAAGATCGCCGCGAACATGACCATCAACGGCAGCGCGATGGTGATGACGACGTTGACGAACCCCTTCTGCGTCGAGAACCGTTGCGCTTCCGCGACCGTGAAGCTCCCCAGGACCACGCACCACAGCTCGAACAGGAGTTGAAAGCCAAGGAAGAGGATGATGATCGAGCAGCCGCCGTGTGAGAGGAAGTCGATGACGACCTTGCGCACGTTGATCTCGGGTACGATCGGTGAGCGGGTTGCCAGGATGACGAGCGGAACACGGTAGATGGGAGACCAGATGACCGGCACCATCGCCCACGCGAGGCCCGCGCGAACGTCACCGACCGTTCCCGTTCCGCCCATCATCCGGCCGATCGGCGTCGCGATCCACGAAAGGATGTAGAGGGCGATCACCCATGTCGCCGCCGTCAGGACGATGATGAGAGCGATGATCGCGATGGTCGGAAGGACCTTGATGTTTGGAACAGCGTCCGCCAGGTTCCGCGCGTCGAGCTGATTGGCCGACGCGCAGACAGCCGCCAGGAACACGATTCCCGGAGCCCACCGGTCCGGTTGATCGAGGATCCGCCGCATCGTCTCGCGCGGCCGATAGAGGATGGTAACGAGATCTTTGAGGCGCTCCACCTCACAAATTTACGCGTAAACCGTGCGCGTTGTTATCTCCGCAGAGGAACCAGCGTGCGCAGCCGCGGCTCGCGAAGATACATCGCGATCCAGACCAGGACGCCGAAGACGATCGGGAAATAGAAGGGCTGACCGAGGCGAACGTGCGTCGCGGTGGCGCCGCCGAAATACGCCGTCAACAGGATCGCGCCGAAGATGGACGTCTGCGGAATGGCGTAAAGGATCGTGCAGACGAGCTCCACGATTCCGAGCGGCACGACCAGGCTCTCGGCGTAACCGGCTTCGACGGTGCCCTTGACGTACACCGCCATTCTGGCGACTTTTGCGCCGCCGTCGAAAAGCATGAAGAGGATGATCAAGGTGCTGATGATGCGACCGGTCCACAAAGCTGCTTTTGAGTTCATGCGTTCATCCATTCACGACCGAAAAAATGTTGCCGTCAGGGTCCTTGAACCACGCCACCCTGTTTTTGCCGGCGACGTGGATGTCACCCTTTCGGGTTGTGCCGGGAAAGTCGTAGTGCTCGAACTTGACGCCTTTCGCTTTCAGCGCCTCCACGATTTTCTCGAGTGCGTCGCCCACCCCCCACGTGACCGCCGTTGCTTTGTTGGTGCCGGCGAACTTGGATTCATAGACCATGATCGTCGAATTGCCGCTCTTGTATCCAACCACGCCCTCTTCTTTGGTGGGATCCGGCTTCAGGCCGAGCGTCTGCTCGTAAAACTTTCGCGCGACTTTCAGATCCTTCACGCCTATGGTCGGCATCGCATCGATTTTCGCCAACTCGCTCATACGGTTGCCGCCTTCCCGCCGCTGACCATCCACTGCGTGCCGAAGCGGTCGATGACCATTCCGAACGATTCGACCCAGAACGTTTTGCCAAATGGCATGGTGGCTTTGCCGCCTTTGGACAGGGCGTCGAACACGCGCTTGGCGTCGTCGACCTTTTTGTATCCCAGCGCGACCGCGAAGCCCTTCATGCCGGGATAAGGATTCGTATCCATCCAATCGGATGCCATGACCACGCCGCCGTCGAACTCGAGCCGCGCGTGCAGGATCTTGTTGTCGCTTCCGGGAGGCAATTTATCGAGGACGGGCGATTGCTTGCCGGTCATGGCGTTGAGCTTGCCGCCCAAGGTCTTCTCGTAGAATTTCATCGCTTCGGCGCAGTTTCCGTTGAAAAACAGGTAAGTCTCGGCGTTAGGCATTGGGGTCTCCTCCTTTGAGGTACGCATTCAATACCACTTAGTCCTAAAAAGCAACTATAATGCATTCATGACCAAAGGCTACGGCGACGGTTGCGCGGCCGCCCACGGCCTCAGCCTGGTGGGCGACCGATGGGCGTTGCTGGTCGTCCGGGAGCTGCTGCTCGGCCCGAAGCGCTTCACCGATCTGCGCGCCGGGCTGCCACACATTAGTCCAAACGTGCTCACGCAGCGACTGGAGGAGCTGGAACGCTTCGCGATCATCCGCCGGCGCAGGCTGACGCCGCCGGCTGCAGCGTGGGTCTACGAGCTCACCGAGTGGGGTTCCCAGCTCGAGCCGGTCGTCATCGCGCTTGGCCGCTGGGCGGCGCGATCGCCGTTCCTCCCGGAGGGCCACCTGAACGTCGATTCGCTGATTCTCTCGTTTCGGACGATGTTCAGCCGGCGCGCTGCCCGCGGTTTCAACGCCGTCATCGAGATGAACTTCGGCGACGATCGGTTCCACGCCACCATCAAGCGCGGTCACATGGAGATTGTCCGAGGAAGCGCCACCGGTGCCGACGCGACCATCGAAGCGGACTCCGACACGCTGGCGGAAGTCGTTTACGCGGGACGAAAATTCGCTGATCTGAAAGTCAGCGGAAAGCGCGGCTTCGCAAAGCGATTCGTTGCTCTCTTCCCGCTTCCGGAGCGAGCGCCGGCGAGGGCGTGATCAGATCCACGCGTCGTTCGGCGCGGTCAGCTTGCCGCCAGCGTCGCCGGTGTTCACGGTGCCCGCCGGCTCGATGAGCATGATCCTGCACTCGCCGGCCGCGAACGGTTTGTGTTCCTTTCCGCGCGGGACGACGAACATGTCGCCCGACCGGAGCGTCACGCTGCCATCGCGGAACTCGATGACCATCTCGCCGTCGATGACCATGAATGTCTCATCCGTGTCGGCGTGGCTGTGCCACACGAAGTCGCCCTTCACGCGCGCCAGCTTGAACTGATAGTCGTTCATCTGCGCGATCACCTTGGGCTGGAAGACTTCCGAAAATTTCTTGAACTTGTCGTCGATCGACACGGCCTCATATCGCATTGGTCCTCCCCACGATTGTCACTGCCGCCAGGTCCCCCGTCACATTCAGCGCGGTCGCGAATGTATCGGGGATCGCGTCCACAGCGATCAGAATCCCGATCCCCTCGGCCGGCAGGCCGATCGCCAGGAACAGCGGCGTGAGCATGATGAACGCGCCGCGCGGAACGCCGGGTGCCACGAAGCCCAGGAACAGCGCCGCGAACGCGATCAGCGCGAGCTGACCGACGCCAATCGGAATCCCGTAGAACCATCCGATGAACAGCGCTCCCACGGGCCACGACAGCGGCGCCGCAACGTGAAACATCGAGACCGACAGCGGAAGGACAAAGCCCACGACGTTAGGCGGGAGCCCGAGCTCGCGCTCGGCGCTCTCGACCAGCGAGGGAAGCGATGCGATCGAAGAGCTCGAGCTGAAAGCAATGACCTGCGGCGGAAGCACGGCCCGCGCGAAGCGTCGAATCGGAATTTTCGCGGCCACAGCCACCACCGGATAGAGCAGCAGAATCACAATCACGCACGCGATCGAATATGCCACGATGTAGAAGCCGATCGCTCCAGCCATTGCCACGCCGGCATGCGCTGCCAGCGGCAATACCAGAGCGAAGACGCCCACCGGAGCGGCCAGAATGATCCAGCGCACCAGCGTCAACATCGCGTCGGTCAGCGCCTGAAAAAATCCCACCAGCGTCGCGCGTGCCGGCGCCGGACTGCGCGCGATCGCCAATGCCAGCAATACCGTGAACAGAATGAGCGGAATCATCGCGCCCTGCGCGGCCGCCGCGATCGGATTCGAGGGAAGCAGCGAAACAAGCCACGCCGCGAATGTCTGGGGCTTGCTGGAAGTCATCTCTCCCGCCGCTTCGGCAGCCCCGGTCGGCAACGCGATCGCGGCGTGCTTTGGGAAGAACTGAAATAGCAGAAAGGTCAGCGGCATCACAGCGATGGCAACTACTGCTAACAACATCAAGAACACGAGAAGCGTTCGTCCGCCCAGGCGACCGATCGACCGCACGTCTGTCGCCGAAGCGATGCCGGTGATGAGAAGCGAGACGACCAGGGGGATCACCGTCATCCGGATCGCGTTGACCCACAGCGTGCCGATCGGCGCGATGGAGTCGGCGGCCCGGACCAGGGCGGCATTCCCCGAGGCCGCGATGGCCGTGCCGATGGCGATGGCAACCGCAAGAGTGAGGAGGACGCGGGTCGATTCTTTCATCTACATCATCAAATCGCCGCCGTTGATGTCGAGCGACGCGCCGGTGATATACCCCGCCGCCTCGGAAGCTGCGAAGCAGATGAGGTCAGCCACTTCGAGAGCCGTTCCGAGTCGCGGCACGGGATAACTCGCCGCCAGACGCTCCAGCAGCTCAGGCGAGGCGTTCTCGCGCGTCAGCTCCGTGTCGATCATGCCGGGGCAAATGGCGTTCACGGTGATGCCGTATTGTCCCAACTCTTTCGCGGCGGCGCGCGTCAGGCCGAGAAGCCCGGCCTTCGAGGCCGTGTAGTGCGCGCCGCCGAGGGTGCTGACGGTGCGGCCCGCGGAGGAGGAGACGTTCACGATGCGGCCGTAGCGCTGCTCTTTCATGATCGGGAACACTGCTTTGATGAGGAGAAAGGGCGCGGTCATGTTCACCTCGAGTGCCAGGCGCCACTCATCGGCGGTCAGGTTCGGGAAGCGGGTGGAGCGCGCCAGCGCTGCATTGTTCACGAGGATGTCGACGCGCCCGAAGCGCTCCCGTGTAATACGGACGATCTCGTCAGGAACGCCGGGCGCCGCAATGTCGCCCGGCACTGCCAGTGCGCGCCCGCCGATCGATCGCGCGACGGACTCGGCGCGTTTGCGATCGCGAATGTTGACTGCCACCGACGCGCCGCGCTCGTGCAGTCGGGCTGCTGCGGCGCGGCCGAGTCCGCGCGCTGCGCCGGTGACGATCGCTACACGTCCCTCAAAATCCATTCGTGTGATCTTCTCATGGCACCATTGGTCATGACACGGATGGCTTGGACAGCGCGTGAGCGTCGCATTCTGAGGGGACTTCGAAGTCCGGCGCACATCCAGAGATTTCTCGACGAGCTGCCGTATGACGACAGGGGCGGCGCTGCTTCACCGCGCTCCGTCATGCGCGACGGCAAAGCGCAGTGTTACAGCGGAGTTCTGTTCGCGTGCGCGGCGCTGCGAGAGCTCGGCCATCCGCCGCGACTGGCCTGGATGGACGCGGTCACCGACGATGGCCACTGCATCGCGCTGTACGAGAGCGGCGGCCTGTGGGGCAGCGTCGCAAAGTCGAACTTCACGACTATCCGCTCACGCGAGCCCATCTATCCCTACCTGGCCCTCGGTCTGAGCTACTTCGAAGGCTTTTTCAATCTCTACGGAAAGCGGACCATGCGCGCCTTCACCGTTCCAATCGATCTCGAGAAATTCGAACCGCGCGGATGGCGATTCGATGAAGGACCGATGCTGTACATCGATCGCGCAATCGACACCGCGCCGAGAGCGTGGAAGCTTCCGCGTGGCAGCGTCAGACAAATCAGCCGAGTGAGCCAGCAGTTGCGAAGAGCGGGGCTCCTCGGATCGAACCCAAAAGGTCTGTGGCGGCCCTGACTTTGCATCTGGCAAGGCTCGACTCCGATGCTTCGGCGCGCTGCAACATTCATCCTTCTCACCGCGGCCGTGCCTCTGTTAGGGCAAACGCTCGACGAGATTGCCGGCCTGGTGAATCGCGGGAAGCTGAACGTGGCGGTCAATCTCAAGCAGGGCACGGCCGCAATCACGCCCGAATGGACGGTGCAGGCCGTCGGAGCGCCGAAGGCGATCGTAACCGTCGAAGCGGACGAAGGCCGCGTGCGATGTCTCGATGTCGATGTCACCGATGGCAAGCTGTTGATCGCGGGGAGGGGCCTGCGCCCGGCCTTATGGATCGAGGGAATGCGATTCGAGGATGGAGCGGGAATCGTCAGCGCTCGCTTTCACGGCCGGGGGATCTGGCGGCCGATCGTGGCCATCGTTGGTGCTGTTGCCAGACCCGCGCTGCGCAGGCTCGACTTCCCGACCGACATTCGATCGATCCTGAGCGGTGACATCGTGAAGTCGGAAAAAAGCTCGAATGACTCGAGCTCCGAATTTCTCACGCTGGTCCACGACGTTCACATCGCCAATTCCGAATTCGAAGCCTTCAACGGCTATCCCATCGCGTTCGGCGACCTCCTCGGGCTCGACACGAAGTCCATTCGGCTGGCAATCGACGAAGGGACGTTTACGCCGCCGGCCCGGTTCGAAGTCGACGGCCGCCTCGACGGGGAGATCGAGAATGGGTCGGCTGCCTTTGTCGGAAATCACTGCCGGTTCTCGCACGGACGGCTGCAGCGCGGCAGGTTCCAGGTGGCGCACAATCAGGTCACGGTCTCTGCCGGCGCTCTCGAGCTCGATCTGAGCGACGGACAGTTCCACTGGCCCGGCGGACCGAAGGTCGGCGTGGAATCTCCTTCGCACTTCGTGGTGCGCGATCTCCGCGTCCGGCCCGACGGCAGCTACTCGGGAACGGTCGACGCGGACTTGTTTGGCAAAGTCGGAACGATCGATCGCGGCGGAACGACGGTCGCAGCCAACGACGTCGAGCTGCATACCAAAGGAGCGAAGATCGTCAATGGAAAAGCGACCGGCGACATCAAGCTCGGATTTCAGTACCGACTGAACCACACCCTGGTCGTGCACTATCCGGTCGAAGAGCTCCGCGATCGGAAAGTGCCGCTTCTTTTCCAGGGCGCGTTCGCAGCCGACCTGCATTTTGAGGATGCCGGCAGCGGCGATGCAGGCGTCGTCAACGGAAGGTATCAGTTCACCGTGCCCTGGCCGCCGGTGGAGCAGGCGGCCTTCGAAGTCCTGCGCGCTCGATGGCAACAGGACATTGCGCCCGCGATTCACAAAGTCAATTTCGCGATCGAGCCGCGGCGTTTCGGCCCGTGCGGCCGCGAATGTTTTCTGCTCGATCTGAAAGTGACGGCGCAGAAGACCGCCAGGCTGCAACAGATTTGCGATACGCAAGGCAAAGCCGATGTGGTCATCGATGCCCCGACGCGCAGCCTGCTGCTGCGCAACGTACGCGTCGAGCCGCATTGCCGCGGCCTGCTGGGCGCGATCGTGAACTTCGTGGCGCCGTTTCTAACCAAGAGTTACGGCGACGTCGCCCTGCTGCAAATGCCGAAAGACTTGCCGTTCACGATCGACTCGGTCGGCAGCGGCGCCGACTCGATCTTCATCGCTGGAAAAGTCGAGTGGACCGCGAGTGGTGACACGTCGGGCGGACAGGCGCAGCAGTCCCATCGGCCCTGAGGCGATAGCGGAACGGAATCACTTTGAGGTCGAGCGGCGGCTCGATGCCATCGACGACCCGACGGATCGACGGCACGGCGCGGACCGCGAAGGGATCGAGCGGCGCGGGCTCGAACGTCATCGCCCCCGCCAGGATCGCGGCGCGCGCGTGGGCCTTGGGATCGGGCATCGCGAGATCGGAACGATCATATGTCGCTTGGAATTTCTAGTCGGATCCCGGTGGCGCAGGCAACCGTTCTCGAACGCCATGGTTTCCGTCCACTCCGGCGTTCGGATTTCGAGTGTTCCGGCACGGGCATGGTCGTGAGGGAGTCGCTTTTCGGCGTGGAAAAAGCGTAAAAGCGGCGTGGCTTGAGACCCTTCGCTGCGCTCAGAGTGACGGGCTAATGTGGCGGCGCGGTCGTATCCGCGGGCTTCAGCCCGCGCTCGATGAGCAGCGGATCGACGATCGGATCGCGCCCGCGGAAGGCGCGGTACATGGACGCCGGTTCCATGCTGCCGCCGCGGGAGAGCACCATCTCGCGGAAGCGCTGGCCGTTTTCGCGCGACATCCCGCCGTTCTCCTTGAACCAGTAGAACGCGTCGTCGTCGATCAACTCACTCCACAGATATGCGTAATAGCCGGCGGCGTAGCCGCCACCCCAGATGTGCGAGAAGTAGGTGGTGTGATAGCGCGGCGGAATCAGCGACATTGCGATGTTGAATCGCCGCAGCGCTTCCGGCTCGAATGCGTTGACATCCTGCAAACCGGTGTTGGGTGGCAGGGTGTGCCACGCCATGTCGAGCAGGGCGGCCTCGAGGTATTCGCCAAGGGCATAGCCCTGGTTGAACTTCTGGGAGTCCTTGATTTTTTTCACGAGCGACTGCGGCATCGGCGCGCCGGTTTTGTAGTGCTTGGCGTAGTGCGCGAACGCTTCCGGCTCGAGGGCCCAATGCTCATTGAATTGCGACGGAAATTCGACGAAGTCGCGCGGCACGCTCGTGCCGGTGAGCAGCGGATATTTCACGTTCGAGAACATTCCGTGCAGCGCGTGGCCGAATTCGTGGAACATGGTCGTCACGTCGGTAAAGCTGATCAGCGCCGGCTGCCCGGCGGCCGGCTTGGTGAAGTTTGCGACGTTGAAGACGACCGGCTTGAGGCCTAACAGCGATGACTGATCGACGAAGGTGTCCATCCACGCCCCGCCGCTCTTGTTCGACCGCGAGTAGTAGTCGGCGTACCAGATCGCCAGCGGCTGCCCGTCGGCGTCGATCACATCGAACACGCGGACATCGGGGTTGTAGACCGGAAGATCGTGGCGTTCCTTGAACGTCAGTCCGTAGAGTTTGTTGGCGGCGTGGAAGACGCCATCCTGCAGCACGCGATTGAGCTCGAAATACTGTTTGGCCTGCGCCTCGTCCATGGAGTACTGCTTCTTGCGCAACTGTTCGGCGTAGTACTGCCAGTCCCACGGCTGGAGCTTGAATCCGGCCAGCTTCTGCATGGCGGCGGCCTGCTCGCGCGCCTTCAACGTGATTGCAGGAACCATGTCGTTCATCAGCTTGATTGCGATTTCGGGAGTCTTGGCCATCTGATCGTCGAGGACATAGGCGGCATACGTTGAAAAACCGAGGAGCTTGGCTTTCTGCGCGCGCAACTGGGCCAGCCGCTCGATGATGGCCTTGTTGTCGTTCGGCCCACCATGATTACCGCGCGCCGATGAGGCCTTGAAGATCTTTTCTCGAAGTGCGCGATTCTTGAGGAACGTCAGCGCCGGCTGCTGTGTCGTGTTCTGCAGCGTGATGACGTACTTGCCCGCCATCTTTTTGTCCCTGGCTGCCTGCGCCGCGGCCGCGATGTCGCTCTCGCTCATGCCGGCGAGATCTGCCTTCTTGTCGACGACAATCGCCGAATCCTTCGTATCCGCGAGGACGTGCTGACGATATTGCGTCGACAGCGTCGACTCTTCCTGGTTCAGCGCCTTGAGCGTGGTTTTGTCGGCGTCGGAAAGCTGTGCGCCCGCCCGAATGAAATTACGGTAGTAGCGCTCGACCAGCCATTTCGATTCAGCATCGAGGTTGAGCGCGTCGCGCTGATCGTAAATGGCCTTCACGCGCGCAAAGAGTTTCGGATTCAGATAGATCGTGTCGGAGTAGGCCGACAGCTTCGGCGACTCCTCGGCCTCGACCTTCTGCATCGTGTCGTTGGTGTTCGACTGCGCAAGATTGAAGAAAATCTTGGCGGCGCGGGTCAGCAGATCGCCGCTCTTCTCCATCGCCACGATGGTGTTGTCGAACGTCGGTGGATCGGGATTGTTGGCAATGACGTCGGCTTCTGCGAGGCCGCGCTTCATCCCTTCTTCGATCGCGGGCTGATAATCGGCGTCCTTGATTTTGTCGAATGGAGGCGCCTGAAACGGCAGCGGGCTCGGGTTGAAAAGCGGATTCGTTTGCGCGACCGCGGAGGCCGCCACGAAGCTGAGGACGAGCGTCAGTCTTTTCATACGGTTGCCAAACGCAATGTCCGTTCCGATGTAATCCCGCTTTCCTGCGTGATACGATTTGCGCCCCATTCGAAGGAGCGTTTTATGCACGGTGCTCGTGCTGCACGCACGGTTGCCTTACTCGGTTTTTTCGTTGTCTTCTCGGCATCAGCTCGCGAAATCGATTCCCGCGGTACTTATAACGGCTTCTTCCAGAGCAGGCAGCATCCCGGTCTGTGGGGCTTGATGACCTTCAAGATCGGCGATGTGAATAACCATCGCGCCATGGGGATGGTGACGATGCTCATCGGCGGCGCGGTGGAAGTCCCATTTCCGGTCGACCTCACGGTATCCACGAGCGGAGAGTTCACCGGCAACGGCCGAGGACCAGGCGGCAAGGTCCAGTTCCACGGCCAGATCATGTTTCTCGACGGCGGGGCGGCGGTCGCAGATGCGACATATTTCCTGATGCCCTCTGAAGTTCAACCGCCGGAGCCAGACCGCGGCACGGCGACCGTGATCCGCAACTTCGTGGTCGGCCCCGATCGGCAATTGCCGCTCATCGGCGGGATTTGGGATGGCCTCGCCACCAGCTCGATCGACGGCAGTCAGTCCACCTTCCACCTCGATGTGACACAGACATGCACGGAAGGCCGGCCCGGGACCATGTTTTTTGGCAAGGAAGTGATCGATCCGAACATGCCGTTCATTTTTCAGGGCTCGATCAATGGCGATGGCAGATTCGTGGTCGCCGGCTGGAGCTTCACTAACGATCGCTTCATCGTGATCGGCAGTTACCAGCAGCCGCCGGATCCCGGCAAGCCCGCCACCGCCATGGCGAATTACACGCTGATGTTCGGCAACGGCTTCACCGATCGCGGCACGTTCGACATGATGCAGCGGGGTATTCCGCCCGATCCGTGCAAGCCTATTTCGGGGCAGTAGACGCGGTTTTTCCCTGCAGCGAATCGAGCAGCGTCTGCAGCTTCGCGCGGGCGTCGCTCTGATCCTGCAGATTGCCGCCCAGGAGACGGGCGATTTGCTGAAGGGCAGAGACGACGTCCGGCGATGCGTCGGACGTCGAGATCCCGCCCGTCGATTGCTTTCGCCGTTCCATGGCTGCCGCTTGTTCCGCGGTGCGTTTCTCCATCTCGCCGGGAAGTGAGAGGAGCGCTTCGTCGACGGTGCTCTTCAAGAATCCGCGGTTGAGATCTTTCGCGTTCAGGACCTCGCGAATTTTGAGGAGGCGCTGAACCGCCGGGAAGTGCGGACTGGTCGGATCATCCATGAGCCTGGCCTGAAGCAGGGCGACGTCGGCGACGGCGTGCTTATCGCCGCTCTCCACGCCCAGCTCCACCATGGCCTTGACGTTCTTTCCGATCTCCGGCAGCGGGACGCCGTGCGCGTCGCCGGGATTCACCCACACGTTCACCGGAATATCGTGATGCGTCACTTTGCCGTCGAATCCGGTCGAGTCGACGATGACGTTGCGGATGAAGACGCGATTGTTTCTCGAAACGAGGCTCTGTTTTGTCGGGATGGAGACCTCGAGTCGATAGGCATTGGCAGCGGTGAGCGTCACTTCGCGCAGCTCCTTCTCGGTCTGCACGCGCTCGATCGCTTTCTGATCCTTCACGCGTGACGCTTCTTCGCGTTGCAGCGACGCCCAGCGGAACGTCTCATCGGACCGTTTCTCGCGAAGCATCTCCAGATCGGCATCGACGATCGCGTTCATGACCTGCCGGCTTTCGCGGAGATTGTCGGCAAGCTGTGCGATCCGGCCGATGGTGCGGAAGTCGGCGGCGACCTGATCGATTTTTTCGTCGGGTGAGGCGATCGCCGCAGCAAGAACCAGTGCACTCAAAATCATCACTCTGCTCCTTGTGAGGCGGCGATTTTACCGGGTTGCTGGGTTGCTAGGTTACTCGGTTGCTCGGTGCCCACCCAGCAACTCAGCAACCCAGCAACCCCAGGAACCCTCCGTTCACCGGTTCTTCGCCTCCATTTACCGATCCATACGAGACTTCCCGACAAGCGGGCCGTATCGTTCTGGCCATGGAAGAACGCATCAATCAACCGCTTCCCCTTCCCGCCACCAAGCTCATCGTGGGGATCTTTTTCACGATCCTGGGCGTCCTCTGGACGGCCGACAACCTCACGCTGCTGCGCGCCGACGATTACCTGCGTTTCTGGCCCACGGTATTGCTGCTGGTCGGCTTGACCAAACTGGCGGATCCGAAACGCCGCGTTTTCGGCATGATCCTCACCGTCGTCGGCGCCTCGCTGCTCGCTTACACCGCCGGCTGGCTGCGATTCACGATCTTCGATTTCTGGCCCGTGATCCTGATTCTGGTGGGGGCGGCAATCGTGATTCGAGCGCTTGGATTTCGACTTCCGACTTCGACGATAGGCGATTCCGATCAGATCTGGGCGGTTCTCAACCAACGCAAGGTTCGAGACACTGCCCGCGACTACAACGGCGGCTCAATCTTCGCGTTCATGGGGGGATGCGAGCTCGATCTGACGGAGGCCGAAATCATTCACAGTCCGGCGATCATCGACACTTTCGCGATGTGGGGCGGCATCGAGATTTACGTTCCCGAAAATTGGGAAGTGGTCGGCGAAGTCGTTCCTTTCATGGCCGGATTCGAAATGAAAACGGGGGCGGGCACGCCGGAGCGCCGCCTCATCGTGCGCGGCGCGACGGTCATGGGCGGCATCGAAGTCAAGCGGAGAGCAGCATGAACCGAAAAATCGACAAAGGTGCTTTGCTCAATGGCTTGATGCTGATCGCAATCGGCTTGCTGTTTCTGCTCGATCGCCTTCGCATCGAGGATTTCGGCGATTTGATGCGGATGTACTGGCCCTGCATCATCATTCTTTTCGGGATATCGCACTTATTGCGCTTCGAAACGGTCTGGTCGGGCGTGTGGCTCGTCACGGTCGGGGTATGGCTGCAGATGGCGCACCTGCACCTCTTCGGTCTGACCTTCAAGAACTCGTGGCCGCTTTTCCTCATCGCGATCGGCTCGGGAATCACGTTGCGTGCTCTCCTGGCTGCTCCGAAGGAGAATCGCAGTGCGGAATAGACGTTCCGCCAGACGATCGGAGCGCGTCGTCTTCGGACTCCTGGTCCTCGGCGCCGGCGTGATCTTCTGGCTCGACCAGATCGGCCGCATCAACGCACGCGACCTCCTGATCTGGTGGCCGTTAGGCGCGATCGCGATGGGCATCGGCCATCTTTTCGACCGTCGCTGGGTGGGAGCCGCGATCTGGTTCCTCATTGGGACCTATTTTCTGCTTCCGGCTCTCGGCGTGGGTCACGTGCAATTCTGGCGGATCGTCGGGCTGTGGCCGCTGCTGATCAGCGTCGGCGGCGTCACGCTGGTCATGCAGGCGCTGCAGCGCAGTCCCACCGACTCATTCCACGTCATCGCCGTGATGGCCGGAAACAATCCGCACATCGGGTCGCAGCGTTTCAGTCGAGGCGAGGCCGTGGCCGTGATGGGCGGATGTGAGATCGATCTCAGCTCCGCCAAGATCGTGGACGAAGCGGTCATCGACGTGCTGGCGTTCTGGGGCGGCATCGAAATCCGCGTTCCGCGCGGGTGGCAAGTGGTCGCGCACGTCGCGCCGATCCTGGGCGGCTACGAGGACAAGACCGAGCCGGCGCCCGCGAATGCGCCGCGCCTGGTCGTGCGTGGAAGCGCCATCATGGGTGGCATCGAAGTGCGCCATCCGAAAGAGAGCGCCGCTTGACCTTCGATCGCGCCAGGGTCGGCGCATACGCCGTCGGCGCGTGGACCGCCGTCGCGATGCTGCTTTCCGTCGCTCTCATCACGCGTCCCGAGGTTTCGCTCGGTAAGGCGATCGTGGCGGCCTTTCCGCCTTCGCTGTTGTTAGGCGTGATCGCCCTGGCCGCCCGCTATCCCTGCCGCGCGATGCCGCTGCGCAGGACGCCGTTCTGGCGCGTTCTGACGACACACGTGGGGACGGCGGCGGCCGCTGCGGGACTGTGGGTGGTGGCGTGGAAAGCGTCGCCGAGCTTGATCACGCCAAACGTGCCGCTGATCTTCGGCGTTGGCGTCGTGATCTACGACAGCGCTGTCACGGTGCACTATCTGACACTCGAGCTGGAAGCATCGCGAATCGCGGAAGAGGCTGCCCTTCGATATCAGGTCCTGGCGCGTGAAGCCGAGCTCAAGGCGTTCAAGGCACAGGTCGATCCGCACTTTCTGTTCAACAGCTTGAACGCGGTGGCCGCGCTGTGCGGGTCGCGACCTGGCGATGCCCGGGAAATGGCGCAACTGATGGCTGACTTTTTCCGCCTCACGCTACGGCTTTCGTCGCGCGAGCGGATCAGCCTGGCCGAGGAGATCGATCTGGTGTCGCGGTATCTGGCCATCGAAAGGGTCCGGTTCGGTGCACGGCTTGCGACGCATATAGATATGGATACGTCGGCGCGGGCATTCCTCGTTCCGCCGCTCCTGCTGCAACCTCTCGTTGAAAACGCAGTCCGCCACGGGATCGCATCGGTCGTCGATGGCGGGACCATCGAGATTGCGGCGAATGCCAATGACGGCATTCTGCGGATCCGCATCGAGAATCCCGCCGACCCCGACCGCCCGCAACCGCGCGGTGAAAGCATCGGTCTGCAAAACGCGCGCGGCCGGCTGGCCGCGATCTCGAATGGCCGCGCCGCGCTTCGAACCGAAGAGGCGGACGGGAAATATCGCGTGGAGATCGAGCTGCCGGCATGATCCGGACAATCATTGTTGACGACGAGCCGCTCGCCCGCGACGTCCTTCGCGAGTACCTCGACGCGGACGAGGACTTCGAGATCGTCGCCGAGTGCGCCAATGGCTTCGAAGCCGTCCGCGCGGTCTCCGAGCACGATCCTGAGGTCCTCTTCCTCGACATTCAAATGCCGAAGCTCGACGGCTTCGAAGTGCTCGAGCTTCTCGATCGCTCACCGGTGGTCGTATTTGTCACGGCCTACGATGACTACGCCCTCCGCGCGTTCGAAGTGCACGCGCTCGACTATCTGTTGAAGCCGTTCTCGGAGGAGCGGTTTCGAGCGGTGACGCAGCGGATCAAGATGCATAAGGACGGGCTGAAGCCCGCCCCACATCAGCTGGCCGCGACGCTCCGCGCGAAACCCCTGCAGCGAATCGTCGTACGAGGCGAGGATGGAACGATTCAGGTGATTCCTGCGGCCCGTGTCGATTATGTCGAAGCGGATGACGATGCCATCGTGATCGCGACCGGTGGAACGAAGATCCGCAAGCAGCAGTCGATCGGCGATCTGGCAGGCGAGCTCGACCCCGATCGCTTCGTCCGCGTGCATCGCTCGTATCTGCTGAACATTGAGCGCGTCGACAAGATCGAGTTGTACGCCAAGGACAGCCGGGTCGCGATTCTTCGGGACGGAACCCGTCTGCCGGTCAGCCGCAGCGGTTATGCCCGCCTGCGGGAGCTGCTATGAAAGCACCGGTCGTCATCTTCTGGCGGGGGCGCTCGGCATCACGGCGCTCGTTTTTGTTGAAGTCGTCATTTGTCTGATTCCGCTGCGGCGAGGGGAGAGTTGGGCGCTATGGGCCGCCACAATTCCTCTCTTTGTGCTGGGCATCCCGATCTTCATCGTGGACGCGATCTTCGTTCCGGCGCGAACGCGCTTTGCCACGCTCGCGCCTCAGGGCATCGGCGATCTCTTCGCGATCATTCTCCTGGCGTATCTGTTTTGGCGAAAGTCGTAAGATTACGAGCCGTTCGGCGGCCCCCGCGGCGCATTGACCGTGGGTACTGCCCATCCGGCGACTGCCGGGTGCGGTTCGAACACAAAGAAACCACAATGCTGACGGAGGAGTCATGGCAAAAGCCCGTTTGATCATCCTTGCTCTTTTCGCGGCGGCGCCGCTTTTCGCACAATCTCACGACAAAGACTTCGACTATCTCCTCGGCGATTGGGAATTCACCGCCGATAGCCAGCAGTACGGAAAGTTTCGCGGCTACTGCAGCGCGGTGCGCGTGGGCGACAACGGACCGATTCTCGACGAGTATCGCGCCGTCGCCGATGACGGCCAGAACTACGTGACGCGGACATTGCGGGCTTACAACGGACGTCAGAAACAGTGGGACCTTGTATCGACGGACGCAGCGTCGGGTCTGCAGAACGTCGGCACGGGACATCGTGAAGGCGAGGAGATGCGGATCGAGCAGAAGTTCGGCGTGGGCTCGGACACGCCGTCGATCTGGCGGATCCGTTACTACAACATTCAACCCGATCGCTTTTCCTGGGTCGCCGACCGCTCTTCCGATAACGGGAAGACATGGGTCAAGGACTTTCAAAAGATCGAAGCCCGGCGCATCGGCCCGGCGCACGACGCCACGCAGCTCACCAAGCCCACGAAAAAAGCACGATGACGGTGTCGAAAATATCGACGTCGGTTCGTCGTTATAGATAGATGATGGAAGCCATCGCACTCGAGCAAGACCGCCGGATTGCGGAAACCGTCGAGCGTGAGCGGGGACGGCTCCGCAACTTCATTCGAAGGCGCGTTCCCGATCCCGGCGATGCCGAAGATATCCTGCAGGATGTCTTCTACGAGCTGGTGGAGGCGTCGCGCCTCATGCAGCCGCTGGAACAGGTGACGGCGTGGCTGTATCGCGTCGCCACCAATCGGATCATCGATCTTTTTCGCAAGAAGAAACCATTAACGTTAACGAACGAAGAGTGGTTGACGCTCGACGATCTGCTGCCTTCACCGGACGAGGGGCCGGAAGCGGTGTACGCTCGAAGCGTCCTGCTCGACGAAATCGACGCCGCGCTCGACGAGCTCCCTGAAGAGCAGCGGGAAGCGTTTGTGGCGCACGAGCTGCGGGGCCGCAGCTTCAAGGAGATCTCCGAGGAAACCGGCGTCAGCGTCAACACGTTGTTGTCCCGCAAGCACTATGCGGTCCTGCATCTGCGCAAGCGATTGCAGCAGATTTACAAGGAGTTTTCAAAATGAGAATCGCGAGATACGCGGTCATCGCGCTGCTGTTCGTCGCGGTTGCGAGTTTCGTTGTCATGCAACTATGGAACTGGATCCTCCCCTCGGCTACCGGCTGGCATGCCATCACGTACTGGCAGGCGCTAGGCTTACTTATTCTGAGCAAGATTCTGTTCGGATTCGGATTTCACAGTGGGTGGGGACGGTCGCACTGGCGTCGTCGGATGATGGAACGGTGGGAGCACATGACCCCCGAAGAACGCGAAAAGTTTCGCGAAGGAATGCGAGGTCGCTGCGGAGAGTTTGGAACTCGAACGGCGGAGTCCAAGGTCTAAAACCAAAGCCCTCTACGCCGCGTAGATTTCCTGTTGTCATACCGTAACGTCGACCCGCCTTCGCGGGTTGTAATCTTTCGAGGCTTATGAAGAAACGAATGTTTTTCATGCTCCTGGCGGTGTTCGGGTTCATCGTGCTCATCGGTGGGTTCAAGTTTTTCCAGATCAAGGCCGCCATGGCGCAGGGAGCGAACTACCAGCCCCCTCCCGAGGCCGTGACGACCATCGTCGTCAAGCAAGAGGATTGGAATGCGACGCTGAACGCAATCGGCAGCGTTGCCGCGGTCAACGGTGTCACCGTCAGCGCCGATCTGCCCGGACTCGTTTCAGAGATCGCCTTCGCGTCCGGTCAGTCGGTGAACAAGGGTGATGTTCTGGTCCGGCTCGATACCAAGCAGGAGCGTGCGCAGCTCGTGGCCGCGCAATCGCAGCGGGACCTTTCGAAACTGGCACTCGACCGCACGCAGGGACTCTTTGCGAAAGGAATCTCGGCCCAGCAGGCTCTGGATGAGGCCGCCGCAGAACACAAGCAGGCCGAGGCTCGGGTTGGCGAGATCGCCGCGACGGTCGAGCGCAAGACCATTCGCGCTCCGTTTTCCGGCGTCCTCGGCATCCGCCTCATCAACCTCGGACAGTATCTCGCCGGCGGAGCGCCGATCGTGTCATTGCAGTCGCTGCGTCCTGCCTATGTGAACTTCAATGTGCCGCAGCAGGAAATGGCCTCCGTCAGAGTCGGCGCTTCGGTCGAAGTGACATCCGATGCGCTCGGAAAACCTGAGACCGGACGGATCTCGGCATTCGACTCCGTCATCGACGAGGCCACGCGCAATGCGCGCGTGCAGGCGACTTTCGACAACGCAGACGGCAAGCTGCGTCCCGGGATGTTCGTACAGGCGCAGCTCGCGCACGGCACGAAGCTGGCCGTCATTCCGCTTCCCGCTTCGGCGATCAGCTACGCGCCGTTCGGCGATTCGATCTTCATCGTCGAGGATGTGAAGGGTCCCAAGGGAAGTTATCGCGGCGTTCGACAGCAATTCGTGAAGCTCGGTCCATCGCGCGGCGATCAGGTCACAGTCCTCACCGGCCTCAAGCCGGGCGAAGAGGTCGTGACGTCGGGAGTCTTCAAGCTGCGCCCGGGCGCGGCGGTGACAGTGAACAACTCAGTGCAGCCGGGGAACAACCCGAAACCGAATCCGGAGAACAGTTGAGGTTACGCGGTCTCGAGGTTGCGCGGTCTCGCGGTGAGACCACAACCACGAGACCCCGCAACCGCGAGACTTCGCAACCATGAAACTGACAGACCTCTTCATCAAACGCCCCGTCCTCGCGATCGTGGTCAATCTGGTGATTCTCATCGCCGGATTGCAGTCGATCCGCTCGCTGAGCGTGCGGCAGTATCCGCGCAGCGACCTGGCGAACGTCGTGGTCACCACGGTCTACGTGGGCGCGAACGCGGACCTGGTGCGAGGATTCATCACCGAGCCGCTCGAGCGATCGATCGCGGGGGCGGACGGCATCGACTTTCTCGAGTCGTCGAGCTCGCAGGGTGTCAGCACGATCACGGTGCATCTGAAGCTGAACTTCGACACCAACGCGGCGCTCACCCAGATCCAGTCGAAGGTCGCCCAGGTGCGCAACACGCTTCCGCCGGAAGCGGAGGCGCCCATCATTGACCTGCAGACCAGCGACTCGTCCGGTGTGGCGGCGGCGTATCTTGGATTCTCTTCAAAGGACCTCGATCAAAACCAGATCACGGACTACATCGTGCGCGTCATTCAGCCGAAGCTGAGCGCCATCAGCGGCGTGCAGCGCGCGCAGATCTTCGGCGACCGCACTTTCGCGATGCGCGTATGGCTGAAGCCGGAAAAGATGGCCGCGCTCGGCATTGCGCCATCGGCCGTTCGCGACGCTCTCTCCCAGAACAACTATCTGTCGGCCCTCGGTCGAACGCGGGGCACGATGACGTCCATCAACCTGGTCGCGAATACGAATCTGCAGACCACCAGTGAGTTCAAGCAGCTGGTCGTGAAAGAGGTCAACGGCACGGTTGTCCGTCTCGGCGACATCGCCGACGTGCAGCTCGGCGCCGAGACCTACGACCAGGAAGTCCGATTCAACGGCGAGACGGCCGTCTTCATCGGCATCTACACCCTGCCGACCGCCAACACGCTCGACGTGATGAAGAACGTCCGCGCCACCATCCCCGAGATTCAGGCGAATTTGCCGGCCGGGATGAAGGTGGGCGTGCCGTATGACTCGTCCGAGTACATCCAGAGCGCGATCGATGAGGTTCTGAAGACTCTCGGTGAGACGCTGATCATCGTCATCATCGTCATCTTCCTCTTCCTGGGGTCCGTTCGCGGATTGATCATCCCGGTGGTCGCGATTCCGATCTCGCTCATCGGCGCGGTCATGCTGATGCTGGCGTTCGGATTCACGATCAACCTGCTGACGCTGCTGGCCATCGTGCTCTCGGTCGGCCTGGTCGTCGACGATGCCATCGTCATGGTCGAGAACATCGAGCGTCATCTCCACATGGGCAAGAAGCCGCTCCAGGCGGCGCTCGACGCCGCGCGCGAGCTGGTCACGCCGATCATCGCAATGACCATCACGCTGGCGGCGGTTTACACGCCGGTGGCGTTGCAGGGCGGCCTTACCGGCTCGCTCTTCCGCGAATTCGCATTCACCCTCGCGGGCGCGGTGCTGATCTCCGGCTTCGTGGCGCTGACGCTGTCGCCGATGATGGGATCGAAGCTGCTCCGCGCCGGCGATACCGAAAAAGGCTTCGCAGGGTGGATCAACAACAGATTCGACGCCTTCCGCGAGCGCTACATGCGGCTCCTGTCCGGCACGCTGAATTACCGGCCGGTGGTCTTCACGCTGTGGGTGATCGTGGTGCTACTGATCTTCCCCTTCTACCTGTTCTCGCAGAAGGAGCTTGCACCGCGCGAGGATCAGAACTTTTTCTTCGGTGTCATTCAGGCGGCGCCCAACTCGACCATCGATCAGACCAAGCTGTTCGCCAATGAAGTGGAGAAAGTCTACCGGTCGATCCCCGAGAAGAAGGCCACCTTCCAGGTCGTCTTGCCGACCGGCGGATTCGGTGGCATGGCGGCGGTTCCGTTCTCACAGCGGCACCGGACCACCCAGGAATTGATGATGGAGGCGTCCGCGAAGTCGGCCAAGATTCCCGGCGTTCGCGTCATTCAGCTTCTGCCGCCGCCGCTGCCGGGCAATCAGGGATTCCCGGTCGACGTCGCGCTCGTCTCGACGCTGGAGTCCCAGCGTCTGGCGGAGTTTGCGAATCAGATCGTGCAGAAGGCGTTCACGAGCGGCAAGTTCATGTTCGCCGACACCGACCTGAAATTCGACCAGCCTCAGGCGCGGGTGGTCTTCAATCGCGACAAGTTGCGATCGGAGGGCGTCGACCTGGGGCAGGCCGGCCGCGACCTGTCGGTTCTGCTGGGTGGAAACTACGTCAACCGTTTCAGCATTCAGGGCCGTAGCTACAAAGTCATTCCCCTGGTGGAGCGCGCCGACCGTCTGACCGCCGATCAATTGACGCAGATGTACGTCAGCGGCGCGAACGGCAAGCTCGTTCCACTGTCGACATTCGCAACCATTCAGACTTCCACGGAGCCGCGCGACCTGAAACGATTCCAGCAGCTCAACGCCGTGCGCATCCAGGGCGCGATTCCGCCTAACGTGTCGCTCGACTCGGCACTCAAGTTCATCGAGGACGAAGCGGCGAGGACGCTGCCGCGCGGAGTCACGATCGACTACGCCGGCGAGTCGCGTCAGCTCCGCAAGGAAGGGACGAAGTTCCTGGGCGTCTTCCTGCTGTCGGCAATCCTGATCTATCTCGTGCTGGCGGCGCAGTTCGAGAGCTTCCGCGATCCGTTCATCATTCTCATCGGCTCCGTTCCGCTGGCACTCTCGGGATCGCTGCTCTTCTCGTTCCTCGGCCTGACGTCGATCAACATCTACAGCCAGGTCGGGCTCATCACGCTGGTGGGACTGGTGTCGAGAAACGGCATTCTGATCGTGCAGTTCGCGAACCATCTGCAGGAGCAGGGTCGCGACAAATTGCACGCAGTGCTGGAAGCTGCCGGAACGCGACTGCGTCCGATCATGATGACGACGGCCGCGACGGTGATGGGCCATCTGCCGCTGGTGTTCGCGCGTGGGCCGGGAGCCGGCGCGCGCAACAGCATCGGCATCATGCTGGTCACGGGCATGATCATCGGATCGGCGTTCACGCTGTTCGTCGTACCGTCGATCTACGTGCTGGTCGCGCGGACGCATCGGCGCATCGAAGAGCCGGAAGTCGCGGGCGAGCTCGAGCCGGTCACGGCGTAGCGCTTAGATCGTGTTCGCTTCCGAGCGTCCAGTAAACCATTCAGTCTCACTTGACGCCATCGCGAAGCTCCGCGACGTGGATAGCCTTTACCACGGTGCTACCTAGGACGATTGTGCTGTCCGTATACGTCAGCGCTCCGAGTCCAAGATTCGACCGTGCGGGATCGAGATTGGACCTCAGCTCTTGAACGTGAACAGCTTTCACATTGATGCCGCTAGGCAAGGGATCAGTAAACGTGGCGCCGGAGAGGCCCGCGGTCGTACGGACGGCGTTAACAGCCGTTCGAAGCTCGTCGATGTGCGCTGCTTGAATAACCGTGCTTTGCGGTACAAGCGGGTCGTCAGTGAAGACAACCGTAGTAGCGAGGTCCGGGCTGCTGTAAGAGCCCGGATTGTTGGCCGGATCGAGAGCCCTCACCCGGTACAGGTACGCTGTATTGGGTGACGCGGTCGTGTCCTGGAAACTCGTAGAGGTGGTTGTGTTGTTAACTACCCCGTAGCCACCGGAGTCGCGTCTCGAGATCTCATAATGGTCGGCGCCTTGCACTGGAGACCAAGTCACATTGACGCTATTGCTGGTTGCTGCCGTCGCCACGACGTTCGAGGGAGCTGCTAAGTTGATCGGCGCGCCGGCATTGTAGACAAAGAGTGCGAAATCCTGCTCGAAGCAGTCGGAGTTCGGGTTGCCAGGACAATTTGTGTCTGGGATTGTAGAAGCAGTGATCTGTCTCGCCCTAACTACAACTGTAAACTGAGTCATGCCTGCGAGACGCGGATAAAAGAGAGCCATTTCGACGTTGTTCTTCCAATCGGGGTTGCCGGAAGAGCAAGGATAAGGAATTGATTCTTCTCCGCGATTCAGATCCTGATCGGGATTTGTATCGAACACTTTCAGATTGTTTCCAAAGTAGGTTTGACAATTTGTCGAATCACCGAAGTTTACAAAGAGGTCGAGGTCGTTCTGGATCAGCGTAGGGACGTTTCCCGAGCCAGCCGGCGCTGGGGCGTCAGTCCACGTCAGAACTATCTTGACCGGCTGATTCGTATCGCTGACAGGATACGTTGCGCTCCACACTCGCCCCGGCGCTGTGAAGGTGCGCGAAGGCGACTGGTCAACATACTGCCGCGCGGGTGTGTGGCTGACGATGTCAGCGAGACTGATTCGGCCAAACCCCTGAACGGCATTGGGGCGCTCTCCGATTGTTGGCTGAGGGTTCGCCGTGCTCGTTTTGTCGATTCCAGTGCGCATTGATCGTGAGCCCGCAACGAGCATAGCCTTCAAGAGGGCCGGGCTTGCCGCTGCTGGATTTGGAGGCCCGCCGATTGCCGCGGCGTACACACGGCTGGCGATCAGCGCGGCCCCAGCAGCCACTGGAGCGGCGAAGCTTGTTCCCGAGCCGATCCAGTAATCGGGATCGTAGTTCGGCGGGTTGCCGCCGTAGCCAAAGCAGTCATAATTCAGTCCTGGCAGTTGGGGGCTGAGATCAGTCGCTCTCGCCGATACGATCTGCGATGCCGGCGCGAATAGGTCGGGCTTATTGTAGGTGTCCCAAGGATGCCCGCTGGTTTGCACCAGTGTTCCGTATTTACTGTCGACCATGATATTCCTGAAGGAGTTTGCGTCGACTAAAGGAACGAAACAGTCCCTCCACTCGGACAAATCACGCACGTTCTCAGCGCCACCGACCGCGATAACGTTCTTTGCCGTTGCCGGCGGAACCAATGGAGTCAGTGGTTGGTTTCCTGCATCTCTATCTTGATGTCGATTTCCGGCGGACACGGTCAATGTGATCGGCGTTAACTGGGAGCCGGTTGCGCTCGAGCTACGAACGGCTAAATCGAAGTCGCGCGACTGCTGCGTGTACATGCCCGTGGCGTTGGGGCCTGTGTATTCATTATGCGAGTGATTCTGGATGTAAACCGATCGCGACGTAGCGTCACTAGCCCAGTTATAGATGTTCAGGAGGATGTCCCGAGCTTAGTTGAAAAGTGAGATGGCGGTTCCTTTCACCGGGTCGTACGATCCGGTTGTGAAAGAGAAAGGAGAACCGCCATGGAGAGAGCCTACCAGAAGAGAAGCGCCGGTAGATCGAGAGCAGGAAG
>DASPZU010000064.1:0-24131 GCA_035636095.1 Thermoanaerobaculia bacterium
GAACCGGAGATGCTTGGCATACCGAAACACGAACGGCACCTGAATTCCGAGCTGCGCGCCGGCGCCGATCACGGTCCCCCACGAGGCCCACACTGCCAGCGCACGGTCGTTCACCCGGCCGCCGAACATCACCAGCGTCGCGATCATCACGATGTTCATGAGCACCGGAGCAACGTACGAGACAAAGAATTTTCTGTGGCTGTTGAGAATCCCGAGACACCACGATGACAGCACCAGCAGTCCGATGCCGGGAAAGAGGATCCGCACCACCACGATCGTCAACTCGCGGGCTTCGCCTTTGAAGCCGGGCGCGATCACGATCAGCAACCACGGCGTGAGTAAAACGCCGATGAGCACGAGAATCGCGACGGTCAGAGCCAGCAGCGAAGCGATGATTCCCGCCACGCGTCCGGCCAGCTCCTCCTCCCCTTCGGCCAGCAGTCGGGCATAGACCGGGATGAACGAGGCGGACAGGACGCCCTCGCCAAACAGATTCTGAAGAAAATTGGGAATGCGATAGGCAGCCGAGAAGACTCCGGCGGCGTCGGAATTGCCGAGGTAGTACGAGAATATTTTCTGGCGGACGAATCCCGACAAACGGCTGAGCAGAATCCCAGCGGCGACAAGGGCCGCAAACCCCGCCCGTGGACGTCTGGTTGCGGAATTCACATTGGTATCAGAACGATAAGATGACTCAGATGCAACCTATCCGCATTGCAGGCGCGGGGCCATCGGGGCTGGCCGCGGCGATCGCTCTGGCGCGGGGAGGGCGGAAGGTGGAGGTCCACGAGGCCCGCCCGGACGTCGGAACGCGCTTCATCGGCGATCTCCAGATCATCGAGTCGGCCTCGGAGCGCGAGCCAATCCCCACCTTCCTCGATCGCATCGGCATCGCCCGCAACTTCTATTTTCGCCCGGCGGACTGGGCGACGTTTTACGATCACACCCACACCGCGCGCGTGATCCGCAGCGGCGAGCCATACGGATGGTTCATTCGGCGCGGCGCGGAAGAAGGAACGCTCGATCGAGGACTGGTGGCGCAAGCACGCAACGCCGGCGCGAAGGTGGTGTTCAACAGCCGGCTGGGAATCGACGTAGCCGATATCGTGGCTACCGGCCCGGCGGCTCCGGACGGACTGGCGCGCGAAATGACGTGGCGGACCGATGAGCCGGAGCGCATCGATGTCTACTTCGATCACAAACTCTCGCCGGGCGGCTACTTCTATCTTTTCATCCTCGACGGTTTCGCGACCTTCGGATGCGCGATCGTCGCGGATTTCAAACGGATTGACGACTACTTCGATCATTCGCTGGCCGCGGCGCAGACACTCCATCGATTCACGATACCGGCCGAGACGCGCACCGGCTACTCCTACATGAATTTTCATCTCAAGCAGCGCGCCACCAACGGTCACACGCGATTCGTCGGCGAAGCCGCCGGTTTTCAGGACTATCTCTTCGGCCTCGGCATCCGCTACGCGCTGACCAGCGGCCATCTCGCGGCGCGAAGCATCATGGAAGAGCGCGACTTCGATGATCTGTGGCGCGCCGAGTTGGGCGCCAAGCAGGAGACCAGCCTCGTCAATCGATTCCTGTACGAAACGGGCGGCAACTTCGGACTGGCCATGTTCGTGCGACAAGCGGCCCGGGCACGCGACTTTCGCGGCTACCTGAGCCAATGGCATCGGCGGCCGTGGTGGAAGTCGATGCTCGCGCCGATGGTGCGGCGCTTCTGGCGGCATCGCGGGCGCTGTCAACACAAACCGGGCGAGCATTGGTGCCGCTCGCGCGACACCGAGATGAAAGTGCCGCCGTTGGGACCGGCATCATGAGCGCGACCCTCGAGCAGTCCTACGCCTTCTGCCGAAAAATCGCACATCAATACGGTGCGAATTTCTCAGTGGGATTCCGGTTTCTGCCGCGTCAGAAACGGCGCGCGGTGTACGCGGCCTACGCCTTTTGCCGTTGGGCCGACGACATCGCGGACGAAAACGGCGGGCTGAAGCCCGCCGCTACACTCGATGAATGGCAACGAGAGCTCGATCGCTGCTATGGGGGGAATCCGACACATCCGATCACCATCGCCCTGGCGGACGCATTGCGCTTCTTCAGCATCCCGAAATCGGCGTTCGTCGCGCTGATCGAGGGTTGCCGGCAGGATCTCGTCAAGACGCGCTACGCGAACTTCGATGAGCTGCTGCGATACTGCGAGCTGGTGGCCTGGTCGATCTCCGATATCTCGCTGGCAATCTTTGGTTATCGCACGCCAAAAGCGGTCGAGCATGGGAGGAATCTCGCGACCGCTCTGCAACTCACCAACGTCACCCGCGATGTCGGCGACGATCTTCGTCGCGATCGCGTCTACATTCCGCAGGATGAGCTGTGCCGGTTTGGCGTGAAGGACTTCGACTGCGGCGACGCAACCCGGCAGCTCATTGAATTTCAGATCGCGCGTGCCGAGTCGTACTTCCGCGCTGCCGAACCGCTTCTGGGCGAGCTGTCGTTCGATGCGCGATTTCCTGTTTTGCTGATGGGGGGAATCTACGCCACGGTCCTGGCGCGTCTGAGGCGTGAGCCGCTGGTGGTCCTTCGCGAGCGGCTGTCGCTCAGTCGGTTCGCAAAGGTCGCGGTGGTCATCGCGCGTCTTCTCCACCCGCGATTCGTCTAAAGATAAAGATTATGTTGCGGCCCTTCCTCGCCACGCTGTTGTTTGCGGCCCCTGCGGTTGCGCAGACGCCGCAAAGTGTGAGAGTGCTCGTGCCGATTGTCGGCAGCGTCACCGGACCGAACGAAGTCCGCTGGAAGACCGACGTCGAATTGCGCAACGACAGCCGTGAAGAAATGTTCGTTGCTCTCCGCCTCCCCACCGCACCCGACCAGCCCACGATCGCCTTCACACTTCCAGCCAACGGAACGCAGCGATTTGCCGACGTCGTCGGCCAGGCGTTCGGGATGGACGCCGCGCTCTCGCCCCTGATCGTCGAGACCATGGGAAAGCGTTCCGTACGCGTCAGCGCGAGTGCCTATGCCATTCACGGTACGGACGTCACCCGCCCCGAGGCCATTCCGATCGTCTACAGCGATACCTCCTATCCCTTTCGCACGCTGAACAACCTTTCCTTCAGCGACGTCTTCCGCACCAACATCGGCCTCGTCAATCTGGGCGAACACGAGGCGACCTTTACGCTGGCCCTGCAGCGAGTCGTGGGTCGCAATATCGCCGTGGCGCGGATTTCAATCCCGGCCAATTCCCTGGCGCACACGTCGATTCAGAGCCTTTTTCCGCTGATTGCGAAGGGGGACGATTTCAACGTCGTCGTCGAAACGAGCGCGCCCAACACCTACGTCTACGCCTCGGTCGTCGAAAACGCGACCAGCGAAGCCCGCTTCATCGCCCCCTCGATCGGCACGCCGGAAAGCCAGGCCCTCGCTCGAAACGGGCAGTAGGGAAAGTCAGAAGGCAGAAAGCAGAAGGCAGAAGTGGTGCGGTTTGATCCTTCTGCCTTCAGCCTTCTGCCTTCTGACTTGCGTTATCCTTATTCGGCCATGAGCGAGCCGGAGTACTACATCTGCTTGCAGTGCGAAACACCCTCCTACCAATTCGAATACGACCAGGACAAGGACAAGCTCATCAGCATCATTTGCCAGACTTGCGGCACTGATGATCCGGCCGACTTCGTCACCGAGTCGGAGCTGGAAGAAGAGCAGTCGTAACCCCAACCATCGATGCAGGCGCCCGTCATCATCGGCATTGCCGGCGGAACGGGATCGGGCAAGACCACCGTCGCGCGTGCGATTTACGACCACGTCGGCCGCGACCGGATCGAGTGGATCTCGCACGACTCGTACTATCGCAATTTCGACGGACTTTCGACCGAAGAACGGCACAGGATCAATTTCGATCACCCCGATTCGCTGGAGACCGAGCTCCTCACCCGGCACCTCGACGTGCTCGCGAAGGGATCTTCAGTTGACGTCCCGACGTACGATTTTGCCGCGCACGCGCGGCGTCAGGAGACCCAGCGCGTCGAGCCCCGGCGCGTCATCATCGTGGAAGGCATTCTGGTCCTGGCCGAACCCGAGCTGCGAAAACGCATCGATATCAAGCTGTTCGTCGACACGCCGGCGGACATCCGATTCATGCGCCGGCTCCTGCGTGACATTCAATCGCGCGGACGTACGCTCGAATCCGTCGTGCAGCAATACATGACCACGGTTCGGCCGATGCACGAAGAATTCGTCGAGCCGTCGAAGCGCTACGCCGATCTGATCATCCCGGAAGGCGGCGAGAATCGCGTGGCACTCGACGCGATCATTGCGCGGGTGGAGCACCTGCTGGCGTAGTCTTCTCGGCCGCCAGACCTACGCTCTCGAATCCCGCATTGCGGCACGTGTCGAGAACGCGTATCACCTCTCCGTAGGCCAACGATTTGTCCGCTCGAACGACCACCGGCCGGCTGTGCTGCTTGCTGCGGCGTTGAAGCTCGGATTCGAGCTGCTCCGAGCGGATGACGACGGAATCGAGATAAATCGTTCCATCCCTGTTCACCGTAATCTGCATCGGCCGCTTCGAGAGATCACCCGCGGTGGTTGATTGTGGCAGGCGCACTGGAACTCCCTGAACGAGTGTCGGCAGCACGATCATGAAAATGATGAGGAGCACAAGGCAGACGTCGACGAGCGGTGTGACGTTGATCTCCGATTGGAGTGAACTTGCCGGTGTCGCGCGCATGGAGCACCTCCTGCTCGTTGGACACCGGCAACGGGCAAGCGGCAACCGATCAGATATGCTTGGCCGTCAAGGGGGTCCAATGCTCAAAGTTGTTAGCGCGCTCCTGATGTCCGCCGGCGTCGCGTATGCGAGCGATCCGGGAACCGCCAGTGGCACGATGACGGTCGCCGGAAAAAAGACGCAGCTGCGCTACGCCGTTGCGAAGACGACCGAAAACGCCTTCGACAAGAAAAAAACGGACATGGTGGTGCTCCTCAGCAATATCCCCGTCACGGTCGAAGAGTTCTCGAGCATCGGAAAAATGATGGACCTCTCCGACAGCGGCAAGCTGACCGGCGTCGAAGTTGAGATCACGCCGGAGAAGAGCATCATCAGTGGAACGCTCTACAGCCCCGATTTTCACTTCCAGGGCAACAGCTTTTCAGCGGTCGGCATGCACCAGTTCGACTCGACGAAGCTCACGAAAAATGAGGCCGCCGGAAAACTGTCGACGACGCACGCGTCATCGTTCAGAAGCGTTTCATACTCGTACTCCGCGACGTTCGACGCAGTCGTAAAGGCGCCCAAAGCACCGACTCCACCGAAACTCAAAGGCACGCCCATTCCCGCGGGCGGCGACATCGGCAAGAGTTATCTCGCGTTCGTGCAAAGCGTCACGAAGGGAGACCTTGCCGCAGTTCAAAATGGAGTGAGCGCTGACCGCGCCAAGGAAATGAAGGCCGACCCCGACTTCAAGAAGTTTTTTCCGCTCATGCAGGCGATGGAGCCGAAAAACATCAAGCTCACCGGCGGAGCGGTCGACGGCGACAATGCAACGCTGACCGCAACCGGAACGAGCGACGGAGATCCCGCCACCGGAACCATCACGATGGTTCGCGAAGGCGGGAAGTGGAAAGTCGCGAAGGAGAGCTGGAGCTCGACGCACAAGTGAGTGGAGCGCCGCCGACCTCGGCGGCGGTCAGCGCAACTGCCACTTCAGAAACGACAGCCACTCCGCCTGATTGTTGACCTGCTCTTTCAGCGGCTCGCCGCCGGAGTGGCCGCTGGAAACGTGATAGCGCAGGAGCACTGGATTTCGCGAGCCGGAGCTCGCCTGCATCATCGCCGTCATTTTGCGCGCGTGAAGCGGCGCGACGCGCGTGTCGGAATCGCCGCTGATGAACAGCACCGCCGGATAGTTCTTTCCCTTCACGACGTGCTGATACGGCGAGTACGCGTAGATCCATTTGAACTGCTGCGGATCTTCACTCGATCCGTATTCGGGGACCCAGAATCGTGCCACCAGGAAACGGTGGTAGCGGATCATGTCGATCAGCGGATAGCTGCACACGACTGCCTTCACGAGATCGGGACGCTGCGTCAGCAGGGCCGTGACCAGCAGGCCGCCGTTGCTGCCGCCGCTGATGCCCAGGTGTTGGGGGGATGTGTAGTGTTGGTCGATGAGGTACTGGGCCGCGCCCGCGAAGTCATCGAAAACGTTCTGTTTGTTCTCGAGCATCCCGGCCTTATGCCACGCCTCGCCGAATTCGCCGCCGCCGCGGAGATTGGCCAGCGCGTAAACGCCTCCGCTCTCGGCCCACGTCACAGCAGTGGCTGAGAATCCCGGGAGCGAGCTGAGAACGAATCCGCCGTAGCCGGTGAGCAGGGTCGGATTGCTGCCGTTGCGCTGCAGTCCTTTCTGGTACATCAGGAACATCGGGATGCGCGTGCCGTCCTTCGACGTGTACCAAACCTGCTCGACATTGAAGTCGGCCGAGTTCACCGGCGCGCTCTGCCGGAAGAACTGGGTGCTCGTGCGCGAGGCAACGTCGTACGCGTAAGTCGTCGGCGGCACGGCAAAAGAGGCGAATCGATAGAAGGCAATCGGCGACGTCCACTGACCGATGATGTTGCTGACGTTGCCGATGGTATCGAACTTGATCTCCTCCTGCTGACGCCCCTCGATGGTGTAGCCGATGACGCGCGGCTTCACGTTCTCCAGATAGTTTGCATAGATGCGGCCGCCGGCCAGCGCAACCGATTGCAACGCGGCGTTCTTGTTCTCGGGGACCAGCTCCTTCCAGTTCGCGCGCTCGGGATTTGCGACGTCGGCGATCATGATGCGTTCATTCGGCGCATCCCAGTTCGTCTGGATGATCAGCTTGTCGCCGGCGGCGTCCATGCCCGACCGTGCTTCCAGATCGTTCACGACCGTGCGAATCGGGCCTTCGGTGGTCAGTTCTTTGATGTACAGCTCGGTCTTCTTGGCCGCTGAGCCGTAGGAGACCTGAATGAGCAGATAGCGACCGTCGTCGGAGATGCCCGAGCCGACGATCTTGTCGGGGCCGTAGCCTTCGCCGAACAGCGCATGCTCATCGCCGCCGCCGACCGGACGCTGAAACACGTGCTGTTCCTTCGACGTGTAGCGCGTGAAGTACGCCGTACGTCCATCCGGCGTCAGCGAGACGCCGAAGTAGCGCGCCACGCTCAGCGGCACGCCGATGTCGTGACGGCCGTCGAGGTCGTAGAAGCGAACTTCGACCTCGTCAGCGCCACCCTGACGCACGAAATAGGACATCGTCTTGCCGTTGTCGCTCACGGCGTTGATGCCGACGTTGGTAGTGTGCTTTGGACTCATCGGTGCCGGGTCGATGAGCAGAATGTCAGGCCCGGTTGCGCTCTCCCGCATGTAGATGGAGAAAAGATCCTGGCCGGCCGGGCGCTTGGTGAAAAAGTAACGTCCGCCCCGAACGATCGGAAAGCTCATCTGGTCGGTGTTGAGGAGAGACTCGATCCGCTGAACAAACCGCGCCTTATCCGGAAGCTGCGCCAGCATCGCATCGGTGTAGGCATTCTCGCGGTTGATCCATTCTCGCGTGGCGGGGCTCTCCTGCTCTTCGAGCCAGCGGTACGGATCGGTAATTTCTACGCCTTGTATCGTCTCTGTCACAGGCGTGGCTTGGGTGACCGGAAGGGCTATCTTTGGCGGCTGGGCTGGGGGCGTGGTGGTCGTTGTGGTCGTTGTGGTCGTGCAGGCCGCTAAAACGAGCAGCAACAGCGCGATAGCGTTTCTTCTCATTGATTCCTCCGCGATGGCGCGCATTCTAACCGGAATGGATTCCACCTCGGTGCCCGTTGAAACGAACGTTGACCGGTTTGTTAGCGGTCCCTAGAATGATTTGACCCGGTGCGGGTCCGAATCGCCAGAAGAAGGGGGGGAGAAAAGGATGCCTCTCGTCCACGTCAAAGAAGATGAGACGTTCGAGAACGCGCTCCGCCGGTTCAAGCGGAAGTGCGAGAAGTCGGGGATCCTTTCCGAGCTGAAGAAGCGCCAGCATTACGAAAAGCCGAGCACAAAACGGAAGAGAAAAGCGATTGCCGCACGCAAGAAAGTGCTGCGCAAACTCGCTGAAGAGCGCCGCGCTGGATATTGATTTGAAATCGAATTGAACTCGATAAGGACTCGCCGACAAGGCGGGTCCTTTTTGTTTTTTGAGATCATCACTCCAAGAAATCGAATTCGATCGCATCCTGACCCTCGTCGCCGCGGAGGCGAAGAGCGGCCCGGGCAAGGACGCGATCGCCAGGCGCCATCCGCTGCCAACCGTGACCGCTTGCGAAAACGCGCAGGCGGATCTGGCCGACATGCGCCGGTTTGTCCATACCGAGGGGCTGATGCCGCTGGCGGGGTTGACGGATCTCGGTCCCCTGCTCGCCCGCGATTCGGTCCTGGAGCTCGAGGAGTCGTGGCAGGTGGTTCGGGCCGTCCGTGCGACGCAGGCGATGCGGGAGGCCTTCACGCGGACCGAGGGCTTCCTGCGGCTCGCGGCAATTGCGACGGCCATACCGCAGCTCGATGAGCTCGTCGGAAAGCTGAACAAGTTCTTCACCCGCGACGGCAAACTCCGTGAAGACGCCTCGGCCGAGCTTCGCGCGATCCGCAAACGCGTTTCGGAAAAGCGCAACGCCGTGCAGCGCGTGCTCAACGACGTCATGAACAAGCACGGCGAGGCCATCCAGGAACAACTCATCGTGATGCGCGGCGATCGCTATTGCATCCCGGTGCGCACGGATCATCGCAACGCCATACCGGGAATCCTTCACGAGCGGAGCGGCTCAGGCGCTTCGGTCTTCATCGAGCCGATGCAGGCGATCGAGTTGAACAACGACCTGGCCGACCTGCTGCTGCAGGAACGCGAAGAGATCGCGCGCATCCTGCGGTTCATCTCGCAATTGATCGCCGACGCGGCGGATGACATTCGCGCCGCGGTGCATATCGCGGGCGAGCTCGATGCGCTGCAGGCCTGCGCCATTTTTGCCGACACCGTCGGCGCCAGCCGCCCCTCATTCAACAACGATCGCCGCCTGCACCTGATCGCGGCGCGGCATCCGCTGCTGGATGAACGCGTGCAGGAAACGGATCAACCGGTCGTGCCGGTCACGGTCGAGCTCAGCAGCGCAACCAGCGCATTGATCATCAGCGGTCCGAACGCAGGTGGTAAAACCGTCGCGCTCAAGACGACCGGCCTTCTGGTCGCCATGGCGATGAGCGGCCTTCCGCTTCCCGCCGCTGACGGCTCGATGATTCCGGTCGTCGACGCCATTGATGTTCTGGTCGGTGACGATCAGAGCGTCACCGAGCATCTCTCCACTTTTTCGGCGTACCTGGTGCGCCTGAAGCGCGTCATCTCCAGCGCCACCGAGCGGTCGCTGGTGCTGCTCGACGAGCTGGGAGCGGGAACAGATCCCGAGGAAGGCGCCGCGCTTGCGGCGGCAGTCATCGAACATTTCCTCGAGCGCGGCGCGCTGCTGATCGTCACCACGCATCTGTCGTCCGTAAAAAGCTTCGCCATGAACGATGCGCGCGTGCTCAACGCCTCGATGGAGTTCGACACCGCGACCGGAAAATCGACCTACCGGCTGATTGCCGGCATTCCCGGACGGAGCCGGGCCATCGAAGTCGCGCAGATGATCGGCCTTCCCTCCCCCATCATCGACCGCGCCCGGGAGCGCCTCGGCCCGCGCTATGTCGAAGTCGATCAGCTCGTCGGGATGTTGCAGAACAAAATGACCAGTGTTCTCGAACAAAGTGCCGAGCTCGAAAAACGGCAGGCGGCGGTCGAGGAAGAACGGCAGGCGCTGGAAACCAGCCGCAAGAAATTCGACAGCGAACGCGCGCGCGTCGGATCAGCCTTTCGCGAGGAGCTCGAGCGGCTGCGCGACGATGTCTCCCGGCAGGTCGCGGCGGAGATCAAGAACCTGCGCGCGAATGCCAATGCCCGACAGGTCGTCACCACCCTCACCAAGCCCATCGATCAGGCCATCGAGTTTCTGCCTGAGGAGCGACGCGAGGTCCGGGTGGGAGGTCAGGCCGAGCACCGAAAGTTCAAGGTGCGGGGCGTGGTGGAGTCGATTGACGGGAAGAAGGCCGTGTTGAATGTTTCCGGTAAGCGGATGACCTTGGATGTCAAAGACCTTTTAGGGATGAGGGATGAGGGCGGAGGGATGAAAATCAAAACGCGGGGAAAAACCCTCAGCCCTCAGCCCTCAGCCCTCATCCCTGAAACGGCCGAGCTCAACCTGATCGGCCAACGTGTCGATGACGCCTTAGAAGCCTCCGACAAGTTCCTCGATCGGGCGCTGCTCGAAGGCAAACAAGCGGTGCGGATCATTCATGGCTTCGGCACCGGCGCGCTGCGCAAGGCGGTCCGCGATCATCTGCGCAAGCATCCGGCCGTGAAATCGTGGCGGCCAGGAAACGAGAATGAGGGAGGAGATGGTGCTACTGTCGCCGTGCTGGACGAGTCCTGAGTGCTGAGTCCCTCCCAACCGCTCAGGACTCAGGACTCAGGACCCTGATGGCATTTGTAGATCTCAACGACTCCGTGATCGCGCAAGTGCGAAGCGCGGCCGACATCGTCGACTTTGTCTCGCAGGTCACGCCGCTCAAGCTCGCTGGCAAGAGCTACAAAGGCCTCTGTCCATTTCATCGCGAGAAAACGCCGTCGTTTCACGTCGATCGCGACAAAGGGCTGTTCTACTGCTTCGGCTGCGGCACGGGCGGCGATGTTTTCAAATTCCTCGCGCTGACAGAGCGATTCACGTTTCCGGAGGCCGTCGAACACGTCGCGTCGCGCGTCGGCATCGAGCTTCCACGCCGCCGCAAGACGACCAGGGAGAGCGACAAGGACGACCTCCTCGAAGTCGTCGACGAAGCATCCGAAGCATTTCACCAGGCCCTCGGATTTCCAGACAATCCGGCGCGGAAGTATCTCGACCACCGCCACGTCGCCGAAGAGATCATCAAAAAGTACGGCTTCGGATACGCGCCCGACTCGTGGGACTACGTGCTCACTCGCCTCGCCCGCAAGCACGGCGAGAAGACGCTCGAGCTCGCCGGTCTGGTGATGCCGCGCAAAAGCGGGACCGGCTACTACGATCGATTTCGCAATCGCCTGATGATTCCGATTCACAGCGAGACAGGAGCGCTGGTCGGATTCGGCGGGCGCTCGCTCGATGGCAGCGACCCGAAATATCTCAACTCCCCGGAGTCGGAGCTCTTCAACAAATCGCGACTGCTTTACAACCTGCATCGGTCGAAGGACGCCATGCGCCGCATCGATCGCGCCATTCTCGTCGAGGGCTACTTCGATTCCATCGCGCTCGATCACGCCGGCGTTCCGGGCGTGGTGGCGTCGATGGGCACTTCGCTGACCTCAGGTCAGGCCTCGCTGCTTCGGCGTTACACCACCAAGGTCGTGATCGCGTACGACGGCGATGACGCCGGCAAGAGCGCCACCCTCCGCGCCGCCCCGGTTTTGCTGGCCGCTGGACTGACCGTCTCTGCGCTCAACCTGCAAGGCGAAAAAGATCCCGACACGCTGATTCAAAACCAGGGCGTCGATCGATTCCTCGAGCTCCTCGGCAACGCCAGCGACATCTTCGACTTCGCGCTGAAAGAGTGGGCCGTCAACGTCAAGACATTGACCGGTCGAGAGAAAGCCGACCGCGTCGACGCTTTCATGCCGCTGCTGAGCGCGGTGGTCGACCCCGTCGTTCGCAATGACGCGGCCCAGCGGATTGCGGACGGCTTCCACCTCGAATTCGAGACCGTCTGGTCGAAAGTGCGTGGAAGGGCCTCGAGTCCGGTTGAGCGGCAGGTTGTCAGGTCTGTTCCCAGCGGCGAGAAATTCGTCCTGACTGCCCTGGTTCAGGGGCGGTTGGGTCGCGAGAAGGTGGAAGGGATCAAGGAGGGGTTTTTCAGCGATCCCGCATGCAAAACCCTGTTTTCTATCACAAAAAGTGCGATTTCCGCTGGTCAACCTATTGATTATTCGGAAATCGCGACCCATCTTAAGGGCGAGGCCGAGCTGACCCTGCTCTCGGAAGTAACGCTCACGGAAGACCTCGAGGACGTGGCATTAGGGCGTCTGGACGAGGTCCTCATCCCGATGCAGAAGGCGTACATCGAGCGGCGTAAACGTGAAATTCAACAAGACATTGAGGAAGCGGTGCGCAACGGCGACCACAGTCGGGAACGGCAGCTCGATGCCGAGAAGCTCGAACTGTCGCGTATGTTGAGCGCGCTGAAATAATTATCGACCTCTTGCGATTACGCGAGTGTCCTTGCGAAGAGGCAGCAACTCTGAGCTGTGAGGAGCGACTGAAGAGATGACGACACGCCTGCGCGGTGCCAATCTCGAGACGGAACAGGATGTGGAGGAAGGGGTTGTCGAGGTGAGCGTCGAAGAAAAATACGTCGAGGTCAAGCAGCTCATCGCGCTCGGAAAAGAAAAGGGATTTCTTCTTTTCGACGAGATCTACGAACTCCTGCCCGAAGAGGTAACCAGCCTTCCAGAAGAGCTCGACGAGATCATCATTCGCTTCAACGATCTCGGCATCGACGTCGTCGATGACGCCGAAAAGCAGCTCGCTCCCACCCCCGGCAAAGGGACGATGACCGTCGACGGCGCGATCGAGGAAAAAGAAGTCGATCAGCGCGAGGAAGTGCAGGCCGACATCATTGCGGCCTCCAGCGGCATCGTCGACAAGACCAACGATCCTGTCCGCATGTATCTGCGCGAGATGGGCACGGTCAAGCTGCTCGATCGGCAGGGCGAAGTCGACATCGCCAAGCGCATCGAAAAGGGGGAGCGCAAAGTCTACAAGGCGCTCTCGCAGAACCGCATCATTCTCGAAGAGATCCTGAAGATCCACGAGAGCGCCAAGAAGGACACCCGGGTCATCAAAGAGATGATCGATCTGGCGATGCCTGAGGATGAGGATGAGATCGATGCCGCGACGCTGTCGGCGACGGCGCTCACGAAGATCAACGACATCATGACGGTCTTCGAGAAAGTGGCGCGACTCGACAAGCGAATCAAAGATCAGAAGGCGAAGCTGGGCGAGAAGAAGCTCAGCCAGCGCGCCATCGCAAACATCCACAAGACCGTGGATCGTCTGGCGCAGGACCTGGCCACCGAGCTGCGGCAGATCGACTTCACTCCCCAGACGCGGAATCGAATGATCAACAAGCTGAAGGACATCGACTCCGAGCTGTCGCAGAGCGCCGCCATGATCCGCAAGGACGAAGCGGCGTTGAAGCGCGAGAAAGACAAGACGCGCCGCGACTTTTATCGCCGGCGCCTGCAGAAGTATCAGGAGAAGCTGCGCGAGCTCGAGACGTTCTACGGCACGAGCCACAGCGAGCTTCGCATCACCATCAAGGACATCAAAGCCGGCGAAGAGGAAGCCGATCAGGCCAAACAGGAGCTGATCGTCGCAAACCTTCGCCTGGTCGTTTCGATCGCCAAGAAGTACACCAACCGCGGCCTGCAGTTCCTCGATCTGATCCAGGAGGGCAACATCGGCCTCATGAAGGCGGTCGAGAAATTCGAATACCGCCGCGGCTACAAGTTCTCGACTTACGCCACGTGGTGGATTCGACAGGCCATCACGCGCGCCATCGCCGATCAGGCGCGCACCATCCGCATTCCGGTGCACATGATCGAGACCATCAACAAGCTCACGCGCACCTCGCGCGCGCTGGTTCAGGAACTGGGACGCGAGCCGCAGGCCGAAGAAATCGCCGACCGCATGGACATGCCGGTGGCCAAGGTCCGCAAGATCATGAAGATCGCGCAGGAGCCGATCTCGCTCGAGACGCCCATCGGCGAAGAGGAAGATTCGCATCTCGGCGATTTCATCGAGGATCGCGGCGTGATCTCCCCCATCGATCACGTGATCGTCGCGAATCTGAAAGAGCAGACCAACAAGGTCCTGCGCACGCTCACGCCGCGCGAGGAGCAGGTGCTCAAGATGCGATTCGGCGTGGGCGATGGATCCGAGCACACGCTGGAGGAAGTCGGCCGCTCGTTCAACGTCACGCGCGAGCGCATCCGCCAAATCGAATCGAAGGCGCTGCGCAAGCTGCGGCATCCCTCGCGGTCGAAGAAGCTGCGACCTTTCCTCGATTCGACTTTCTAAACACGAGTTCCACGAATTTGGACGGGGCGGCCTCCCAGGCCGCCTATTTTCTTGAATTTCAAATTTCAAATGAAAAATGAAAGATGATTCTGCGCGCCATTTTTCATTCTTAATTTGAAATTTGAAATTTGAAATTTCACGTAGAATCGAATTCATGCTTCCGGCTCTCGCCCTAACATTGCTCCTCGCCACGCGCCCGCCCCAGCCCTACCACATCGAGCTGGAAGCCAATACCGCTGCGCCATTTCCCTATCTCAGCAGGTTCGGCACGATCAGGCTGCACATCTACCCCGCGGGGGTGCGCGCCGACAGTGTCTGGCTGAACGGATTCAGCCGCCTCGGAACGCCAACCGTGACGATCATGAACCCCTACGGACGGATGTACACCACCATGCCGGTCAGTGAGATCACCAGCATGTTGCAGAAGGTCAAGAAAGAGGACGATATCGCGTCGCCGCCTCCGATCGCGCGTCCGGTCTCCGGAAAAGTTCGCGGTATCCCGGCGCGTCGCTATCGCATGCTCTATGGACCGGAAGCGTGGATCGATGTCTGGACGACCGAGGCCATCCCCGAGAATGTGCAGTTGCGACGGATCGTGGACGCCTTCGTCCGCGGCATTTCACCGTCGACCGCTGAATCGTGGAAGTCCATCCCCGGAACGCCGCTTTACGTCGAGTTGAATTTTCGGCGCTACAAGAAACTGCCGCTGATCCGTCTGAAGAGTTTCACGCTCAACAACGTCGGGCAGGAAGACGCGTTGAGAGTCGGAAGTCTCTATTTCAAGGTGCCGCTGGTCGAGTCGATCTGGAAGTGACCTGTGATTCACCACAGAGGCACAGAGGACACAGAGACTTCTCTGTGTCCTCTGTGTCTCTGTGGTGAGATCTTTCGTTGCGCGTCAGGCTGCTGCCGCAACCGCCGTCATCTGCACCTGATCGAGATCCTGCAGCAGCGCGCCGGCGTCGGCGTAGCGGTCCCTGGGGTTTTTCGCGAGGCAGCGCATGACGATGCCGTTGACTTCGCGTCCGATCTCGGGGCGCTGTTCGATGGCCGGCTTGGGCGTCTCGGTAATGTGGGCGGTGAGCACGGCGGTCAGCGATGGCGCCGAGAATGGCTTGGCGCCGACGAGCATTTCGTAGATCAAAATGCCGACGGAATAGACGTCGCTGCGTGGATCGAGCTGCTTCCCCTGCACCTGTTCGGGGCTCATGTAGTGCGGCGTGCCCACGATCAGGCCGGCCTGCGTCATCCCTTCTGCTTCGGCGACACGTGCGATGCCGAAGTCCATCAGCTTCACTTCACCTTTGTGATCGATGAGCACGTTCTGCGGCTTGATGTCGCGATGGATGATTCCCTGCTCGTGCGCCACCTGCAGTCCGCGGCAAATCTGACGCGCGATGCCCAGTGCCACGCGCGGCGCGAGGCGGTGATTGGGTGCTTCTTCCAGGAGCTCCCACAGCGTGTACCCGCGCACGCACTCCATGCTGATGAAGTAGACGCCCTCGGCCTCGCCGTAGTCGTAGGTCCGCAGAACGTTGCGATGCGTGATCTTCCGCGCCAGGCGAATCTCGCGTTTGAACCGCTCGAGCTCTTCGGGTGAGCGCGTCATCACGTCGCCGGGGAGGGTCTTGATCGCGACCGTCTCGTCGAGTTGCGTGTCGGTGGCCTTGTAGACGATGCCCATGCCGCCGCGGCCGAGAATCTGCTCGATGCGATATCGATTGGCGAACAGCAGTCCCGGCGCCAGTTCCGCAACGGCGCCCAGCGGGGGCGGCGTTCCCGTTTCGGTGGCATCAAGCCGCAACGTGGTCATTGAGCTGGTCGTTTCACCGATCGACCGCATGACGCCGGTGGTGATGCTCACCAGCGGCATCGATGCCACCGGCAGCGGCTGCGGCAGCCATTTGAGTTGAATGGATTCCCGCGTCGATCCGGACATGATCTCGCCGCCAGCGGTCTGCGCGGTTTCGTAGGAGATGTAGGCGTAGCCATTCGGCGCGTGCCATGCGAAGACGCTCGCCAACTGCGGCGCGTTGCCGAGGATGGCCAGACCGGCGCTGCCGTCGACGTCGACGGAGCCGGTGACGAACTGGCCGGTCGCGATGCCGACGCTGATCGACATCTGCACATCGCTGAGCGTGGCGAGCTCCTCGTTGATGGCACGTGCGGCGCGGATGGCATGCAGCACTCCGCGGTCCCCGCGGAAGACGCTGACCAGGCGATGGCTTTCCACTTCGCGAACCTCGCCATCCTGGCGCGCGACCTCGGCCTCCTGCAGCTTCATCACGCGACTGATCGCGCTGACGAGAAGTGCGGGATCGCCATCGCCGACCGGAGGCAGACCACGAAGGTCCGTCACCACCACCGTTCCTTCATCGAGACGCGCAGGCTCCGAAGGTCGCAACCCGGCTGCGGCTGCCGCTTCGCGCTCCTTGGTCCTGGCGGCCATCTGTTCGTACAACTCTTCCAGCTCGGCCTTGTCGCGCAACGCGACGATCATCTTTGCGAACGACCGCCCCAGAATGCCGATCTCGTCGGCCCGGGCGATGTTCGGCTGCACCGAATAGTCGCCGGCGGTTACCGCTTGTGCCGTCATGGCGAGCTGCTCGATCGGCCGCGTGACGCGCTTTGCGATCAGCCAGGACAGGATGAAAGCGAGGAGCAGGGCCGCGCCGCCACCGAATAGAAGCGCCTGCTCGATCTGACGGAAGGGCGCGAGCTCGCGATCGAGTGAGCGAATGAACACCGCTGCGCCGACCGTGTCGGCAGCCGATGTCAGCGGATGTCCGGTCATGACGTAGCGATTGCGCTCGACTTGCAATCGCGACGGCGGAACGGGCTTGCCTGTTTTGAGAATGCGATCGACGCCCGTCATCTGCGCCATGTTGAATGCCGGCGCATTCGCCGATCGCGCCAGCGAGTTCGGCGACATGAAAATGACGCCGGCGTTGGTGGCATCGGCGATGCGATTCGCGAAGGCATCATCGATTCCGTAGGCGTTGACGAGGTATCCGACGCGGACGTTGTTCGCGCCCGCGCCGATCGGCGCCACCGCCGCGTGGAACAGCTTCTGGCTCAGCGGCAGAACGCCGGCAGTGAACTCGACGCTGGCATCATCGACGATTTTTTTCACCAGCGGCGACTGTTCGTACAGGTCTGCGCGCGCAGCGGTGTTGACGGTCGGCTGATCGGTGCGCGCGACGATGCGGCCCTGATCATCGAGGAGAATGAGCAGGTCGGTGCCCAGCGATTGACGCCGCTGCTCGAGCTGGTCGGCAATGCTGACCAGATCGATCACAGGTTGGGGCGGCTCCTGACCCTGCACCGCCGGCGTTGATGGAGCGCCGGCCATCGCTTCCTGGATGTAGGCCACGAACTTCGGATCGTTGCCTAACAGGATGGCCGGAAGCGCCAGGCGGCCCAGGCGCTGACGTTCGAATTCACGAAAGAGGTTCGCGGCGTTCGAAATCGAGGTATTGACGGTGTTGGCGGCGATGGCGTCGGCGCGTTGTATGGTGATGCCGACCGCGATGGCGACCACGATCACGATCAGCAGCGCCGTCAGACCGAACAACTTCCAGACCAGTGGAAAGCGCGCCCGCTCCAGCGTCGGCCGCTTCAGTGTTGGTTCGGTGGTGACGGCTGTATCCGTCAATCAATAGTCCTTGAGGCTCGGCGGTTCGTACGGCTTTCCGACCTTGTTGAGATGCTGCGTTAGGCGGAAGTTGCGGCTGTCGAGCATCAGAGCGACGTTGCCCGTCACCGTTCCGGCAGTCGTCACCTCGATGGCCGATTCGATCTGACCCCCCTGCTCATTCCACGCGATCAGGCGGTAACGGCCGGGCGGAACATTCGGAAGCGCGTAGTTCCCGCTCTGGTCGGCGAAGCCGTAATACGGCGTCGACATCACCTGAATGACTGCCGACATACTCGGATGCACGTTGCAGTACACGTTGACGAGTCCGGGAGTGTCGAATCGCTGCGCCTTCCCGGCCCCTCGCCTGTAAAGACCGAGGTCGAAGGAGTTGTTAGACGAGAGCGAGAAGAGGTTGTGCGAGATCGGATCATCGTTTGGGAATTCGACGGTCGAGCCGACAGCAATCGCGAGCACGTGAGGGACCAGCATCTTGCCGCGCGTCACCATCTGAAATTTGCCTGGGACGGCCTTCGGTGTTCGACCGCTGACCGGCTCGAGCCAGACCAGCGTCTCTGTGACCACCGGATTCTGCCCCCGTTTTGTGACGAAACTGACCTTGCCGCTGACATTGCCGGCGGAGAGTGAGGAAGCGAGCGCCAATGCGCACGCAGCAGCGGAAATCATTGGTTTCATGGGCGATTAGGCTCCGGAAAATCGGAATGGTAGCACACGAAATCGGCATGCCGATTGCGGTAGCACGGAGCGTTGCCGGACGGATTTCGCGTTGCTATTTCAGGTGAAAAATCGCATCATTAGATTGCTTCTGCAATAAAAAGATTCGCATAGCGTTATCGAGCAGCAGACGCTCTTTGAAGCAGTTATAAAGTTCCCGCTCCTCCCCTCCACCCCGGGGCGTGTTGGAGCGGTCGATCCGGTCCGCGACTTCGGTGTGGTGGGTCATGGCCATGGACGTGACGCTTGTTGCGGGTCCGCCGGAAATTCATGGGGGAGGAGGTACTGCGTTCGATGGATTGTTCTAGTAAACCTGAGGGGGCGAGTTCTTAGCTCCCACCCCGGAAGGGCGCCTGCAAAGGCGCCCTTTTGTTTTCAATCCAGTGTCGGCACGTAGGTAGCCTCCGGATCGAGGATGGGCGGACGTCCGGGAGCGATGATCATCCGCAGCTTCTCGCGAAACGCCTCGACGCTCTTCAATTCCTCGTCGAGCAGCGCATACAGAGCACGAACTTCAGCCGCGCGCACGCGTGAGGGATTGCGATCGAGGCAAGCGTTGGTCTTGCAGCGCGGTGTGCAATATTTTCTGGTGGAACGCGTCAGCGGGAATCGGCTGCCACAGTAATCGCAGGTACCCATCACGCCCTCCCCTCCGTTAATCAACGGATTGTTCCGTTAATCAACGGCTCTCTCGTAGCCTAACACAGACCGAAGCGATGCGAACCCTCACCGTCGCCGTCTTGATCTCGCTTTTTGCGCTTTCCGGATTTCCCCAACAGAAACTCGTCGAAACGATCGAGGTCCGCGTCGTCAACGTCGACGTGGTGGTCCGCGATCGAGCCGGCAATCCGGTCAGCGGCCCTGATCAAAGAGGACTTCGAGGTCTACGAAGAGGGCGTCAGGCAGACCATCACGAATCTTTACGAGGTGCGCCGCGGCGATGCCGACAACAGCGCGAACTCCGAGATTCCGCTGGAGTTACGACAGCGGAGACTGCTTCTGTTCGTCGACAGCTCATCCCTCCAGCACGCCAAGAAAGAGTCGGTCCTGGCCGCTGTCGAGAGATTCGTCGACCAGAAGATGAGGCCGGAAGATCAAGCCATGGTCGTGTGCTGGCGCCTTGGTCTTCACGTGATTCTTCCCTTCAGCAGCGATTAGGAGGCCGTCAAGGGAGCAATCGGCAAACTGCGACATGTCGCGCCCGCGGGAGACGCGCAACACGTCACCATCGAATGGATCAAGAGCGACATTCAGAATCTCATCCGGATGGCGGAGGGCAACGTGCTGAGTTGGCCCGAGGCTCATGCCCGGGCACAATCGGACATCGATGGTCACGCAAACCGCATGAGCGTGGAACAGGAGGCGATGCTTCAAGGGGTGGAGCGCATGGCCACCAGCATTGGTGGACTCGAGGGAAAAAAGGTCCTTCTGTTTGTCGGCGAACATGTAAACGAACGTCCGGGAGCGGAGCTGTACCGATATGCGTTCGATGAATTTTCGCCGCGTATGAATCGAACGAACCTTCCCAATTTGCAGGCCGTCACCGGAGTCATGGGCAATCGCATGCCGGCGATGATTGACGCCGTCGCAAAGCGAGCGAGCGAAAACGGCGTCATGATCTATGCCATTGGTACGGCACAGACTTCCACCGAGATGTCCGCGGACAACAGAAGCCCGATCGACACGCCGCTCGATTACACCGAGAGCTTTTCCCGCGCTGCCAGCACCGGCTCTGCGCTGAAAGCGATGGCGGGAGGGACCGGTGGAGTCGCAGTCACGCAAACAACAAACTTTGATCTGGCTTTCGACATCATCAGCAAGGACCTCGATTCCTACTACTCTCTCGGCTATCGACCGCCCGAGTCTCGCGGAACGCCGCGCAGGGTCGTGGTGAAGCTGAAGAATCCCAAGTATCTGGTTCGTGCGCGCGAAACTGTCGTCATCAAGTCGAACGATGATCAGATGAGGGATCGCGTGATCGCAAATCTGTACACCGACACCGCGTCGAGCACATGGCCCATCTCGATTCGGACGGGACCGCCGGCAAATGACGGCGGCAAATTCACGGTGCCGGTGAAAGTGACGATGGCCTCGACAATCACACTCCTGCCTCAGGACCAGAAGCTCGTCGGAGGCTTCGTTCTCTATTTCGTGATCGGCACGGGCGACGGCAGGAATTCCGAAGTCATGCGACGTCCCCGGGGGTTCGGGATCCCACCATTCGCGGAGCAGGCAGTGCGAGCGAAGCCGATGACCTACACCACCGCGATTCGGGTGAACCCCGGCGAGAACATCCTGTCGGTCGGGATCATCGATCAGATTAGCGGGACGACAGGCTTCGCCCGCGCGAAAATCCTCGCGCGCTAAATGGTGCCCCCGGCCGGACTCGAACCGGCACGGCCCTTTCGGACCTCGGGATTTTAAGTCCCGTGCGTCTGCCAATTCCGCCACAGGGGCCAACTCAGGACTGAGGACTGAGTCATCGCGTCGTTCTCGGTGGACTCACCGCACGGCGTAAACCGCCGATGATGCACGCCACTTCCTCGCCCTCGCCTAGCAACAATGTGAATCCTTCCTCCTCCAAATAGCCAATATCCAAGGCAGTGTAGAGGTCACTACGCACTTCGGCCGCAGAAGATTTCGCGATCGACAGAAACTGATGAAATTCATTGCGATTTCCCCGCTCGAACCCTCGGCGATATTCAAGGGAACGGAGAGTGCCCTCAGTCCTCAGTCCTCAGTCCTATAATCGGTCAACATGACCCAGGCCATCGAAGTCCCCGCCGGCGCGCCGCTCACCGCACTCTCCGAAGAGGAGCAGATGTTCCAGCAGACCGTGCGCGAGTTCGCGATCGAGAAGATCCGACCGCTCGTCCACGACATGGATCGCCAGGCGGCGATGCCGAAGGAGCTGATCAGCAGCTTCTTCGACCTCGGAATCATGGGCATCGAGGTGCCGGATCAATGGGGCGGCGCGGGCTCGACATTCTTCAGCGCTGTCATCGTGGTCGAGGAGCTGTCGCACGTCGACGCCTCCTGCGGCGTCCTGGTGGATGTGCAAAACACCCTCGTCAACAACGCCATTCTTCGGTGGGGAAACGGCGATCAGAAATCGAAGTACCTGACCATGCTGGCGCGCGACATGGTCGGTGCGTACGCGCTCTCCGAAGCAGGTTCGGGATCGGATGCCTTCGCTCTCGCCACGCGCGCCGAAGACAAAGGCGACCACTGGGTTGTCAACGGGCGCAAGCTGTGGATCACCAACGCCGCCGAGGCGGGAGTATTCATCGTGTTCGTGAATGCGAACCCCGACGCGGGGTACAAAGGCATCACGGCATTCATCATCGAGCGCGATTTCCCCGGATTCTCAGTAGGAAAGAGGGAAGACAAGACCGGAATCCGGGCCTCTTCGACCTGCGAGCTGATCCTCGAAGACTGCCGCGTCCCGAAAGAAAACGTCCTGGGCGAAGCGGGAAAGGGATACAAAATCGCGATCGAGACACTCAACGAAGGGCGGATCGGCATCGGAGCGCAGATGATCGGCATCGCGCGGGGCGCGCTGGAATACGCGATCGCCTACTCCAAAGAGCGGAGGCAGTTCGGAAAGCCGATCTCCGAGTTTCAAGGATTGCAATTTCAGATCGCGCAGGCGGCCACGCAGCTCGAGGCGGCGCGACTCATGGTCTACAACGCCGCGCGATTGAAAGACTCCGGCAAGCCATTTCTTCGCGAGGCGGCCATGGCCAAACTCTTCTCGTCCGAGGTGTGCGAGCGGGTGACGTCGACGGCGGTGGAAATTTTCGGCGGAAACGGATACACCAAAGAGTACCCGGTCGAAAAGTTCTGGCGCGACTCGAAGATCGGAAAGATCTACGAAGGAACATCGAACATGCAGCTGGCCACCATCGCGAAGACGATCCTCACCGATCGGCTGTAGTCTCCCGCTGCCGCCGCGCCAGCCGCTGTAGAAAGTCGTACGCGATGCCGCCCGACGTTCGTCGCAGCGTCAGAAAGTAAACCGCCAGCGCCACCAACCCCCCGATCCACGCCAGAGTCCCCAGCTGGGTCGCATGTTTGCCGAAGAACGGCCAGATCATGAACGTCAGCGCGCCGATGACGCCGACGACGAGAATCGCGATCCGCTGCGCTTTCGGCGCGTCGACATCGCGATTGCACACCAGCGTGACCGTGGCCTGATCGCTCGCATCGACCGCCCATGAAACGGTGCACTCCACGCCCCCCGCCACCGCCACCCCGCGGCGGAGCGGCAGAATGAATCGCCGTTCACGGTCGCGCGATGCCTGCATCTCGCCTCCGAACAGCTCGACCAGGTCGTCGACCGCCTGGGGCAGTCCCTGCGACGGCACGCGGTCCTCCGTGAACTCGATCATGCAACTCGCCATTGTAGAAGTAGAATCGCTGCGGTAGCCCATGACGGACGTCCCGCAGTCGTTCGATCGGTTCGAGGTCATCCGTGTGCTCGGCAAAGGTGGGATGGGGACGGTTTACCTCGCCCGCGACTCGCGCCTCGAGCGCACCGTGGCGCTGAAAGTCCTGCGCGCGGAAGATCTGGCGGCCGGCGATCGGCGAGCGCGATTCATGCGCGAAGCGCGCTCGGCAGCCGCCATCCGCCATCCCAACGTCGCGACCATCCACGAAGTCGGCGAGTCGGACGGCCCGCCGTACATTGTGATGGAGTACTGCGAAGGCGAAACGCTGACGCAGCGCATTCATCGGCGTCCGCTCGAAGCGGCGGAATTTCTCAACATCGCACGCCAGATCGCGGCCGGAGTCGCGGCCGCGCACGAAGGCGGCATCATCCATCGCGATCTGAAGAGCCCCAACGTCATGATCGAGCCGTCGGGCCAGGTGAAGATCCTCGACTTCGGCCTCGCCAAGGCGCTGCATCGCGAAGTCGCGCCCATGTCCATCGACACCACCACCGGACAACTCTTCGGCACTCTTCACTATCTCTCGCCCGAGCAGGCGCGAGGGCAGCCCGCCGACGAGCGCAGCGACCTTTTTTGCCTCGGCATCGTTTTCTACCAGATGGCCACCGGGCAATTGCCATTCAACGCCGACGCGCCATTGCTGGTCCTCGAGAAAATTCGCGACTCGGAACCGGAGCCATTCGTTCCGCTCGATTCACAATTCCCGCCGTCGGCGGCGAAGATGATCGGAAAGCTGCTGCAAAAAGATCCAAAGGATCGATACCAGAGCGCCCGCGAAGTACTGGCGGACATCGACGTCCTGATCACGCCGACGGCGCGCCACACGCTTGCTCCCCATTCACGAAGCCTCATCGGCCGGACGGTCCATCGCGCGAAGTGGCCGAGGATTGTGATTGCACTGGCGGCGGTGGCGTTGATCGGCACGGCAATCTACTTCGCGCAGACCAGCGGAGTGAGCGACGACGCGACTACCAGCGCGGGCGCCGCTCCCCCGCCCATCCACTCCCTGGCCGTCTTGCCGATGACCAACATCGCCAACAACACCCGCGATGATTTCCTGTCGGTCGGCCTGGCCGACGCCCTCACCACGAATCTGCAGCAGATTCGTGGTGAG
>DASPZU010000065.1:0-4878 GCA_035636095.1 Thermoanaerobaculia bacterium
GCCTCGATGACATCGTGGACACCTCTTTCCACGGCATTCAAGCAGCCTCCCCTCAGGCTGCTCTTCCTCCGCTTAGGTGTCCACCATGTCTCCGGCCACCCGTCCACCATCTCCCCGGTACGTACAAAGCCGCCGCACTCCGAAAGATTAGAATTTACATGGGGTCACGGCCGTTACTAAGCCGTGGCACGGCTGAAGCATCGCGTGCCGCCCGGGAGGCTATTTTTTGAATTCCACCGTCAAGACCGCGCTACTTTGGGTGGTCATCATCGTCCTCGTCTTCCTGCTGTGGAGTCTCTTCCAGACGACGAAGGGCACCAGTGAGCCGATTCCATTCAGCGCATTTCTCGACCGCGTGAACTCCGGCGTGGTCGAAAAGGTCACCATCCGCGGCGACGACATCCGCGGCGAGACCAAGTCCACCGCGCCCGGAGGCAAGAAGGAATTTCACACCACCGCACCGACCAACTATCCCGCCATGTACGACCTTCTCAAGCAGAAGGAAGTCACCATGGAGTTCGAGCCGCCGCAGAACACCGGCTTCATCACCGCGCTGATCACCTGGGCGCCGGTGCTGTTCCTGATCGGCCTTTGGATCTTCTTCATGCGCCAGATGCAGGCCGGCGGCAACAAAGCGCTCTCCTTTGGAAAGTCGAAGGCCAAGCTGCTCTCCGGCAGCGCCAAGAAAGTCACCTTCAAGGATGTTGCGGGCGTCGATGAGGCCAAGCTCGAGCTGCACGAGATCATCGAGTTCCTCAAGGAGCCGCAGAAATTCACCAAGCTCGGCGGCAAGATCCCGAAGGGCGTTCTCCTGATGGGACCACCGGGGACTGGCAAGACGCTTCTCGCGCGCGCGATCGCGGGGGAGGCCAACGCGCCGTTCTTCTCGATCTCCGGATCGGATTTCGTCGAGATGTTCGTCGGCGTGGGCGCCTCGCGCGTCCGCGATCTGTTCGAGCAGGGAAAGAAGAACGCGCCGTGCATCATCTTCATCGATGAGATCGACGCCGTCGGCCGCCATCGCGGCGCCGGACTGGGCGGCGGTCACGACGAGCGCGAGCAGACGCTCAATCAGCTCCTGGTCGAGATGGACGGATTCGAATCGAACGACGGCGTGATCCTCGTCGCCGCGACGAACCGTCCCGACGTTCTCGACCCTGCCCTCCTCCGCCCGGGCCGATTCGATCGGCGCGTGGTCGTCGATCTGCCCGATCTCAAGGGACGCGAGGGCATCCTCCGCGTGCACACGCGCAACATTCCGCTCGCGGAAGATGTCGACGTCACCGTGCTCTCGCGCGGGACGCCGGGATTCTCGGGCGCCGATCTCGCCAACCTCGTCAACGAGGCGGCGCTCAATGCGGCGCGTTACGACAAGAAGAAAGTGCAGATGATCGACTTCGAGTTCGCGAAGGACAAAGTCCTGATGGGCGTCGAGCGCAAGTCGCTGGTCATGAGCGATCGCGAGAAGCGCAACACCGCGTATCACGAGTCGGGTCATACGATCGTGGCGGCGGTGCTGCCGGCCGCCGATCCGCTGCACAAAGTCACCATCATTCCGCGCGGCCGCGCCCTCGGCCTAACGCAGCAGTTGCCGGTCGAGGACAAGTACTCGTACTCGAAACGATATCTGGAAGCGAACCTGGCGGTGCTGATGGGCGGCCGCATCGCGGAGGAAATTTTCCTCAGCGAGATCACCACGGGCGCGGGCAACGACATCGAGCGCGCGACGCAGCTCGCGCGGCGGATGGTGTGCGAGTGGGGCATGTCGGAGCTCGGACCGGCGACCTTCGGCAAGAAGGAAGAAGCCATCTTCCTCGGCCGCGAATTCGCGCAGCATCAGGACTACTCCGAGGCCACCGCCATCGAGATCGACAAGGAAGTGCGGCGGATTCTCGACAAGGCGTATCACACCGCGCACGAGGTCATCTCGAACAACAAGCAGTCGCTCGACAAGATCGCGCGCAAGCTCTTGGAGCGCGAGACGCTGGAGGGTTGGGAAGTCAACGACGTCCTGCGCGAGGACACCGGCATCGACTACATCAAGCAGAAGGAGTACTACCCCGAGGAGGCCCCCGGCGAGAAGATGACCATCGCGCCGGGGAGCGGCCCATCCACCGACGTCCCGCTACCGGTGCAGCCGCAGCCAGCGCCGCAACGGGAGGGGTAAGGCTCGCCGCGTATCGCGATACGCAGAATCGCGTCGCGGCGACAACACGCGATCGTCCTACCAAGCCTGCGCGACATAAGCAGAGCAGCTTGTCTTCGACGTCGTTACGCCTCTGACGTTTGCGATAACCGGCATGAGCAAGATCGGCAGGTCTACGTTTGTGCCGGCACGGGCTTTTTTGTCGCCCCTTATACCGTCATGACGGCGGCACACGTTCTTCGCCACCTCTGGGATAAGTTGGAGATGCCTTGGAAGCAGGGCAAGTATCCGACGAACACAGTGGAGCCGGAGTTCCTCGTTGCCGCGGCACAGATGGTCGATATCCGCGGGCCAGATATAGCGGCACATTGGGAGATCACAGGTGCTACGCCGCTCGACTACACCGATATCGCGTTTCTCAACGAGTTAAAAAAGGGCAGACCGTCGGATCAAGTCGGCGGACAAGTTCTTCGATACATGGGATGGGTTAAAGAACATCTTTGTGAAAACGACCAAATTGTGAAGGGTCTCGTCATCTGTCGCGATCCCGACCCTAAACTCTCGTACGCGCTCAGAATGGCAAACAATGTCGCGATTCGTTACTACAACGTAAGTTTCAAGCTCAAGGACGCGCCGTAAATTGCCACTTTCTCTCATGTCAGAGCTTGCAGCGTTGGTTGCTGCCATTCACTCCCTAGGTCCGGTCCGCGCCTCGACCGATGCAGCCTGGACACGGCCGACGGCGCAGAAGGTCATCGACTGCGTACTTTCGCTAAACAGGCAGTACGACGTTTCGTCGTACCGCGGCTAGAACTGTTCTCGGGTACTCACGCATCGACGCCCTCCATCAGAGATCTTCTTGCTCTGATTGACTCGTACGATTCTCCAGCCTCATTCATGGTCCAAGTTCTCAACTACCGCGATCCCCGTCGCGCCTCGATCTTGCGCGGAGTCACAGAGTATCTCGCGAGGATCGCTGAACAGGGCGACGGTTCTGAAACAGACAATCTTACGAAATGGGCGTGTCAAGCACACCCGCGCGATTATCGTGCAATGAGCGTTTCGGGATTCGGCTTAGCAGGTTTTCAGTTCCTGCGCATGTTGTTCGGCGCAAACACGACGAAGCCCGACGTGCACATCATTCGATTCGTTGCCAACGCTGTCGTCAGAGGTGTTAACGATGTTGAGGCACTCGCTCTCCTCGAGCAGGCCGCAGCCGTCGCCGCTGTAGATCTGCGAGATCTTGACACAACAATTTGAGAGTCTTCTGCGAGAGCGCGCCGCGGAGGTTGACTAACGCGAATTGGTCGCCGACTCGGCCATCGCGACTATCACGGCAACTTGCCGACGCACACGACACGGCCATCGAGCGAATATCCCCACAGTGGCCCGTTGAAGGCACGATCGTCAGTGGCGAACAGGCCGTCGTCGCGGCTCGCTCGCTGCGTTCAACTTCATTACGCCTTGGAAGCCGGCGACACCATAAAGCTTTCCGTTGGGGGCGAAGAAGACCTGGATGAAGTCGAGCTGCGCCGGCGCTTGCGGGACCGCGAGACCTTCATTCAGCGGCTGCCAGGTCTGTCCTCCATCCATGCTTCTCTTGACACCGAAGCCGTTGCCGCCGCCAGCGACGATCACGCCGCGCCGGATCGGATCGATAGCGATGCTCCACGCGGGAAAGATGGCGAACGGACTGCCGAGTTGGCGCCAGGTGTCGCCTCGGTCGTCGCTGCGCCAGAAGCCCTGGAAAGTGCTCGCGTACAACACGTCCGGTACGACGGGATCAAGCGCCATGCGAAAAATTGCCTCGCCGCCCGGCGACGCGAGATCGGTCCATGTCAGCCCGCCATTCTGGCTGCGGCGGGAAATCGTGCCGACGGCGTAGATCGTTCCGCTGCCGAACGGATCGACGAATACCTGCTGGATGCCGACACCTTTGAAGAGAGCGGTCCAGTGCCGGCCGCCGTCGCTTGACTTGGTGACACCTCCCGAGTCGGCGATGCAACTGGTGAGACAGGAGCGCGCATGGGCCGCGTACAGAATGCTGGAGTCCAACGGATCGACGGCGATATCGTTCAGGATTCCTATGACCGCTCCACTGGACTGATAGCGGACCCACGTTAACCCGCCGTTGGTGGAGCGATAAACGCTGTAGTCCAGCATGTCCCACGCCATCGCTGTGACGCGATTCGGCGCGCTCGTTTCGACGATGATTTTTCGCAGCAACTGTACGTTGAAGGGCAAGACATCCCAGTTCTTGCCGCCATCCGTCGACTTGCTCATCCCCGCGATGTAGAAGGCGTCGGCATACAGCGTGTCGGGCGCAAAGGGATCCGCCGCCACAACGCTGGTGCCGAACGGAGCTGCGTTCGGCGTGAGCGCCACCCACGTGTCGCCGGCGAGGGCAACGCTCGCGTGCAGGGCCAGAAGTAGGGTCGCGAAGCGCATACAATCTTTTGAGAAGAAAGTGTGGCAGACCGTTACGACTATCCATTTTCGTAACATGACTCGAGGTGGTAGCCATGAATCAGACAACGCGGCGATCCATTTTCCCTCTCCTGCTGTTGCTGGTCAGCCCATCGGTCGTCGGCCAGTCAAAACCGGACGGCACGATCGTCGAGGATGTTGCCTGCCCGGCGAACACGGTCACTTCGTATGACCAATATGTACAGCGCTCGCGACAGGCGTATGCCGAGGAGGTGGAAGCGGCGAAGCGGGAAGGGTTCACGATG